>NZ_JBVJAH010000012.1:100118-281146 GCF_055590785.1 Streptomyces sp. NPDC041796
CAACCGGCCCTTTGCCCTCTCTCCTCCCCTCGTACCCCGTTCTCCCCGGGCCGCTGGCGACGCCTCAGGGGGGGGGGGGGAGGGGGGAGGGGGGGGGGGGGGGGGGGGGCCCCCCCCCCCCCCCCGCCGTCGTCCGTCGTCAGCGGACCGATGCCGTGGGGCGCGGCCCTACAGCGCCACGCCCAGCAGGGCGTCGACCGTCCGGGAGACGAGGCCCGGCGCACCCTCGTCCGTGCCGCCCTCCGCCTGCTGGCGGGCGACCCAGCCGTCCACGGCCGCGAGGGCGGCCGGGGCGTCCAGGTCGTCGGCGAGCGCCTCGCGCACCGCGTCGACCAGCGCGTCGGCCGACGGCCCGTCGGGGCGGGAGACCGCGGCACGCCAGCGGCCGAGCCGCTCCTCGGCTTCCTGGAGGACCTCGTCGGTCCACTCCCAGTCGGCGCGGTAGTGGTGGGACAGCAGGGCGAGCCGGATGGCGGCCGGGTCGACCCCCCGGCGGCGCAGCGCGGAGACGAAGACCAGGTTGCCCTTGGACTTGGACATCTTCTCGCCGTGCAGGGCGACCATCCCGGCGTGCACGTACGCCTTGGCGAAGGGGTACTCACCGGTCAGCGCCTGGGCGTGCGAGGCGCCCATCTCGTGGTGCGGGAAGACCAGGTCGGAACCCCCGCCCTGGACGTCGAAGCCCATGCCGAGGTGGTCCAGGGCGATGGCCACGCACTCGATGTGCCAGCCGGGGCGTCCGGGGCCCAGGGTGCCGCCGTCCCAGCTGGGCTCGCCCTCGCGGGCGGCCATCCACAGCATCGGGTCGAGCGGGTTCTTCTTGCCCGGACGGTCCGGGTCGCCGCCGCGCTCGGCGGACAGGGCCCGCATGAACTCGGCGTCGTAGTGCGAGACCTCGCCGAAGTGCGGGTCGGCCTCGACGGAGAAGTAGACGTCGCCCTCGAGTTCGTACGCGGCACCCGCGTCCCGGAGCCGCTCGATGAGCGGCACGATGCCCGGTATCGCCTCGACGGCACCGATGTAGTGCTGCGGCGGGAGCATCCGGAGGGCGGTCATGTCCTCGCGGAACAGGGACGTCTCGCGCTCCGCGAGGCTCTCCCAGTCGATGTTGTCCCGGACGGCCCGCTCCAGGAGCGGATCGTCCACGTCGGTGACGTTCTGGACGTAGTGAACCTGCCGCTTGGTGTCGAGCCACACGCGCTGAACGAGGTCGAACGCGTTGTAGGTCGCCGCGTGACCGATATGGGTCGCGTCGTACGGCGTGATGCCGCAGACGTAGATACGGGCGACGGGGCCGGGGTCGAGGGTCACTCGTCCACCGGTCGCGGTGTCGTGGATCCGGAGGTCGCGGCCCTTGCCGGGCAGGGCGGGGACCTCAGAAGCGGGCCAGGCATGCATGTCACGAGCGTAACCGGACGGGTGTTCCGGATACGAACCGGATGCGGGATCATGACCGGATAGGCACTCTTGCGCGGTCGGCCGGCATATGCAGGGGCCTGCTCAGACCGGCGGCCAGGGGATCGCGGGCCACTGTCCCGAGGGTTCCGGGTGGCGGCCCGAGGAACGCAGGGCGGCGACGCGGCCCCGCAGGGCCGTGACCTCGGCCGGGGTGATCAGCTCGGCCAGACGGGCGGCGAGGGGCCCTCCGGGTGCCAGGGAGGCGTTCAGCCGCGCCAGCGCCTCCAGCGCCTCCTCCGTAAGCGGCTCGCCCGCCCAGCCCCACAGGAGGGTGCGCAGCTTGTCGTCCACGTTGAAGGTGACCCCGTGGTCGATCGCGTACAGCCGGCCGTCGGACGCGGGCAGCAGATGTCCGCCCTTGCGGTCACCGTTGTTGATCACTGCGTCGAGCACGGCGAGCCGCCGCAGCCGTACGTCGTCGGCGTGCACCAGCAGGGCGGTGCGGTCCTCGTCGACCTGCGCGAGGCCGACCGCCTTCCAGCCCTCGCCCGGCTCCTCGTCGTCGACCAGCGCCAGCAGCGAGACGGACGGGTCGTCCTCGATCCACACCTGGACCATGCCCTGGCCGTACGGGCCGTCCCGCAGGACGGTCGGCGGGACCAGGCCCCAGCCGGTCGCCTCGGACACCTCGTACGCCGCGACCTCCCGCTGGGCCAGCGTGCCGTCCGGGAAGTCCCACAGGGGGCGCTCCCCGGCGACGGGCTTGTAGACGCAGTCCGCCTCCTGGCCCTCGTACGCGACGGAACAGAACAGCACCGCGTTGGACGCCTCGCGCACCTGGCCGCGAACCGTCAGCTCGCCCTTGGCGAGCAGGTCGAGCAGGTCCACCGCCGTCAGGCCCCCCGGCGGTATCCGTTCTGGCGCGGGCATACGTGTCCTTCCGGGTCGAGCGGCAGGCTGCACAGCGGGCACGGCGGCCGCCCCGCGTTGACCACGTCGAGGGCGCGCTTGGCGAAGGCCCTCGCCTGGGCACCGGTGAGCCGGACCCGCAGCATCGGCGGGCCGTTCTCCTCGTCCTGGAGCAGCCGCTCCTCGGCCTCGGCGAGGTCCTCCTCGGACTCCACGTCGAGCTCGACCAGCGCCTGCGCCTCGACGATCATGCGCTGTTCCTCGCCGTCCCAGGCCAGCGCCATGGTGCCCACCCGGAACTCCTCCTCGACCGGGGCGTCCAGGGGCGCGGTGTCGGTGACGTCGGAGGGGGCCACGGCCGGTACGGGGGCATTGCCCCCGGTGCGCCGCACCACTTCGTCGAGAAGTTCGTCGATCCGCTCGGCGAGCGCGGCCACCTGGGTCTTCTCCAGGGCGACGCTGGTGACCCGGCCGCCGGCGGAGGCCTGGAGGAAGAACGTACGGCGGCCAGGGAGCCCGACCGTGCCGGCCACGAAGCGCTCCGGTGGGTCATAGAGGAACACCTGACGGGACACGTTCCCTCTCCCTTGCTTCAGTTCGGACGGCGCTGCGGCCCGTCCACCCTACTGTGCGATTCGATCACGGTGCTCCCGCGCCGCCCCCCACCTCGGCCGCCTCGCCGCCGGGCTCCTCGTGGGGGATGAGCCCGCCGAAGTCGCCGGTGTCGCCGAGTCGCAGAAGAGACGGCCTGAGACGGGTGTAACGGATCGCCGTCACGGAACAAGGATCCACATGGATCCGCTGGAAAAGATCGAGATGCATTCCGAGTGCGTCGGCCACGAGCGACTTGATGATGTCGCCGTGCGAGCACATCAGATAGACCGCGTCCTCCCCGTTCTCCGCCTCCACGCGCGCGTTCCACTCGCGCACGGCCTCGACGGCGCGGGCCTGCATGGCGCGCATCGACTCACCGCCGGGGAAGGCGGCGTTGGACGGGTGCCGCTGGACGACCTCCATGAGGGGCTCGTCGGCGAGTTCGGCGAGCTTGCGCCCGGACCAGTCGCCGTAGCGGCACTCACCGATCCGCTCGTCGGTGTGCACCGGCAGTCCGGGGCGGGCGTCCAGCAGCGGCCGGAGGGTCTCCAGGCACCTCTGCAGCGGGCTGGTGACGGCCGCCGCCAACGGCACTCCGGCCAGCCGGCCGGGCAGCGCGGCCGCCTGTGCGGCGCCGCGCTCGTCGAGGGCGACGCCGGGCGTCCAGCCCGCGAGTACGCCTGCGGTGTTGGCGGTCGAGCGTCCGTGCCGTACGAGGATCAACGTGGCCATGCCTGCCAGCCTAGGGCCTGGCGTTCGTGTCGAGCCGGATCGGGGAGCGGGGTCCGGTGCGTGCGGGCGCCAGGCGCGGGAGGGAGCCGCTGCGGAGCACGGGCGGCCGACGACGACGCCGCAGACACGCGCGCCACGCCTCCTCGTGAGCCCTGCGGGATCCGGAAGACAGGCCCTTTGCGGCTCCCTGGGTGCAAGGCGCCGGGGGCCGGGGAAGAATACGCGCCGTGATCGTGGACTGTGCCATCTACCGGGACGGGCACCGCAGTGAGGGCCCGTCCGATTTCTCCGACGCGCTCGAAGCGGCGCGGGCGGCCGACTCGGGCGACGCGTTCCTCTGGATCGGCCTGCACGAGCCGACGGAGGAGGAGTTCGATCACGTCTCGGCGGAGTTCGGCCTGCACCCGCTGGCCGTGGAGGACGCCCTCAAGGCGCACCAGCGGCCCAAGCTGGAGGTGTACGACGACTCGCTGTTCATGGTGCTCAAGCCGGTCGTCTACGAGCCGGAGAGCGACACGGTCAGCACCGGCGAGCTGATGGTGTTCGTGGGCGACTCGTTCGTGGTGACGGTCCGGCACGGCGAGGGGGCGCCGTTGACGGCCGTGCGCAAGCGGCTGGAGGCGGAGCCGGAGGTGCTCAGGCACGGGCCGACGTCGGTGCTGTACGCGATCAGCGACGCGGTCGTCGACCACTACATCGAGGTGGCCGGCGAGCTCCAGGTCGACCTGGAGGAGATGGAGACGGAGGTGTTCCAGCCGGCGGGCGGGGACGCCAAGAACACGGCGTCCCGGATCTACACGTTCAAACGCCAGGTGCTGGAGTTCCGCCGGGCCACCGGTCCGCTGGCGGCGCCGATGGCCCGGCTCGCGGGCGCGGGCGTGCCCTTCGTCAGTGAGCACGCCCAGCCCTTCTTCCGGGACGTCAGCGACCACCTGACCCGCGCCACGGAGCAGGTGGAGGGACTCGACCGGCTCCTGTCGGACATCCTGTCGGCCCATCTCGCGCAGATGGGGGTACGGCAGAACGACGACATGCGCAAGATCTCCGCGTGGGCGGCGATGGCCGCGGTGCCCACCATGGTCGCGGGCGTGTACGGCATGAACTTCGACCACATGTGGGAGCTCCACCAGGTGTGGGGCTATCCGGCCGTGATCGTCCTGATGGCCGTGGCGGTCGTCGGCCTGTACCGGCTGTTCAAGCGCCGGGGCTGGCTGTAGGCCGCCGCTCCGACGACGCTCAGAATGCCGGGGCGGGCTCGGCGGGTCCGCCCAGCGGGTTGCGCCGCTCCGGCATCCTGAGGTCGACCATGCGCCGCCAGCCGCCTGCCCTCTCGTACGCGTACATGCTCCGGATGCCCAGGGACAGGGCCGTCCTCTTGACGCCCGGCCACTTCAGGATGCGGCCCATGTGGTCCATGACGGCGAGGCTGACGTCGCGGTAGACGGCGATCTCGGCCATGGCGCACTCGCGCAGGGTGCGCTGGATCGCGCGGCCGTGTCCGGAGTACGCGAGGCCCAGGAGTTCCTCGTGACAGTACGCGAGGTGGTTGTCCTCGTCGTTGCAGATCTGCCGGATGGCCTTGCCCACTTCGGGGTGGTCGCCGAAGTGCTTGACGAGCATGTCCATCTGGTCGGCGGCGCGCTGTTCGGTGACCCTGCTGTGCGACAGGTAGACGAGGATGTCCTCCTCCGTCAGCGGCTGGTCGCGGCGGAGCTTCTCGTGGGCCAGGCCGATGCCGCGCTGTTCCAGCAGCATCGTGTAGTCGGTCTCGGGAGGCACGGCGACCGGTTCCAGGCCCCGCTTCTTGAGCAGGGCGTTGAAGATCCGGCCGTGCTTGTCCTCGTCGGCACCGTGCCGGGTGACCTTGGGGGCGAGGTCACGCATGCTCTCGGGGAGGAGTGCGGCGATACGGGCGTTCTCCCAGCCGCCCTGCGCCTCCCCGCTGGCCGCGATGGAACAGAACAGCTGGTAGGAGTCGTCATTGTCGACGATCTCCTGGAACAGGCTTCGGGCCGACAGCATCAGTGCCACCTCCATACGCGCGTCTGCGCACTTCCGCGAAGTTCCGCAAAGAACGAGTCAAATGCCGCATGGAGGGTGTGGCAACAGCATGGGGGCGGAAGTCCGCCGGATGGCGGACCAGCGGGGGTACGGGGAGAGGAAGAGCGCCTCCGTACACCCCGCTTGCGCCGGGGGAGTAACCCCCGGGGGGCGTGGCGCGTTGTGCAGCGTGACGGCCGTGGCGGGGATGACCCCGAGCCCCCACCACGGCCGCAGGCTTGTCCGGGTCTAGTCGACCAGGCCCGCCCGCTCCAGGGCCTCGGTGCCCGCCCGCAGCGCCGCGATCCGCTCGTCGAGCGTGAAGCCGGCCGGGGCGAGGGTGAGGGTGGTGACACCGGCCGCCGCGTACGCCTGCATCCGGTCGGCGATCCGCTCCACGGAGCCGAGCAGCGTCGTCTGGTCGATCAGCCGGTGCGGGACGGCGGCCGCGGCGCCGGTCTTGTCGCCGGAGAGGTACTTGTCCTGGATCTCGGCGGCTTCCTTCTCGTACCCCATGCGCTGGGCGAGCTGGTTGTAGAAGTTCTGCTTGCGGCTGCCCATGCCGCCGACGTACAGCGCGGTGTACGGGCGGAACATGTCGGCGAGGCCGTTGACGTCGTCGCCGACGGCCAGCGGGAGGGTCGGGCACACGTCGAAGCCGTCCATGGTCAGGCCCGCCTTCTCGCGTCCGGCGCGGAGGTACCGGATCGCGGTCTCCTCCAGGTGCTCGGCGGACGGAAAGATCAGCAGGGCGCCGTCGGCGATCTCGCCGGTCTGCTCCAGGTTCTTGGGGCCGATGGCCGCGATGTAGAGCGGGATGTGCTCGCGCTCGGGGTGGACGGTGAGCTTGATCGGCTTGCCGGGGCCGCCGGGGAGCGGGAGGGTCCAGTGCTCGCCCTCGTGGGTCAGCCGCTCGCGGGCCATGGCCTTGCGCACGATCTCGACGTACTCACGGGTGCGGGCCAGCGGTTTGTCGAACTTGACGCCGTACCAGCCCTCGGAGACCTGCGGGCCGGATACGCCGAGGCCGAGGCGGAAGCGCCCGCCGGAGAGCGAGTCGAGAGTGGCCGCCGTCATGGCCGTCATGGTGGGCTGGCGGGCCGGGATCTGCATGATCGCGGAGCCGACGTCGATGTTCTCGGTCTGGGCGGCGACCCAGGCGAGGACCGTCGGGGCGTCGGAGCCGTACGCCTCGGCCGCCCAGCAGACGTCATAGCCGAGGCGGTCCGCCTCCTGGGCGACGGCGAGGTTGTCGCCGTCCATGCCCGCGCCCCAGTAGCCGAGGTTGATGCCGAGCCGCATAGCCGGTCCCCTTACTCGTCGACTCATTTACCGATCAGTAACGATCTGCGTCGGGACTCTAGCGCGCGGATCCGCGCCCCGTCAGGAGGGGGACGGGTCCGCGACCGGCACAAGGTTGTCCACAGGCTCTCTCCGCGTGGGCCTCTGGCCAGTAATCTCGCGGCCATGGAGCAGAGGCATCTCGGCCGTACCGGCCTTCGTGTGTCCCGGATCGGCCTCGGCACCCTCACCTGGGGGCGGGACACCGACGAGCACGACGCCGCGGACCAGCTCAAGGCGTTCTGGGAGGCGGGCGGGACGCTGATCGACACGGCGGACGTGTACGGCGGCGGCGAGGCCGAGTACCTGCTCGGGCAGCTCGTGGAGCGGCTGGTGCCCAGGCGTGATCTGGTGATCGCGACGAAGGCCGGCAGCGTGCCCGACCCGGACCGGCGGTTCGACGGGTCGCGCGGGCACCTGCTCGCGGCGCTGGACGCGTCGCTGGCCCGGCTGGGAACGGACTACGTGGACCTGTGGCAGGTGCACGCCTTCGATCCCGAGACACCGCTGGAGGAGACGCTCCAGGCCCTGGACATCGCGGTCAGCAGCGGCCGGGCGCGGTACGTGGGCGTGTCGAACTTCTGCGGCTGGCAGTTGGCGAAGGCCGCGACGTGGCAGCTGGCGCCGGGCGTGGCGCGGGCGCGGCTGGCGAGCACGCAGATGGAGTACTCGCTGCTCCAGCGGGGCGTGGAGCGGGAGGTGCTGCCCGCCGCCCTGGACCTGGGCGTCGGGCTGCTGCCGTCGTCGCCGCTGGGGCGGGGGGTGCTGACGGGCAAGTACCGGCACGCCACGCCGTCCGATTCACGGGGTGCCTCGGACCGGCTGGCGCCGTTCGTGGAACCGTACCTGGACGACTCGGCGACGCGGATCGTGGACGCGGTGATCACGGCGGCGGACGGGCTGGCGGCCACTCCGCTGCAGGTGGCACTGGCTTGGGTGCGGGACCGGCCGGGCGTGGTGGCCCCGGTCGTGGGCGCGCGCAACGCGCAGCAGCTCGCGGCGGCGTTGTCAGTGGAGACCCTTAGTCTTCCTGACGAGATCCGCCGGGCGCTCGACGATGTGTCGGCGCCCGTGCACCGCTATCCCGATCAGGACTGGAGCACGCTGTGACCGCGCTTCCCCGGGGGGCAACCCCCGGCCCCTCGGCCGACGACCAGGACTCCGCCGCATCCGCCGCCGGACCCGCCGCCGCGGAAGGCGCGGAGCCGGCCGGTCCCTCCGCCGTCCCGGCACCGCCGGAGGGGGCCGACGGGGACGATGACACGGATGTGCCCGAGGAGGGCGGCGTCTTCGAGGAAGGCCCCGGGGCGGGTTCCGAGGCGGAGGGCGAGTCCGAGGCAGGGGGCGAGTCCGAGGTGGCGGACGGGCAGGGCGGCGTGCCCGAGGGGGAGGGCTCCGCGGCGGGGGGCGAGTCCGACGCGGCGGCCGAGGAGGGCGGCGTCTCCGAGGCGGAGGGCTCCGCGGCGGGGGGCGAGTCCGAGGCAGGCGGCGTCTCCGAGGCGGCGGCGGAGCTGGCGGCGCAGCGGGAACTGCGGGCGCGGATCGAGCAGCGCAAGGCCGAGAAGGGCCCCGTCGAGGCGGGCACCAAGCTGAGCGGCCGGGCTGCCGACCTGCTCGCGGCGGTGCGGGCGGTGGAGAGCGGCAAGGCGCCCGGCACGGCGTTCTTCGACTCCCCGGCGCCCGCGCCGCGGCGGCCCGCGCCGGCGCCCGTCGCACCCACCCGGCCGGTCGCCCCCGCCGGGCCCGTCCGGCCCGCGCCGGTGACGGCGCCGGAGACGGTCACGGCCGTGCGGGCCGTCCTGGTCGAAGGGGGCGCGCCCGAGTCGCTCGGCGCGCGGGTGGCCACCGTGCTCGGGGCGACGGCGGCGGACGTGCTGCGCGAGGACCCCTGGCGGCTGCTGTCGGTGCCGGGCGTCCGGCCCGAGCAGGCCGACGGATTCGCCCGGGCGCTGCTCGGAACGGAGTGCGGTCCCGGGGACGAGCGCCGGACGGTCGCCCTCATCGCGTGGCTGCTCCAGCGGGCGGCCCTCCAGGGCCACACGGCCCTGGAGGCGGCGGCGGTGCGCGCGGCGCTGGCGGAGCGCGCCGTGCCCGAGCCGGACGAGGCGGTGCAGCACGCGATCGCCGAGGGCGCGGTGCTGGTCTTCCACGACGGACTCGACGAGCACGAGGACGGGGACGGGGAGCCGGAACAGGAGCGGGCCGACGACGCGGAGCCGGTACCGGTGCTGCTGGGGCTCGACCGGTACGCGCTCGCGGAGGAGAGCCTCGCCGACGGTCTCGCCCGGCTCGCCAGGACCGGGCCGGACGCCCGCTGGCGGGACGCTCCCCCGACCGATCTGACCCGGGCGGTCGCGGACCACGGGCTCGTCACGCACACGGGCGGCGAGGCGGCGCGGGCCGAGGCGGCCGCCCTGGCCGGGGCCGCACGAGGGCTCGGCCTCCGGGCGGTCGTGGCCACGCACACGGAGAACGGCCGCCGCCGGCTCGGCCCGGACGTGGCCGCGGTCACCGTCACCGGGCTGCTGGCCGGGCAGGGCGGGCCGGGGCGGGACGAGGACGGGGCGCTCGCCCTGGACCTGCTGGTCGTGCTGGACGCTCCTCAGCTGGACGTGGAGACGGCCGCGATGCTGGTGGAGTCGCTTCCGGACGGCTGCCGTCTGGTGCTCAGCGGCGACCCGGGCGTGCTGTGGTCGGCGGGCGCGGGGCGGGTCTTCGCCGATGTGCTGGCGGCGCGGGCGTGCCCGCACATCGCGTCGCGCGTCCCCGACCCCGGGCCGATCGGGGAGCTGGTCTCGGGTATCGGGATCGGTGAGCTGAACCAGGTGGAGGCGCCGGGCAAGGAGGTCGTGATCGTCCCGGTGCGGGACGCGGGTGAGGCGGTGCACCGGACGGTGCAGCTGGTCGCGGACTCGGTGCCCCGCGCGATCGGGGTGCCGGCGGAGCAGACCCAGGTGATCACCGTCGGCCATGGCGGTTCGGCGGGGACGCGGGCCCTCAACGCGGCGCTGAAGCAGCGGCTGAACCCGGGGCCGGGCCGTTTCGGTGGCTTCGACCCGGGCGACCGGGTCGCCCATGCCCCGTCGCCCGGGCGGACCGTGCCGGGCACGGTGCTCTCGGCGGACGCGGACGGGCTGCACCTGGAGTGCGAGGGCGAGCGGGTCGTCGTACCCAAGGACCGGGTCGACACGGCGCTGCGCCACGGCTGGGCGCTGACCGCGCACCAGGCCGTGGGCATGCGCTGGCCGGCGGCGGTCGTCGTTCTTCCCGGCGACGCGGCCGAGGCGCTGGACCGGGCGTGGATCCACACCGCGTTCGGCCGTGGCGAGCGGCACCTCTCGGTGGTGCACGGCGTGGACCAGGCCCTCCCCCGCGCGGTCGCGGAGAGGCTCCCCCAGCCCCGCACGACCCGTCTCCGCGCGCTCCTGGAGGGCCTCCTGGCCACGCAGGACGACTGACCCACAGGACCCGGGCGTCCGGGCCCGGGCGCCCGGCGGACCCGGTGGGTGCTCCCGTCTCCGCCCCGGAGGCGCACCGTCCCCATGAGCCGCTGCCCCGGAGACCCGTGCCGGACCGGACCAGCGGGTCGGACGGCCCACCGGAACCCGAGGCGAGGCGCCCGCAACCGGCCGGGCGGAGGGCCGACGGGCCTTCGGCGCCCGCAACCGGCCGGGCGGAGGACCTCCGGGCCACCGGCCGGGCGGAACGCCACCAGGCCACCCGCGCCCAAGACCAGCCGGGCGTAACGCCACCGGGCCGCCGACGCCCGGGACGCGTACCGGGTCCGGGTCCGGATGCCCCGGGACGGCGTACCGGGTCCGGATGCCCCGGGGGCGGTGTACCCGGGTCCGGTCCGGATGCCCCGGCGCGCGGGACCGGTCCGGTGGCCCCGGCCGGGGCCGAGGCCCCGGCGCGCGGGACGGGGCGCGGCCGGGCCGGGCCGGGCGGGGCAGCCGGTGTCGCCTCCCGACCGGGAGGAAGGGTCAGGCGCCGTCCGGGCCGACGTCCTCCGGGTCGCCGTGGATGTCGTCCTCGTCGAACACCGCGCTCACGTCGAACCGGCAGATCACCCGTCCCGGGTCCGCCTGGTCGAACGGGGTGCTCAGCCACTCCCCCGGTTCCGGGAGCTCGTCGGCGGCGGCCACCCACAGGGTGGAGTCGCCCTCCTCCAGGCCGAACTCCTTGTGCCGCGAAGCGATCTCGTCCGGCTCGAACTCGCCGAACAGCACGCCCAGCGCCGCGTGGACGCTCGCTCCCACCACGGCACCGGTGTCCGCGCCGTCGTCCTCCCGGTCCAGGTCCGCGATGCGCTGCGACTGGGCCAGCAGGCGCTGTGGCTCCACCACCGCGTAGTCGCGGCGGATCAGCACGGTCAGCGCGTTCGGCTCCTCGGGGCCCTCGTAGGGCGGGAGGGAGTCCTCCACGCCGGGGATCTCGAACGGCGTGACCTCGTCGTAGCGGTCGTAGAGCCGCTCGTCGTAGGCCTCGGCCGCGGTGGCGAGGGCGTTGAAGGCGGCATAGACGGCCGGGTCGTCATCACCCGTGCGGTTCTCGACCGCCTCCAGGTGACGGTCCAGTGCGGCTTTGACCGCCTCGGCGGCGGCGCGGACCTCGGCAGCGGTGGGCTGCGCAGCATCAGACATAGTGCAGACGCTATCCGTATGAAGCCTCTGCTTGCACAATAGATGCGATGCCGGAATACGAATTTGTCGACGTGTACGTACCTCGCGGGGTGTCCCGCAAGGAGGCGACCCGTCTGCTGACCGAACACGCCGAGTACGGACACTGGGAGTTGGACCGACTGAGCCTGCACCGGGACGGCAGCCGCCGCGTGCGGCTGCGCCGGCGCATCATCCGTCAGGTGCGCGCCACCTGGTGAGGGCGGCGAGCAGAACGGAGCGGGCCCCGCGATCGCGAGGCCCGCTCCGTCGTATCCGCGGGGGCGGGGGCTACGAGGACTGCCGGGTGCGACGGTAGAGAACCGTGCCCCCGAGCAGCAGGCCCGCGCCCGCCGGGATCAGCATGCCGAGCGGAGCGGCACCGGTCAGCGCCAGCTCGTCCTCCGCCTTCGGCGGGGTGACGGTCTGCGCGCCGGGCTCGTTCGGCTCGATCGGCGAACCGGGCTCGTCCGGGCTGCCCGGCTTGCCCGGCGTCCCCGGCTTGCCGGGCTCGTCCGGCTCATCGGGGGTGCCGGGCTCGTCCGGGTTCCCCGGGTTGCCGGGCTCATCGGGCTCGTCGGGGTTACCGGGCTCGTCCGGGTTCCCGGGGTTACCGGGCTCGTCCGGGTTCCCCGGGTTGCCCGGCTCGTCCGGGTTGCCGGGGTTGCCGGGGTGACCGGGCTTGTGCTGGTGACCGTTGGCGCAGTCGTTGCCGAACGACGGGTTGAGTGCCCCGACGACGTCCACGCTGTTGCCGCAGGCGTTGACCGGCACATTGACCGGGGCCTGGACGTTGTTCCCGGACGCGACGCCCGGGGAATTGGCCGCCGCGCCGCTCGCCTTGGCGCCGTTGGACTCGTTGGCGCACTTGTTCCCGAACGACGGGTTGAGTGCCCCGACGACGTTCACGGTGTTGCCGCACGCGTTCACCGGCACGCTCACCGGTGCCTGGACGTTGTTCCCGGACGCGACGCCCGGGGAATTCGTCGCTGCCCCGTGGGCGTCGGCGCCCGTGTGCGCCTGGGCGAATCCGCCGCCGAGGGCGAGTACGCCGCCCGCGGCCGCCACGATGGTCAGGCCCTTTCGCGTGACCTGTCGCATAGCTGGTTCCCTGCCTTCTAGGCTTCCGGAATACCTGCGGGCACAGCGCCCGGAGGTATGAATGTCCAGCGGCCCCGGAGCGCATGGCGCGCGCTCCGGGGCCGGCCGGGCTCAAACCCCTAGGGGTCGAGGCTCAACGTCAGTCGTTGACGCAGACGTTCCCGAAGGCCGGGTTCAGCAGACCGATGATGTTCACGGTGTTGCCGCAGGCGTTGACCGGGATGTGGATGGGAACCTGAACCACATTGCCCGAAATGACACCGGGGGAGCCCACGGCGGCGCCGTTCGCACCCGCATCGGCAACGGCCATGCCCGCGCCGGCCAGGACCAGCCCACCGGTGGCGGCCGCAACAGCGGCGACCTTCTTGATCATTATTCCTCCTTGTTGGCAATGCGGTCCCAGCCGCGGACCGCATCACCTGTAACGACAGGGAGGTAAGGGAGCTACGACCCGATGACGCCGTTCACCCTTTTCGGTCAGATGTGCACACGCGGGCGATTATTGGAGTTTCGTTTCACCCGACTATTCCAGGTAATCGGGCCGGGAATCGGGCCCGGGCGTCAGCTCGCCCCGATGAAACGGTCCAGCACCCGCACGCCGAATTTCAGGCCCTCCACCGGTACACGCTCGTCCACGCCGTGGAACATGCCGGCGAAGTCCAGCTCCGGCGGGAGCTTGAGCGGCGCGAAGCCGAAGCAGCGGATGCCGAGGTCGTCGAAGGACTTGGCGTCGGTGCCCCCGGAGAGCATGTACGGCACCGCCCGCGCGATCGGGTCCTCCGCCTTGAGCGCGGACTGCATGGCGTCCACCAGGTCCCCGTCGAAGCTGGTCTCCAGCGCCTTGTCGGCGTGCACGTCCTCGCGCCTCACGCGCGGCCCGAGCAGCCGGTCGAGGTCGGCCAGGAACTCCTCCTCGTAGCCCGGCAGGAAACGCCCGTCGACGTGGGCCGTCGCCTGGCCCGGGATGACGTTGACCTTGTAGCCGGCGCCGAGCATGGTCGGGGCGGCCGAGTTGCGGAGGGTGGCGCCGATCATCTTGGCGATGCCGCCGAGCTTGGCCAGGGTGGCGTCCATGTCCTCCGGGTCCAGCGGGGTGCCGAGCGCGTCGGACAGCTCGTCGAGGAAGGACCGCACGGTCTTGGTGACCCTGACCGGCCAGGTGTGCCGGCCGAGCCGTCCCACCGCCTCGCACAGCTCGGTGATGGCGTTGTCGGTGTTGGTCATCGAGCCGTGCCCCGCCGTGCCCTCGACGGTGAGCCGCATCCAGTGCATGCCCTTCTGGGCCGTCTCGACCAGGTAGAGGCGCAGGTTCTCGTTGACGGTGAAGGAGAAGCCGCCCACCTCGCCGATCGCCTCGGTGACGCCCTCGAAGAGGTCGGGGTGCTTGTCCACGAGGTACCGCGCGCCGTACGTGCCACCCGCTTCCTCGTCCGCGAGGAACGCCAGCACGATGTCGCGCGGGGGCTTGCGGCCGCTGCGCAGCCGGTCCCGGACGACCGCGAGGGTCATCGCGTCCATGTCCTTCATGTCGACCGCGCCCCGGCCCCACACGCAGCCGTCCGCGATCTCGCCGGAGAAGGGGTGGTGCGTCCAGTCGTCGGCGTTGGCCGGGACCACGTCGGTGTGGCCGTGGATCAGGAGGGCGGGCCGGGACGGGTCCTCGCCCGCGATCCGCGCCACGGTGGAGGCGCGTCCCTTGTGGGACTCGATGATCTTCGGTTCGAGACCCACCTCGGCGAGCTTCTCGGCGACGTACTCGGCGGCCGCCCGCTCCCCCGGGCCCGAGTGGTCGCCGTAGTTGCTGGTGTCGATCCGGATGAGGTCGCGGCAGAGGTCGGTGACCTCGTCCTCGCCCCTGACGGTGGCGGTTCGCGCCGTGCTCGACTCGCTCACGCTGGTTCCTCCCGCGTCGCTGCTGCTGGGTCCTCTCATCCTGCCCCCTCCCCCGGCGCACGTGGGGGCGTGATCGGGCCCTCCCAATGTTTGCTATGGTTTTCCACGTCGGAACGGCCACGGGCCGCGAGACAGACACCTTGTCCGGGTGGCGGAATGGCAGACGCGCTAGCTTGAGGTGCTAGTGCCCTTTATCGGGCGTGGGGGTTCAAGTCCCCCCTCGGACACAGCGAGAAGCGCGGGTTCGGTCGGCAGACCGGGCCCGCGCTTCGGCGTATCCCGCTTCACATAGGCTCGGCCGCACCATGAAGAACACTCTCGATCCGCTGGAGCCCAAGGCCGACAAGGACACCGTGCGACGGCACAACCTCAGCCTGGTGCTGCGGGCCGTGCACGACGAGGGCGAGGCGACCCGGGCGGCGGTCGCGGCGCGGGTGGGGCTGACGCGGGCGGCGGTGTCGTCGCTGGTCGAACAGTTGCTGGCGGGCGGGTTCCTCACCGAGCAGGGCAAGACCTTCAGCGGGCAGGCGGGACGGCCGGGGACCGCGCTGCGGGTGGCCCGCACGGGGCCGGCCGGGCTCGGCGTCGAGATCAATGTCGATTACGTCTCGGTCTGCGTGGTCGATCTGGCCGGAACCGACCGGGTGCGGCTCACCGAGCACGTCGACAACCGGGGCGGGACGCCCGGCGAGGTGCTGGAGCGGGCCGCGCGGATCGCGGCGCGGACCCTCGGGTCGGCCGCGGAGCAGGAGCTCCGTCCGGTGGGCGCTCGGCTCGCGCTGCCCGGGCTGGTGTCCGGCGGCACCGTGCGTCAGGCGCCGAACCTCGGCTGGAACCAGGTGGCCGCGGAAGAAGTGTTCGGGCGGGCGCTGAGCGGGACCCTCGCTGGGGGGCGGGTGCTGCCGGTCGGCTCGGACAACGAGGCCGACGCAGCGGCGCTGGCCGAGCTGTGGTTCGGCGGGCCGGAGCGGGTGCGCAGCTTCCTGTACCTGACGGGCGAGATCGGGGTGGGCGGCGCGATCGTCGTGGACGGTGAGCTGCTGCGCGGGGCGCACGGGTTCGCCGGGGAGATCGGGCACATGGTGGCCGACGCGGAGGGCCCGGAGTGCCGGTGCGGTTCCCGCGGGTGCCTGGAGCAGTACGCCGGGCAGGCGGCGCTGCTGCGGGGCGCGGGCCTCGACGAGGCGGCGGGGCTGCCCGGTGTGGCGGAGCTGGAACGGCGCGCCCGCGCGGGGGACGCCCGGACGCTGGCGGCCCTGGAGCGGGCCGGGCGGATGCTGGGGCTGGTGGTGTCCGGGGCGGTGAACCTGCTGGACCCGGAGGCGGTGGTGCTGGGCGGGATCTACCGGCCGCTGATGCCGTGGCTGGGCCCGGCGGCGGACCGTGAGCTGACCCGTCGGGTGGTGTCGGGGCTGTGGCCGGCGGGGAGCGGACGGCTGCGGGCCTCGTCCTCCTCCGGTGACGCGGCGCGGGGCGCGGCGGCGCGGGTGGTCCGTGACGTGGTCGCCGACCCGGCGGGGTACGCGGTGTGCGCGGGCCGGTGACCTGTCCGGGGGCTCGCCGCCCTTGCCCCGGGCGCGGGTTCAGCGGGTGGCGAGGAGGTGGTCCAGGGCAAGCTGGTCGAGGCGTTCGAAGGACATGGAGCGGGCGGCCGCGGCCTCGGGATCGAAGGTGTCGTAGGCGGTGGGGTCCGCGAGGAGGGCGGTGAGGCCGTCCTCGGCGGTGGGGCGGGCGAGGCCGGGGAGCCGGGAGGCCGCGAGGGCCTCCTGGACCTCCGGGTCGGCGCGGAAGGCGGCGGTGCGCTCCTTGAGGATCAGGTAGTTGCGCATGCAGTTCTTCGCGGACTCCCAGACACCGTCGGAACCGTCGGTGCGCACCGGCTTGAAGTCGAAGTGGCGGGGTCCCTCGTAGCCCGCGCTCTCCAGCAGGTCGACCAGCCAGAAGGCCTGACGGAGGTCGCCCGCGCCGAAGCGGAGGTCCTGGTCGTACTTGATGCCGGACTGGCCGTTGAGGTCGATGTGGAAGAGCTTGCCCGCCCACAGGGCCTGGGCGATGCCGTGCGGGAAGTTCAGCCCGGCCATCTGTTCGTGGCCGACCTCCGGGTTCACGCCGACGAGTTCGGGGCGCTCCAGGCGTTCGATGAAGGCCAGGGCGTGGCCGATGGTCGGCAGGAGGATGTCGCCGCGGGGCTCGTTGGGCTTGGGCTCGATGGCGAAGCGGAGGTCGTAGTCCTGGCCGGTGACGTACTCGCCCAGGAGGTCGAAGGCTTCCTTCATGCGGTCCAGGGCCGCCCGCACGTCCTTCGCCGCGCCCGACTCGGCGCCCTCGCGGCCGCCCCACGCGACGTACACCTTCGCGCCCAGCTCGACGGCCAGGTCGATGTTGCGGATCGTCTTGCGCAGCGCGTAGCGGCGGACGTCACGGTCGTTGGCGGTGAAGGCGCCGTCCTTGAAGACCGGGTGGGTGAAGAGGTTGGTGGTGGCCATCGGCACCTTCATGCCGGTGCGGTCCAGGGCGTCCCGGAACCGCTTGACGGCCGCCTCGCGCTCGGCGTCGGAGGAGCCGAAGGGGATCAGGTCGTCGTCGTGGAACGTCACGCCGTACGCGCCGAGGCCGGCCAGACGCTCGACCGATTCGACGGGGTCGAGGGCGGGGCGGGTCGCGGTGCCGAAGGGGTCCACCCCCTGCCAGCCCACGGTCCACAGCCCGAACGTGAACCTGTCCTCTGGGGTGGGAATGAAGCGTTCCGACATGTTCCGACCTCCGGCTCTATTTGTTTTCTCACATTACTAATACGCTACGGATGCCCGTCGGCCAAGAGACACGAGCATCGGCCGAAGATCACGAGGAGGTACGAGGATGCCGTCGCCCCCGGTCGTCATCGGCGTGGACAGCTCCACCCAGTCCACCAAGGCGGCCGTCGTGGACGCCGCCTCCGGACGGGTGCTGGCCCTGGGCCGGGCCGCGCACACGGTGAGCGGCGAGGCCGGGACGCGGGAGAGCGACCCTGAGCGGTGGTGGCGGGCGCTCACCGAAGCCGTCGCCCGGGCCCTGGCGGGCCTCGACGCCCGCGCGGTCACGGGCATCGCCGTCGCCGGCCAGCAGCACGGCCTGGTCGTCCTGGACACCTCCGGCCGCCCGCTCCGCCCCGCCCTGCTGTGGAACGACACCCGCTCCGCTCCCCAGGCCGCCGCCCTCACCGGCACGCTCGGCGCCGACGGCTGGCTGGCCCGTACCGGATCCGTACCGGTGGCGTCGATGACGGCCACCAAGTGGCAGTGGCTGCGCGAGCACGAACCGCGTACCGCCGAGGCGGCCGCCGCCGTGCGCCTCCCCCACGACTTCCTGACCGAGCGGCTGAGCGGGACCGCCGCGACCGACCCGGGCGACGCGTCCGGCACCTGCTGGTACTCCACCGCGAGCGGGGCGTACGACCCCGGACTGCTCGACCTGCTCGGGCTGGACCCCGCCCGCCTCCCGGCCGTCGCCCCGACCGGCGCCACCCGAGTCGGCCCGCTGACCGCCACGGCGGCGGACGAGCTGGGCCTGCCGGAGGGCATCGCCGTGGCCGCGGGCACCGGGGACAACATGGCCGCCGCGGTGGGCCTCGGGCTGGGCGGCCGGGGCCTGCTGGACCATCCGGTGGTCTCCCTCGGCACGTCCGGGACCGTCTTCACGGCCACCCGCACCCGGCCCGCCACCGCCGCCCTCGCGGGTTTCGCCGCCACCGACGGCACCTTCCTTCCACTGGGCTGCACCCTCAACTGCACGCTCGCCGTCGACAGGGTGGCCGAGCTGCTGGGCCTCGACCGCGAGGACGCCGTGCCCGGAGGTGAGGCGGTCCTCCTGCCGTACCTCGACGGTGAACGCACCCCCGACCTCCCCGGCGCCTCCGGTCTGCTCACCGGGCTCCGCCACGGCACCACGCGGCAGCAGCTCCTGGGTGCCGCCTACGAGGGCGCGGCCTTCACCGTGCTCCGGGCGCTGGAGGCGCTGCCCGGCACGGGAGAGGACGTGCCGCTACGGCTGATCGGCGGGGGCGCGCGGGGGCGTACGTGGGTCGAGACCGTACGCCGTCTCTCCGGGCGACCGGTTGTCCTGCCCCGTACCGCCGAGCTCGTCGCCGTCGGCGCCGCCGCCCTGGCCGCGGGCGCGGCGTCCGGGGAGGATCCGGTGGCGGTCGCGACCGCGTGGGGCGCCGGCGAGGGCGAGACGCTGCCTCCCGTCGGACGGGACCGTGCCGCCTGGGACAGGATCGCCGCGGTACTGCCCGCCGTGGGACCGCTTACGGTGGGCGGGTGAGACGCAGGACCAAGGCCCCGGCGGCCCCGCTTCCGCAGCGCGCCGGTATCGACCCGGTGCGGGTGCGGCTGCCCGCCGACCCTGAGGGGGCGTGGGCGACCGTACGGGACCATCTGCTGGGGCGGTACGCGGGCGCCATCGGCGCCGACCGCGTGGACGCGATGCTCGCGGCGGGCCGGTTCGTCGGCGCGGACGGGGCGGCGGTGGGGGCGGACGAGCCGTACGAGCCGGGGCGGTACGTGTGGTTCCACCGGGACCTCCCGGCCGAGGAGCGGGTGCCGTTCGAGGTGGGCATCGTGTACCGCGACGAGCGGATCGTGGTCGCCGACAAGCCGCACTTCCTGGCGACGACCCCGCGCGGGCGGCACGTCACGGAGACGGCGCTGGCGCGGTTGCGGCGTGAGCTGGACCTTCCGCGGTTGCAGCCGGCGCACCGGCTGGACCGGCTGACGGCGGGGCTCGCTCTCTTCGTCGTACGGCCCGAGGAACGGGGTGCGTACCAGACGCTGTTCCGGGACCGTCGGGTGCGCAAGGAGTACGAGGCGGTGGCCGCGTTCGAGTCCTCGTTGGAGCTGCCCGTGACCGTGCGCAGCCGGATCGTGAAGGAGCGGGGGGTGCTGGCGGCCCGGGAGGAGCCGGGCGAGCCCAACAGCGAGAGCCGTGTCGAGCTGCTGGAGCACCGGGGCGGGCTCGGCCGGTACCGGCTGGTGCCGGCGACCGGCCAGACCCACCAGCTGCGGGTCCACATGGCGGGGCTGGGCGTGCCCATCCTGCACGACCCGCTGTACCCGGTCGTGCGGGAGGACGGGCCGGAGGACTACACGCGTCCGCTGCAACTGCTGGCACGGACGCTGGAGTTCACCGACCCGGTCACGGGCGCCCCGATGCGGTTCGTGAGCCGGCTGCGGCTCAGTGGCCTCGGCTGACCCACTCCTCCAGGTGCGGGGCCTCGGCGCCGATCGTGGTGCTGTCGCCGTGTCCCGTACGGACGACCGTGTCCGGCGGGAGGGTGAGGAGCCGGTCGCGGATCGAGTCGATGATCGTCGGGAAGTGCGAGAAGGACCGGCCGGTGGCGCCCGGGCCGCCCGCGAAGAGCGTGTCGCCGGTGAAGACGGTGCCCAGGTCGGGTGCGTACAGGCAGACGGCGCCGGGCGCGTGGCCCGGCGTGTGCAGGACGGTGAGGTCGGCACCCGCGATGGTGAGGGTCTGGCCGTCGGCGAGCTCGCCGTCCGGGTGGCTGTCGGGGTGGGTCTGCTTCCACAGCGGCAGGTCGTCGGGGTGGAGGAGGATCCGGGCGCCGGTGGCGGCGGCGAGCGCGGGGGCGGCGTCGATGTGGTCGTTGTGGGCGTGGGTGCAGACGATGGCCCGCAGCGTGCGGCCGTCGAGGGCGGCGAGGATGGCGTCGGCGTCGTGGGCGGCGTCGATGACGATCGCCTCCGCGCCGTCCCCCACGATCCACACGTTGTTGTCGACGTCCCAGGTGCCGCCGTCCAGGGAGAAGGTGCCGGAGGTGACGAGGTGCTCGATGCGCGCGGTCATCAGAACACCACCACCGAACGCAGCACGTCGCCCTCGTGCATCCGCGCGAACGCCTTCTCGACGTCACCGAGGGCGATCGTCTCGGTGACGAACGCGCCCAGGTCGATGCGGCCCTGCTGGTGCAGGTCGATGAGCATGGGGAAGTCCCGGGAGGGCAGGCAGTCGCCGTACCAGGACGACTTGAGCGCTCCGCCGCGCCCGAAGACGTCGAGGAGCGGGAGCTCCAGCTTCATCTCGGGGGTCGGTACGCCGACGAGGACGACCGTGCCGGCGAGGTCGCGGGCGTAGAACGCCTGCCGGTAGGTCTCTGGGCGGCCGACCGCCTCGATCACCACGTCCGCGCCGAACCCGTCGGTGAGCTCGCGGACGGCCTCGACGGGGTCGGTGGTGCGGGAGTTGACGGTGTGGGTGGCGCCCATGGTGCGGGCGGTTTCCAGTTTCCGGTCGTCGATGTCGACGGCGATGATGCGCGCGGCGCCCGCCAGGCGGGAGCCGACGATCGCCGCGTCGCCGACGCCGCCGCAGCCGATGACGGCGACGGAGTCGCCGCGGCCGACATGGCCGGTATTGATCGCCGCGCCGATGCCGGCCATCACGCCGCAGCCCAGCAGACCGGCGACCGCGGGGGCGACGGACGGGTCGACCTTGGTGCACTGGCCGGCGGCGACCAGCGTTTTCTCGGCGAAGGCGCCGATGCCGAGGGCCGGTGACAGCTCCGTACCGTCCTCCAGGGTCATCCTCTGGCGGGCGTTGTGCGTGTCGAAGCAGTACCAGGGCCGGCCGCGCCGGCAGGCCCGGCACTTCCCGCAGACGGCCCGCCAGTTCAGGATCACGAAGTCGCCGGGCGCCACGTCGGTGACGCCGTCGCCGACCGACTCGACCACGCCGGCGGCCTCGTGGCCGAGGAGGAAGGGGAAGTCGTCGTTGATGCCGCCCTGCTTGTAGTGCAGGTCCGTGTGGCACACCCCGCACGCCTGGATCCTCACGACGGCTTCACCGGGGCCGGGGTCCGGGACGATGATCGTCTCCACCCGTACGGGCTCGTTCTTCCCCGGGGCAACGACCCCTTTGACCTGCTGCGCCATCGCGGCTCTTCCCTTCGTCGTGCGGTTGTCCCGGTCCACTATCGCGGTCACGTCGGCACGACGGGGTGGATATTCGGCCGCATACGCGAGGCCCCCGCCGGACGGGTGTCCGGCGGGGGCCTCGTGCGTACCCCGGGGGGTCAGTCCTGCGGCTGCGAGGCGGCGAGCGCCGCGACCCGCTTGCGGACGGCGAACCAGCCGCCGACCAGCAGGAGCGCGATGAGCGGGACGTAGTTGACGGTCTTCTGGCCGACGCCGCCGCCGTACCACATCAGGAACAGGACGGTGGCGAGGAAGATCAGCGTCACGATCTGCGTGTACGGGGCCCAGGGCAGCCGGTAGGACGGGCGGGTGACCTTGCCCTCCTTGGCGCGGACCCAGAACATCAGCGAGCAGAGCATGATCATGCCCCAGGTGCCGAGGATGCCGATGGAGGCGAGGTTCAGCACGATCTCGAAGGCCTCGCCGGGCATCACGTAGTTCAGGCCGACGCCGAGGACACCGAAGGCGGCGGTGAGCAGGATGCCGCCGTAGGGCACCTGGCCCTTGTTCATGCGGGCGGTGAACTTGGGCGCGGAGCCCGCCATCGCCATCGAGCGCAGGATGCGGCCGGTGGAGTACAGGCCGGAGTTCAGGCTGGACAGGGCGGCGGTGAGCACGACCAGGTTCATGATGTGGGCCGTGCCCGGGATGCCGAGCTTGTCGAACACGGTGACGAACGGGCTCTGGCCGCCGGTGAAGGCGGTGTACGGCAGGAGCAGCGAGAGCAGCACGACCGAGCCGACGTAGAACAGACCCACGCGCCACATGATCGAGTTGATCGCCTTCGGCATGATCTTCTCGGGGTTCTCGGTCTCACCGGCGGCGACACCGACCAGCTCGACGGAGGCGTAGGCGAAGACGACGCCCTGGACGACCAGGAGCATGGGCAGCATGCCGAGCGGGAAGATGCCGCCGTTGTCCGTGATGGTGGTGAGGCCCGGGGTGTGGCCGCCGACCTCGTGCTGGGTCGCCACCAGGAAGATGCCGACGCACATGAAGATCACCAGCGCGGCGACCTTGATGATCGCGAACCAGAACTCCATCTCACCGAAGTACTTCACCGAGATCAGGTTCGCGGTGAGGACCACGGCAAGGGCGATGAGGGCGAGCACCCACTGCGGGACGTCGCTGAACAGCGACCAGTAGTGCGCGAAGACCGCTGCCGCGGTGATGTCGGCGACGGCGGTGGTCGACCAGTTGAGGAAGTACAGCCAGCCGGCCGTGTAGGCGCCCTTCTCGCCCATGAACTCACGGGCGTAGGAGACGAAGGCACCGGAAGAGGGACGGTAGAGCACCAGCTCACCGAGGGCCCGGACGACGAAGAAGGCGAAGACGCCGCAGACGGCGTACGCGATCGCGAGGGAAGGACCAGCGCCCGCGAGGCGGCCGCCGGCACCGAGGAAGAGGCCGGTGCCGATCGCGCCGCCGATGGCGATCATGTTGACGTGCCGGGACTTGAGGTCCTTGCTGTAACCGGCGTCACCGGCGTCGATGTGGGGGGCGCCCGTCGCCGCCGGGGATCCGGGGCTCGGGGTGTCGGCCGCAGGCATGGTGCGGTCACTCATCTGGAAGTCGCCTTTGTGAGGGGTCGTGCGGTATCAGCCGGCCGTACGCGGGTGATGAAGGTGGTCACCGCGATAGAAGGCCAGGGCACATAGTCACGGCTTCGCCGCCGTTTTGGCTGTGGCCTATGTCACGAACAGGCTGATCTGAGGTGTTTTTGAGGTTACCGACTGGTTAATCAGCATTGAGCAGCTTAAGGGGTCGGACTACGGCGCGAGGACGTCGAGCTCGCGCAGTGCCCCCGTCGCGATCTCCCTGGTGAGCTCCTCGGCGCGGACCGCGTCCCGCTCCCGTACGGCCTCGGCGACCCGCACATGGAGGGTGACGGCGGCCGGGTCGGGATCCTCGAACATCACATGATGCTGGGTGCGGCCGGTGAGGACCTCGGCCACCACATCGCCGAGGCGGGCGAACATCTCGTTGCCCGAGGCATTGAGGACGACGCGGTGGAAGGCGATGTCATGGACGAGGTACGCCTCGAGCTGCCCGCCCCGCGAGGTCGCGACCATCCCGAGGGCCTGTTCGGTGAGCTCCCGGCACTGCTCGGGGGTGGCGTGGGTGGCGGCGAGACCGGCGGCGACCGGCTCGACGGCCGAGCGCAGCACGGTGAGCGAGCGGAGCTGGCGGGGACGGTCGGCTCCGGCCAGCCGCCAGCGGATGACGCGCGGGTCGTAGACATTCCACTGCTCGGTGGCGCGCACGGTCACCCCGACACGGCGCCGCGACTCCACCAGACGCATGGACTCCAGGACCCGGACCACCTCGCGGATCACAGTGCGTGACACCTCGAAACGCTGGGCGAGCTCGTCGGTGCGCAGCACACTGCCCGGCGGGTACTCCCCGGCGGTGATGGCCAGGCCCAGGGTGTCCAGCACATGCGTATGGAGCCCCTGTGCCTGTGTCGTCATGTGCATAGCGTAACCGCCAGGAAAAGTATGACTTTAATGTCACAGGCTCTTGAATACGTCGTACCCGATGCGTTTCAGTGTGCGGCGACGGATGCCGCGGTGGCGTCCGGATCGATGTCGAGGAAGACAGCGAGGCACCACCCATGGAGCAACCCCCCGTCGTCGTCGTGATGGGCGTGGCCGGCACCGGCAAGACCACCGTCGGTCCGCTGGTGGCCGCACGTCTGGGCGTGCCCTACGCCGAGGGCGACGACTTCCACCCCCCGGCCAACATCGCCAAGATGTCGGCCGGCGTCCCGCTGGACGACGGCGACCGGTGGCCCTGGCTGGACGCCGTCGGGCAGTGGGCGCACGGGCGGGCGGGCCTCGGCGGGGTGGTGAGCAGCTCGGCGCTGAAGCGGGCGTACCGCGACCGGCTGCGGGCGGCGGCGCCCGGCGTGATCTTCCTGCACCTGACCGGGGACCGGCGGCTGATCGAGGAGCGGATGGCGGGGCGCAAGGGGCACTTCATGCCGACCGCCCTGCTGGATTCGCAGTTCGCGGCCCTCCAGCCGCTCGGGGACGACGAGGCGGGTGTGGCCGTCGACGTCTCCGGCACCCCCGAGGACATCACCGAGCGGGCCGTCGCCGCGCTGCGCCGGTTCACCGACTCCCCCACCTGACCGAGGAACCCCTGTGACCAGTCTCAACGTGGAGATGCTGGCAGCGGACGCCACCGAGCCGATCACCTCGGCCGGCAACGTCCAGTCGGGCATCGCCGTCCTGGCGGGCATCGCCGTCATCGTGTTGCTCATCACCAGGTTCAAGCTCCATGCCTTCCTGGCGCTGACCGTGGGTTCGCTGGCGCTCGGCGCGTTCGCCGGCGCCCCGCTCGACGCCACCATCGCGTCGTTCACCAAGGGGCTCGGCGCGACCGTCTCGGGCGTCGGGGTCCTCATCGCCCTCGGAGCGATCCTCGGCAAGCTGCTCGCCGACTCGGGCGGCGCCGACCAGATCGTCGACACGATCCTCGCGAAGGCGGGCGGGCGCGCCATGCCGTGGGCGATGGTGCTGATCGCCTCGGTGATCGGGCTGCCCCTGTTCTTCGAGGTCGGCATCGTGCTGCTGATCCCGGTGGTGCTCATGGTCGCCAAGCGCGGCGGCTACTCGCTGATGCGGATCGGTGTGCCGGCGCTCGCCGGTCTGTCCGTGATGCACGGCCTGATACCCCCGCACCCCGGCCCGCTCGTCGCGATCGACGCGATCGGGGCGGACCTGGGCGTCACACTGGCCCTGGGCATCCTGGTCGCCGTCCCGACGGTGATCATCGCCGGACCGCTGTTCAGCAGGTACGCGGCACGCTGGGTGGACGTCCCGGTGCCCGACGGCATGATCCCGCAACGGACCTCGGACGACGTGGAGCGCCGGCCGGGCTTCGGCGCCACCGTGGCGACCGTGCTGCTGCCCGTGGTGCTGATGCTGGTCAAGGCGCTGGTGGACATCGTCGTCGACGACCCGGAGAACCACGTCCAGCGGGTCACCGACGTCATCGGCTCACCGCTGATCGCGCTGCTCGCCGCCGTGCTGGTGGGCATCTTCACGCTGGGCCGGGCGGCCGGCTTCTCCAAGGAACGGATCTCCTCGACCGTCGAGACGTCGCTCGCCCCGATCGCGGGCGTCCTGCTGATCGTCGGCGCGGGCGGCGGCTTCAAGCAGACGCTGATCGACGTGGGCGTGGGCCGGATGATCCTGGACTTCTCCGAGGACTGGGCGATCCCCGCGCTGCTGCTGGCCTGGCTGATCGCGGTGGCGATCCGGCTGGCCACCGGCTCGGCGACCGTGGCCACCATCTCGGCGGCCGGACTGGTCGCACCGCTGGCGGCCGACATGTCGACCTCGCACGCGGCGCTGCTGGTGCTGGCGATCGGTGCGGGATCCCTTTTCTTCAGCCATGTCAACGACGCCGGATTCTGGCTGGTGAAGGAGTACTTCGGGATGAACGTGGGCCAGACGATCAAGACGTGGTCGGTGATGGAGACGATCATCTCGGTCGTCGGGATCGTGTTCGTGCTGCTGCTGTCCCTGGTGCTGTAGCCGGGGAGTATTCCGTCGCAGCCGGGGCGGCGGCCTGCCAGACTGTCGCCCCATGGCGAACCCCGAACAGCTCAAGCCCTACCTGCTGGCCTTCCCCGGACCGTTGCGCGACCAACTGGTGACCGCCGTGCTGTCCGGGGAGAAGGTCTCGACGACGGGACTGCTCGTCGAGTACGAGGCCGAGGGCGAGGAACTCCCGCCGGTGGGCGAGCGGTCGGCACTCATCGACTCCGACGGACGCGAGGTCGCGGTGCTGGAACTGACCGAGGTCCGGGTGCTGCCACTCGGCGAGGTGGACCTGCGGCACGCCCTGGACGAGGGCGAGGGGTACACGTCGGTCGCCGAATGGCGGGCGGGGCACGAGGAGTTCTGGCACAGCGCCGAGATGCGCGAGGCCCTCGGGGACCCGGACTTCACGGTCGACGACACCACCATGGTGGTCGCCGAGCGGTTCCGGGTCGTGGAGCGGCTGCGGTGACGGTGACCGGTGTCGACGAGGCCGTCGCCGGTGAACTGCGGCTCCTCGAACCGGCCGTACGGACGTCACGTGTCCGGGCGGCCCGGCTGCTGCACCCGGAGTTCACGGAGGTCGGCGTGTCCGGGCGGCGGTGGACCCGGGAAGCCATGCTCGCCGCACTGCCCGCGATGGAGGGCGGCTCGTCCGAAGGACCGCACCACGAGGTGTCCGGCATGACGGGCGTCCAACTCGCCCCGGACCTCGTACACCTGACGTATGAGACGGTCGTCGCGGGCCGCCGGTCCCGGCGCAGCTCCTTGTGGCGCCGGGACCCGGACGCCGGCGGGGCCTGGCGGCTGTACTACCACCAGGGGACACCGGTGCCCGAGGGGACGCCCTAGGTCGTTGCCGCGAAGCCCCGGCCGGCACGAAAGGGACGCCGCACCACTCTCCACCGGGCGAGCGCCGTGACTTGATTCCGCAGCGCCGCGCGCCACTGGACCACGCACGCGTTTCTGCCACCTTTTCCTGAGCGTGCTTCCGCCGTCATGGCGTTGTTCCCACAGCTTGAGCCGCCTTTCACAGCGCTTTCCGCATTGTTCCGGCAGTGGCGTTAAACCCTCTCCTCCACAAGGCCTTCACACGGCATACTCAGGTCCGGCAGCCGGACGGCTGCCGGACGCGTCGTCCCTCGTCGGCACAGGTGACGGACACATCGCAGGCCGGTCCCGCGCGGGCAGAATTCCGCTGCCCGGCACCAGGAAACGCTTATTGGTTGACCACGGAAATACCCATGCGTCGCACGGCACGAACATGACCGTGCGCAGAGCGAAGAATATCAACGGTCAACCAGATCTGAACGGCACCGAATCGGCTGCTTTATGTCCTCGCACGCTTCTTCACTGGAGGCAGATCATGGCCAAGGCGCTATTCCGCACGGGGCTGCGCACCGCGAGTCTGATGACCGTGGTGCTCGGCTGCACACTCAGCCTCACCCTCCCGGCGAGCGCGGCCCCCGGGCCCCGGACGCCGGACCGGTCCGCGGCCGGCACGCTGGTGAGCAGGAACGGGACGTCGGTCACCGTCACCGCCGCCGTGGGTCTGGGCAATTCCATCTCCGTGTGGCAGGCCGGCGACACGGTCCGGGTGCGGGACACCGGGGACACCGTCGTGGCCCTCGGCGCGTGCGTCCAGGCCGGCGCCTCCGAGGTCGTCTGCCCGGGGGCGGGGAGCCTCACGGAACTCGTCGTGAACGCCGGCGACCAGGCGGACAACGTCACGTCGTTCCTCGCGAGTCCGGGCGTGACCCTGATCGGCGGCGCGGGCGACGACAGCCTCTACGGCGGCAGCGCCAACGACACGCTCGAGGGCGACGAGGGGGCCGACTTCCTCTCCGGCGGAGGCGGCAACGACACCCTCACCGGAGCCGCCGACCCGGACCGCATCTTCGGCGGAGCCGGCAACGACTCGATCGAGGGCCGCAACGGCGCCGACACGATCGACGCGGGCGCCGGCAACGACGTGGTCAGCGGCGGCGACGGGCACGACCGGGTGGTCGCGGGCAGCGGCACCGACTTCGTGGAGGGCGGTCCCGGGCGGGACAACCTCAACGCCGTCGACGACACCGGCGGCAACGACTACGTCCAGGGCGGCACCCACACCGACAGCTGCTCGGCCGACCTGGGCGACAGCGTCACCGAGTGTCCGTGACCGGCGGCCCACGGGGCGGGGACGTCCCCGTCACCCACGTACCACGACGACGAAGGAGACGCGGAGACATGGCAGTGCGACGAACCCACCTGATCCTGTCGGCAGGAGCGCTCCTCTGCGCCGCGCTGACCGCCACCTCCGCCTCGGCGGCTCCGCTCGCCGCCGAGGCACCCCGGGCCCGGGCGGGCGACACGGTGGTCGAGATGTCCGGCCGCACGCTGCTCGTGAGCGCCGACCAGGGCGTCGCCAATGACATCACCGTCCGCCGGCAGGGCGGCGTCGTCCTGGTGTCGGACACCGCGGCCGTGGTACGCGCCGGGGCGCCCTGCGTGTCGAGGTCGCCGCACACCGCGGAGTGCCCTCTGCCCGGCGCCGTCCAGGTCGACGGCGAGGACGGCGATGACGCCATCACGGTCTCCCCGAACGTCGACGCCCCGGCAACGCTGTACGGGGGCGGCGGCAAGGACCTGCTCCACGGCGGTCCCCACGCCGACCACCTGGTCGGCGACGACCCGGCCGGGAGGTCCGGCCTCGCGGCGGCGACGCCGGGCAACGACACCATCAACGGCGGCCCCGGCAACGACACCATCTCCGGCCTGGGCGGCAACGACACCATCAGCGGTGCGGCGGGGAACGACACCCTCAACGGGAACGAGGGCAACGACACCCTCAACGGCAACACCGGCAACGACACCCTGACGGGTGGGACCGGAAACGACACGCTGAACGGCGAGGAGGGGAACGACACCCTCTCCGCCACCGACGGCGTCAGCGCGAACGACAACCTCGACGGCGGTCTCTCCTTCGACTCCTGCACCCGCGACACCGGCGACCCCATGGTCAACTGTCCCTGACACCGGCCCACCGCCGCTGCCCCGGCCGACCCGCACCCCGGTCGGCCGGGGCAGTGGGGTGTTGCACCCCTCCGGGGCGCGGGGCGAGGGACGCGCGGTGGCGCGGGACCACGGGACACCGCCGGGCGCGGCGGCCATCGCCCAGGTCGTGTCCGCGAAGTCCCGCCCGGCCCGCGGCGCCCTCCGGGCGGACGCCGACACTCTGCGGACGCTCCCTAGGAGCCGGTCGCCTCGGCAGCCGCCCTTCCGGCCGCGCGGCCGGAGAACAGGCAGCCGCCGAGGAAGGTGCCCTCCAGGGAGCGGTAGCCGTGGACGCCTCCGCCGCCGAAGCCGGCCGCCTCGCCGGCCGCGTACACGCCGGGCAGCCGGGTGCCGTCGGCCATGAGGACGCGGGAGGAGAGGTCGGTCTCCAGGCCGCCGAGCGACTTGCGGGTGAGGATGTTCAGGCGCACGGCGATCAGCGGGCCGGCCTTGGGGTCGAGGATGCGGTGCGGGGTGACCGTACGGATCAGCCGGTCGCCCAGGTAGGCCCGGGCCCCTCGGATGGCCGTCACCTGGGAGTCCTTGGTGAAGGGGTTGGCGATCTCCCGGTCGCGGGCGGTGATTTCGCGGCGCAGCCCGGCCTCGTCGATCAGGGGTTCCTTGGTGAGGGCGTTCATGCCGCGTACGAGGGAGGTCAGGTCCTTCTCGACGACGAAGTCGACGCCGTGGTCCATGAACGCCTTGACGGGCCCGGGGACGTCGGCGCGGGCGCGGTCCAGGACCCCGCGGACGGACTTCCCGGTGAGGTCCGGGTTCTGTTCCGAGCCGGAGAGGGTGAACTCCTTGCCGATGATGCGCTGGTTGAGGACGAACCAGGTGTAGCCGTGCCCGGACCGCATGATGTGTTCGAGGGTGCCGAGCGTGTCGAAGCCGGGGAAGAGCGGGACGGGCAGCCGGCGGCCGCGTGCGTCCAGCCACAGGGAGGACGGGCCGGGCAGGATGCGGATGCCGTGCCGGGCCCAGATGGGGTTCCAGTTCTCGATGCCCTCGGTGTAGTGCCACATCCGGTCGCGGTTGATGTGGTGGGCGCCGGCCCTCTCCGCGATGCCGAGCATCAGGCCGTCGACGTGGGCGGGCACGCCGGAGAGCATCTTCTCGGGCGGGGTGCCGAGCCGCTCCGGCCACTGGGCGCGGACGAGGTCGTGGTTGCCGCCGATGCCGCCGGAGGTGACGATCACGGCCTGGGCCCGGTACTCGAACGCCCCGGTGACCTGCCGGCTGCCGGCCGTGCCGCGCTCGGCGGCGGACGGCTCCAGGATCTCGCCGCTGACGGTGTCGACGGCGCCCGCGGTGCGGCCGAGGCCGGTGACACGGTGACGGAACCGCAGGGTCACGAGGCCCCTGGCGACGCCCGCGCGGACGCGCCGCTCGAAGGGGGCGACCAGGCCCGGGCCGGTGCCCCAGGTGATGTGGAAGCGCGGCACCGAGTTGCCGTGCCCGGTGGCGTCGTAGCCGCCGCGTTCGGCCCAGCCGACGACGGGGAAGAACCGGACGCCCTGCCGGTGCAGCCATGCCCGCTTCTCGCCGGCCGCGAAGTCGACGTACGCCTCGGCCCACTGGCGCGGCCAGTGGTCCTCCGGGCGGTCGAAGCCGGCCGTGCCGAGCCAGTCCTGGAGGGCGAGGTCGTGGCTGTCCCGGATGCGCATACGCCGCTGCTCGGGCGAGTCGACGAAGAACAGGCCGCCGAAGGACCAGTGCGCCTGCCCGCCGATGGACTGCTCGGGCTCCTGGTCGAGGAGGATCACGCTGCGCCCGGCGTCGACCAGCTCGGCGGTGGCGACCAGGCCGGCGAGGCCCGCCCCGATCACGATCACATCAGCGTCGTACGCCATGGGTCCTCATCCTTGTCAGCAGGGTGCTCCGATCTTCGGTACGCGGCGGTAACACGTCAACAGGCGGGCGGTGATTTCATGGCGGCATGAAATCGCCCGCGGAAGAGATCCTGGACGTCGTCGACGAGCACGACGAGGTGGTGGAACGGCTGCCGCGCGGCGAGGTGTACGCGCGGGGCCTTCGCCACCGGTGCGTCTTCGTCCTCGCGCGGGACGCCGAGGACCGGGTGTTCGTCCACCGCCGCACCGCCACGAAGCTGGTCTTCCCGTCCCTGTACGACATGTTCGTGGGCGGTGTCGTCGGGGCGGGTGAGAGCTACGACGAGGCGGCGCTGCGGGAGGCGGAGGAGGAGCTGGGAGTGCGCGGGCTGCCGCGGCCCACACCGCTGATGAAGTTCCTGTACGAGGACGGCGGCGGGCGCGGGTCGTGGTGGTCGGCCGTGTACGAGGTGCGGTGCACACTGCCGGTGGACCCCCAGGTGGAGGAGGTCGCGTGGCACGCGTTCCTGCCGGAGCGGGAGCTCCTGGAGCGGCTGGGCGAGTGGGAGTGGGTGCCGGACGGGCTGGCGGCGTACGAAAGGCTGCGGGCGTACCGCGCCGGTAGGCTGATCATGTGAGCGAATTCGTGCGGGGTCTGCGGTTGTGGTTCGCGCCGCAGCGGATCCGGGAAGAGGGCGAGACGCCCGACTACCGGTTCTCCCTCGCCAATGAGCGCACCTTCCTCGCCTGGATCCGTACCGCCCTGGCTCTCGTCGGCGGTGGGTTCGCGGTGGACCAGTTCCTGCCCGATCTGCGCTGGGGCGTCCGGGTCGGGATGGCCCTCGCGCTGCTCGCCGCCGGGGCGCTGTGCGCGCTGCGGGCGGTGAACCACTGGGTGCGGTGCGAGCGGGCCATGCGGCGTGGCGAGGACCTGCCCGTCAGCCGCTTCCCGACGGTGCTGAGCCTGGCCGTGGGCCTGGTCGCGGTCGCGATGGTGGTGGTCGTCCTCTTCGGCTGGAGCGGCTGATGGCGGGCGATGCCGTGGACGTCCGCGATCCGGGGCTCCAGCCGGAGCGGACGCGGCTGGCGTGGCGGCGTACGACGCTCTCGGCCACCGTTGCCGCGGTGCTCGCCGCCAAGCAGGCCGTGCACGACGGGGTCACGGCGGCCGGGCTGGTGGGCACGGGCCTGTCGTTGCTGGTGTGGCTGGCGTTTCTGGGGGTGTCCCATCGCCGGGTGCGGGCGCTGGCGACGGCCCGTCCGCGTCCGATGACGCCCCGGGGCGCGGTGATGGCGGCGGCCTGCACGGTGGCGCTGGCCGCGTTCGCGGTGGCGGTGGTGGTGTGACCGCCCCGGCGTGCCTGATCGCGGGCCGGTGGGTGGCGTGAGGTGACCGCCCTCCCGTCCGGTGTGCGGGTGGCGCGTCATGCCGTGGTGGGTGGGGCGTTACGCCATGGCGGGTGGGGCGTTACGCCGTGGTGCCCAGTGGTGCGTCAGCCGAACGGGCCGCGGCGGGAGAGCGGCGAGACCGGGAACGGCACCGGCACGTCCTGTGCCGCCCCGCTGTCCTGCCGCAGCGCGGAGAGCGCCATCAACTGAGGGTCCTGCAGCAGCAACTGGGCGTGGAGCGCGCGCAGGGACGGGCCCGGTTCGGCACCGAGTTCCTCGACCACCCGGCCGCGGTGGTCCGCGTACACCGTGAGGGCCTCGTTGCCGCGGTCCGACCGGTAGAGCGCGAGCATCAGCAGCCACACGAAGCGTTCCCTCAGCGGATACTTGTGCACCGCGTAGTAGAGGTACGGCACCGCGTTGCGGTGTCTGCCGAGTTCGAGTTCCAGTTCGGCGCGCACCTCCATGTCGGCCAGGAAGCGCTCCTGGCGGTAGAGGCGCTCCCGCTCCAGCATGGGTCCGTCGAGGCCTTCGACGAGCGGGCCCGTCGACATCGTGCGCGCTTCCTCCAGCAGCCGTGCCGCCTTGAGGATCTCGCCGTCGCGGGCCGCGGCGATCCCGGCGGACGCCAGCCGTTCGTACGTGTAGAGGTCCACGTCGGCGTCCCCGGTGTCCAGCCGGTATCCGCCGCCCGACCACTCCAGGCGGACGCCGTGGCCGTCGGCCGCGAGCAGACCGCGCAGGCCCGAGACGGACTTCTGGATGAGATTCTTCGCGTACGCGGGGTACTCCATGCCCCACAGCGCCTCGGTCAGCTGGTCCACCCCGGTCTCCATGCCCGGCCGGAGCAACAGCACCGCCAGCAGGGCCCGTTGCTTGGGCGGCCCCAGTTCGAGGTTTTCCGGGCCCCGGCTGACGTGGAGCGGACCCAGTAGGCGGAAGCTCAGCTTCGGCGGGTTTCCCTCGCCCCTCATGCCGCGCTCACGCAGTAGCACACCTGACATGTTCCCCCCATGAATTGATCATGGCAAGGCTAGACATTACTGGCTGGTTCCCATCGCTCCGCGCCACCAAGTGAGGTAAGCGTCACACCGCGTGACATCGCGACGACATATGCCGAGGTCCCATGTCGTGGCGCACGGGCCCGGTCCGGACGCTCACGGCGTGGCGCACGGGCCCGGTCCGGAGGGCCCACGGCGTGGCGCACAGGCACGGTCGGCCACGGCTCACGGCGGGCTCACGGACCGCTCGAAGGACGGCGTTCAGCGCTTGTTCCAGCGCCTTGACCAGCGACTGGTCCAGCCCCCTCCCCCAAGGTGATGCGGTACCCGCTCTCTTGCTTGGAGAAACGATGACCGGCCCAGCTCAACAGGATCAGATCCGTACCGCTCTCCGCTACGACAGCACCGTTCCCCGGGCCATGGTGCACCGCTCGGCGATCGCCGAGGTCTTCCTCACCGACTCCCGGCCCACGGACCGGCCGGACACCTACGAGGTGGCGGCCCAGCTGCCTCGTGCGCACATCATGGGCGAGCAGTCGGGCACCCACGACTTCCTGCTGCTGGTGGAAGTGCTGCGGCAGGCCGGGGTGTACCTCGCCCACGCGTACGAGAACGTGAGCCTGGACGACTCGTTCATCTTCCGGGACCTGCGCATACGGACACGGGACCGGTCCGCCATGCGCAGCGGTGGGGAACGGCCCGCCCACGCGGTCGCCACCCTCACCGTCGACCCGCAGCGCAAGCGGAACGGACGGGTGCACGCCCTGGACTTCTCCGGAACGCTCACCATCGAGGGGCGGGCCGCCCTGCACGTCGGCGGAGGGCTGGCCTTCTTCAGCCGCAACGTCTACCGCGCGCTGCGCACCCGTCGCCGTGACGCCCTGGCCGGTGTGATCGGGGTGCTGCCCACCCATGTCGCCGCGACCCCCGCCACCGTGGGGCGCCGCGACCCGTACAACGTGGTGATCACCCGGCCGGTGCCGGCCGGCGAGAGCACGCTGGCGGCCACCGTGCTTCCCGACACGACCCACCCCCACCTCTTCGACCACCAGCTCGACCACATCCCGGGCAACCTGCTGCTGGAAGCGGCCCGCCAGCTTTCCGCGGCGTCCGTGGCGACGCTGCACTCCATCTCCGCGACCGGGCTCCAGGTGACGTCGCTCGACGCGCGCTTCGAGGAGTTCGCCGAACTCGACCTGCCCGCCCGCGCCGTGGCACGGGTCGAGCAGTTCCAGGTCGACAAGGCGCTCGGCACGCTGGTCGTGCCCGTCGTGGTGGAGATCCTCCAGCAGGAGCGCGTGACGGCGTCCTTCCGCCTGGAGGTCGCACAGTGAGCTCCGCGCCCCTCACGACCGTCGTGGTCGACTACGGCGGTGTCCTGACCAATCCGCTGCACGAGACGTTCGCGGCCTTCGCCACGTCCGTGGGCGTGGAGACGGCCGTTCTCCAGGAGGCCTTCGCCCGGGCCACCGCGCGCCACGGGCGCAGCCCGATGGCCGACCTGGAGACCGCGCGGTGCACCGAGGCGGAGATGGTGGCCCGGGTCCTCGCCGAGTTGCCGGACGGCACGGGCGAGGACCTCCTCGGCGGCCGTGAGTTCGGGGAGCTGTGGTTCCGGGGAAGGACCGTCAACACCCAACTGCTCGCGTTCCTGCGAAGACTGCGCGCCGAGGGCTACCGCATCGCCCTGCTCACCAACAACGTCGTGGAATGGGGCCCGCGCTGGCGCGCCCAGCTCCCCGTGGACGAGCTCTTCGACACCGTCGTCGACTCGTCCGCCGAGGGGGTGCGCAAGCCCGACCCGCTGATCTACCGGCGGCTGCTGGAGCGGCTGCCCGCGGCGGCCCACGAGTGCCTCTTCCTCGACGACCTGGAGGAGAACTGCGCCGCCGCCTCCGGCCTCGGCATGCTCGCGGTTCCGTTCACCACCACCGAGGAGGCGATCGACCAGATCGTCGCCCTGCTCCGGTCCCGCGGTGCCTTCAACCTCATCAGGAGCGCGGTGTGACGGACAGCGACACGGTGCTGGTCGTGGGGGCCGGCCCCACCGGGCTGACCCTCGCCTGCACCCTCCTGCGGCACGGGGTGGCGTGCCGGGTGATCGACCGCCGCAAGGGGCCCGCCAGCGAGCCGAAGGCACTGATCCTGTGGAGCGGCGCACTGGAGGTGCTGCGGCGCGTCGGTGTGGCGGACTGCCTGGTGCAGCGCTCACTGCCGCTGTCCGGGGCCTCCTACTGGTCCGGCGGCAAGCGGACCGGCCGGGTGCGTTTCGGTTCCCTGGCCGGCACCGCGTACCCCCGGCCGCTGTGCGTCCCGCAGTCGGTGACGGAGAGCGTGCTGTACGCGCGGCTGCTGGAACTGGGCGGCAACGTCGAGTGGAACGCCGAACTGGTGGACGCCCGCCTCGCCGACGGTGCCCACGGGCCGGTCTCGGCCACCATCGCGGTGCCGGGGCCGGGGTACGGCTCCGGCGCGTCGGGCGGCACGGGCTCCACGTCGGAGGTCTGCCCGCGCTGGCTGGTGGGTGCGGACGGTACGCGCAGCAGGGTGCGCGAGGCCGCGGGGATCGCCTTCCGGGGCAGTACGTACGCCCGGGACTTCCTCCTGGGTGACGGCGAGATCAGCGGTGACCTGCCCCAGTCGGAAGCGCAGTACCACCTGACGCCCGAGGGGGTCATGGTCGTCGTACCGCTGCCCGGCGGCGGCCACCGGATCTTCTTCGACCGGGACGCCACCGACGAGGCGGGGCCCCTTGCGGACGAGGACCTCCAGGCGCTGCTGGCGGCCCGTGGGCCGAAGGACTGGCAGGTCCGCTCCACCTGGTGGCGCAGCACCTTCCGGGTCCACACGAAGGTCGCCGAGGCGTTCCGGTCGGGGCCGGTGTTCCTGGCGGGGGATGCCGCGCACTGCCACAGCCCGGCCGGTGGGCAGGGGCTGAACACCGGGGTGCAGGACGGATTCAACCTGGGCTGGAAGCTCGCGGCGGTCGCCCGTGGAGCCGACCCGGCGCTGCTCGACAGCTACGAGGCGGAGCGGCGGCCCGCCGCCCTCCGGGCCCTGCGCAACTCCGACCGCCAGACCCGGTTGTGGCTGCTCCGGGACGGGCCCCGGCGGATGGTGCGCGACACCCTGCTGAAGGTGGCGTCGGCCACCGGCGCCCTGGACCGCACGGTGGTGCCGGAACTCGCCCAGCTGGACCCGGGCCTGGAGTCGAGCCCCGCGGTGCCGGGCGGGCTCGCCGCGCCGGGTTCCCGGACCGGGCGGAAGGCCGGTGTGCTGCGCCCGGGCGGCCGGTTGCCCGACACCCCGTGGCAGCCGCTGTCGGGTACGGGCACGGCCTCGCTCCACGAGTTCCTCGCGGCCGGACGGCACACCCTGCTGGTGGTGCAGGGCGGCACCGATCCGGCGGCGGGCGAGCGTGCGGCGCGGGAGACGGCCGAGCTGGTGGAGCGGTGCGCGGTCGGTGACCTGACGGGGGTCGTCCTGCTGACGGACCGGGAGCCCCCGGTCGGGTGGGACGGCCCGGCGCCGTACGCGCGAGCCGTCGACACCGGCCGTACGCTGACCGGTCCGGCCGGACGGGACCCGCTGGTGATCTACGTACGGCCGGACGGCGCGGTCGGCGCCTGGTCCACGTACGAGGGCCTGCCGGAACTGGCAGCAGGGGTCTCGGTGCTCCGCACCCCCGTGGAGCGGGTCGCCTGATGCTGACGTCCCTCGGCGCACACCTCGTGCGCAGGCCGTGGGTGTTCCTGGTGGCGGCCGTGGTGCTGGTGCTGGACGCCGTGCTGCTTGGCGCGGACCTGCCCGGACGGCTGACCAACACCGGTACGACGGACCCCGCTTCCGAGTCCGGGCGCGTGCAGCGCGTACTGGAGCAGCACTATCCCGAGCATCAGCCGAACCTGGTCCTGCTCGTCTCGGTGCCCGAGCACGCGCAGGTCGACGACCGGCCGCTCGCCCGGCAGGGCGTCCGGCTGGCGGAACGGCTGGCCTTCGAGGACTCCGTCGTCGGTGTCGTCTCGTACTGGCAGACCGGGCTCGCGGACCTCCGTTCCCGCGACGGCCGTCAGGCGGTGATCGCCGCCCGGATCGGCGGCGGTGAGGACCGGGCGCGGGACGAACTGGAGCGGCTGGCACCGCGTTTCCGCGGGGAACAGGGTGACCTGACGGTCCGGATCTCCGGCGCGCTCGCCGTGCAGAACGAGATCGAGAGCACTGTCGCGGCGGACCTCACCCGCTCGGAGCTCCTCGCCCTCCCGCTCACCCTGGCCGTCCTCGTCTGGGTCTTCGGCGGGGTCGTCGCGGCGTCGCTGCCCGTCCTGGTGGGTCTGGCCACGGTCCTGGGCACGGGTGCGGTGCTGCGTCTGGTCACCGGGTTCACCGAGGTGTCGGTGTTCGCCCAGAACCTCACCACCGCGCTCGGCCTGGGGCTGGCGATCGACTACGCGCTGCTGATCGTGCGCAGGTTCCGTGAGGAGCTCGCCACCGGGGCGACGCCCGCCGACGCGGTGCTGGGCACCGTGCGCACCGCCGGTCGCACCGTGCTGTTCTCCGCGCTGACCGTGGCGGTCGCCCTGGCCGCGATGCTGGCCCTGCCCCTGGCGTTCCTGCGTTCCCTCGCCTGGGCGGGGATCAGTGTGGTGCTGCTCGCCGCGCTCACCTCCCTGACGGTGCTGCCCGCCGTGCTGGTCCTGCTGGGGCGCCGGGTGGACGCGTGGCCGGTACTCCGCCGGAAACGCGGCGCGACCGCTCCGAAGGGCCGGCTGACCGCCGCGGTGATGCGCCGCGCCCCACTGGTCACCGTGGCGGTGACCGGCCTGCTGCTGGCCCTCGGTCTGCCGTTCCTGGGTGCCGAGTTCGGCACCGCCGACCATCGTCAGCTCCCCGCCACGAGCGAGGCGCGCACCGTCCAGGAGACGCTGCGGGACGACTTCGACGGCTCGCCGGAGGGCGCGGTGCCCGTGCTGCTCCGTACCGGCGAGGTGTCCCGGGCCGAGGCGCGGGCCGTCACCGGGCGGGTCGCGGCGAAGCTTTCCGCGCTCGACGGGGTGACCCGCGTCGAGTCCTCGGCCGGCACCTACCGTGACGGGACCCGCTCGGAGGCGGCGTCGCCCGTCGACTCCGCGCGCGCCACCGCCGGTCACGACCTGCTGACCGTGGTCGCCGAGGACGACACGGCCGCCACCTCCGCCGCCCACCAGCGGCTGGTGGAGAGCCTGCGCACGGCGTCCTCGTCCGACGGGGCGTCCGTCGGCGGCCCCGCGGCGGCGCTGCTGGACACCAAGGCGTCCATCGGGCGCGGGCTGCTGCCCGCCCTCGCCTTCGTGCTGGGCGCGACGCTGCTGCTGGTCTTCCTCCTGACCGGCAGCGCGGTCCTCCCCCTGCTGACGGTGGCGCTCAACGCCCTGAGCCTGACGGCCATGTTCGGCGCGGTGGTGTGGGTGTTCCAGGAGGGCCGGCTGTCCGGCCCGCTGGGCTTCACCGCGACCGGGGACGTCGAGACGACCCTGCCCGTGCTGATGTTCTGCGTGGCGTTCGGTCTGTCCATGGACTACGGCGTCTTCCTGATCGCGCGGGTCAAGGAGGAGTTCGACCGGACCGGCGACCACCGTGCGGCGGTCGTGCGGGGGATGCGCAGCACCGGCGGGCTCATCACCGCGGCCGCCGTCGTCCTCAGCGTGGTGTTCGTCTCCATCGGACTGTCACGGATCACCAACACCAAGATGCTCGGCTTCGGCGTCGCCCTCGCCGTGCTGGTGGACGCCCTCGTCGTCCGCACCCTGCTGGTTCCCGCCGTGCTGCGGCTGCTGGGCGCCCGCGCGTGGTGGGCCCCCGGCCCGCTGCGCCGCGTCCACCGCCGCTTCGGGCTGCGCGAGGAGCCGGCCCCGTACCCGACCCCGACCCCGACCCCGACCCTTGAGGAAAGGACGTCGCATGAGCGACACGCCGTCCCCCGCTGAACCCGCCGGGCCGGCCGCCGTCATGGTCACCGGAGCCACCGGACTGCTCGGCCACGCCGTCGTCGGCCGGCTCCTCGCCGCCGGGAGCGAGGTGACGGCGGTGGTACGCGACCCGGGGCGCGCCGCCGCCCTGCTGCCGCGCCATCCCGCGCTGCGGCTGGTGACCGGGGACGTCACCGACGTCGGGAGCTACGGAACCGCGCTGCGCGGCATGGACGCGGTGATCCACACGGCCGCGTACTTCCGCGAGTACTACCTGCCCGGCCACGACCTGGCACGGCTGTACCGCACGAACGTGGCGGCGGTGGAGGACCTGCTGAAGGCGTCGGTGGACGCCGGTGTGCCCGTCGTGGTGCACACCAGCTCCCTCGCCGTACTGGGCGGAGGAGACGTCACCTCTCCCGGGGACGAGGACACCGCGAACGCGGCCCCCGGCCCGGACAACCACTACCGCGCCAGCAAGATCCGGGCCGAGCGGCTGATCTCCTCCTTCGGCGACACGTACGGGCTGCGGGTACCGCTCGTCCTGCCCGCCTGGATGTGGGGGCCCGGTGACGCGGGCCCCACATCGGCGGGGCGGCTCTTCCTGGCGGTGGCGCGCGGCGGGATCAAGGCGCTCCCGGCGGCGGGCAATCACGTCGTGGACGCCCGCGACGTGGCGGCCGCCTGTGTCTCCGCGGCGGTCCGCGGGGCCGCCGGGCGCCGCTACATCGTGGGCGGCCGCCGGCACCCGCTGCACGAGATCTGCGCGGCCGTCGTCCGGGCGACCGGTACCGGAGCCGTGCCCCGGCGGCTGCCTCCCCGGGCGGCGACGACACTCGCCGCGCTCCTGGAGTGGCAGGCGAAGGCGCGCGGAACGCAGCCGGTCGCCACCCGTACGGGGATGCGGGCGCTCCTCGAAGGACACCACCGGAGGGTCTCCTCCGCCAGGGCGCGCCGTGAACTGGGCGTCACCTTCCGCCCGCTGGACGAGACCGTCTCCGACCAGGCCGCATGGCACCGGGAGCACGGACAGCTGCCGCCCACCGGGGCGGCTCGACGAGAGGTGAGGAGCGCATGAGCGTCATCGGACGGATCGCCGTACTGGGCGCGGGCGCGGCGCTGCTGGTGAGTCCGGTGGCGGCCGCCATGACGGCGGCCGGCACACCGTCCACGTCCCGGACGACCGTGGCCTCCGTGGCGTCCACACCGTCGCCCGCCGAGGCCCGGGCGGCCGCCGCGGCGACCGCGCGACGGCTCGCGGCCGCGAGGATCGTGGACGTCCCCGTCACCTTCACCGTACGCAACGTCAACCGCAGCAGGACCGGTTGCCGGACGGACGGCGGAACCTACCGGGTACGGGGTCATCTGACCGCGCCCGAGTCGGCGCTGTCCGGCGGGAAGCGGGCCGTCACCCTGTACCAGCACGGGATCGCGGCGGGCGAGTGGTACTGGCGCCTGGACGTGCCCGGCTACCACTACGCGGAGGAGCTCGCCAGGCGGGGACATGCCTCCGTCACCGTCGACCGGCTCGGCTACGGCACCAGTGACCGTCCCGACGGCTTCGACACCTGCATCGGTGCCGAGGCGGACATCGCCCACCAGATCGTGCGGCAGCTTCGCGCCGGGACGTACGAGTTCGCCGGGCGGCCCGCCCGTGGCCCGGCCGAGCCGCCGTCCTTCGGCACGGTGACCCTGGCCGGGCAGTCCAACGGCGGCCAGGTCGTCCAGATCGCCGCGTACTCGTTCGGCGGAACCGACGGACTGATGATCATGGACTGGACGGACCGCGGCCTCACCCCGGAGGCCAACACCCGCTTCTTCAGCGCCCTCCAGAGCTGCATGGCGGGCGGTCAGCCGAGCAGGAAGCCCTCGGACCTCGGGGGTTACGTCTACTACGACCTGGGCCCCGACCAGTTCCGCCGGGGCAACTTCCACGACACCGAGCAGCGCGTCATGGACGCCGCCACCCCGCACCAGAACCGCCACCCGTGCGGTGACATGACCTCACAGCTCGACTCCGTCTTCACGGACCTGGAGCACGTGCACACGATCAAGGGACCGGTCCTCTTCGTGTACGGCGACGAGGACGCCCGTGTCACCGGAGGCACCGCCCACCGGCGCCTGTTCACCGGGGCGGAGACCGAACTGCTCACCATTCCGGGAGCCGGGCACTACGCCACCATGGCCCGTTCCGCGCCCCGCACCTTCGACCGGATCAGCGCCTGGCTCGACGCCCACGGCCTGTAGCGCACCCGTCCCCCGCTCGATTCCCCTCTGTTCCCCATCCGCGTTCCCCTACCCACCCCCATCCCCCTTTCCGGAGAGTGCACCGTGCCCACCACCCGTCAGTCCACCGATCCCCGTGCCGAAGAGAGCCCGCCCGCGCTGCGGCGGTGGGGGCGCGTGACCGCCGCGCGGGCCCGGCTCGTCGTGTGGCTCGGCGTCGCCCTGACCCTTCTGGGCGTGGTGCTCGCGGCGGGCACCATGGACCGTCTGCTGCTCAGCCGTTTCGAGAGCCCCGGCTCCGAGTCGCTGAGGACTCGTGCCGTCCTCCAGGAGGAGTTCGGCACCGGCACGCCCAGCGTGCTGCTGATGGTCACGGCGCGGCGGGGCACCGTGGACGACCCGGCGGTCGCCGCCGAGGGCCGCGCGCTGGAGAAGGAGCTCGCCGGGAAGGGCGGGGTGGCCGAGGTCGCCTCGTACTGGTCCCGCGGCAACTCCCCCGCCATGCGCGGCACGGACGGGAAGCAGGCCCTGGTCGTCGCCCGGATGGCGGGCACGGTGACCGAGGCGCGTACGCGGCTGGCCGAGCTCTCGCCGGACTTCACCAGGGACGGTGAACTGGTGAAGGTCCGTGTGGGCGGCGGGGACGAGGTGTTCCGGCAGGCCGCCGCACAGTCCCGGCAGGACTTCCTGCGGGCCGAGATGATCGTGTTCCCGCTGGTGCTGCTCCTGCTGTTCGCCATCTACCGGCGCTTCTCGGCCGCCGCGCTCACGCTCGGCATGGGGCTGTTCTCCGTCATCACCACGCTGGCGCTGCTCCGCGGTGTCACCTACCTCACGGATGTCTCGACGTTCGCCGCCAACCTGGCCCTGGTCATGGGCGTCGGGCTGGGCGTGGACTACAGCCTGTTCGTCATCAACCGGTTCCGCGAGGAGCTGGCCGCCGGGCGGCAGGTGGCCGGGGCGGTCGAGCACGCGGTCGCCAGCGCCGGCCGGACCGTCGCGTTCAGCGGTCTCACCGTGATCGTGTCGCTCGCCTGCCTGCTGCTGTTCCCGTTCCCCTTCCTGCGCTCGTTCGCCTACGCCGGCATCGGCACCGTCCTCACGTCCGTCTTCGCGGCCCTGGTGATCCTTCCTGCCGCGCTGGCCCGCCTCGGGCGGCGGGTGGCCCGCAAGGACGCCGGCGCCCGCTCCGGCGAGGGCTGGTGGCACTCCACCGCGCTGCGGATGATGCGCAGGCCGCTGGTCTACGGCATTCCCGCCCTGGTCCTGCTGCTGGGGCTGGCCTCACCCTCGCTGGGCCTCACCTTCGGTGTGCCGGACGAGCGGGTCCTGCCCGAGGACACCTCCAGCCGGGTGGTCCAGCAGGAGATCCGCGACAACTTCGCCGCGGAGGAGATGGACGCCATCCAGGTGCTGCGCCGGGGCCAGGCGGGCGTCCCGGCGAACCGGGCCGCGATCGAGGCCACGGCCGTCGGCCTGTCCCGCATCCCCGAGGTCCACCAGGTCGACGCCCTCACCGGCTCGTACGCGGCGGGCCGCAAGGTGGCCGAACCGGGCGACTCCGCCGAGCGGTTCGCCTCCGCCGAGGACACCTGGTACTCGGTGGTCGCGACGCACCGCGGCCTCGACCGGGAGATCGAACGGCTCCTCGCCGACGTCCGCACCACGGCGGCCGACACCGCCGGTGCGACCGGCGCCGGCTCCGCGCAGGTGAGCATCGGCGGATACCCGGCCGAACTCAGCGACTTCCGCACCGAGTTGGTCGACCGGCTGCCCCTGGTGTTCGGACTGATCCTCGTGGTCACCTTCGTGATCCTGTTCCTGATGACGGGCAGCGTGCTGCTCCCGGCGAAGGCGATGGTGCTCAACACCCTCAGCATGGCGGTGATGTTCGGCGCCCTCGTCTGGGTGTTCCAGGACGGCAATCTGTCCGGCGTGCTCGGCTTCACCCCGAGCGGTGCCATCGAGCCCAGCATCCCCATCCTGATGTTCTGCACCGCCTTCGGCCTCTCCATGGACTACGAGGTCTTCATGCTGTCGCGGATCAAGGAGGAGTACGACCGCACCGGTGACAACGTCAGCGCCGTGGCCGTGGGCCTGGAGCGCAGCGGCCCGCTGATCACCTCGGCGGCGGTCATCCTCGCGGCCTCGTTCGCCACGTACGCCTCCTCCGGGATCGTGTTCCTGAAGATGCTGGGCCTCGGCATGGTCGTGGTGATCCTGGTCGACGCCACGCTCATCAGGGCGGTGCTCGTGCCGGTCTTCATGCGCCTGGCAGGGCGGGGCAACTGGTGGGCTCCGGCACCGCTGCGCGCGCTCCACGCCCGGTTCGGCATCGCCGAGTCGGCACCGTCCGCACCCGACGCCGCAGGGCCCGGCGCCGCACGGCCCGAGGCCCCGGCGTCCGACGGCCCGGGCGTCGGCGCGGCCGCCGGCCGCGGCTGAGTCCGCCGGACTCCACGAGGAGAGACACATGCTGGGATTCGGAGTGACGGCGCTCATGCTCGTGGGGTCCGGCGCCCTCCACTACTACCTGTGGACACGTCTGGTCCGTGACACGACCAGGCCCTCGACACGCGCACGGCGGCTGGGCACCTGGGGGGTGGTGCTCTCGGCGCTGCTGGCCCCCGGTACCCGGATCGTCACCCCGCTGTTCGATCCGGCGGACGGGGGCGCGGGCCGGTGGCTCGCGTGGCCGGGCTACACCTGGATCGGGGTCCTGCTCTACCTCCTGCTGGCCCTGTTCGCGCTCGAACTGCCCCGCGCGCTCGCCCTGCGCGCATGGCGGCGGGCCGGCCGGGAGGCGGAGCGGGCCTCCGTCCCGGAACCGGGACCCCCGCCGGGGCCGGGATTTGCCCCGGAACCGGGATCCGCGCCGCTGCCGGAACCCGCGCCGGAGCCGGAATCCGCGGCCGGCCGGCAGCCGGTGCTCATGGCCGGGTCGGCGGCTCCGGGGGCGCCGGCGGCTCGGGGCACGACGGCCGGTCCGGCTGGGCAGGAAGGCGCGCCGGGGCCCACCCCCGCTCCGGTGCCCGAGCCCGCACCCCGGCCCGACGCGGCCGGGGCGGGGGCCGGGGGTGACCGGATGCTCGCCCGGCGCCTCTTCCTCGGCCGGGCGGTCGGCACCCTGGCCGGTGCCACCGCCCTGGGCACCGTGGGCCGGGGCATGTCCGTGGCGCTCGGCGACCCCATGATCAAGCGCGTACCGGTCACCCTGTCGAAGGTGAACGCGCGGCTGGCCGGGCTGCGCATCGCCGTGGTCAGCGACATCCACCTGGGCCCCCTGCTCGGACGCTCCCACACCGAGCGCATCGTCCGCATGGTCAATGAGCTGCAGGCCGACCTGGTGACGATCGTCGGCGACCTGGCCGACGGCACCGCCGCCCAGCTCGGCCCGGCCGCCCGCCCCCTGCGGGGCCTGGAGTCGCGGTACGGCAGCTTCTTCGTCACCGGCAACCACGAGTACCTCTACGACGGTGTCGAGGACTGGCTGGACGAGATGCGGGCCGTGAACGTGCGGCCGCTGGTCAACGAGCGGGTCGGGATTCGGCACAACGGCGCCTTCCTCGATCTGGCCGGGGTGGAGGACCTGGCCGGGGAGGAGTCCGGACGTGGCCCGGACCTGGCACGGGCGCTGGCGGGACGGGACACGGCGCGTCCTGTCGTGCTGCTGGCCCATCAGCCGGTGTTCGCGGAGGAGGCGGCGCGCCACGGGGTCGACCTCCAGCTCTCCGGGCACACCCACGGCGGACAGATGTTCCCGCTCACCGCGGTGACCGCGCTGGCCAATCCGGTCAGCTCCGGGCTGGGCAGGGTGGACGACACCACGCTCTACGTGACGAACGGGGCCGGGTTCTTCGGCCCGCCGGTCCGGGTGGGCGCCCCGGCCGACATCAGCCTGCTCGAACTGCGCGCCCCGGTCCGGTGACCGCCCGCCCCGTCAGCCCCCGGACCCGTCGACGGTGACGACGACCTTGCCGTGCAGGCCGCCCTCCATGTTGGCGCGCTGGGCGTCGGCGGCCTGCTCCAGGGGGAACGTCCTGGCGACGCGTACGGTGAGGGCGCCCTGTTCCACCAGTTCGGCGAGTGCCGTGAGGTCCGCCGAGTCGGGGCGTACCCAGTAGTAGTGGCCGCCCAGCCCGGTCACCTCACCGTCCGCGACGGACGCGAGGCGGCCCTGGTGGGCGAGCAGGTGGGCCGAGTCCCTCAGGACCTGGCCGCCGACCGTGTCGAGTGCCGCGTCCACCCCGTGCGGGGCGAGCTCCCTGACACGGCGGGTGAAGCCGTCGCCGTACGGCACCGGCTCCGCACCGAGCTCGCGCACCCGGTCCTGTCCCTGGTCGCGGGCCGCGCCGATGACGCGGGCACCGAGGTGCCGGGCGATCTGGACGGCCATCGAGCCCACGGCGCCCGACGCGGCGTTCACCAGGACGGTGTCGCCCGGCCGGACGCGCAGTGCCCGGTGCAGCACCTGGTAGGCGGTGAGCCCGGCCAGCGGGAGGGCGGCCGACTCCTCGAAGCCCAGGTTGCGCGGCTTGCGCGCGAGGGTACGGACGGGCGCGGCGACGTACTCGGCGAAGGTGCCGTGGCACAGGACGTCCTCGCGTACGTATCCCATCACCTCGTCCCCGACGGCGAACTCGGGAACGGACACCCCGGGCTGGACGACCACGCCGGCGACGTCCCAGCCGGGGATCACGGGGAAGACGGTGTCGAAGGAGGTGTCCAGGTATCCGGCCTGGGCCTTCCGGTCGACCGGGTTGACGGCCGCCGCGCGCACTTTGACGAGCACCTTGTCCGGGCCCACCTTGGGGTGGGGACGGTCGCCGAATTCGAGGACCTCCGGGCCGCCGTAGCGGCTGTAGCTGATCGCCTTCATGCTCCGACCCTCCGGCCCGGTCCGGCCACCCGCAAGCCGAAAGGGATCAAGTCGGGCAAAAAGGGCTAGCCTGGAGATGTTGTCGACGTCCCACGCCGGAGGCCCCCGATGACCGTCCTCCATCAGGAACACTCCTCGCACGCCCATGTCCACGGACCGGCCTGCGGGCACCAGGCCGTGGTCCACAACGACCACCTCGACTACGTCCACGACGGGCACCTGCACCGGGAGCACTCCGGGCACTGGGACGAGTGCGAGCCCGGCGAGCACATCGCCCACAGCGGGCACATCCATGAGCACGGCGACAACTGCGGCCACCCGGCTGTCGCCCACGGCGACCATATGGACTACGTGCACGAGGGGCACCGGCACGCCGCGCACGACGACCACTGGGACGACCACTGACCGCCTTCACCAGCGCGGCACCGCCGGCCGCCCGACCCCCGGGGTCCGCCCGCCGCGCCGCCGCCGCGTCGGCGCGCTCACGCATCGAGCCGTCGTCGTCGAGCCGGCGCCGGTGCGGGGCGCCGAGCCGGGCGCGTCGCACGTGTGATCCAGGTCGGGGACGCGGTCACGCACATGATGGTGGCGAGGGGTGCGCCGGTCCCGGCGGCGCCCTCGGCCGTACGGCCGGTCCCGCTCACGGGCGAACCCACGGACAGCCGCAGCTTGTCGGCGGCACGGACGCCACGCGGCCTGCCCGCGTCGACACCCGCCGTCGCGGTGGGTGAGCCGCCGCACACCCGCTCGGCCACGCGGACCGGTTCGTTCACATGGCTGACCGGTGGCCGGGGACAGGCCTCCGCGAGCCGGCGGGCGGGGATCAGGTACGCGCCGTCGCCGTAGGTCTCGCCGACTCCGGGGGACTCCGCACCGGATGACGGCCTCCCCGGCGAGGCGTGGGGTGTGGGGCCGGTGGACGCCCTGCGACGAGGATCGGGGTGAGCCGGACATCGCTGATCAGCAGTCCGGTTCCCATACGTGAACTCCATTCAGTGACGTATCCCGTGGGCCGGACTCCGGCGGCCGGTTTCCGGCACGGCACTGGACGACATACCGACTGGTCGGTCATGCTGCGTCGTACCACCACAGTCCTTCCCGTCACCGGAGGTGCGAACGATGAGCTCAGCTCCCCCACCAGGTCTCGATCCCGAGCGGTTGCGCGGCTTCCTGGACCGCGAGCGGCCCGGCCTGGTGAGCGGACCGCTCAGCGCCCGCCTCGTCGAGGGCGGCCGGTCGAACCTCACGTACGTCGTCACCGACGGCACCGGCCAGTGGGTCGTGCGCCGCCCGCCGCTCGGCCACGTCCTGGCCACCGCCCATGACATGAGGCGTGAGCACCGGGTGATCAGCGCCCTGCACCCGACGGCCGTCCCGGTCCCGGAGCCGCTGGTGCTGTGCGAGGACGACGAGGTGCTCGGAGCGCCGTTCTACGTCATGGAGTTCGTGGCCGGAACGCCGTACCGCACCGCCGAACAGCTCGCCCCGCTCGGCCCCGAGCGCACCCGCGCCGCGGTGCTGGGCCTGGTCGACACCCTGGTCGACCTGCACGCCGTGGACCCCGGGGCGGTGGGGCTCGGCGACTTCGGACGGCCGGACGGCTTCCTGGACCGGCAGCTTCGGCGCTGGGGCAAGCAGCTGGACGCCTCACGCAGCCGTGACCTGCCGGGGATCGACGAGCTGCACGCGGCGCTCGGCCGCGAACTGCCGCGCTCCCCCGCCCCGACCGTCGTCCACGGCGACTACCGCCTGGACAACGCCCTGCTGGGCGAGGACGACCGGGTACGCGCCGTACTGGACTGGGAGATGTCCACCCTCGGCGACCCGCTCACCGACCTGGGCCTGCTGACCATGTACAGCGTCCCGCTGGACCTGCCGCACTCCCCCGTCTCCACCACCGCCGCCGCGGCCGGGCATCCGTCACCCGCCGAGCTGATCGAGCGGTACGCCGCCCGCTCCGGCCGCGACACCTCCGCCATCTCCTGGTACACGGCGTTCGCCTGGTTCAAGCTCGCCGTGATCCTGGAGGGCATCCACTACCGCTACACCCTCGGACAGACCGTCGGCGCCGGCTTCGACCGGATCGGCGACCTCGTCCCCGTCTTCATCGAGCACGGCCTCACCACCCTCCAGGAAGGCTGACGACACCCATGGACTTCGCATTCGACGCCCGTACCGAGGAACTGCGGGCGAAACTCCTCGCCTTCATGGACGAGTTCGTGTACCCGGCGGAGGAGGTCGCGCACGAGCAGCGGACCAAGCTCGCCTCCCCGTGGGACACCCCGGCCGTGGTCGAGGAGCTCAAGGCCGAGGCCCGCAGGCAGGGCCTGTGGAACCTCTTCCTGCCGGACCAGGAGCACGGGGCCGGCCTGACGAACCTCCAGTACGCGCCGCTCGCGGAAATCACCGGCCGCTCCCCGCACCTGGCGCCCACCGCGCTGAACTGCGCCGCCCCGGACACCGGCAACATGGAGGTGCTGGCCCAGTTCGGCGACGAGCGGCAGAAGGAGCGGTGGCTGCGGCCGCTGCTGGCCGGGGAGATCCGGTCCGCCTTCGCGATGACCGAGCCGGACGTCGCCTCGTCGGACGCGACGAACATCGAGACCCGCATCCGGCGGGACGGTGACGACTACGTCATCAACGGCCGCAAGTGGTACATCTCCGGCGCGATGAACCCCGACTGCCAGATCTTCATCGTGATGGGCAAGACCGACCCGGACGGCGAGGACATCCGCCGCCAGCAGTCGATGGTCCTGGTCCCCCGCGACACCCCGGGCCTGCACGTGCGGCGCGCGATGCAGGTGTACGGGTACGAGGACCATTCCCACGGCGGTCACGCCGAGGTCGTCTTCGAGGACGTCCGCGTCCCCGCCACGAACCTGATCGGCGAGGAGGGCGGCGGGTTCGCCATCGCCCAGGCCCGTCTCGGGCCGGGCCGGATCCACCACTGCATGCGACTGATCGGCATGGCGGAGCGGGCGATCGAGCTGATGTGCCGCCGGGCCGTGTCCCGCACGGCCTTCGGCAAGCCGCTGGCCGCCCAGGGGCAGGTGCAGGGGTGGATCGCGGACGCCCGGGTGGCCGTGGAGCAGGTGCGGCTGCTGGTGCTCAAGACCGCGTGGCTGATGGACACCGTCGGCAACCGGGGCGCGCACACCGAGATCCAGGCCATCAAGATCGCGACACCGCGCACGGTGGTGGACATCCTCGACAAGGCGGTCCAGGTCCATGGCGCGGGGGGCGTCAGCCAGGACTTCCCGCTCGCCGAACTGTGGGCGTCGGCGCGGACGCTGCAGCTCGCGGACGGGCCGGACGAGGTGCACCAGCGGTCGCTGGCGCGGCGGGAGCTGAAGCAGTACCTCGACGTCTGAGTTCCACGCGGTGGTGAGAAGCCCGGGGCCTTCACGGCCCCGGGCTTTTACCACACATGGGCTGTCTGTCAGGTGAGAACGGCACTAAGACGGCGTGATCCCGTGCCCACGGCCTAGTTTCGGCCAAGGATCCCGGACTCACCGGCTCACAGACAACCCACAGTGCCGACCGTCGACTCTCACAGGACGGAGACGGGCCACGCGACATGACCACGCGCGCCGGCCGTCGTCCGCCGTCCCGACAGGCACTCGCAGAACGAGGAACGATGACCAGATCCCAACAGGGCCGTCTCGGGCGCTCGGTGATCGCCGGAGCCGCGGCCATCGCCGTGGCCGCCGGTATCATCGCCGCCGCACCCGACGGCAAGGCGGCTCCGGCCACACCACAGCTCAGCCTGATCGCCGCCTCCCAGTCCGTGACGCTCGACTCGTACAAGGAAGAGCCCGGGGTCTACCTCGACCTCGGCACGTACGTCACCGCCGAGGGCGCCCCCCTGGAGCTCAAGGTGACCCGTAAGTCCTACAAGGACCCGGTCGTCGCCACGCAGATCGTCAAGGAGGGCGGCAAGACCCGGGCCAAGGCCCTGCCCAAGGGCCTGGTGAAGGACTTCAGCGGGCTGCCGGGCTTCCTCCGGATCACCGTCACCGACGCGGCCGGCAAGACCGTGCTGAACCGGTCCGAGGACTTCTGCCCCAACAACGCGTCCGGTCGGGTGCGCCCCGACGCCCCGGCCACGTCGAAGTATCCGGAGAGCTGCCCCACCAACCCCTTCACGCTCGGCTCGGTGTGGGGTGTCGAGCAGGGCTGGGCCGCCAACACCTACGCGGGCGTCTACTCCGAGCCCGTCGTCCTGCCGGCCGGGAAGTACACGGCCAAGGTGTCCGTTGCGAAGCGCTACCGCGAGGTCTTCGGCATCGCGGACAAGCCGCAGACCGTCAAGGTGACCGTGCGCGAGGTCAGCTCCGAGGGCAGTGTCGGCGGGGCGCCCGCGGCGCGGCGCGACTCCCACGCGGCCGGTCACGCCGCACCCGCCGGTCAGGCGGGGCACGCGGGTCACGGTGCCGCGGCCGGTCCGGCGGGGCACGCGGGTCACGGCGCGGTGGCCCCGGTGGCTCCCGCGGCCCCCACGAGCGGCGCTGGACCCTCGTACAACGTCGGCCACGGGCCCCTGATCCCGGCACCGCCCGCCGTGCCGTGGGCGGTGAAGAAGCAGGGCCTCAAGGCGGGGGCGCGGATGGGTGACGGAGCCGGACAGACCGACGGTTCCCGCAAGGCGCCCGCGATGAAGCCCGCGGCCAAGCGCCCGACGGGCAAGGCGACCGTGCCGAACGTGCCCAAGCCCGACCTCCGTTCGCTGCCCGCCTACGGCATCACCGTCAGCGAGCCCGCCACCGAGGGCCCCGACAAGGGCAAGGACTTCCTGGCCTTCAGCGCCAACGTCTGGAACGCGGGCCCCGCCCAGCTCGTGGTCGACGGCTTCCGCTCGCCCGGCAAGGAGCTGATGGACGCCTACCAGTACTTCTACGACGCGAACGGCAAGCAGGTCGGCTACACCCCGACGGGCACCATGGAGTGGGACCCGCGCCCGGGGCACGTGCACTGGCACTTCACCGACTTCGCCAGCTACCGGCTGCTGAAGGCGGACCAGAAGGAGGCCGTGCGCAGCGGCAAGGAGGCCTTCTGCCTGGCCAACACGGACGCGGTCGACTACACCGTGAAGAACGCCAACTGGCACCCGTACAACACGGACCTGTCCACGGCGTGCGGCCAGGAGAACTCCATCTCCGTCCGTGAGGTGCTCGACGTCGGCTCCGGCGACACCTACACCCAGGACCTGCCCGGCCAGTCGTTCGACATCACCACGCTGCCGAACGGTACCTACTACATCCAGGTGCTGGCCAACCCGGAGAAGCGCCTCAAGGAGACCGACCTCACCAACAACAGCGCGCTCCGCAAGATCGTCCTCGGCGGGAAGAAGGGCGCGCGTACGGTGACCGTCCCGGCGCACGACCTGGTGAACGCCAACTGAGGTCCTGACCGTTCAGGGCCGCAGGGCCCTCAGCAGGAGGTCGGCCAGGTGGTCGGCCACCTGCTGGGGGCTGAGCGGCCCGTCCGGGCGGTACCAGGTGGACAGGTGGTGGACCGAGCCGAAGTGGTAGTCCACCACCAGGTCGGCGGGGGTGGCCGACGAGAAGACGCCCTCTGCCTGCCCCTCCTCGATGAGGGCCCGGAAGCGCTCGTGGTAGCGGCGCCGTTCCCCCCGTACCTGCTTGTTCTTCTCCGGACTCAGGTGGTGCATCGACCGGAAGAAGATCGCCGCGTCGTCGAGGTTGTCGATGGTGGTGACCACCACGTCGGCGGCGGCGTCGCGCAGCCGCTGCTCCACGGGCGCGTCGGCGCCCGCGAAGGCGTCCAGCCGCTCCTGCTGGAGCCGGAGCACGCGCGAGTACACCTCCTGGAGCAGGTCCTCCTTGGAGCCGAAGTAGTGGTAGAGGGCGCCCTTGGTGACGCCGGCCGCTTCGACGATCTCCTGGACGGAGGTGCGGTCGTAGCCCTGCTCGGCGAAGAGCCGGGTGGCGGTGGCCAGCAGCCGCTGGGGGACAGGGGTGCCGTTCCCGTCCGTCGTCCTGGCCATGGGCCGCCACCTCTCTCGTGCACTCGTGCGGTTCGGGGTCATTTACGCGGGGTGACGCAGTTCCCGCCTGAGGATCTTCCCACTCGTCGTCTTCGGCAGCTCCGGCAGGATCTCCACCTCACGCGGATATTTGTACGCCGCCAGCCGCTGCTCGCAGTACGCGGACAGCTCGGCGGGCTCCACCGAGGTGCCCGGACGCAGACTGACGTACGCCTTGACCGTCTCCCCACGGTAGGCGTCGGGAACGCCGACGACGGCCGCCTCGCGGACCGCCGGATGGGTGTAGAGGACGTCCTCGACCTCGCGCGGCCACACCTTGAAGCCCGAGGCGTTGATCATGTCCTTCTTGCGGTCGACGACGTAGAGCCAGCCGTCCGGGTCCATGAAGCCGATGTCACCGGTGCGCAGCTCACCGTCCGGGAAGGTCACGGCGGTGGCCTCCGGCATCCGCCAGTAGCCGGGCACGACCTGGGGCCCGCGTACCGCGATCTCGCCCTGCTCGCCGAAGGGCACCTCCTTGCCGTTCTCGTCCAGGATCCGGACGACGGTGTCGGGCCCCGGGACCCCGACGGAGAGGGTGCCGGACACGGGGTCGACCGGGGCCTCCTTCTCGGGCGGTACGGCGGCGCAGGGAGCGGTGCACTCGGTGAGGCCGTAGCCGTTGGCGATGTACGGGCCGAAGCCGGCCCGGAACTTCTCCACGAGCGCCGGGGGCACGGGCGCGCCGCCGGAGGAGATCACCTGGAAGGACGCGAAGTGGCCGGGCGTGGCGGCGGGGTGGGCGGCCAGGGCCATGAAGGCGGTGGAGGGCCCGACGGTGTAGGCGGGGCGGTGCTCGGCGAAGGCGTCCAGGACGACACCCGCCTCGAAGCGGTACGCGAGGACGAGGGTGCCCGCGTTGGCGACGCAGACGGCCAGCTCGCAGACCATGCCGGTGATGTGGAAGAGCGGGGCGAGGGCGAAGTACGCGGCGCCTTCGGCGATGGGGTGGCCGGTGCGCTGCCGTTCGGCGTTGGTCATGATCCCGCGGTGCAGGTTCATGGCGCCCTTGGGCGTGCCGCTGGTGCCGGAGGTGTAGCTGATCAGGGCCACGTCGGTGGCGGTGAGGTCACGTCCGTACTGCGGCGCCGGATGTTCGGCCCGGGCGACGGCGACCAGGTCGTCGGTGTCGGCCGGCACGGGCAGCCGCTCGAAGCCGAGGACGCGCGGGTCGTCGCGCGTCTGGAGGTCCTTCTCGCAGGCGGTGACGGCGAACTGTACGGGCGAGTCGGCTGCCGTCTCGCGCAGGTACCCCTCCCAGGCGCGGTCGGCGCAGATGAGGGTGGTCGCCCCGGAGTCGTTCAGGACGTGGGCGACCTCGGCCGATTTGTACATGGGGTTGAGCGGGACGACGGTGGCGCCCGCCTTCCACGCGCCGAGCAGGGCGAGGACGAAGTGCGGGGTGTTCTGGAGCATGATCGCGACCCGGTCGCCGCGCCCGACACCGCGGGAGGCGAGGTATCCCGCCACCGAGTCGGAGAGCGCGTCGGTCTCGCGGTAGGTCAGACGTCCGTCGAAGTAGGCCAGGGCGGGGTGCTCGGGGGCGCGGGCGACGGCCGCGCGGAAGGCGTGCACCACGGTGGCGGCGGGCCGTATCGGCGCCCGCTGGGCCTCGCTGAGCTGCGCCAGCCACGGCCTGGCCGCGTAGATCGAGGTCGTCGGGTTCACTGCGCGGTGCCCTCCCACTTCTGCTGGATGTGGCTCATGTTGTTCAGCCAGCGCTCCGGGTCGCTCGCACGGGCCCGGTAGTAGTCGGCGACCTCGGGGTGGGGCAGGATCAGGAAGCGGTCGGCCTCGATGCCGTCGAACAGCGCGTCGGCGACGTCCTCGGGCTCGATGGCGGTGGGCGCGAGGACGAGTTCACCGGCCGTGCCGGCGGCGGTGAGCATGTCCGTACGGACGCCCTGCGGGCAGATGGCGTGGACCTTGAGGCCGCGGTGGCGGTAGGTGAGCGAGAGCCATTCGGCGAAGGCGTACGCGCCGTGCTTGGAGACGCTGTAGGGCGCGGCGCCGACCATGGTGAGCAGCCCGGCGGCCGACACGGTGGAGACGAAGCGCCCGGAGCCGCGCTCCAGCCAGTCGGGCAGCAGGGTGCGGGCGGCGCGGACGTGGGCCATCACGTTCACGTCCCAGGCGGCCGCCCAGACGTCCTCGCGGGCGAAGGCGTCGCCGGGTGAGGCGAGCCCGGCGTTGGCGCAGTAGACGTCGACGGTTCCGCCGAGCGCGTCGCGCGCCTCGTCGATGATCACGGAGGCGTCTCCCGGTACGGGGGTGCCGCCGATCTCGTCGGCGACGGCCTTGGTGCGGCCCGGGTCGATGTCGTTGACGACGACGCGGGCCCCTTCCGCGGCGAACCTGCGCGCGAGAGCGGCGCCGATGCCACCACCCGCTCCTGTGACCACCACGCCAGCGCCCTGGACCGTCGAACCCATCTCGGACCGCCTCTCTCCTGTGACTGGACCGGTCGACAGACTAACCGGTCGGTATGTCGCGGGGGAAGAGGCGTGGCGCCGGCCTCGTTCCCTGGTGCGGGCGGGCGCGCTAGCGTGCGTGGCCGGATCGTCGATCGGTCACGGAGGTGTGCGGATGAGCGTGTCCAGACGGGGTCTGCTGGTCGCCGGCGGCGCGGTGGGGGCGGCGGCCGCCGCTCCCGGCAGGGCGGCCGCGCACGGGGGTGGCCGCCGGGTGCGGACCGGCTTCGACCGGCTCGCGGCCGACGGGTACGCGGCGCTGGCCGGGCAGCGGGTGGGCGTGGTGACCAACCCGACGGGGGTGACCGCCGAGGCGCGGCACATCGTGGACGTCATGCACGCCGACGACAGGGTGGACCTGGTGGCGGTGTTCGGCCCCGAGCACGGTTTCCGGGGCACCGCCCAGGCGGGCGGTTCGGAGGGGCGGTACGACGATCCGGCGACGGGGCTGCCGGTGTACGACACGTATCTGAAGAGCGGGCAGGCGCTGGCGGACGTCTTCACCGCCTCGGGGGTGGACACGGTCGTCTTCGACATCCAGGACGTGGGGGCGCGGTTCTACACCTACATCTGGACGCTGTACGACTGCATGGTGGCGGCGGCGCTGGCGGGGAAACGTTTCATGGTGCTGGACCGGCCGAACCCGGTGACCGGGCGGGCCGCCCTCGGGCCCGTACTGGACAAGGCGTTCGCGACCTTCGTGGGGCGTGAGCCGATCTCCCAGGCGCACGGGATGACGGTGGTGGAGCTGGCGCGGCTGTTCAACGCCGAGTTCCTGGCGAAGCCGGTGGAACTGGCGACGGTACGGATGTCGGGGTGGCGGCGGGCGGACTTCTTCGACGGGACCGGCCTGCCGTGGGTGCCGCCCAGCCCCAACATGCCGACGCCGGACACCGCCCTGGTGTACGCGGGGACCTGCCTGTTCGAGGGCACGAACCTGTCGGAGGGGCGCGGTACGACCCGGCCGTTCGAGCTGCTGGGCGCGGAGGGTGTCGACCGGCGGTGGGCTGAGGCGGCGAACGCGCTGGAGCTGCCCGGCGTGCGCTTCCGGGAGGCGTACTTCGCCCCGGTGTTCTCCAAGTTCCAGGGGAAGACGGTGGGCGGGGTGCAGGTCCACGTGCACGACCGGGAGGCGTTCGACCCGGTGCGCACCGGGATCGGGCTGCTGGTGACGGCGAAGCGGAGCTGGAGCGGCTTCGCCTGGCGGGCGGACAACTGGATCGACAAGCTGACCGGTTCGACGAAGGTCCGGACGCTGATCGACGCGGGCGCGGGCACGGACGACGTCGTCGACGCCTGGGAGACGGAGCTGGCGGCCTTCCGGGCGGTGCGGCGGCGGTATCTGGTGTACCGCTGAGGCGGCACGGGTACGGGGGCGCCGGTGCGGGGCGAGGGCGCCGACCCACGGGCTCCCCGGCCGACACCCCGGCCCACGGACGCCGGTACCGGACGGACGCCGGTGCCGATGCCGGGCGGGTGCCAGTGCCCGGGCGGATGCCGGTGCCGGGCGGGCGGCGGTACCGGTGCCGGACGGACGGGTGGCCGTTGGCCGAACCCGCACCTGTCCGCCGGGCTGACGGCTCCTCAGCCCCACCGCCCGCACCGGTGGTATCCCGCCGATGCCTGCGATCGCCGCGATACGGTCGGTGAGGGCGCATTTGCCGGCCCCCGACGGACCGGCACCCCCCGTGTGGTGAGGGAGCGTCACTTCGCCCGGATCGCCACAGGGGGCGCCGTGGGGGCATTTCACGTCAGATGTCCCGCTGATGGGCTCCATTCGTTTTTCGATGGAGCCGAACTGGGAACCCGTACGTCCATTCATCGACGCCGAAGTACGAGTGACGGAGGTGGCAGTGCGATGGCCGGTTTCCGGAGCCTTGCGAGACAGGTACGTGATCCGGGATGTGATCTGGCGCTGCGGCGGTACTCGCTGCGCAAGTGCCTTGAGCGGTTCGCCCCTTATGGACACCGGGCGACCTGGGACCATCTGTGCACCAGGCACAGGTTCGGGCCCGAGGACCGGGAGCCCGATCCGGCGCGGCTGGTGGCCGCGCTCGACGAGTTGGAAGAGGCGCGGGCGGTATGGCTCGCGTACGAGGAGCAGTTCGCCGAGCGCCGGAAGCGCGAGAAGCACGACGGTCTGCGGCGGCCCGGCTGGATCGACGACTGGCACCGGCGCACCTGGGGCGGCAACGGGATAGCCCGGTGCGACGACCCGTCGGTGCACCCGAGGGTGCCGCTGGCCGAGGCGCTGCGCCGGCTGATCACCGCTCTGGAGGCGGGACCCGGGGAGCACTGCCCGGTGTGCGCGGGGGACGCGATCGTCTGGCGGCCGGACCTGTCGAACGAGCCGTGGTTCGGGCCGGTGTGCACGAGCTGCGGTGTGGTGGTGCCACAGGCGGTGCTGACGCCTCAGGCGCTGGCGACGGCCAAACGGGGGCGGCGCAAGGAGCTCGTGTCGGTGGCGTGAGCGCGGGGGCGCGCGCCGGCGTCGGCACGCCCCCGTTGCCTGAGGGGCGGGTTGTCAGTGCCGGGTGTCACCATCGAGGCATGATCCAGGTGTGTCTGAACGGGCGCCGCGGTACGGGGGATTCCGCGGCGGTGCCCGTGTCGCCCGGCGCGATGGCCGAGTCGGCCGCCCGGGCGGTCGCGGCCGGGGCCGCCGAGGTGCACGTCCACCCCAGGGCGCCGTGCGGGGACGACACGCTGTCGCCGCGCGTGGTGGCCGCGGTGCTCGGGGCGATGCGCGAGGCGGTGGACGTCCCGGTCGGGGTGACCACGGGCGCGTGGGCCGAGCCGGATCCGCGGCGGCGGGTGGAGCGGGTGCGCTCCTGGACGGTGCTCCCCGACCACGCCTCGGTCAACTGGCACGAGCCGGGTGCCGAGGAGGTCGCCGCCGCGCTGCTGGAGCGTGGCGTGGGCGTGGAGGCGGGCGTCTGGTCGGGGACGGACGGGGCGCGGCGGTTCCTGGCGTCGCCCCTGGCGCCCCGGGTGTCGCGCGTGCTGGCCGAGGTGACGGACGGGGACCCCGTGACGGCCGAGGACACGGCTCACGCCCTGCTGGCGGAGCTGGGCGGTGCGTACGGCGTGCCCGTACTGCTGCACGGCGAGGAGGGTGGCACGTGGCCGGTGCTGCGCCTGGCGATACGGCTGGGGCTGGACACCCGGGTGGGCCTGGAGGACACACTGCTCCTGCCCGACGGGCGGCCCGCGGAGTCGAACGCGGCGCTGGTCGCGGCCGCGTCGGGGGAACGTGACGGTATCAGGAGCGAAATCCGGTGGGCCAACGGATTCCCGCACGGCGACAGTGGTCGGCGATGAGAACCGCACCAGGAGGAGCCCACCCATGTCCACGCTGCGTGTCACCGCCGAGCTGCTGACCGTCCACGAGCATCCGAACGCCGACGCCCTCGAGTTGGCCCAGGTAGGGCTGTACCGCGCGGTCGTCGCCAAGGGTGCCTACCGCACCGGTGACGCCGCCGTGTACATACCCGAGCAGGCGGTGCTGCCGGCCGAGCTCGTCGAGGAGCTGGGGCTGACCGGGCGGCTGTCCGGGAAGGCGTCGAACCGGGTGAAGGCGGTCCGGCTGCGCGGCGAGCTGTCGCAGGGACTGGTGTGCCGGCCCCGCGCGCTGGCGGACGTGGATCTGGCGCGGGCGGCGGCCGAGGGAACCGACTTCGCGGACGTCCTGGGCATCACCAAGTGGGTGCCGCCGGTGCCGACGACGATGGACGGTGACGTGGAGTCGGCGCCGGACCTGCTGCCCTGGGTCGACATCGAGAACGTCCAGCGGTACCCGGACATCTTCACACCGGGCGAGCCGGTGGTCCTGACCGAGAAGCTGCACGGCACGGCCTGCCTGATGACGTACGTCGCCGAGGACGACCGGGCGCTGGTCTCCTCCAAGGGCTTCGGCGCCAAACGCCTGGCCCTGAAGGAGGATCCGCGCAATGTGTACTGGCGGGCGATCCGTGCGTACGACGTGCCGGCGGTCACCGCACGGCTCGCCGCGAAGCTGGGCGCGACCCGGGTCGGCGTGTTCGGCGAGGTGTACGGGGCGGGAGTCCAGGACCTGACGTACGGCGCCAACGGCCGGAGCGAGGAGCTGGGTTACGCGGTCTTCGACGTGTCGGCCGAGATCGACGGCCAGGTCCGCTGGCTGGACCCGGCCGAGCTGCTGGAGGGTGAGCTGCCGCTGGTCCCCCGGCTGTACGCGGGGCCGTACGACATCGCGAAGGTGCTGGAGCTGGCCACCGGCCGGGAGACGGTCTCGGGGCGCGAGCTGCACCTGCGCGAGGGGGTGGTCGTCCGGCCGGCCACCGAGCGGTACAGCCCGGTGACGGGCGGGCGGGCGATCGCCAAGGCCGTGAGCCCGGCCTACCTGACCCGTAAGGGCGGCACCGAGTTCGAGTGAGTTTTCTTGAGTCCGGGCTTGTCAACTTTGGCCGGTGGAGTTATAAGAAATAAGGCAGACGGTCAGCAGCATCCGTGAGTACGCAGAGGAGGGACCGATGATGCTGATGCGGACCGACCCCTTCCGTGAGCTGGACCGGCTCACCGAGCGCCTGCTGGGCACCACCGCCCACCCGGCGGCCATGCCGATGGACGCCTACCGCGAAGGGGACACGTTCGTCGTCCGGCTCGACCTCCCGGGCGTGAGCCCCGAGAGCATCGACCTGGACGTCGAACGCAACGTCCTCACCGTCAAGGCCGAGCGCCGTACGGCTCCGGACGGCGAGGCCGAGATGGTGATCGCCGAGCGGCCGTCCGGCACCTTCAGCCGCCAGCTGTTCCTGGGCGAGACGCTGGACACCGACCGCATCGAGGCGTCCTACGACGTCGGCGTCCTGACCCTGCGGATCCCGGTCGCCGAGCAGGCCAAGCCGCGCAAGATCGAGATCAGCGGCGGCAGCGACCGCAGGCAGATCAGCGGCTGATCCGGCCCGCCGCGCCGCATGATGGGCGGGGACGGGTTCCTCCCGGCCCCGCCCGTGCCCATCGATCAAGGCCGAGGGAGAAAGATGCGCATGCAGTGGGACGCGTTCCTGGCCGCGGTGCAGGAACGCGGTGAATACCCCTCCCGGCGGGAGGCCGACCGGGCCGCCCGCGTCGTCCTGGCCCTGCTGGGCGCACACCTCGTCGGCAACGAGCGGGCCGAGCTGGCAGCCGGTCTGCCGGAGACGTGCGCCCTGGTGCTGCTCAACCCGCTCCCGGCCGCCGAACCCCTCGGGCCCGAGAGGTTCGTACGGGCCACGGCCGCGTGGATCGAGGGCGCCACGGAGGAGACGGCCAAGTGGGACATCGGCGCCGTCCTCAGCGTCGTGGCCGACACGGCCGACGAGAACCTGATGCGCCGTATCCTCCTCCAACTGCCACCCGGCTACGACCTGCTGTTCGGCCGCCCCGGGTTGGCCGAGCCCGGCCTGCCCCCGGGAGCCTGACGCCCCCGACGCGACGGCACCCGCTACGACGGCGTCTCCCGCGACGACGGCCAGCACCGCTCGGGCAGGAGGCGCGAGCCGGCCATGCGCTCGCCGAAGACGTCGTCCGGGTTGGACAGCACGCACGTCTCCAGCGACAGGCAGCCGCACCCGATGCAGTCGGTGAGGTGGTCGCGCAACCGGCCGAGTTGCTTGATCCGCTCGTCGAGCACCGAGCGCCACCTCTCGGACAGCCGCGCCCAGTCCTCCCGGTTGGGCGTGCGCTCCTCGGGGAGCTCCGCCAGGGCCTCCCTGATCGTGGCGAGCGGGATGCCCACGCGCTGGGCGGCACGCACGAACGCGACGCGGCGCAGCGCGTCCCTGCTGTAGCGGCGCTGGTTCCCGCTGGTGCGGCGACTGCTGATCAGGCCCTTGGACTCGTAGAAGTGCAGGGCCGAGACGGCCGCTCCGCTGCGCGCGGAGAGCTGGCCGACGGTGAGCTCATGGATCTTCTCTGGAATCTGCGGCACCCCTCGAACCCTACTGGTCGCCTCCCGGTGGTCCGTTGACAGGAGCGGGCCCACCCCAGCATGCTGAGCAAGCGCTTAGACATCGAGAGTCAGGGAGCCGGGACATGGCAGAGCCGAGGATCTTCACGTCCGCCGACGAGCTGCGCGGCGCGGTCGGCGAGCAGCTGGGGCGAAGCGAGTGGCTGGAGGTCGACCAGAAGCGGATCGACCTGTTCGCCGAGGCCACGGGCGACCACCAGTGGATCCACGTCGACCCGGAGCGGGCCGCGGCGGGGCCGTTCGGGACGACCATCGCGCACGGGTACCTCACCCTGTCGCTGCTCCCCCTCTTCGTGCCGCAGATCATGCGGGTCGAGGGCATGAAGATGGGCGTCAACTACGGGGCCAACAAGGTTCGTTTCCCGGCCCCCGTGCCGGTCGGGTCGCGGCTGCGCGCGACGGCCGTGCTGAAGGACGTCGAGGACGCGGGCGGCGGTGTGCAGGTGACGGCCGTGGTGACGGTGGAGCGGGAGGGCGGCGACAAGCCGGTGTGCGTCGCCGAGTCGGTCTCCCGCTACTACTTCTGAGTCCGCTCCCGCTCTGGGAGCCCCGCGCCGGGAGCCCTGCTCCGGGAGCCCCGCTCCTACTTCTGGGCCCCGGGACCCCCGGCGCCCACCATGCGCAGCACGAGGTCGGCGTAGAGCGCGCCGACCTCGTCGGGCGTCCGGCGTCCGTCCGTGTTGAACCAGCGGGCCACGTCGATGCAGAGCGAGAGCACGGCGAGGGTGGTGCCGGAGACGTCCGGGACGTCGAACTCGCCCGCCGTCACGCCCTCGTTGATGATGCGGCGCACGGCGGCGTCGCTCTTGCGGCGCAGCTCGAAGATCTCTTCGCGGTGCTCGTCACCGAGCGAGTCCAGTTCGTACTGGACCACACGTGCGGTGGTGCGCCGCCCGGCGTGCCAGCGGACGAAGGAGCGTACGGCGTCGGCGAGCCGCTCGGCGGCGGTTCCGGGGCCGTCGGCGGCGGCCTGGAGGATCTCCAGCGCCTTCACATGGCCGATGCGGCTGATCCGGTGGAGCAGCTCTTCCTTCGTCTTGTAGTGGATGTAGAGCGCGGCCGGGCTCATCCCCGCCCGGCCCGCGATGTCGCGGGTGGTGGTCGCGTGGTAGCCGCGCTCGGCGAAGGCCTCGACGGCGGCGACGAGCAGCCGCCTGGCCGCGTCAGGGGTCACCTCGTCCCATGGCGTGTCCTCGCCGCCGGCCGCTTCCTCCGCCGTGCTCATCATTCGCCCCTTCCGGTGGTCACAGGACGAACACCATACCCCGACAGTGAGCAAGCGCTTAGAGCTTCTGGAACGGGTCGTGCTCGGCGAGCAGCTTCTCCAGCCGGGCCTGGTCGACGCGGCTGACGATCTGCCCGGCCTCCTGCCGGTCGCGGACGACCTTGGCGAGGGTGAAGGCGGAGGTGGTGAGGTAGAGCACGGCGATGCCCAGGAAGGCGCGTACCCAGGCGTCGGTCTCCAGGTTGAAGATGCCGAGGGCGACCGCGCCGAGGGCGATCGCGAAGGAGGCGACGGCCTGGCCGTAGTAGGCGGCCGTGTTCTGCTGCTTGACCGGTGTGTCACTCATGGGGGACAGAATGCGGGCGGCGTGACGCGGCACACATCCGCCGTCGTACTCACGAACGTACTCAGAAGGCGGAGACCCCGGTCAGGGCGCGGCCGATGATGAGCTTCTGGATCTGGCTGGTGCCCTCGTAGAGGGTCATCACCCGGGCGTCCCGCAGCAGTTTGCCGACCGGGTACTCGTCGATGTAGCCGTAACCGCCGAAGACCTGGAGGGCGTTGTTGGCGGAGCGGACGGCGGCCTCGGAGGCGAACAGCTTGGCCTTGGACGCGGCCGTGGCGAAGTCCTCGCCCCGGTCGACGAGATCGGCGACCCGCCAGGTCAGCAGCCGCGCCGCGTCCACGTCGACGGAGATGTCGCTGATCAGTTCCTGGACGAGCTGGTACGAGGCGATCGGCTTGCCGAACTGCTCGCGCTCCCCCGCGTACCGCACGGCCGCGTCGAGTGCGGCCTGGGCTATGCCGACGCACCCGGCGGCGACCGACATCCGGCCTTTGGCCAGCGCGGACATGGCGATGGAGAAGCCCTTGCCCTCCGGGCCCATCAGGGCGGAGGCGGGCACCCGGACGTCCTCGAGGACCAGTTCGGCGGTGGCCTGGCCGCGCAGACCGAGCTTGCCGTGAATGGTGCGGCGGGTGAGGCCGGGGGTGTCGGTGGGAACGAGGAAGGCGGATATGCCCCGGTGGCCGGGGCGGTCGCCGGTCCGTGCGAAGAGGAGCACCACGTCGGCCCAGGTGCCGTTGGTGATGAACATCTTGGTGCCGTTGATGACGTAGTCGCCGCCGTCCCGCGCGGCCCGCGTGGTGAGGTTGCCGGCGTCGGAGCCGGTGCCGGGTTCCGTGAGACCGAAGCAGCCGATCGCGTCACCGGCGGTCAGCCGGGGCAGCCAGTGCCGCTTCTGCTCCTCGTCGGCCCAGGCGGCGATGGTCTTGGCGACCAGGCCCAGCGAGACGGACACGATGCCGCGCACGGACGAGTCGCCGCGCCCCAGTTCCTCGGTGACCAGACAGTACGCGAGGTGGTCACCGCCGCTGCCGCCGTACTCCTCGGGAATGGTGAGACCGAGGAAGCCGAGCGCGCCGAGCTTCTTGACGATCGACTTGTCGACGTTCTCGGCGCGGTCCCAGGCGACGGCGTGCGGGGCGATCTCGCGCTGGACGAAGTCCTCGGCGAGCCGCCGGACGTCCGTCTGCTCCTCGCTCAGCTCCAGGTTCATGCGCGGACACTCCACTTTAACTATCACTGCTAGTTTCCTTGGTCGGGCCTACTATGTGCCGCATGGCCCGACCGCGCAAGCCCCTCCTCAGCCGAGACCGCATCGTCGCGACGGCCGGTGCGCTCGTGGACGCGGAGGGACTGGACGCCGTCTCGACCCGGCGCCTCGCCGCCGAACTGGGCGTGAGCGGGCCGTCGCTCTACAACCACTTCCGCACGAAGGACGAGATCCTGGAGGCGGTCGCGGACGCGGTGAGCGCGAAGGTCGACCTGTCGATGTTCGACGAGGACGACGCCCGGGACTGGCGCACGGCCCTGCACGACTGGGCCGTCTCCTACCGCGCGGCCCTCACCGACCACCCCAACATCGTTCCGGTCCTCGCCCGCGGCCCCGGCCGCCGCCCGGCCGGCCTCCGCGTCGCCGACGCCGTGTTCGGCGCCATGGTCCGCGCGGGCTGGCCCCCGGCCCAGGCGACCCACATCGGCGCCCTGATGCGGTACTTCATCACCGGCTCGGCGCTCGGCTCCTTCGCCCGCGGCTTCGTCGACGACGAGACGGCGTACGACCCCGCCGACTACCCCCACCTGGGCCAGGCCCACCTGCTCGCCGAGCACCAGCAGCAGGTCGACGAGGGTGCCTTCACCACGGGCCTGCGGGCCCTGCTGGACGGGCTGGCCGTCCAGTACGAGGGCACGGGCGCCGGCCCCAAGGAGGCCCCGGCCACCACCGAACGGTAGGCGCGGCACTCCCGAGGACGACCCGCCGCCGGACCACGGGGCCTCCGGACCGGGCGTACCGACGGGGCGAACGCGTCGGGGCGAACGCGTCGGGGCGAACGCGTCGGGCGGGCGCCGCGTCGTACGCGGCGCCCGCCCTGGTGGTCCCTGCCCGGCGCGGTGGCGCGCCGGGCCTGACAGGAGCGTGGGTCAGCGGGACGCGGCCCGCGAGGCGAGGATCTTGATGGAGATCAGTGCGATGACGGCGAGGCCCATGATGTAGGCCGAGACGGCCATCGAGGTGCCGGTGGCCTCCAGCAGGAGCACCATCACGAACGGCGCCAGGCCGCCGCCGAACACCGCGGCGATCTGGTAGCCGAGCGAGGCCCCGGTGTACCGCATCTCCGCCGTGAACAGCTCGGCGAACAGCGCCGCCTGCGGCCCGTACATGATGCTGAGGAAGCAGCTCGTGACGAACGTGCCGACGGCCAGCCACAGCAGCGACGCGGTGTCGATGAGCAGGAACATCGGGACCGCCCACACCAGCAGGCCGACCGCGCCGAGGGCGTAGATGCGCAGCCGTCCGATGCGGTCCGACAGGGCCGCGGCGGCCGGTATCAGCACCAGTTGGGTGAGGCTGACGCAGAGTGAGACGGTGAGGACGGCGTCGCGCTTCATGTCGAGTTCCCGGGTCGCGTAGTCCAGGACGCCGGTGATGATGATGTAGAAGGTCGCGGTGTTGACGGCGAACGACCCTCCGGCGAGGAAGACCGTGCCCAGGTGGCTGCGCAGGATGGTCCGCAGCGGTGAGCGGGCGGCGCTCTTCTCCTGCTCCGCCAGGGCGCGTTCGGCTTCCTTGAACGCCGGCGTCTCCTCCACGCGCGCGTGGATGTACCAGGCGAGGGCGAGGACCAGGAAGCCCACGAAGAACGGCACCCGCCATCCCCAGGCGGCGAACGCCGCGTCGCTGGTGAACGCCCCGGCGATGAGGAACACGGTGTTGGCGGTCACCACACCGATGGGGACGCCGAGCTGGACGAGGCTGCCGTACAGCCCCCGCTTGCCCTCCGGGGCGTACTCGGTGGCCATGAGCATCGCGCCGCCCCACTGGGCGCCGACGGCGATGCCCTGCAGGACGCGGAACAGGACGAGCAGCAGGGGTGCGGCGATGCCGATCGTCTCGTACGTGGGGAGGAGCCCGATTCCGGTGGTGGCGAGCCCCATCAGGGTGAGCGCCATGACGAGCATGGGCTTGCGGCCGCGCTTGTCGCCGAGATGACCGGCGATGACGCCGCCGATGGGGCGGGCGAGGAAGCCGACGGCGAAGGTCGCGAAGGCGGCGAGGACTCCGGCGGAGGTACTGCCGGACGGGAAGTAGAGGTCGCCGAGTACGAGGGCGGCGGCGATGCCGAAGACGAAGTAGTCGTACCACTCGACGGCGGAGGCCAGCGCGGCAGCGGTGGCCACCCTGCGCCGGTTCTGGCTGCTGGGGGCGGAGGCGGGCGAAGCGGGAGGGGGTGCCGTGTCCATGCGGAGCACACTCCGGGGGTGCGGGGGACGGGACGGGGGCGCGCCTTGAGTTGTCGGGGACCGTACCGACCGGCTGGTATGGCGGTCAACGGCTTGTACGGTCACAGTTCGGCCAGTGGCCGGAACCCCCTCCCGGACAGCACGAGCACCCCGGCCGCGCGGTGCGGCCAGGGTGCTCTCGGGTGGTGCGGGGAGGGCTAGAAGACGACCAGGGCCCGCCCGCCCTTGCCCGCGATCATGTTGTCGAACGCAGCCGGGATGCCCTCCAGCGCGATCCGTTCGGTGACCAGCGCGCCCAGGTCGAGCCGGCCGGCCCGGATGTGGGCGGCGAGGACGGGCAGGTCCCTGGCGGGGTCGGAGTTGCCGTACACACAGCCGGAGAGGGTGCGGCCCCAGTGGAAGATCTCCAGGGCGTTGAACGTCACCTGCTGGTCCTTGCCGCCGATGCCGACGACCGTGGTACGGCCGCCGCGCCGGGTGGAGTCCCAGGCGGTACGGATGGTGGCGGCGCGGCCGACGCACTCGACGGCCACGTCGGCGCCGTGGCCACCGGTGAGCTTGCGGACCTCCTTGGCGGTGGTGTCGGAGGCGACGAGGTACTCGGTGGCGCCGGCCTGCCGGGCGAGCGCCTCCTTCTCGGGCGACACGTCGACGGCGATGATCGTCCCCGCGCCCGCGATCCGGGCGCCCTGGAGGGTGGCGAGGCCCACCCCGCCGACGCCGAACACGACGACCGACTCGCCCTCGCGCACCTGGGCGGAGTGGTGGATCGCCCCGTACCCGGTGAGGACGGCGCAGCCCAGCAGGGCGGCGTCGGTGAGCGGTACGCCGTCGGGCACGGGCAGTACGCAGTTGGCGGCGACGACGGTCTCCTCGGCGAACGCGGCGACGTTCAGGCCCGGGTGGAGTTCCGTGCCGTCCTCGGTGACGGCGTGGACGCTGCCCGCACCGGTGAGGGCCTCGGCGCACAGCCACACCTCGCCGAGCGTGCAGGGGTGGCAGGAGCCGCAGGAAGGGGCCCAGTTGAGGACCACGCCGTCGCCGGGCGCGACATGGCTGACGCCCTCGCCGACGGCGAGCACGGTTCCCGCGCCCTCGTGGCCGAGGACGGCGGGGACGGGCACCCGCATGGTGCCGTTGGACAGGGACAGGTCGGAGTGGCAGACACCGGCGGCGGCGAGCCGGACCCTCACCTGGCCGGGGCCGGGCGGCGGGAGCTCGATGCCGGTGATCTCCAGAGGAGCACCTATGGCGGGCAGGACGGCGGCGCGGACCACGATCGTTTCTCTCTCTCCCGTTTCGTCGACCGGCTCAGAACTGGAGGGACTTGGTCTGGAGGTACTCGGCGAGACCGTGCTCGCCCAGCTCACGGCCGACGCCCGACTCCTTGTAACCGCCGAACGGGGCGAGCGGGTTGAACCTGCCGCCGTTGATGTCGATCTGCCCCGCCTCCATACGGCGCGCGAAGGCGAGAGCCTCCGCCTCGTCGCCGGCCCACACCGCGCCGGCGAGGCCGTACACCGTGCCATTGGCGATGCGCAGGGCCTCTTCCTCGTCCTCGTACTTCAGGAAGGCGACGACCGGGCCGAAGATCTCCTCCTGGGCGATGGTCATCCCGGGAGTGACGTCGGCGAAGATCGTGGGGCTGACGTAGTAGCCCCGGTCGAGGGGGGCCTTGGTGCCGCCCGTGACGATGCGGGCACCCTCCTCGACGCCCTTGTCGATGTACCCGCGCACGCGCTCGAGCTGCTTGGCGTTGACCATGGGGCCGATCCGGTCGCCCGGGGTGTACTTGGCGACGGCCTCGGCGGCGATCGCCACGGCCTCGTCGTACTGGTCCTTGTGCACCAGCACCCGGGTCAGGGCGCTGCACCGCTGGCCGGAGTTGGACAGCGCGTTGGCGAGGCCCACCTCGACCGCCTTGGCCAGGTCGGCGGAGGGCAGGATGACGTTGGCGGACTTGCCGCCGAGCTCCAGGGCGACGCGCTTGACCGCCCCGCCCGCGAGCGCGCCGATCCGCTTGCCGACGGCGGTGGAGCCGGTGAAGGAGACCAGGTCCACCCCCTCGTGCTCGGCCAGCGCCTGTCCCGCGACCGGGCCGAGGCCCGTGACCAGGTTGAAGACACCGGCGGGCAGCCCGGCCGCGTCCACGGCCTCCGCGAAGAGCTGGGCGGTCAGGGGGGTGTCCTCGGCGGGCTTGAGAACGACGGTGCAGCCGGCGGCCAGGGCGGGCGCCACCTTGGCGACGACCTGGTGCAGCGGGTAGTTCCAGGGGGTGATCGCGGCCACCACGCCGACCGGTTCGAGCAGGACCGTGGAGTTGCCCACCTTCTCCTCGAACGGGTACGACGCGGCCATGTCCGCGTACGTGCCGGTGACCAGGACGGGCAGTCCGGTGTGCACCTGCTGGGCGAGCTGCCGCGGCGCGCCGAGCTCCGCCGTCACCGTCTCGGCGATCTCCTCCTGGCGGGCGGCGAGCGCGTCGCGCAGGGCGGCGAGCCGGGTGGCCCGCTCGGCGGGCGGGGTGGCGGCCCACGCCGGGAAGGCCGCGCGGGCGGCCCGGACCGCCGCGTCGACGTCCTCGGCCGTGCCGGCCGGGACATGGGCGATGACCTGCTCGTCCGCCGGGTTCACCACCGCGATGGTGTCGGTGCCGGCGGCGGGCCGCCAGGCGCCGTCGATGTACATCCCGTCGTGGGCCTTCATCCGCTTCTCCTCCGGGCCTTCGGGTCTGTGTCTCCGTGGTCGTCCGAGCCCAAACTAGCGGTGGTAGTTTTCTGGCGCCAGGGGCTGCGGGGCCGAGCACATCACATCAGAGGTCCGCCGTGGTCCGTTCGTCGAGGCGGGCCACCGACTCCTGGCCGAATGCGCGCTCATAGGCGCCGCGGATCCGCTCGATCCGCGGGTCGCGGGCCTTCGCCTCCGACGCCGGGTACAGGAGGATCAGTTCGTACGAACGCTCCCGCTCGATCCTGCCGCTCGCGTCCCGCCACTGCCCCCGGCCGTCCTGCACCGTCAGCCCCTCCGGGAAGGCGGGTGTGACCTCCCGGTCCACGAACGCCATGAACTGCGCGTCCGTCACGTCCGGGCCCCCGTCGGGCCGCTCGGTACCGAAGAACAGCCGGGTCTCCAGGTACGCCGCGCCCCGGGCGGTCGTGGTCCCGGCCGCGGGCGCCGCCGTGTCCCCGAAGGTCGCGTACGCGGCGGGGGTACCGGCGGCGAGCAGGACGGTCGCCGTGGTGACGGCCGGACGGGAGCGGATGGTGGTCAGGATCGGCATGGCGGGCGGGCCCTTTCCGCGTGGGGGTGTCGAGCGCCGAACACTCTGGCAGTCCGCCGCCGCCCGGACCGGCCGCCACACGGATTCGGCCGGATCCCGGCGGCGGCGCGCCCCCGCCGGTCACGCCCGCTGACGTGCCTCACGGCCCACCGTCCCCGCGGGAACCGCTCCCGGCCCCCGCCCCGGCCGCGCCCCCGTGCCCGCCGCCACGAGCAGCAGGGCACCCAGCATCGCGAACGGGGCGGCCGTACCGGCGAGTCCGGCGAGCAGCCCGGCGGACGCGGGTACCGCGACCTGACCGAGCCGGTTGCCCGTCAGGCGCAGGGCGAGGGCCGTGGAGCGGGCCTCCCGCGGGGCCGCCTGGACCACGGTCGTCATCGACAGCGGCTGGCCGGCCCCGAGGCAGAAGCCGAACACGGCCAGCATCACGGCGAGCGCCCACACCGGGACGGGCAGCGCGATGCCCGCGCACAGCACTCCGGCGAGCAGGCACGTCACGGTCAGCAGCGCCGTACGGCCGAGCACCCGGATCATCGGGGTCATGACCAGCCGGCAGGCGATGGTGGCGGCGGCGCGCAGGCTCAGCAGCAGGCCGATGGTGGCGGGGTCGATGGAGCGGTGCTCGCCGATCACCGGCAGGTACGCGGTCAGGATGTCGGTCGCGGAGAGCACGGCGAGGCTGATGAAGATACCGGCGGGCACTCCGCGCGTGCGGAGGATACGGCGGACGGGCACCTTGTCCCCTGCCACGCGCGTGTGCCCACGGTCCGCGTCGCGGTGCTCGACGCGCCAGAGGGAGGTGAGGGCCACGGCGGCGACGGCGGCCGAGGCGATCAGGGCGAGGGCGCTGGTGCGACCCGTGTCCCCGCCGATGAGGAGCCCCGCCCCGACCGGCCCGACGAGCTGCCCGAGCGAGGCGCCGATGGTGAAGTGGCCGAAGTTGCGGTCCTGTTCGGCCGGGGCGGACTGGCGGGCCACGAGGGACTGGGCGCCGATCACGAAGCAGAGGTGGCCGAACCCCATGACCCCGCTCCACGCCGCCATCCACCCCAGGGAGCCCGCCGCCCCGCTCAGCGCGCACCCGCCCGCGATCAGCAGGACGCCGACGGGCAGCAGGGGCGCGCACCGCCCCCGGTCGGTCCTGCGCCCCAGCGGTACGGCGGCGAACAGCGGCAGCAGCGCGTACACGCCCGCGATGACACCGATCGCGCGCTCGTCCGCGCCCAGCGAGAGGGCGCGGTACGAAACGGCCGGCCGCGCCATCGACACCGCCCCCTGCGCGAAGCCGAAGGCGATGACGAGGCGCAGCAGCCAGTACCGGCGTTCCATCAGACGATGCCGAAGAGTATTCCGGCTCCGAGCACCACCAGTGAGGTGAGCGCCGCCCACTTCACGGTGAACCGGGTGTGGTCGCCGAACTCGACCTTGGCCATGCCGACCAGGACGTACACCGCGGGCACGAGCGGGCTGGACATGTGCAGGGCCTGGCCGACCAGGGAGGCGCGGGCGATCTCCAGCGGCGAGACGCCGTGCGCGGCACCGGCCTCGGCGAGGACGGGCAGGACGCCGAAGTAGAAGCCGTCGTTCGACATGAAGTAGGTGAGCGGCAGGCTCAGCAGGCCGGTGACGAGCGCCATGTGGGGTCCCATGGCGTCGGGGACGGCGCCGACGAGCCAGTCGGCCATGTGCTTGACCATGCCGGTGCCGGTGAGGACGCCGGTGAAGACGGCGGCGGCGAACACCATGCCCGCGACGTTCAGGACGTTGTCCGCGTGGGCGGCGATGCGGGCCTTCTGGTCGGGCATGTGAGGGAAGTTGACCGTGAGGGCGAGGGCCGCGCCGATCAGGAACAGCACCGGGATGGGCAGCAGTTCCATGATCATGGCGGCGAGCAGCGCCACGGTGAGGGCCGCGTTGAACCAGTACAGCCGGGGGCGGAGGGTGGGACGGTTCGGGTCGAGCCCCTGGAAGCCCTGGTCGGCGCCCGGAGCGGCGTCGGCAGCACCCGTTGCCCTGGGCCGGTCCTCGCCACCGCCACCGCCCGCCGCCACCAGGACGGTCTCGGACCGCGGCTCCAGGACCTCGTCCAGGGTCAGGTGACCGAGGCGCTTGCGCTCACGCCGTCCCAGCACGTACGCGAGGGCGAAGACGAACAGCAGACCGACCCCGAGGGCCGGGATCATCGGTACGAAGATGTCGCCGGCGTCCAGCTTCAGGGCGGTGGCCGCGCGGGCGGTGGGGCCGCCCCAGGGGAGGGTGTTCATCACGCCGTTGGCGGTGGCGGCGACACCCGTCATCACGACGAGGCTCATCTTCAGGCGCTTGTAGAGCGGGTACATCGCCGAGACCGTGATCATGAAGGTGGTCGAGCCGTCGCCGTCGAGGGAGACGATCGCGGCGAGCAGCGCCGTGCCGACCACGACCCGCATCGGGTCGGCCTTGCAGAAGCGCAGGATGCCCCGGACGATCGGGTCGAAGAGGCCGACGTCGATCATCACGCCGAAGTAGACGATGGCGAACATCAGCATCGCGGCGGTCGGCGCCAGATTGCCGACGCCTTCGATGACGTAGTCGCCGAGCTGTGCGCCCTGGCCGACGAGGACGCAGAAGAGGGCGGGGATGAGGACGAGCGCCGCGATCGGCGACATCTTCTTCATCATGATCAGGACCAGGAAGGTCGCGATCATGGCGAAGCCGAGGACTGTCAGCATGGAGGACACCTAACGTTCACCCTTGAACTCCACCGGGGGCGGCGGTCCGGTTGACGTTAGGTGCCTCGTTCAGCCGTTAACAAGATGTTGACGCGTGAGCAATACGAGCAAAAGCCCAGGTCATCGCGGTGACGCCAGCTGCGCCGGTGCCACGTGGACGGGGAAGCCGTTGAGCACGGCGGTGCCGGACAGGGGGTCGAGCCGGGTCCCGTCGAGGAGCTGGTTGACGTTCACACCCGGGCGGGCCGAGGCGACCGTCATGCGGGTCCCGGGCCGGTCGTGCCCCCAGCCGTGCGGGAGGCTCACCACTCCCCTGCGCACGGTGTCGGTGACTTCCACCGGGACCTGGAGCTCGCCCCCCTCGGCCTTGACGCGGGCGGGGGCGCCGTCGGCGAGACCGAGGCGGGCCGCGTCGTCGGGGTGGACCTGGAGGGTGCAGGTGTTGGTGCCGCCGTTGAGGCTGGGGACGTTGTGGAGCCAACTGTTGTTGGAGCGGAGGTGACGGCGGCCGACGAGGACGAGGGCGTCGCTCCCGGCGGTGAGAGCGGCGGCGGTGAGCGCGGCGCGCAGCCGGGGCAGGTCGGCGGCGATGGGGTCCGGCAGGAGCTCGACGCGTCCGCTGTGGGTCTTGAGCACCTGGGGAAGACGGGGCTCCAGCGGGCCGAGGTCGACGCCGTGCGGGTTCTCGCGGAGCCGGTCGAGGGTGAGGTCGTACGGGCCGAGGCGCAGCATCAGGTCGAGGCGCCGCTCGGCGCCGGTACGGCCGGTGAGGCCGGCCGCGTACTCCTCGGGGTCCTGGCCGTGGACGGGTGAGTGCGGTTCGGTGACGGCCTTGGCGAGGGTGCGGGCGATGACCATGTCGTCGACGGCCCGGGGCTCTGCGCCGTGCATGCCCGTGACCGCGAGGATCAGCCGGGCGTGGATCTCGCACTCGTCCATGCGGCCCGGCTCCAGGGGCACGGGCGCGGGCGTGTAACGGGCCTGGTTGCGGACCGCGAAGCCGTTGAAGGCGAAGTCGAAGTGGGGGCTCTGGGCGGGCGGCGGCGGGGGCAGGACCACATCGGCGTGGCGCGAGGTCTCGTTGAGGTACGGGTCGACGCTCACCATGAAGTCCAGGTCGCCGAGGGCGCGGTCGAGGCGGTCGCCGTCGGGGGCGGAGAGGACCGGATTGGCGGCGATGGCGATGAGCGCGCGGATCCGGCCCTCGCCAGGGGTCTCGATCTCTTCCGCCAGGGCGGCCATGGGCAGTTCGCCCTTCGCCTCGGGGTGCCCGGACACCCGGCTCGCCCAGCGGCCCAGCGCGAAGCCCTTGCCGGGCCCGGCCGGGCGGGGCGCGGGAGCGGTGGCGGAGAGCGGGAACAGGGCGCCGCCGGGCCGGTCGAGGTTGCCGGTGAGGGCGTTGAGGACGTCGACGAGCCAGTTGGTGAGGGTGCCGTACGCGACGGTGCTGCCGCCGATCCGCCCGTACACGGCCGCCGACGGCGCCGCCGCCAGCTCGCGGGCGAGCGCCCTGATGGTGCCGGCGTCCACGTCGCACGCGTCGGCCACCGCCTCGGGCGTGAACTCGCGTACGGCGTCCGCGACGTCCTCGACCCCTTGGACGTGGGCGGTGAGCGCGCCGAGGTCGGTGAGGCCCTCCTCGTAGAGCACCTGGACCAGGGCGGCGAGCAGGAGCGCGTCGGTGCCGGGGCGGATGGCGACGTGCCGGTCGGCGAGGCGCGCGGTGCGGGTGCGGCGCGGGTCGACGACGGTGAGGGTGCCGCCGCGCTTGCGCAGGGCCTTGAGCCTGCCGGGGAAGTCGGGGGCGGTGCACAGGCTGCCGTTGGACTCCAGCGGGTTGGCGCCGATCACCAGCAGGTGGGCGGTGCGGTCCAGGTCCGGGACGGGGATGGCGAAGGCGTCGCCGAACATCAGCCCGCTGGAGACGTGCTTGGGCATCTGGTCGAGGGTGGAGGCGGTGAACAGGCTGCGGGTGCGCAGGGCGCCCAGGAGGACCGGCGGGTAGAGCGCCCCGGCCATGGTGTGGACGTTCGGGTTGCCGAGGACGACCCCGACGGCGTCGGCGCCGTGCTGCTCGACGAGCGGCGGCAGGCGGCGCGCCACCAGGTCGAACGCCTCCTCCCAGGAGGCCTCGCGGAGGGTGCCGTCCTCGCCTCGTACGAGCGGGGCCCGGAGCCTGTCGGGATCGGCGTCGAGCTCACCGAACGACGCGCCCTTGGGGCATATGAACCCCTGGCTGAAGACGTCGTCCCGGTCGCCGCGCGCGCCGGTGACGCGCGTGCCGTCGATGGTGAGGGTGAGCCCGCAGGTGGCTTCGCAGAGCGGGCAGATGCGCAGGGCGGTGGGCATGGAGGGCCTCCCGGGCGGCGGCGTTGACGATGACGCGCAGACACCGGCGAGCATACCGACCGGTAGGCATGGTGGCGATGGCCCGGCGCGGCTCAGTCCGGGAGGACGGGTGCGAGATAGGCCCGGAGCAGTGCGCGCGTCTCGGCGATCAGGTCGGGGTCCCCCGGCGGACCGGCGCGGAAGGCGAGCTGGAGCAGCGCGTCGGTGGCCTCGACGGCCACGAGCACCTTGCGGCGCAGGGCGTCGTCGGCGGGGCGGCCGAGGTGGGCGGCGAGCACACCGCAGATCCGGTCGGCGACGAGGTGGTTGACGAGCCGGCCGGCGTCGTCGCCCGGCTCCTCCCCCGGGTCCCCGGCCGCCCCCGGCACACCGAAGTCGACGAGGGCGAATCCGGGCACGGTGCGCTTCATGGCGAGGTACTCGTCCAGTACGACGTCGACGACCGGCGCCGGCCCCCCGGCGGCGAGGCGCGCGGTCACGCGCTCGGCGTAACGGTCGAGGTTGCGATGGGCGAGGGCGGCGGCCAGGGCGCGCTTGTTGGAGAAGAACCGGTAGACCGACCCGATCGGGACCCCGGCGCGCACGGCGACGTCACGGGTGCTCAGCTCCTCGTAGCCGGCTTCCTCCAGGAGCTGCGCGCAGGCGTCGAGGATCCGGGCCAGGCGCTCGGCACTGCGCTGCTGCACCGGCGTACGGCGGAGCGGAGGTGGCGGGGGCACGGATCCATGATGCCGCGCGACGCCCACCGGAACCCGTGCCCTCCGGGAATCGTCCAAGACCCACCCCGTTGACGCGGGCCGCGCGGAATCCTACGGTCTTACATAGGATTGCTGGACAGGACAGGTCGAGCGGGCAGGAGCGGGCGATGACGAACGACGGCACCGAACAGCGGCGGGAACAGGCGCTGAAGATCGCCGAGGCGCTGGAGTACTCCTCCGGATTCGGCAACGAGCACAGCTCCGAGGCCGTACCCGGCGCCCTGCCGCTCGGCCGGAACTCCCCCCAGCGCGCGCCGCTGGGTCTGTACGCCGAGCAGCTGAGCGGCAGCGCGTTCACCGAGCCGCGCGCCCACAACCGGCGTTCCTGGCTCTACCGGATCCGCCCGTCGGCCGCGCACCCGTCCTTCGTCCGCACCGGCAACGGCGCCCTGCGCACCGCGCCCTTCACCGAGTCCGTCCCCGACCCCAACCGGCTGCGCTGGAACCCCCTCCCGGACCCCGCGCCCGGCACCGACTGGCTGGCCGGCCTGTGGACCCTCGGCGGGAACGGCGACGTCACCCAGCGCACCGGCATGGCCGTGCACCTCTACCACGCCAACGCGCCCATGGACCGCGTCTTCAGCGACGCCGACGGCGAGCTGCTGATCGTCCCCGAGCGCGGCGGCCTGCTGCTCCGCACGGAGCTGGGCGTCCTCGCCGCCCGCCCCGGCGACGTGGCGCTGATCCCGCGTGGCGTGCGCTTCCGCGTCGAGCTGCTGGACGAGACCGCGCGCGGGTACGTGTGCGAGAACTACGGGCAGCCCTTCCAGCTCCCCGACCTCGGCCCGATCGGCGCCAACGGCCTGGCCAACCCCCGGGACTTCCGGGCGCCGGTCGCCGCGTACGAGGACGTCGAGGGCGAGGTCGAGGTGGTGAACAAGTTCTGCGGGAACCTGTGGACCGCGACGTACGACCACTCCCCCCTCGACGTCGTCGCCTGGCACGGCAACCACGTCCCGTACGTCTACGACCTGCACACCTTCAACGTCATCGGGACCATCTCCTACGACCACCCCGACCCGTCGATCTTCACGGTGCTCACCTCGCCCTCCGACACCCCGGGCCTCGCGGGCGTCGACTTCGTGGTCTTCGCGCCGCGCTGGCTGGTCGGCGAGGACACCTTCCGGCCGCCGTACTTCCACCGCAACGTGATGAGCGAGTACATGGGCCTGATCGAGGGCGCGTACGACGCGAAGGCCGAAGGGTTCGTCCCCGGCGGCGGCTCACTGCACAACATGATGTCGGCGCACGGCCCCGACCGGGAGACGTTCGACAGGGCGAGCGCGGCGGAGCTGAAGCCGCAGAAGATCGACGACGGTCTGGCCTTCATGTTCGAGACCCGCTGGCCGGTCACGGCCACCGCCCAGGCCGCGAACGCCGACCACCTGCAGCGCGGGTACGACAACGTGTGGCAGGGTCTTGAGCGCCACTTTCGGCCGTAGTACGGAGTACCCGTGACCGCTTTCGCCCCCGACTCGCTGGTCCTGAACCGCAAGCTCCCGCTGTGGTACCAGGTCTCGCAGTCCCTGCGCGCGTCCATACTCGGGCGCGCGCCGGACGCCTCCTTGCGCCTGCCCACCGAGGAGCAACTGGCCGCGCACTACGGGGTCAGCGTGCTGACCATGCGCCAGGCGCTCAAGGAGCTGGAGGCGGAAGGCCTGATCAGCCGGCACCGGCGGCGCGGCACGTTCATCGAGCCGGGCGCCCGGCGCAGCGCGCCGCGCCGGCTGCTGGGCTCGATCGACGCGATCGTGGCCCAGCAGTCGGGTGAGCGGACGACGATCCTCGGCCACGGCGAGGACAAGGTCCCCGGTGAGCTCACCGAGCACTTCCCCGACCTGACCGAGGTGGTCACATACCGGCGGCTGCGCCGCGACGGCGAGAGCGGCGAGCCGACGAACTGGGCGGAGAACGCGGTCCGTCCGGAGGTCGCGGCCGCGATCGACCTGGCCGACCTGGAACGGTGGCCGATGACCAAGGTGCTGCGGGACGCGGTCGGGGTGAGGATCAGCCGGATCACCGACACCGTGGAGGCGCGGCTCGCGGACCCCGAGACGGCCGAACTGCTCCAGGTCCCGCTGCTGTCGCCGATCCTGCACTACACGGGTGTGACGTACGACGAGTCCGGCCGGGTGGTCGATGTGGCGCGCATCCGCTACCGGGGCGACCGGTTCTCCTTCACGGTCACGGTGGAGGCGGACTGAGCACGGTCACCGCGGTCAGGGCCTAGCATGCGGGCCGTGACGGATGATGTGCCCCTGTTGGACGACCTGATGCCCTGGTCCGTGGCGCCGCTGCGGCTGGGGCGCGGCTGGGTCGTCGCCCCGGACGTGCGTACGCTCAGGGCCCGCTGGGACGCGCTGGTGCGGGCGGCGGAGGGTGAGCGGGAGGCCCTGTTCCGGCCCACCCGGGCGCGGACACCGGCCACGACGGTCGCCGCGCTGCCGGGGCAGCGGACCGGGACGGTGCGGTTCGCGCGGGAGTCGGGGCCGTGCCCCGAGCCGGTGAGGCTCGCCCACGGACCGTTCGACGAGCAATGGCTGCTGCCCGACCACCGGCTGCTGGACGTGGCCCGCCCCGAGTTGTGGCGGGTGGCGGACGGCGAGCGGCAGTTGTTCGCCGTCGAGCAGGGGTACGTGCCGCGGGCAGCGGGCCCCGCGCTGCTGGTGACGGCCGCGCTGCCGGACGGCCGCTCCCCGGCGGGCCGCCCGGGCCGCATCCGGCCGCTGTACCGGCGGCCCGGCGGGCGGGAGCCGAACATCACGCCCGGGTTGTCCGAGCTGCTCGGCGAGCGGTACGGCACCGGGGTCGCCCCCGAGGACCTGCTGGCCTGGGCGGTGGCGGCCGCCCGCCCCTCCCCTGCCGGGTGCGCCGTCCCGCTGCCCGCCGATCCGGAGGTCTGGGCGTCCGGGGTGGCGCTGGGCCGGCGCATGACGGACGTCCAGCTGCGGGGCGCCCGGGGCGGTGAACGCCCCCGGCTGCCCGGCGGGCGCCGCCCCTATGTCCGCGCCGCGCTCCCGGCGCGTCCGCCGGGGCTGGCGTACGACGCGGAGGACGAGGCCCTGCTGGTCGGCGACGAGGGCCGGATCTCGCCCGTGCCGGCGGAGGCGTGGGACTACCGGGTGGGCGGGGCCCGCGTGCTGGAGCTCTGGTTCGCCCGCCGCACCGCTCCGGCCGAGGCCGGCACCCTGGAGGCGATCCGCCCCGCCGCGTGGCCGCAGGAGTGGACGTCCGAGCTGCTGGAACTGATCACCGTCCTGGCGCTCCAGGCCAAGCTGGAGGCCGAGGCACCGGACCTGTCCGGCACCGAACTGCTCACCCGCACCGACCTCCGTGCGGCCGGTGTGCTCCCCGCCCCCGACACGGCGCGCCGCCCCGCCTCCGTACTGGACCAGGAGGAGGAAGGCCCCGAGGGGCAGCTCGCGCTGCTCTAGGCCGAGGCGGAGAAGGAGTCCAGCAGCCGCCGCAGCGCGCGGTCGAAGAGCTCGTCCGGGTCCTCCGGCACCGGCGCCTCGGCGAGCAGCTCGGCGAGGCGCGGGTACGCCCCGCTCGCCACCTCCCGCCCCAGGTAGGCGGCACGCACGGCCTGTTCCCGCTCCTCGGACCAGGGCAGCGAGCGACTGCGCTCGGCCATGGCCAGCTCGTTCGCCACGGTGATCATGGCCGTGCCGTTGACCATCGCGATCAGTTCCATCTTGGCGCCGCCCGGCGCGTCGAGGGGCGCCAGGACGCCCAGGCAGTGCTCCAGGTACCGCAGGGCGTTGGGGCTGAAGCCGTACACGGTCGACATCACCCGGGTCAGCCACGGGTGCCGGTACATGATGGCCCGGGTCTGCCGGCCCAGCGCCAGCATGTCGGCCTTCCAGTCGCCGCTGGGCGCGTCCGGCAGCTCGTACTCGCCGCTGACCGCGTCGACCATGAGCTCGTACAGATCCGCCTTGCACGTCACGTAGTTGTAGAGCGACATCGTGCCGCAGCCCAGTTCGGCCGCCACCCGCCGCATGGACACCCCGTCGATGCCGTCGGCGTCCGCGATCCCGACCGCGGCCGCCGCGATGTCCGCACGGCTGTACGCCGGTTTCGGGCCGCGGCCCGTGCGCTCGGGGCGCGCCCAGATCACTGCTGGTTCGGCCGCTCGGCCCGCCATCGGTCATCACCTCGCCCCCCATCCTAGTTACGTACAGCGTACGTAGTGAGGTACGGTCGGCCCATGACAACTACGTACGCTGTACTTAGTGAAGGTCTGGAGAAGCGGTACGGGGACGTGCGGGCCTTGCGCGGGCTCGATCTCGCCGTGCCCGCGGGCACGGTCTGCGGGGTGCTCGGGCCGAACGGCGCCGGCAAGACCACCGCGGTACGGGTCCTGACCACACTCACCACCCCCGACGCCGGCAGCGCCCGCGTCGCCGGCCACGACGTGGTGCGCGAACCCGCCGCCGTACGCCGTCGCATCGGCGTCACCGGCCAGTACGCCTCCGTCGACGGCGACCTCACCGGCCGGGAGAACCTGCGCCTGTTCGCCCGGCTGCTGCGCGCCCCGCGCGGCCGCGCCGACGAACTGCTGGACCGGTTCGGACTGGAGGAGGCGGCCGGGCGCCCGGCCGGCACGTACTCCGGTGGCATGCGGCGCCGCCTCGACCTGGCCGCCAGCCTGCTGGTCCCGCCGGCGGTGCTCTTCCTCGACGAGCCGACCACCGGCCTCGACCCGCACAGCAGGAACACCATCTGGGACGCCGTACGGGGGTTGGCGTCCCAGGGCACGACCGTGCTGCTGACCACCCAGTACCTGGAGGAGGCCGACCAGCTCGCCGACGACATCGTCCTGATCGACGAGGGGCGGGCCGCGCACAGCGGCACGCCCGCCCAGCTCAAGGCGACGATCGGCAGTTACGCCGAGGTCGTCGTCGCCGACCCGTCCGGTCTGCCCGCCGCCGCCGCGGTACTCGACCGGCTCACCGGCTCCCGGCCGGCGCTGGACACCGAAGCGCGCACCGCCGGGGCGGTCACCACGGACCGGACACTCACGCTCCCCCGGATCGTCCGCGAACTGGACGCCGCGGGCGTCCTGATCGTCGACGCCTCCCTCCGCCCGCCCACCCTCGACGAGGTTTTCCTCCGCCTCACCGGCCGTAAGGAGCTCGCCGTATGAACGCCGTCGTCCACGACGGGGCCGCCGTCCTCGGCCGTCACCTCCAGCGGATCAGGCACGCGCCGGCGATGCTCGTCATGACGCAGACGATGCCCATCGTCTTCCTGCTCTTCTTCGGGTACGTCTTCGGCAGCGCCCTCGCCATGCCGGGCACCGAGTACCGCGCCTACCTGGTGCCCGGGCTGCTCGTCGCCACGGCCGCCAACGGCATCATGACCGGGATGTTCACCGCCGCCCAGGACTCCCACCGGGGCGTGATGGACCGCTTCCGCACCCTGCCGATGAGCCGGGCCGCCGTGCCGCTGGGCCAGGCGGCCGCCGACCTGGTGACGACGGCCGCCGGACTGGTACCGCTGGTACTGGTGGGGCTGGCGATGGGCTGGCGGATCGAAGGCGGCGCGCTCCCGGCGGTGGGGGCCTTCGGGCTGTTGCTGCTGTTCCGGTTCGCGACCACCTGGGTCGGGATCCTGCTGGGGCTCGCCTCACGGAGCGAGGAGGCGGCGGGCCAGCTCGGCAGCGCCACCTTCATGCTGCCGCTGCTGTCCAACGCGTACATCCCGACCGACAACATGCCCGGCTGGCTGCGGACGGTCGCCGAATGGAACCCCATCTCGGCGGTGACGGCGGCGGTACGGGACCTGTTCGGCAACGCGGGCGTTCCGGACGGTGCCGCCTGGCCGGTCGCCCACCCGGTGGCCGGGGCGGTGGGGTGGTCGCTGGTGCTGCTGGCGGTGTGCGTACCACTGGCGGTGCGCAGGTACACGTCCCCCGAGGGGTGACAAAGGTGGTACGTACACGATAGGTACGGCAGTCATGAGCACTCAGCCGCTCCCTCTCGAGGGAATCACCGTCGTCGCCGTCGAGCAGGCCGTCTCCGCGCCGTTCGCCACCCGCCAGCTCGCCGACCTGGGCGCCCGCGTCATCAAGATCGAGCGCCCGGACGGCGGTGACTTCGCGCGCGGCTACGACACGGCGGCGGCCGGCCTGGCCTCACACTTCGTCTGGTGCAACCGCGGCAAGGAGTCGGTGGCCGTGGACTTGAAGGATCCGCGCGGTCTCGCCCTGGTGCGGCGGCTGGTGGCCGGTGCCGACGTGTTCGTACAGAACCTGGCACAGGGCGCGGCGGCCCGGCTCGGCCTGGACGCCGCCACCCTGTGCGCGGCGGACGAGCGGCTCGTCGCGGTGGACATCTCCGGGTACGGGGCGGGCGGCCCGTACGCGCACAAGCGGGCCTACGACATGCTCGTACAGTGTGAGGCGGGGCTCGTGTCGGTGACCGGCACGCCGGACCAGCCGGTCAAGGCGGGCATCCCGGCGGCCGACATCGCGGCGGCGATGTACGCCTTTTCGGGCGTCCTGGCGGCGCTGCTGCGGCGCGGGACGACGGGGCGGGGCGGGCCCGTGGAGGTCTCCATGCTGGAGTCGCTCGCCGAGTGGATGGGGCACCCGCTGCACCACGGGATGCACGGAGGTGAAGCCCCAGCGCGTACGGGGGTCGCGCACGCCGTCATCGCGCCGTACGACGCCTACCCCACGGCCGACGGGGGCCAGGTGCTGCTGTCGGTGCAGAACGACCGGGAGTGGCGGCGGCTCGCCGAGCAGGTGCTGGGCCGACCGGAGCTGGGCGACGACCCGGCGTTCGCCACCAACACGGCACGGGTGGCACACCGGGAGAAGACCGACGCGGTGCTGGCGGACGCGCTGGCGCTCCTGACCACGGCCGACGCGATCGGACGCCTGGAGGCGGCGGGCATCGCCTGCGCCCGCCTCAACACCGTCGCCGACGTGGCGGCCCACCCGCAGCTCGCCGCCCGGGACCGGTGGCGGGACGTGGACACGGCGGTGGGACCCCTGCGGGCGATGCTTCCGCCGATCACCCTGCCCGGTGGGGTGGAGCCGAGGATGGGGGCCGTACCGGCACTGGGGGAACACACGGAGGCGGTGCTGCGGGAGCTGGGCGTCCCGGAGGGCACGCGTGCGGAGCTGCGACGGGAGGGTGTGGTCGCCTGAGCCTGGGCGGGGGCGCTGCCGTGTGGTGGGGCGGCTGGTGCTTCTGCCGGGGGCGATGCCTTGACGGGGGCGTTGCCTGGCCGGTGCCGGCCGGTGGGGCGGCTGGTGCTTCTGCCGGGCGGTTGCTGGGGGCGTTGCCGTGTGGTGGGGCCGGCTGGTGCTTCTGACGGGGGCGCTGCCGTGTGGTGGGGCGGCTGGTGCTTCTGCCGGGGCGGTTGCTGCGCCGGGGCGTTGCCTTGACGGGGGCGCCCGGTGGGGGCGGCTTCTGTCGAGGGGTTGGGGCGTGGCCCCTCCGGGCTCGTCTCCTCGAGGCCGGCGGCCTCGGGTCTCTTGCCGGGAAGCCCTTTCCCGGCCGCCGACCTCTGCGGGGACGACCCTGCACGGCCCCACCCCCGGCCGTCACCCGGCTGCGGGCCGTGGGGCCCGTGGCCAGGGACGATTCTGCACGGCGCGGGTACGGGCGGGTGGGTGCCGTCAGGCGTGGTTGCCGAAGAGCGAGCGGCGCAGGCGGCGCAGCGGCGCGAAGAGCCTGACGCGGGCGCTCTTGCTCGTGCGGGTGTGGGCGACATCACGCGTCGTCAACTCCCGCATGAGCAGCGTCGCTTCGGCCGTCTCACGCTGCGGGACGGCCGGACCGCCCAGTACCGAGAGATGGCGGTCGAGGCGCGTGCTGGTCGCGCTGCTCCCGCATGTGATCGCAGGCACCCGAGGCCTGCTGCGCACCGTTATCTGTTCCATGTCACTCCCCACCCGTACGAGGGCACCCGGCCGCTGCAGATTAACCCTATCGTCCCCGCATCTCATGCGTGTATCCCGGTGACGGGATTCACCACACATGTACGAGGGTTGACGACTACCCTCCGAATACGAGTGATTCCAGGGCGAGTTGGACACGTTCCCAGAAGGGGCGGGTTGAGCTAACTTGTGGTCCTATGACCGAAGGGCCGGGCGGCACGCGGATGGTGGCGGGACGTTACCGATTGCTGGGCCCGCTGGGCCGGGGCGGTATGGGTGTCGTGTGGCGGGCGCGCGACGAGGTGCTGGGCCGCGAGGTGGCGGTCAAGGAGGTGCGCGCGCCGGACGGTCTGGCCTCCGGCGACGTGCAGCGGCTGTACACACGGCTGGAGCGGGAGGCGTGGGCCGCCGCCCGGGTCTCGCACCGGGGTGTGGTCACCGTGTACGACGTGGCGACCGAGGACGGCCGGCCCTGGATCGTGATGGAGCTGGTCCGGGGGCTGACGCTCGCCGAGACGCTCGACGCGGAGGGACCCATGCCGCCGCGGCGGGCCGCCCACGTCGGGGCGGAGGTGCTGGCGGCGCTGAGCGCCGCGCACGAGGCGGGGGTGCTGCACCGGGACGTGAAGCCGGCGAACGTGCTGCTCGCCAATGACGGCCGGGTGGTGCTGACGGACTTCGGTATCGCCACGGTGGAGGGCACGTCGAACCTCACCATGACGGGTGAGCTGATCGGCTCGCCCGAATTCCTCGCGCCGGAGCGGGCGTTGGGACGGAACCCGGGCCCGGCCTCGGACCTCTGGTCGCTGGGCGTGCTGCTGTACGCGGCGGTGGAGGGCAATACCCCGTTCCGGCTGGACACGCCCCTGAGCACGCTGCGTGCCGTGGTGGACGAGGAGCTGCCGCCGCCGCGCCGGGCGGGCCCGCTCGCACCGGTCATCGAGGGGCTGCTGCGCAAGGATCCGGCCGAGCGGCTCACGGCCGAGGAGGCCGGGCAGCGGTTGCGGGTCGTGGGCGCGGGCGGGAACCCGCGTACGGGTCCGGTCGAGAGCGGGGCGGCCGTGACGGTCGGCGGCGGCACGGCCGTCACCGTCGCGGCGGCCGGCGCGCGGGCTGCGTCGCGACGGGCGGGCGCCGTGCCGGCGGTGGTCGCCGCGTTGGTGCTCGCGGTCGCGGGGCTGACGTACGCCCTGTTGCCCGACGACGAACCGGGCGGTGCGGGTGCCGCGTCGCCGGGTGCGAGTGCCGCGCCCGGGCGCGGCGCCGGGGCGACGACACCGCCGCCGTCCCGTACGGCCTCTTCCGCGGCCCCGCAGTCGGTGCACGTGTACGCGGAGGCGGTACGCGGGAGTTACCGGGGGCCGTGTCCGCCCCCGGAGGCCGAGGCCCCGGCCTTCCGGGCGACGATCACGGTGGCCCGCACGCCCGCCTCCGTCGGCTACCGCTGGGTGACGGAGAGCGGTGAGAGCTCCGGACCGGGCTGGCGGACGGCCGAGTTCGGGCCCGGCGGGGACACCGTGCGGCGGGTCGAGCACACGGAGCTGACGTACGAGCGGGGCGGGACGCACCGCGACCGGGTCCGGCTGGAGATCCGGAGCCCGGCCGAGGCGCGGTCCGCCTGGGTGGGGTTCCGGGTCGGGTGCGTGGTGCCCGGCCCGACGGGTGGGACGCCGACCGGCGGGACGCCTTCCGGCACCCCGACGGACGGCACCCCGACCCCGACGGGCGGCACCCCGACCCCGACGGGCGGGACTCCGACCTCTTCGCACGGGCTTCCGTCGGCCGACGCGGCTCCTTACAGCGCGGCCTTGAAGGTGGGCAGGTAGCCACCGGACTGTCCGGCCGCGGTGGGGTGGTAGGACTCGCCGATGTTGAGCCAGTTGACGCTGTGCAGCCAGGACGCGCCCGAGCAGATCTCGTGGCCCGTGAAGGCGGGGGTGACGTCGGCGAAGGTGTAGCCGTGGTCGGCGGCGCGTTTGGCGGTCGCCGCGTTGAGGTGGTCGGCGCCACTGTTGATGGCGCGGCGCTCGTTCTCGGTCAGGCCGGCGAGGCAGCTTCCGCCGAGCTTGTAGAAGCGGGGGTAGCCGAGCACGACGACCCTCGCCGACGGGGCCCTGGTTCTGATCGCCGAGTACACCGAGTCGAGGCGGCCGGGAAGGGTCGTGTCGACGTAGGCCTTCGCCTCGTTGACGCGGGCGATGCAGGTGGCTTCGGACTGGAGCACACAGGTGGTCATGACGTCGGCGAAGCCCGCGTCATTTCCGCCGACGGTGAGGGAGACGAGGTCGGTGGCGGAGGACAGCGGTCCGAGCTGGCCCGCCGTCACATCGTTGGTGCGGGCACCGGAGCATGCGGTGAACGCGAAGGAGGAGGGGGAATTGGCGGCGGCCCAGAGCTTGGGGAAGGCCCGGGTGCTGCGCTTGCAGTTGCCGCTCGCGCTGTCGTAGCTGCCGGCACCCACTCCGGAGGAGTAGGAGTCGCCGAGGGCCACGTAGTCGAGGGCTGCGGCCGACGAGTCGGCCTGCGCCGCCCCCGCCCCGGTGAGGGTCAGGACGGCGCCGAGGAGGAGTGAGGTGGAGAATGCCGCGGCTCGGGACAGTTTCATGGAACCTCCCTTTAGCAGGATTTCTGCCTAAAAAGTTCGTAGCAGGCTGCAGTGTCCATGCCAATAGCCGGGCGTGGCGTGTAGGTGACGTCGAGTCAAAGTGTGCTCACTCTTGAGGCCCCATGTCCGGAGATTCGGGGGCAAGTCACCCATGCGGAGCCCGATGTGCCGACGTGACGCCCCACCACTGCTGGCCGGGGCGGCGGTGGCCGTGGCGGCAGTCGGAGCCCTCCTGGCGGCACTGGACCACGACGCGCCGATGCGTGCGCCGTTCGGGCTCTTCTTCCTGTTCGCCGCGCCCGCTCTCGGACTCGCCACGGCGCTCCGACGGCTGGAGCCCGGCCCGCGCGCCGTCCTCGCGGCGGCGGGTGCGATCGCGGTCGATCTCCTGGTGGCACAGGGGCTTCTGACACTCCATATGTGGTCGGTCCGCGGCGCGGTCGTGACCGTGGCCGCGCTCTCCGCCCTGCCTCCGCTGCTTTCCTCGGTACGGCGGAATCCGCTTTCCTGACGGGGCAAATTCCTTTCCCACGGGCAACTCCCGTATCGATTCCCCCTCGCGCACGGAAGGATCTCCTTCCGTTTCATTTGCGGGAACTGATCGGACCCGCACCGCGTCTTTGTCGCAGTCCGTCAAAGTACGGCCAAAGAAGCAAAAAGGTGAGCCGCTGTCCAGGTCTTGCCATACAGTCCCGATTATCAATACCGTCGTACATCCACCCGCACGGTCCATCACGCAACGGCGGCTCAAGGGGAGGGCTCAGATGCCGCGATGGGTACCGAGCGGGGCGCGGTAGGGGGGTGCCGTGCCCGGTGACGTCAGCAGTGCCGAGGCGCGTACCGCGCGCGGCCGGAATTACCAGCTCACCCGTCCCGTCCGGAGATCCGTTCCGCCGTGGGACGAGTGAGCACAACCCCCCTTTCGAACCGGATACACATCCGGGCCGCCCGGGGGTGGGCGGCCCACCGGACGAGAGGGAAACAACTGATGAGCTCTGTCCTGCGCCCGGCCGTCGGCGATGTCGTCGAATCCGAAGCCGGCCGAATAGCCGCCCAGTACCGGGCGATCACGTCCCACCTGGCCATCGCGCCGCCGGTGAGCGTGGTGATTCCCGCGATGAACGAGGCGGAGAACCTTCCGTACGTCTTCAAGACCCTGCCCGACTGGATTCACGAAGTGGTCCTCGTCGACGGCAATTCCACCGACGACACCGTCGACGTCGCCCGCGGACTCCGGCCCGACGTCAAAGTCGTCAAGCAGGTCGGCAAAGGCAAGGGCGACGCCCTCATCAGCGGCTTCGCCGCCTGCACCGGCGACATCATCGTGATGGTCGACGCCGACGGCTCGGCCGACGGCCAGGAGATCGTGTCGTACGTCTCCGCCCTGGTCGGCGGCGCCGACTTCGCCAAGGGCTCCCGTTTCGCCAACGGCGGCGGCACGGACGACATGACCTTCGTCCGCCGACTGGGCAACCGCGCCCTGTGCGGCATCGTCAACGCCAAGTTCGGCGCCCGCTACACCGACCTCTGCTACGGCTACAACGCCTTCTGGCGCCACTGCCTCGAAGAGATCACCCTCGACTGCACGGGCTTCGAGATAGAGACCCTGATCAACATCCGGGTCGTCAAGGCGGGCCTCAAGGTCCAGGAAGTGCCCAGCCACGAATACCTGCGCATCCACGGCGTCAGCAACCTCAACGCCGTACGCGACGGCATCCGCGTCCTGAAGGTGATCCTCAAGGAGAAGGGCGTCCGGCGCGCCGAGCGCCGTCGCACGGCCACCTTCTCGGCCGGCGTGCCCCGGGGTGAGGTTTCTTGAGCGAGCGCCGATTCTCCGTCGTCATCTGCGTCTACACCGAGGACCGTTGGGAGGACATCCTCGCGGCGGTCGACTCGGTGCGCCACCAGTCGCTGGCCGCCCTGGAGACGCTGCTCGTGGTCGACCACAACGAGACGCTGCTGGAGCGGCTCCGCAAGGAGTACGCCGACGCCGGTGAGGAGGTGCGGGTGCTCGCGAACGCGGGCCCCCGTGGCCTGTCGGCGGGCCGCAACACCGGTATCGCCGCCGCCCGGGGTGACATCGTCGCCTTCCTCGACGACGACGCCGTCGCCGAACGGGACTGGCTGCGGTGGTTCGACGACGCGTACGACGACCGGCGGGTGATGGCCGTCGGCGGGCGGACCGTGCCGGCGTGGGTGTCGGGGCGGCGCCCGGTCTGGTTCCCGGCCGAGTTCGACTGGATCGTCGGCTGTACCTACCGGGGACTGCCCGCCGGGCGGGTGCGGGTACGCAACGTGCTGGGCGGGAACGCCTCCTTCCGGCGCGTCGCCTTCGACGCGGCGGGCGGGTTCGCCACCGGCATCGGGCGGGACGGCGACCGGCGACCGCTGGGCTGCGAGGAGACGGAGCTGTGCATCCGGCTCGGCAACGCCCTGCCCGACGCCGTCCTGCTGATCGACGACCGGGCGGTGATCCACCACAAGGTCCCGCCCGCCCGCGCGTCCTACCGCTACTTCCGCGCCCGTGCCTACGCCGAAGGACTGTCCAAGGCGCTCGTCGCCCGGAGCGTCGGCGCGGACAAGGGCCTGGAGACGGAGCGGCGGTACACCACGCGGGTCCTGCCCGCCGGAGTGGCGCGGGGCCTTCGGGACTTCGTGCTCGCCCGGCCGGGCGGGGCGGGGCGGGCGGGCGCCATCGTCACCGGCGTGGCGGTGGCGGCGGCCGGTTACGCGCGCGGCGCGCTGGCGTCCCGGAAGGGCGCGTTCTCCCACGGACCGATCGGGGACCCGTCATGAACGCCCCCGTACCGATCCTGATGTACCACGCCGTCGGGCACCGCCCCGCGAAGGCGGCGTACGGGCTGTCCGTCTCGCCGGAGGCGTTCGCCGCGCAGATGGAGGTGCTCGGCGAGCGCGGGTTCACCCCGGTCACGGTGGCCCGGCTCGGGCACGCCTGGCGGACCGGGGCACCGCTGCCGGTCCGCCCCGTGCTGGTCACCTTCGACGACGGGTACGCGGGGGTGCACCGGCACGCCCTGCCGGTCCTCGCCGAGCACGGCTTCACCTCGACGCTGTTCGTGTCGACGGGGTGGCTGCGTGGCCCGTACCACGAGGGCGGTGCGCTCGACACCATGCTCGACTGGGACCAGGTGCGGGAACTGGCCGCCGCCGGCACCGAGATCGGCGGCCACACCCACACCCACCCGCAGCTGGACCAGCTCGACGACGAGCGGCTCCGGTTCGAGACCGTGCGGTGCCGGGAGATCATCACGGAGGAGCTGGGCACGGCGCCCGTCTCGTTCGCCTATCCGTACGGCTACTCCAGCCGTCGCGTGCGGCGCACGGTCCGGGAGGCCGGGTTCGCCCAGTCGCTGGCCGTGGGCAATGGCCTGGCGCGCCGCGTTCAGGGGCCGTTCGCGCTCCGGCGGGTGACCGTGCGGCGGAACACGGACATCGAGGAGTTCGCGCGGCTGGTCGAAGGCCGGGCGATCGGGCGGACGTTCGCGAAGGACCGGGCGCTCACGAAGGGGTACGCGGTCGTCCGGCGCGCGCGCCGGGCTGCCACCGTGCTGGTCGGCACCGGTACGTAAACACCGTGCGGGGAGAGCGAGTGTGCCGGATCATGGACCGCATGTCTGCCAACCCTCATGAGGCCCTGCCGATCCGGCTCACCGTCGACGACAGCGATTCCCCTGCCGATGTCGTCGACGCGCTGTTCCTCGGGCGCTTCGCGACGGGCGAGCAGCCGTACGCGCACAGTACGTCCCTCGACCGCGTCAAGTCCGGTGCGACGCTGCTCCCGCCCGGCGCGGTGGTACTGCGGACCGCCCGTGACGACGACCGCAGCGCCACGCTCGCCGAGGGCGACGGCTGGACGGTCCTGGTCTCCCGCTGGAGCAGGGGCGCCGACGTGACCGTCACGGCGGTCGACGCGGAGCTGGCCGGGCGGGTGCTGAAGCAGGCGACGGACGGCGCCAAGGACGACCCGGAGCCGCAGCCGGACAACGTGGCCATGGGCTTCTGGTACGTCTCGCCGCGCCGCGGCCCGCACCGCACGACGCGCCGGATCGCCGCCGGGTCCTGGGAGGAGGTGCGGCCGAACTACACCGCCCCCGTGGCGGAGGCGATGGACCACCTGATGAAGGTCACGCCGGACGACATCGCCGGCCGCCTGCTCCTCCTGCACGGCCCGCCGGGCACCGGCAAGACGTCGGCGCTGCGCACGCTGGCCCGGTCGTGGCGCGACTGGTGCCAGGTGGACTGTGTGCTGGACCCGGAGCGGCTGTTCAACGACGTGGGCTATCTGATGGACATCGCGATCGGCGAGGACGAGGGCACGGCGAACGGCCGGTGGCGGCTGCTGCTCCTGGAGGACTGCGACGAGCTGATCCGCGGCGAGGCCAAGCACACGGCGGGCCAGGCCCTGTCCCGGCTGCTGAACCTGACGGACGGGCTGCTGGGGCAGGGCCGCAACGTGCTGGTCGGGGTCACCACCAACGAGGACCTGGAGCGCCTGCACCCGGCCGTGGTCCGCCCCGGCCGCTGCCTGGCCCGGATCGAGGTCGGCCCGCTGACCCGGCCGGAGGCGGTGGCGTGGCTCGGTTCCGAGGAGGGCGTGGGGCGGGACGGGGCGACGCTGGCGGAGCTGTACGCGCTGCGGCGCGGCACGGGCCCGGCGGCGATCCCGGACCAGGCACGCGGCGCGGACGCGGGGCTGTACCTCTGAGGCGGGCCGTACGCGGCGCGGACGCCGTACCTCCGAGGCGGGCCGTACGCGGCGCGGACGCCGCACCTCTAGGACGGGCCGTACGCGGCGCGCAGCGCGTCCGACACGGCCGCTTCGGCGTCGGCACGGCTGAGGCCCAGGCGGTGGGCCTCGGCCGCGTACGCCGCGGCCGCCGTGGCCGCCTGGCGGGCGGCGGCGTCCCCGGCCGGGGCGACGAACGTCCCGGCACGGCCCCGGGTCTCGATCACCCCGTCGGTCTCCAGCACCCGGTACGCCTTGGCGACGGTGTTGGCGGCGAGGCCCAGTTCCTCCGCGAGGCCCCGGACGGTCGGCAGTTTGTAGCCGACCGGGAGGCGGCCCGAACGGGCCTGGGCGGAGATCTGGGCGCGCAGCTGTTCGTACGGGGCCGTCGGGGAGCCCGCGTCGATGGAGATCTTCAAGGTCACGGGCACGATTGTCCCCGACGGTGGGGAAATTGGGAGGCGGTCGGGCCGGGGCGCGCGTACCGTGCGGCTTCATGACTGTGATCGTGCGGGAGTTCCGTCCCGAGGACGCCGAGGCCGTGAGCAGGTCACGGCAGGCCTGCATACCGTTCCAGGTGGCGACGCCCCGTTCGGTGCTCTTCGACGTCGAGACCGCCAACCCGGCCGCGAAGTTCCGCCTGCTGGTCGCCGAGAGGGACGGTGAGATCATCGGGACGGCCTATGCCGGCATCGCGTACGACAGCAGCGAGCCCGGCCAGGCCTACGCCACCCCGCAGGTCCACCCGGACCACCGGGGTCACGGCGCGGGCGGCCTCCTGCTGCGTACCGCCGAGGAGCACTTGGCGGCCGAGGGCGCGACGTCCCTGTACGCCTGGGTGATGGACGACCCCGCGAACCTGGCGTTCGCCGGGAAGCGCGACTACCGGCCCACCCGCTCCGCGCACTTCCAGCGCCTCGACCTGGCGCGCACCGACCTGCCCGAGCTGCCCGGGACGCTCCCGCCCGGCGTCGAGCTGGGTACCGCCGCCGACTACGAGGCCGATCCGCGCCCGATGTTCGTCGCCGACGCCGAGGCGACGGCCGACGAACCGAGCGACATCGCCACGGACTTCGACGACTACGAGGACTGGGTGCGCCACACCTGGGACAACCCGCTGCTCGACCGCGGCCTCTCCACGGTCGTGACCGTGGGCGGCGAGGTGGCGGCCTTCACCGCCGCGTTCACCGACGGCGGGACCCGCTATGTGTCGGGCATGACCGGCACCCTGCGCGCGTACCGGGGCCGGGGGCTGGCGAAGCTCGCCAAGACGGACTCGCTGCGGCGGGCCCGCGCGGCGGGCTGCACCGACGCGTACACCAGCAACGACGGGGCGAACGGCCCGATGCTGGCGATCAACAAGTGGTTCGGGTACGAGGTCTGCGCGACGGAGGTCCGGCATGTCCGCGCGCTCGGTTGAGGTACGTCTCGTCAAGGCCGGACGTACGAAGATCTCCTACCCGGCCGAGGTGGTGGCCGACGACGGCACCCGTCTGACGGTCCGTGCCCCGTGGGCGGCGGACGGGGTGCGGGACTTCGGATTCGTGCGCTTCGAGCCGGGCGACGTCTTCACGGAGCACTACTGGCGGGACCGGTGGTACGCGGTGAAGGAGGTCAGGACCGGGGACGGTGCCCTGAAGGGCTGGTACTGCGACATCACCCGGCCCGCGTCCGTGGGCGGCCGTGAGGTGGTCGTGGAGGACCTCGACCTGGACCTGTGGGTGTCGGCGGACGGCGGGCAGGTGCTGCGGCTGGACGAGGACGAGTTCGAGGCGAGCGGTCTGGCGGAGCGGGACCCCGCCGCCGCCGCGGCCGCCCGCGAGGCCCTGGACGCTCTGGAGGCTCTGGCCCGTGCGGGCGGCCTGCCGGGGGCGGGTCAGGAGAGCGGCTTGCGGTAGTGGACGCGCTCGGGGTCGGCGGCCGTGCGCGGCTCGTCGGTCTCGTAGCCGTACCGCTCGTACATCGCCCGGTTCTCCCGCATCAGCCGGTGGGTGAGGAGCCGGACCTCGGGCAGGCCGCGTTCCCGGGCGTGCTCCTCCACGAAGGCGAGCAGTCGCCGGCCGAGGCCGGAGCCCTGCGCGTCGGGGTGGACGGCGATGTTGTCGAGGTACAGGTGGTCGGCCTCGGCCCTGAGGACCACGAGGCCGACCACCGGGTCGCCGGCGACGTACACCCTGCCCGCGGTCACGTCCGCCGCGTGGTCGGCCTCCATCGGAGCCGGTACGCGACCGATGCGGGCGATGTAGTGGTGGTAGGCGGCGTCGGTGACCTCCTTCACCCGGGGGACGTCGTCGGTGGTCGCACGGCGAATCGTCATACCGTCAGATTACGGCGGCGCGTGATCACCTTCTTCAGCAGCGGCCAGGTCAGCAGGACGACGACGACGGCGTAGACGGTCACCGAGAACGGCGTGTCGACCAGTCCGGTGACACTGCCGTCGCTGATCTGGAGCGCCCGGCGCAGCTGCTGTTCGGCGGCCGGGCCGAGGATGACCCCGATGACGGCGGGCAGCACCGGCAGGCCGTAGCGGCGCATCCCGAAGCCGATGAGGCCGATGAGCAGCAGGACGACCAGGTCGAGAGCCTCGCCGCCGACCGCGTAGGCGCCGGTCGCGGCGAAGAACAGGATCCCGGCGTAGAGGTACGGGCGCGGGATGCGCAGCAGCTTGGCCCACAGGGGCGCGAGCGGCAGGTTCAGCGCGAGGAGCAGCACCATGCCGACGAAGAGGGAGGCGATCAGGCCCCACACCAGCTCGGGTTCCCGTTCGAAGAGCAGCGGTCCGGGCTGGATGCCGTACTGCTGGAAGGCGGCGAGCATCACGGCGGCGACGGCGGTGGTCGGCAGGCCCAGCGTCAGCATCGACACGAGGGTGCCGGCGGCCGAGGCGGAGGCGGCGGACTCGGGCCCGGCGACGCCTTCGATGGCGCCGCGCCCGAACTCGTCCTTGTGCCGGGACAGCCGCTTCTCGGTGACGTACGACAGGAAGGTCGGGATCTCGGCGCCGCCGGCCGGGATGGCGCCGAACGGGAAGCCTATGAGGGGGCCGCGCAGCCATGGCTTCCACGTCCGCCTGACGTCGTCCCTGCCGAGCCAGGGCCGGCCGACGGGGATCGCGTCGCCACCGCCGCGCCGCAGGTGGGCCGCGACCCACAGCGCCTCGCCGATGGCGAAGAGGCCGACCGCGACGATGACGACGTCGATGCCGTCGGCGAGCTGGAGCGAGCCGAAGGTGAGCCGCTGCTGGCCGGTCATCTGGTCGAGGCCGACGAGGCCGAGGGTGAGGCCGATGAGCAGTGAGGCGAGGCCCCGGATGCGGGACGAGCCGAGGACCGAGGTCACGGCGATGAACGCCAGCACCATGAGCGCGAAGTAGTCGGGCGCGCCGATGTCCACGGCCAGCGCGGCGACGGTCGGGGCGAGGGCGACGAGCAGGATGGTGCCGATCATGCCGCCCGCGAAGTGCCCGCCCGCGGCCGCCGCGAGGGCCTGCGCTCCGCGTCCGGCCTTGGCCATCGGGTTGCCCTCGATGGCGGCGACGACGGCGGCGCTCTCGCCGGGGGTGTTCAGCAGGATGGAGGTGGTGGAGCCGCCGAACATCGCGCCGTAGTAGATACCGGCGAACATGATGAACGCGCCGGTGGGTTCCAGTCCGTACGTGACCGGCAGCAGCAGGGCGACCGCCATGGCCGGGCCGATGCCGGGCAGGACACCGATGGCGGTGCCGAGCAGTACCCCGATCGCCGCCCACAGCAGGTTGACGGGGGTCAGGGCGGTACCGAAGCCGTCGAGGAGGGAGTTCAGCGAGTCCATCAGAGCACTCCCATCAGCGGGCCACCGGGGAGCGGGACGCCGAGCAGATCGGTGAAGACGACGTAAGTGACGAGGGAAAGGACGGCCGCGATGAGCGGGTCGCGGTCGGCGCGGCGGCTGCCGAGCGCGTACGCCGAGCCCCAGAAGATCAGCGCGCCGGCGACGGGGAAACCGGCCGGGCCGATGAGGACGGCGCCGCCGAGGAACACCCCGGCGAGCAGCAGGACGGTACGCCAGTCACTCGGTTCGGACAGGTCGACGTCCTCGCCGCCCTCGGCCTCGCCCCGGCCGCCGCGCAGGACGTCGACGGCGAGGAGCACGGCGACGACGAGGAGCCCCGCGCCGACGACGACGGGAACGGTCGTGGGCCCGACCGGTCCACGCTGTCCCGTGGCGACGTCCATCGTCAGCGCGTCGGTGAGGACGAGTACGCCGATGACGGCGAGGAACAGGCTGACGCCCAGCTCGGAGTGTTCGCGCAGCCAGGCGCGGCGTGCGGTGCTCGGTGTGCTCACAGCCCCAGCTCCTTGAGGACGGAGTCGACGCGCTCGTTCTGCTCGTCGAGGAAGTCGCCGAACGCCTCACCGGACAGGTAGGCGTCGCTCCAGCCGTTCTTCTCGAGGGAGTCCCGCCACTGCTCGGAGGCGTGCAGTTCGGCGACGAGGCCGATGAGTTTGTCGCGCTCGGCGCCGGAGAGGCCCGGCGGGGCGACGATGCCGCGCCAGTTGGTGAACTCGGTGTCGAGCCCCGCCTCACGGAGGGTGGGGGCGTCCAGGCCGGGGACCCGCTCCGGGCCGGTGACGGCGAGCAGCCGCAGTTCGCCGGCCTTGATCTGGTCGAGGTACTCGCCCACGCCGGAGACCCCGAAGGCGACCTTGTTGCCGAGGATCGAGGCGAGCAGTTCACCGCCGCCGTCGAAGGGGATGTAGTTCACCGATTTCGGGGCGATTCCGGCGGCCTGCGCCATCAGCATCGGCGCGAGGTGGTCGGGCCCGCCCGGTGACGAGCCGCCGCCGACGGGGAGCTCGGCGGGGTTCTTCCGCCAGGCGGCCAGGAGCTCCTGGATGGTCTTGTACGGGGAGTCCTTGGCGACGACCACGATGTCCTGCTCCTCGGTGAGCCGGGCGATCGGGGTGGTGTCGGCGAGGGTGGCCGGGGTCTTGTTGGTGTGTACGGCTCCGACGACGCCGAGGCCCATGGACATGGCGAGCCTGCCGTTGCCGCGCTCCCCGACGAGCCGGGTCAGGCCGACGGTGCCGCCTGCGCCGGGCAGGTTGAAGACCTCGATGTCCTGGGTGAGGCCGGCGTCCTGGGCGTTCCTGGCCGCGGTACGGGCCGTGATGTCGTACCCGCCGCCAGGCGTGTTCGGGACCATGAAGCGCAGGCCGGGGATCTGGGTGCCGGTGGCGGAGCCGCTGCCCGTGGAGAGCAGCGGCGGCCCCACGAGCACCAGCAGCGCCGCCCCGAGCAGGGCGAGAGGGGTGCGCAATCGCACGAGAGCCTCCTGTCTTGTGAAGTGGCCCACATGTTGCCCACGCGTTAAGAAGCTGTCTCCCTTCCGCAATCAACGGACGTTGTGGTCGTTGTGGTCGGGACCTAGCGTGTCGCCGGTGACGAAGGTGCTGGTGGTGGACGACGACTTCATGGTCGCCAAGCTGCACAGTCGCTATGTGTCCGCGATGGACGGCTTCACGGTCGTGGGGGTGGCGCACAGCGGCGCCGAAGCGCTGCGCGCGGCCGAGGCGCTGCGCCCCGACGTCGTCCTGCTGGACATCTACCTGCCCGACATGGACGGCATCGGGGTGCTGCGCGCGCTGCGGGCGGCGGGGCACGGTGCCGACGCGCTGTTCATCACGGCGGCCCGGGACGCGGGCACGATCCGCTCGGCGCTGCGGGCCGGGGCCCTGCACTACCTGATCAAGCCGTTCAGCCAGGTGGCGCTGCGTGAGCAGTTGCTGCACGTCGCGTCCCTCCGGACGCGCCTGGACGAGCTGGACGAGGCGCGGCAGGAGGACGTCGACCAGATCTTCGGCACCCGTCCGCCGGGCTCCCGGGAGCTCCCCAAGGGCCTGGCCGCCCACACCGCCGAGCTGGTGGACCGCATCCTCCGCGACCACCCCGCGGGCCTGTCGGCCGCGGAGTGTGCGGAGGCCGGCTCCCTGTCCCGGGTGAGCGCCCGCCGCTACCTGGAGTACTTCGCCGGGACGGGCCGCGCCGAGGTCACGCTCCGCTACGGCGGCACGGGCCGCCCGGAACGGCGCTACCGGCGGGTGGGCCGACCCCTACCGTAGAGGGAGGACGAGGGCACAAGGGGGGCACCGTGGGCGCCAGTTGGGCGGGGCTGTTGATCGCGATCGTGGGTGTGGCGGGAACTCTGGGGGCCGCGCTGCTGACGCAGAACCGCGCGGACCGCACCAAGCGGATGGAGCTGCGGGCCGCGGCCGAGCAGCGCCGTGAGGAGCGCGATCACGCGGTCGAGCTGCTCCGGGCGGAGCAGGCGGAGGCGCGGCTGCGCGACGGCCTCGAAAGGCGACGCGCCTGCTACATCACGCTGAACACCGCCGCACGCCAGTACCTGACGGCGATGACCAACCACGTCCACGCGGTACGGCGCGGCGAGGACGTCGGCGGGTCCCTGGAAAAGCTGGAGGCGAGCAGGCTGGCCTTCCGGGACAGCTACGCCGAGGTCCAGATGGTCGCCCCGGACACGGTGCTGCGCTCGTGCAGCACGGCCAAGAAGCAGTTGAACACCGCGTACGGGTCGCTCAGGGGGTTCTGCGCGGACCCTTCCACGCACGCGGGGGAACTGGCCTCCCTGGAGGGCGGGTTCCGCCGGGACGTCTGGCCCCACCTGGGAGCGATGAAGCGCACGATGCGCACCGACCTGGGCATCGACGACTAGGGCGTGTCCGGCGGCAGGCGGGCCTACGTATTCCACGGCGCCGTCACGCTCGTCGCGATCCAACTCCGGTTCCGGGTCCGGCTCCGCTCGTGACGCGAGACGCGGGACGCGCGGCAGCCGGTCCGGAACCGGCCGCGCCGTCATTCCGGGGAGGGCACCTCGTCAGGTGTCGGCGGGTAAAGGTCCAGGACGAGGTCGATCCCGAGCATGCCGAGCTGCTTCAGCATGGGCGCGGGCAGCGTGTCACCGCCTTGGCCGCTTTCGCTGCCGAAGCCGAGGAGCAGTTCGACCTCGCAGTCGGTGGCCAGGCCGGCGAGCGCCGCCTGCTTGCCGGCAAGCCGCTCGACCAGCGCCCGGGCGTGTTCGGCCGGCGGATGGTCGCTGCTCAACCCACTGTTCAGGATCCACACCGACATGTTCCGTCGGGCGCCGGCCGGGTTGCGTGGGCTGCTGGGGCTTCCTCGCTCGAAATGGGCGTCGGGAGTGATCGCCAGTGCGGCCGTCACCTCCCGGGCGGCCATTGTTGTGCTCGTGATCCGCAACGATCCCGAAGACCACGGGGAGTCCGTTGACGGTGACGAGGGCATCCGCTGTCTGTCCGGCACGGCACCACGATGTCACACCGCCCCATCCAGTCGGTGGACAGATGCCCGACTGGACCGACCGCGAGGCGGTTGCGGACTTCGCCGCCGCCGGCGCGGAGATCCTCGGCAACGACCCCGTCGCCGCCCGCGCACTCGCCGCCCGCATCTGGGACCGCACACCCGGCACCGCACCACCGGTCCACATGGCCAACCAGCTGGGCACGGTGTTCGCCAGGCTGGACTGCGCACCCCGCTGGCGCGAGCGCCTGCCCGGGATCGAGGTCCCCACGCTCGTCGTCCACGGCCGCCGCGACCCGTTCTTCCCCGTCGGCAACGGCGAGGCGATCGCGCGCGAGATCCCCGGGGCCCGGCTGCTCGTCCTCACGGAGGCCGCCACCGCGATCCCCGACGCGGCGATCGGCGAAGTCAGCGAGGCGATGCTCACGCTCGGATAGAGGACGGCGAGTGCCACGCGGGTCCGGCCTCCACGCAGCAGCGGACGTCGGAGTTCTGGCTCCCCATGGGGCCGTACAGGGAGCCGCCCACCACGGCTTCGGGCGGACTCCACGAGAACCACGGCGGACGGCGAACGCCCGCCCACAAGGGCGGACGGCCGCACCAGGAGCGCCTACCTGAGCGTCCTCTTAGCGTCGCCTTAAGCGGAGCATAAGGATCCTCATCAGCCGCTTCCCGCAGGCGATTTCGGCGTTCCGAGGGGCTAGCTTGCTGATCACCGGGACTGGTCCGGACCGTCGGTGCCGAAGCCGGGGGGCTGCGCCGCCCGTCCGGATCCCGTTCCCGTAACCCCCCACATCTGTTCGTCCCCGCTGAAGGAGAACGCCACCATGACCTCTCGCCGCCGCAAGCCGGCAGCCGCCGCCGTCGCCCTCGGTATCGCGCCGCTGGCGCTCGCCGGTCTGGCCGCGTCGCCCGCGGCCGCGCACGGCACGATGACCGACCCGGTCAGCCGGGTGTCCGCCTGTTACGCGGAGGGGCCGGAGAGCCCGGATTCGGCGGCGTGCAAGGCGGCGGTGGCGGCGAGCGGGCCGCAGGCGTTCTACGACTGGAACGAGGTCAACATCGCCAACGCCGCCGGCAACCACAAGCGGCTGATCCCGGACGGCAAGCTGTGCAGCGCGAACCGCGACAAGTACAAGGGGCTGGACCTGCCCCGCGGTGACTGGCCGTCGTCGGAGCTGGCCGCCGGCAAGCACACCTTCCGCTACAAGGCGACCGCCCCGCACAAGGGTTCCTTCGAGCTGTACATCACCAAGGACGGCTATGACCCGTCCAAGCCGCTGAAGTGGTCGGACCTGGAGGCGCGGCCGTTCGCCAAGGTCACCAACCCCCGGCTGGAGAACGGCGCGTACGTCTTCGACGGCACCGTCCCGGCCAAGTCCGGCCGTCACCTGGTCTACTCGATCTGGCAGCGCTCCGACTCGCCCGAGGCGTTCTACACCTGCTCCGACGTGGTGTTCGGCAAGGACAACGGCCAGGCGGGCGGCGCCCCGGCCCCGGTGGCGTCGGCGCCCTCCGACCAGCAGATCGAGCAGGGTGCGGACAAGTCGACGGTCGACCACGGCGGGCACGGTGGCGACGACCACGGCGCCCAGTCCCCGAAGCCCGCGGAGCCCGCCGCCGAGGAGCCGAAGCAGCCCGAGGCGGCGGAGGCGGGCGCGGAGGCGACCGAGCAGGCCGGCACGCTCCAGGCCAACGGTGCCGGCACCCCGTCGCCCGTCGCCGCGGCGGCCGACGAGAACCTGGCCGAGACCGGCGGCAGCGGTAGCACCCCGTACCTCGCCGGTGGTGGCGCGGCGGTGCTGGCGGTCGGCGCCGCGGTCATGTTCGCCACGGCGCGTCGCAGGGCCACGCGCTGACGACCGGTGCACCAGGGGCCCGTCCGCGATCCGGACGGGCCCCTTCGTGTCGTCCCGTCAGCCGACGACCGACGCGCACGTGGTGGGTGTCGCGCGCGCCGGGTCGAGCGCGTTCACGACCTCGTGGTAGGCGATCCGGTCGAGCAGCCCTATCGCCACGTGCTCGGAGAAGTCCAGGGGGCACAGGTCCTGGAGGAGCACGTTGCGGACGCCCGGTCCGTCGAGGAACTGGGAGCGGTACGGGGTGACGACCTCGTCGTACTTGGTGGCGATGACGGTGTAGCGGACACCGGGAACGGTGTCGCCGCCCTCGTTGAGCTTGGTGAGGAACGGGGAACCGGCGACCTGGTCGGCGAGGCCGGGGGTCTTCTCGTTCAGCAGGTCGGCCGCGCCGGGGAAGTACGGCAGCAGCTTGGTGAGGCCGAGGAGCGTGGTGCCGTGGTTGTCGGGGGCGAGACCGACGAGGGCGTTCACCTTGTCGGCGCCGCCGAGGAACTTGAGGTAGTGGCGGGGCATCATGCCGCCCTGCGAGTGGCCGACGAGGTCGGCCTCGGTGGCGCCGGTGGCGGCGAGGACCTTGTCGACGTAGGCGTCGAGCTGTTCGGCGGACTTCTCGATGGGGCCGAGGCCGTGGAAGAAGGGCACGCCGGGCAGTTGGCCGTAGTCGAGGGAGAAGACGCAGTAGCCGCGCTTGACCAGGTAGGGGGCGAGGGCGAGCCAGTTGTCGACGGAGTTGCCGAAGGTGCCGTGGACGAGGACGACCGGGCGGGGGTGGGCGGACGACGGCTTGCACGTGTAGTCGTTCCAGCCGCTGCTGGGGCCCTGGGCCTGGGCGGTGGAGGCGGGCGCGAGGGTGGCGGCGACGGCCAGCAGCAGGACGGCCGTGGCTCTGAGGGCACGCCGTACGCGTGGGGGCAGCATCGAGTGGTCTCCTTGCGGCTCAAGGAATGGGGATGGGGCGATGGCGGTACGCCCTGTGGCCCGGACCACTGGTGGGGACGCACGACAGGAATGCCGTGCTCATGCCAAGCTACGCACGGGTAGCCGGAACTTGGAAGTTACGCGTCGGTAAAAACTGGGCGCCTACCAGCCGGATCCGGCTCACGGGCCCCGTCGCCCCGAGGTCCGCCGGCAGCGGGTCGAAGTCCAGGCCGTCACTGAAGTCGAAGGGGCAGGCGACGGCGTCCGGCCATGTGGGCGGATGTTGGCCGCCCCGCGCCGACACCGATCGGTTCAGGGGCATGTTCCGCATATGCCGCATCCTGCGGCAGGTGGCTGTCCGTGCACTCCAGAGCCGTGACCGACGGCAGAAAGCGGTGAGAGATGCCCGCCGACCCCCAGCGCACCGACCCGTACCGAGGAGCAAAGGTGCACGGCGCCGTGGACGTCCTGGTCGTCGGCGCCGGCCCGACCGGGCTCGCCCTCGCTTGTGACCTCGCCCGCCGTGGCGTACGCAGTCACGTCGTCGAGGCGGGCGAGCGGCTCTTCGGCGGCTCGCGCGGCAAGAGCCTTCAGCCACGCACCCAGGAGGCCCTCGACGACCTCGGCGTCATGGAGGAGCTCCGGGCCGCCGGTGGACCGTTCCCGCCCATGCAGACCTGGCGGGAGGGCCGGAGGGACGGCACCTGGCGGCTGCTGGAGCAGGACCCGCAGGCCCCGGCGTCGCGGTACGCGGAGCCGTGGCTGGTCCCCCAGTGGCGTACGCAGGAGATCCTGCGCGACCGGCTCCTGGCCCTGGGCGGGACCGTGGAGTACGGCACCCGGCTCACGTCCCTGCACCAGACGGACCGGCACGTACTGGCCGAGCTGACGGACGCGGGCGGCGCCCGCCGGACACTGACCGTGCCGTACCTGGTCGGGTGCGACGGCGGGCACAGCACGGTGCGCGACTCGCTGAGGATCGCCATGAAGGGCGGGGACGGCGATCTGCACCCGGCCGTGGTGGCGGACGTACGCGTCCGGGACCTGGACCGCGACCACTGGCACATCTGGCTGGACGACCCGGACGCCCGGGGCGTGGGCAGCCTGCAGCTTTGCCCCCTGCCGGGCACCGACCAGTTCCAGCTCAACGCCCGGGCCGACGACGAGGAGCGCGACCTCACGCCGGACGCGGTGCGGCAGTTGATCGCCACCCGCACCCACCTGCCCGCCGACGCCGTCACGGACGTGCTGTGGCACTCGTCCTACCAGCCCCGTACGGCGCTGGCCGAGCGGTTCCGCGACGGCCGGGTCTTCCTCGCCGGCGATGCCGCGCACCCCCACCCGCCCGGCGGCGGGCAGGGTCTGAACCTCAGCGTCCAGGACGCCTACAACCTGGGCTGGAAACTGGGCCAGGTGCTGCGCCACCACGCTCCTGACGCACTGCTGGACAGCTACGAGGACGAGCGCCGCCCCGCCGCCGCCCACGTCCTGGAGCTGAGCTCCCGGCTCTACGAGGTGGGCCGCAGCCCGGAGGGGGGCGGCGAGAAGGCACGTCAACGCGGCCGGCTCACCCACCTGTTGTCGGTCCACTACCGCGACAGCGTCCTGAGCACCGAGGCCCGGGAGCGGCTCGCCCCCACGGCCGTGCAGGCCGGTGACCGCGTCCCCGACCTGCCGTGCGGCACGGAGGAGAACGGCTCACGGCGGCTCCACGAGCTGCTGCGGGGCCCGCACTTCACGCTGCTCGCGGTGGACCGCACCCCGCCCCGGGTCCCGTCGGACGTCGTCACGATCCGGGTACCCGACGGCGAGCCGGCGGAGGAACTCGGCGCGGGACTGTTCCTGGTCCGCCCCGACGGCCACATCGGCCTGGCGACCCAGGACCCCGCCCACCTCGACCGCTACCTGGCGAAGGTCGGGCTCGCCCACGGTTAGGCCGCCAGCGACCCCGGCACGATCGCGCCCGGCCCGAACCTCGCGCGCGCCTTGTCCGCCGCCGCCTCGATCCGCCGCGCCTTGTCGTCGGCCGGGTCGAGGGAGAGCTGGTGCGCGGCCCTGTCGGCGGGCATCAGGCCCTCGGCGCGCAGCCCGACGGCCCGCACCCGGGCGCGCTGGAGCCCGAGCGCCTCGTGCATGGAGTACGCCGTGTCGGCCAGCGCGGCCGTGTGGGCGGTCGGCTCGCGCAGGGTACGGGTGCGGATGGTGGCGGTCCGGTCGGCGTACCGCACGGTCAGCGTCAGCGAGCGGCACACCTGTTTCTCGCCGCGCATCCGCGCGCCCAGCTCTCCGGCGAGCGACAGCAGGGCGCGGCGGTGCCGGTCCCGGTCCAGCTCGTCGCGGTCGAAGGCCCGTTCGGCGGCGACCGACCGGGACGCGGCGTTGGGAACGACCGCCGTACGGTCGATGCCCTGCGCCCGCTCCCACAGCTCGCGGCCCGCCCGCGCGCCCAGGATCCGCTGGAGCACGGCCAGCGGGGCGGCGGCGACGCGCCCGATGGAGTCGAGCCCGTAGGAGCAGAGCGTCCGGGCGGTGGCCGGGCCGACGCCGTACAGGGCGGCGACGGGTTTGTCGCGGAGGAATCCTTCGGCGTCCTCCACCACCAGCGTCGTCCCGGGCACCGCGTCACGCGCCGCCATACGGGCGAGCATCGGGTTGGGGCCGGCCCCGATGGCGCAGTCCACGCCGTACAGGGCGAGTGCCCGGACCCGGATCACGGCGGCCAGTTCGGCGGGGCCGCGCCCGAAGTACCGTACGGCGCCGCGTACGTCGGCGAGCGCGGCGTCGGGCGGGGCCGCCTCGACGACGGGCGTGAACTGGCCGAGCATCCCGACCAGTTGCGGAAGCAGAGCCTCATACATCGGCTCCAGCCGGAATCGTACGTAGAGGATCATCCCGCGCTCCCCTGACTCTGGTGCCACAGCTTCTTCGGTACGGCCGTCCCTTCGCCCGCCGGGCGCAGGTCGGCCCAGGGGTTCATCTCGTAGCCGGTGGGCATCGTGATCCGCCGCCCGCTGTCGGACGGCGAACCCGTCATCGGCTCGGCCAGCCTCGCCGCCACCGCGTCCAGGCCGCCCTCGCGCCGCAGTTCCACCAGTTCGGCGAGGTTCCAGGCGGCCGAGCCGACGACACTGAGGCTGCGCGGGCCGCGCCGCTGCACCACGCCCCGTACGAGCAGCAGCCAGGAGTGGAAGACGGTGTGCGCGCACCGCTCGTGGCTGTCGTCGAAGAAGGCCAGGTCGACCAGGCCCGTCCCGTCGTCGAGGGTGGTGAAGATGACGCGCTTGCCGGAGCGGATCGGCGGGGTCTGGGTGGCCGCCTTGGCGCCCGCGACCAGGACGGTCCGCCCGTGCGGTGCCGCCCGCAGCGCTTGCGCGGAGACCACGCCGAGCTCGGCGAGGAAGGCGTGGTGATCGGTCATCAGGTTGCGTGAGGCGTCCATGGACAGGACGCCCAGCTCGGCGCTGAGCCGTTCGGCGTCGTCGAGGTCCGGCAGGCCGATGGGCGCGGACTTCCGGCCGCCCGCGAGTGGGAGCTGGTCGCCGTACGAGCCGGATCCCCGCTGGATGCGGTGGAGTTCGGCGAGGTGCAGCAGCAGGTCGCGCCGGTTGCCGCCGAACGCGTCGAGCGCGCCGACCTGGGCGAGCCGCTCGGCGACGGGGCGGCTGGGCCGGGCCCGCTCCCAGAAGTCCAGCAGCGAGGCGTACGGCTGTCCGGCCTCGATGCGCGCGGCCTCCGCCTCGCTCATGCCGTGCACATCGGAAAGCGCCAACCGCAGGCCCCACTTCCCCAGGGAACCGGACACCAGTTCGATCCTGTGTGCGACCGCCGACCGGTTCACATCCACCGGAAGCACCGGCACCCCACGCCGCCGTGCGTCCGCCAGCAGCAACCGCTTGGGGTACATACCGGGATCGTGTGTGAGCAAACCGGCATAGAAGGCGGCCGGGTAATGCGCCTTCAGCCACGCCGACTGGTACGTCGGTACGGCGAAGGCCACCGCGTGCGCCTTGCAGAAGCCGTACGACCCGAAGGCCTCGACGATCTCCCACGTCCGGACGACCACGTCGTCCGCGTACCCCTTGGCCTTCGCGTGCCGGGCGAACCAGACCTTGATGCGCCCCTGCGACTCCGGGTCGGACAGACCGCGCCGCACCGCGTCGGCCTCCTCCCTCCCGCAGCCGGTCATGATGTCGATGATCTTGATGATCTGCTCGTGGAAGACGACCACCCCGTACGTCTCCCGCAGCGCGTCCTCCAGGTCGGGGTGCGGGTAGCGCACCGGCGCGCGGCCGTGCCGGGCCTCGATGAACGGCCGCACCATGTCGGCGGCGACCGGGCCGGGCCGGAACAGGGAGATGTCCACGACCAGGTCGTGGAAGGTGGCCGGCTGGAGCCGCCCGACCAGGTCGCGCTGGCCCGGCGACTCGATCTGGAAGCAGCCGAGCGTCTCGGCGGAGCGGATGAGGCCGTACGTGGCCGGGTCGCCCGGCCGCACCCGCTCCGGGTCGTCGATGTCGACGACCTCGCCGCTTGCCCGCTCGATCTCGGCGACCGCGTGCGCCATCGCCGACTGCATGCGCACGCCGAGGACGTCGAGCTTGAGCAGCCCGAGTTCCTCCACGTCGTCCTTGTCGAACTGGGACATCGGGAAGCTCTCGCCGCTGGTCGGCACCACCGGCGTACGGTGCGGCAGCGAGGCGTCCGAGAGCAGCACCCCGCACGGGTGCATGGCGACGCCACGCGGCAGCGCGTCCAGCGCCTCGACCAGTTCCCAGAGCTTGCCGTACTTCTCCCGCTCACCGGCCAGTTCGCGCAGCTCGGGCAGCTCGTCCAGCGCGGCGCGGGCGTCCCGGGCGCGGATGTGCGGGAAGGACTTGGCGATCCGGTCGATGTCGGCCGGGTCCATGGACAGGGCGGCGCCCACGTCCCGTACGGCGTGGCGCACCCGGTACGTCTCGGGCATGGCGACGGCGGCGACCCGCTCGGGGCCGAAGCGGTCGAGGATGGCGCGGTAGACCTCCAGGCGGCGGGCGGACTCCACGTCGATGTCGATGTCGGGCAGCACCGGCCGCCGCACCGACAGGAAGCGCTCCATCAGCAGGCCTTGTTCGACCGGGTCGGCGTGGGCGATGCCGAGGAGGTGGTTGACCAGGGACCCGGCGCCGGAGCCGCGCGCGGCGACCCGGATGCCCATGTCGCGGGTGTCGTCGACGACCTGGGCGACGGTGAGGAAGTACGAGGCGAAGCCGAGCCGTTCGATGGTGCGCAGCTCGTCCTCCAGGCGCGTCCAGTACGCCCGCTTCCGGTCGTGGCCGCGCAGCACCATCCCGGCGGCGCAGCGGGAGCGCAGCACCCGCTCGGCGGTGCGCCGTCCGGCGCCGACCAGGTGCGCCTCGGGGAAGTGGACGGTGCCGATGCCCAGGTCGTCCTCGGGGTCGACCAGGCACGCGGCGGCGGCCTCCTCGGTCATGGCGAGGAGGCGGTGCGCGGTGTCGCGGCGGAACCCGGCGGCCTCGGCGACGCGCTCGGCGGCGGCCGCCATCGCGGCCGGGTCCTTGAGCCAGCGTTCACCGCTGTCCAGGCCCTTGCGGGGGTCGATGGGCACCAGGCGGCGGGCCGCGTCGAGGACGTCGGCGACCGGGCCCTGGCCAGGGTCGGCGTACCGCACGGCGTTGGTGAGCACGGCGCGCACGCCCTGCTCGGCGGCGAAGCCGAGGGTGCGGGCGGCGTGCCGCAGCGAGCCGGGCCCGGTGCCGGTGCGGCCGTGGTGGACGACCTCCAGGCGCAGGGCGTCGCCGTGGGCGTCGCGCCAGGGGGCGAGGAGCCGGGCGGCACGGTCGGGGCGCCCGGCGGTGAGGGCGCGGCCGACGTCGGAGTCGGGCCCGAGGAGCACGGTCACGCCGTCGCCGTGGTTCTCCGGCCAGGGCAGCAGGGGGGAGCCCTCCGCCGCGTGCGCGGCGGTGATCAGCCGGCACAGGGTGGCCCAGCCCTGGCGGGAGCGGGCCAGGAAGACCGCTCGGGGCGCGGACTCGTCGACGAAGGCGCCCCCGCGCACGGGGGTGCGGCGCCGCTCGGTGCGCGAGTCCTCCTCCCGTACCGGCGTGTCGGTCGCGAGGTCGACACCGAAGAGCGGCCGGACGCCCTCCTTGGCGCAGGCCGTGGCGAACCGGACCGCGCCCGCGACGGTGTCGCGGTCGGTCAGGGCGACGGCGCCCATGCCGCGCTCGGCGGCGCGCGCCGCCAGCCGCTCCGGGTGCGAGGCCCCATAGCGCAGGGAGAAGCCCGAAACGGTGTGCAGATGCGTGAACCCTGGCACCCGCACCTCCTGGATCAATCCGGTCTCACCTCCCCCGCTTCCACCATAGACCAGTTTCGAACATTCGTACGACACGAATCGAGTCCGCCATTCGGCCCGCCCCACCTGCGCGAATGAGGCGTCCCCCGGAGCGTGGGGACATGACGCTCGCCGCCGAAGTCAAGAACGCCGTCACGCCCCGGGCCGCGCTGCTGGTCATCGGTGTGCTCGCCCTGCAGCTGCTGTTCATCACCTCCTACGTGGGCGCGCTGCACGACCCGAAGCCCACGGACGTGCCCTTCGGCGTGGTGGCGCCGGGGGCGGCGTCCGCCCAGGCCGCCGACCGGCTGGCGACGCTGCCCGGCGACCCGCTCGACCCACGGGTGCTCGCCGACCCGGAGGAGGCCCGGCGGCAGATCATGGACCGGGAGATCGACGGCGCCCTGATCATCGACCCGAGGGGCACGACCGACACCCTCCTGGTCGCCTCCGGCGGCGGCACCGTCCTCGCCAACACCCTGAACGCGATCATCACGGAGGCCGAGAAACCGCAGCGCCGCACGGTACGGACGGTGGATGTGGCCCCCGCCTCCCCGAAGGACTTCGACGGGCTGTCCGCGTTCTACCTGGCGGTGGGGTGGTGCGTGGGCGGTTACCTGCTCGCCTCGATCCTGGCGATCAGCGCGGGATCCCGGCCGGCCAACCCGCAGCGCGCCATCATCCGGCTCGCCGTCCTGGCGCTCTCCGCGGTCCTCGGCGGACTCGGCGGCGCGGTGATCGTCGGCCCGGTCCTCGGCGCCCTGCCCGGCAGCGTCGCCGCCCTGTGGGGGCTGGGCACCCTGGTGGTGTTCTCGGTCGGCGCGGTCACCCTCGCGCTTCAGGCGCTCTTCGGGATCGTCGGCATCGGCCTGGCGGTCCTGCTGATCGTGATCGCGGGCAATCCGAGCGCGGGCGGCGCCTTCCCCGCCCCGATGCTGCCCGACTTCTGGCGGGCCATCGGCCCCGCCCTGCCACCGGGCGCGGGCACCTGGGCGGCCCGCTCGATCGCCTACTTCAAGGGCAACGCCCTCTCCGGCGCGATGCAGGTCCTCGCCATCTGGGCGATCGTCGGCACCGTGCTCACCCTGGTGCTGTCCGCGGTCCGGAAGCGGACCGACCGGGACGACGACCGGGCGGTCGGCGCGGACGCCGCATGAGCCGGGCCCCGGCCCGCCGGTCGTCCCGGCGGGCCGGGGCCCGTACTCGTGTGTCCGTACGTCAGCCGATCTGCGCTCCGAAGGTGCTGAGTGCCTCCGTGACCGGCTGGAAGAACGTCTCACCGCCCGAGGAGCAGTCACCGCTGCCGCCCGAGGTCAGGCCCACCGCGGCGTCGCCCGAGAAGAGCGAGCCGCCGCTGTCGCCGGGCTCGGCGCAGACGTTGGTCTGGATGAGCCCTTCGACGACCTGCCCGCTGCCGTAGTTCACGGTGGCGTTCAGGCCGGTGACCTCGCCCTCGTGGACCTGGGTGGTCGAGCCGCTGCGGGTCACCTTCATGCCGACGGTCGCGTCGGCCGCCTTGGTGATCGCCTGCGTACCGCCGTTGTAGAGGTTCACCTCGCTCGGGTGCGCGGTGTCACCGGCGTACTTGACCAGCGCGAAGTCGTTGCCGGGGAACTGCGAGTCGACCATGGTGCCGAGCGCCGCCCCGCCCTGGGAGTCCGACCACTCGCTGCCCGACTCGCCGCAGTGACCGGCCGTGATGAAGTGCGGCGCGCCGTCCTTGACCACGTTGAACCCGAGCGAGCAGCGCCCGCCGCCGGAGTGGATGGCGTCACCGCCCGCGAGGAAGGGCCTGAACTCCCCGGCGGTGCGCTTCAGTTCGGCCTTGGAACCGAGCCCCTTCACGACCTGGTTGAGCTTCTCCCAGGAGGCGCCCTTGACCGTGCGGTCGGCCGTGACGACGACCTTGTTGCTCACCGGGTCGACGGCCCAGGACGTGCCGGGTATGGTCGCCCGGCTCTTCAGCGTCTGCCGGGCGCCCGTCAGCTCGGCCAGCGTGTGTTCGACCAGTCTCGCCCTGCCGCCGGCCTCGCGCACGGACTCGGCCGCCGCCTCGTCCACCACGTTGACCACCAGGGCCCTGGACTTGGCGTCGTAGTACGAGCCTGCCGCGTCGCCGCCGAGTGCCGTGTCGAGCGTCGCGGCGAGGGTTCCCGCCGCGGGCGCCGACAGGGTCTTCACGGTGAACCGGGGCGCTTCCTCGCTGGCGTTCGCAGTCTGGAAGGTGACTCCCGCTCCGAGCAGAGCGACAACGGCTCCACCGGCGATCGCCGCACGCCTTTTGGGTATGCGTCGGTGCTTCACAACGTCGACCTCTCCTGTGGGGGGCCGCGTCCGGGCACGTGGGGGCGCCCTGACACGGAGGATGGTCAGCCCACTATCGCGATACCAACCGGTAGCACACAAGGCCGACTTCAGGACGCGCACGCGACCTTCACTCCGCGCCCCCGCCGCTCCCACTACTCCCGTCACGGCCGGCCGGTTCCGTTTGCGAATACCCGCCATGTCCCGACAGGCGACAAAGGCACCCCGCACAGGCACCCTGATGGGTAATCATCGACGGACACGGTGAAGGAGGCGGGGGGCTTGCGACGTCGGGTGCGCGCGGCGGACGGCCGGCATCTGATGGTGGAACGTCTGGGGGACCCGCAGGGCCGTCCGGTCTTCCTGCTGCACGGCACGCCCGGCAGCAGACTGGGACCGGCCCCGCGGGGCATGGTGCTCTACCAGCGCGGCATGCAACTCATCGCGTACGACCGCCCCGGCTACGGCGGTTCGGACCGTCTGGCGGGGCGCAGCGTAGCCGACGTGGCCTCGGACGTGGCGGACATCGCGGACGCGCTCGCGCTGGAGCGGTTCGCGGTGGTGGGCCGCTCCGGCGGCGCCCCGCACGCGCTGGCCTGCGCGGCCCTGCTGCCGCACCGGGTGACCCGGACCGCCGCGCTGGTGACGCTGGCGCCCAGGGACGCGGACGGGCTGGACTGGTTCGAGGGCATGGCCGCCTCGAACGTCACGGAGTACACCCACGCGACCCTCGACCCCGAGGGCGTCGCCGCCCGCCTCACCCCCCGTGCCGACGCGATCCGCAAGGACCCGGTCCGGCTCCTGGACGACCTGCGCCGGGAGCTGACCGCCTCGGACCGGATGGTCGTCTCGGACGCGGGTGTGCGGTCCATGCTGCTGCGCAACTACCAGGAGGCGCTGCGTACCTCCGCGTACGGCTGGATCGACGACGCGCTGGCCTTCTGCAGCCCCTGGGGCTTCGACCCGGCCGACATCCCGGGCGAGGTGCTGTTGTGGCACGGCGAGCAGGACGTCTTCTCACCGGTCGGCCACTCGCGCTGGCTCGCCGAGCGCATCCCGGGCGCGACGGCCGTCCTGGAACCGGCCGCCGCGCACTTCGACGCCCTGCACGCCCTGCCCCGCGTCCTGACCTGGCTGCTGGACACCGCGTGACACCCGCCGGTGCCGTCACACCGCGAGCGGCTCCAGGTCCCGGTGCACCCGGCGCTCGTCGCGCGCCAGCCGGGTGAGCGCGTGGTCGTCGCCCAGTTGCCGGGCGAGTTCGTCACCGGTCTCCGTGCGCAGCTGGGCCGCCTCGTCCTTGCGGCCCAGCGCGCCGAGTGTGACCGCCAGGTTGGAGGCGACGCCCAGCACCTCCGGGTGGTGACCGCCCAGGACCTCGCGCAGCGCCCGCACGGTGCGCTGCTCGATCCGCAGCGCCTCGTCCAGTTCGCCCAGGTCCGCCTTGGCGTTGGCGATGTTCACGGCGCAGAACAGGGCGTGCGGGTGCCGTTCGCCCAGCACCTCCCGCATGACCCTGAGGGCGGCCTGGAGCAGCTGCTCGGCGGTCTCCGGCGCACCGCAGCCCCACTGGTAGATGCCCAGGTTGTTGAGGGCGGCCAGGGTGTAGGGGTGCCGCTCCCCCGGCACCTCCCGGTACTGGTCGACGACCTCCTGCGCCAGGTCGCGGGCCGCCACCGGCTCCCCGGCCGCGTACAGGTCGGCGGCGAGGTTCAGGTCGCAGGCCAGCGAGTCGGGGTGCGCGTAGGTGTACTTGGCGCGGTACCGGTTGCGGGTGGCCGTGGTGAGCCGCCGCGCGTCCTCGAGCCTGCCCGCCCTCCGCAGGGACACGGCGAGGCTCTTGCCCGCGGCGAGGGTGCCGGGGAAGGCCCGGCCGAGGGTCTCCTTGTAGTTGTCGTACGTGCGCGAGAGCAGGGCCACCGAGTCCTCGTACCGTCCGACCTCGCGCAGGTCACGGGCGAGCGAGGTGGCCGAGGACAGGGTGTACGGGTGCTCGGGCCCGAGCACTTCGGTGCGCCGGTCGAAGACCTCCTGGTCGATCTCGCGGGCCCGGGAGTACTGGCCGACCATGCGGAGGTTGAGCGCGAGGTTGTTCGCGGCGGCCAGGGTGCGCGGGTGGGAGTCGTGGAAGATCTGGCTGAAACCCTCGTGCGCCTCGGTGGCCAGCTCCATCGCCCTGCCGTACTGGCCGAGCGCGCCGAGGTCCATGGCGAGGCTGGAGGTCGTCATGTACGTGTGCGGGTGGGACCGGCCGAGGACCGCGCGCTGCCGCTCCAGGGTGACCTCGTCCAGCTCTCTGGCCTCCACGTAACGCCCCTGGGAGCGGAGGATGTTGGAGAGGTGGAAGCGCAGGTAGAGGTACTGGAGGTCGTCGTTGCCGAGCATCTCGCGCCAGGCGTCGCGCAGGTCCTCGGCGAGTGCGCCGGCGGTCTGCCAGTCGCCGCGCTTCCAGAGGTAGCGGACGCGGTCGATGAGCAGCCGGCGGGTCTCGGGCTCCTTGCAGTACCGGGCCTCCGAGGTGCCCAGGTGCGGCCAGATGGTGGCGAACCGGGGCCAGGTCTCGGGGTTGTCGATGGGCTCGTCGTCGTCCGGCCTCGCTCCGGCGAGGATCCGGTGGACGGCGTGCCGGGCGTCGCGCTGCTCCTCCTCGGACAGCTGGGCCCGGATCACGGCCTGCACCAGCCGGTGCACCTGGATGGAGTTGGACACCTGGTCGACCTTGGCCAGGGCGAAGCGTCCGATCTCCCGGATCACCCGGCCCAGCACCAGCTTCTCCTGGAGGGAGGCGTCGTACGGCTTGAGTGCCTCGATCATCTCCTTGCTGTAGAGGAGGTTGGCGTGGATCGGCTCGGGCGCGAAGAACGCGCACAGCTGGAGCAGCCGCACGGCGGCCGGTGAGCGTTCCTTGAGCCGTTCGATGGAGACGTTCCAGGTGGCGGCGACCGGCTCGGGGTAGCCGGCCGGCTGGTTGAGCGACAGGGTGCGCGCGGCGGCCTCCTGGAGCTGTTCCAGGTAGGCGGCGACGGGGGTGGCGGTCTCCGCGATCCAGGCCGCCGCCTGTTCGACGGCGAGCGGCAGGTCGCCGACCGCCTCGGCGACCTTGTCGGCGTCCTCCGCGCTCAGGCCCTTGGCGCGGCGCTGGAGGTGCTCGACGGACTCCTCGCGCAGGAACACGTCGACCGGCAGCGCGTCGCCGTACTGCGACCAGGTCTGGTTCCTGGAGGTGACCAGGATGTGCCCGCCGGTGGGGAAGAAGCGCTTCAGCGCGTCGGGGTCGTCGGCGTTGTCGAAGACGAGGAGCCAGCGGTTGGTCGGCACGCCGCGCCGCAGCAGGTCGATGGCCTCCTGGGAGGCGGCGGCCATGTCGTCGCCTCCTTGCGCGCCGAGGCGGACGGCGAGCTCGGCGAGCCCGGCGATCACGTCGTCGGTCTGCTCGGCGGACATCCACCACACCAGGTCGTAGTCGGCCATGAAGCGGTGGACGTACTCCAGGGCGACCTGTGTCTTGCCGACGCCGCCGAGCCCGTACAGGGTCTGCGGCTGGGGCAGGACGACGGCCATCCCGCCGCCGAGCTGGTCGCGCATCCGCTCCAGGACCATGGACCGGCCGGTGAAGCCGGGGTTGCGGGGCGGTGCGTTCCAGATCTTCGGTACGGTCCCGGGGAAGCGCGGCCCGGGCGGCACGCCCTCGTTGAGCTTGACCGGCCGGTCCAGGGCGCGCAGCAGCGCGGCCGTGGCGTTCACCTCGTCGAGCCGGAACAGGTCGACGGGGTTGCGGTCGATGTACGGGGTGGTCAGCCGGACGTCTCCGACGCGCACCGGCAGCAGGTGCCGCCGCCCGCCGCCCGGGTCCTCGGCGGCGGCCCGCTCCCACACCTCCACGGCGCGGGCCGACTTCAGGTACGCGCTGGACAGCAGGACGACCGTGCGGGCGGCGTTCTCGGCGGCGTGCAGGGCGTCGCCGCCGGTGGTCGCCGGGTCGGCGGAGACGTCGCGCGGGACGACGCGGAAGCCGGCGCGGGTGAGGACGGACTCGATCCAGTCGGCCCACATGCGGTTCTCGGCGACGTACGACAGGAACAGGTCGGCGGGCAGGGCGGGGCGGCGCCGGGTGAAGGCGTCGCGGATCCGCAGCCGCACCTCCTCGTTCACCGTCGGCATGGCGGTGACCTCGCCGTCGGTGACGACGGCGGTCAGCCGTTCGAAGGCCGACAGCAGCGAGTTGGCGATCCCGGCGTCGTCGCCGAAGGTCGCGAGGGTCTCCTCGTACGCGTAGTAGGGCCGGTACGGGATCTCCACGGCCCCCCAGTAGGCAGCGAGTTCCTCGCCGGTCATTCCGCTGGGGAAGCCGTCGAACTTCAGCCGTGCGAGGGCCCGGCCGGCGTCGGCCTTCTCCTTCTCGCCCTCGTCGATGCGCATCGGTACGGGGAAGATCCGGATGCCCCGGCCTCCGTACCGTTCGTCGATCTGGCGGGCGACGGCGGCGGCGCCGTCCATGGACTGGTCGCTGAGGGTGAAGCAGTCGACGAGCGCGTCGGGCAGGTGGACCGTACAGATGTCGGCGATGTCGCTGAGGCCGGTGCGGCTGTCGATGAGGACGTAGTCGTAGTTGGCCTTCATGTCGTCGCGCAGCGCGTCGAAGAAGTGCCCGCCGCCGAGCCGGTCGTAGAAGTTGTCCCAGTCGAAGGTGGAGACGGTCGCGGAGTACTCGCGGTTCTGCTTGCCGGCGGAGACGAAGTCGAGGGTGCCGCCGTCGGGGAACTCCCAGCCGAGCGCCTCGGGAGTGAGGGAGACGGCGTGCGGCTGGATGCGCGCGTAGTCGCGGTGCCAGTCGTCGGGTCGCTGGACAGGACTGGTGGCGGCCCAGGCGTACTCGGTGATCAGGTCGATGACGCCGGTGGTGGCGCCGAGGGTGGACGGGTCGAGGAAGGGGTGGAAGAAGCGGTGCAGGCCGGGTGCCTCCAGGTCCCAGTCGACGGCCAGGACCCGTTTGCCGTTCGCGGCGAGAATCCAGGCCGTGTTGGCCAGGGCCATCGTCCGTCCCGTACCACCCTTGTAGGAGTAGAAGGTGACGATGCGTCCGTCACGACTGGCTGTCATCCAGGTCCTCCGCATCGGGCGCGATCTCGTGCGTCTCGGGAATGAAGTGCGTGGTGCCCAGTTCGTTGGCCATCGGGCCGCGCAGCCGGGGCCGCTCGGTGTGCCGGCCGCCCGCGGGCGGGTAGACGGCGGCGTGCCGCAGGTACTGCTGGGCGGCCGCTTCCACCACCTGGGGCAGGATCTGGCCGAACGCCTCCATGCTCGGTACGCCTCTGGCGGCGGCGCGGCTCGCGGCGCGGCCCTGGCCCATCTTGATGGGCATGGTCTCTTCGAGTGTCCGGTTCAGCTCCGCGTCGGCGGCCCTGGTCTGGTGGTCCATCTGGTTGCGGGGGACGACGACGCTCACCCAGGGGCGGTGTTCCGCGTCGAAGGCGGCGAGCCGTTCGCGGCGCTCGTCGTCCTTCAGGGCCCAGCGGTCGAGGAGCAGGATCTCGGGGCGGCTGGGGGGCTGCTTGGCGTCGGGCGGGCCGGCGTCGTGGTCGAACGAGGTGACGGTCGCCTGGTAGTTGAGCGAGCGGACCAGGTCCTCGGTGACGTAGGCGAGCGGCCGGGCGGCGTCGGGGTGGTACGGGTTCCAGTCCTGCGGCATGTCGCCGTAGTACTCGGGGTCGCGGCCCTCGGGCAGTTCGTGGCGGGTGGGGGCGGCGACGGTGACCTGGAGGGGCCTCGGGCCGCGGCCGGGGGCGCCGAAGGCGCTGGGTGCGGCGCGGTAGTCGACCGGTCTGCCGGGGCTGATGGCCGCGGTGTCGGCGACGGAGACGATGCGTTTGGCGAGTTCGTAGACGGCCCGTTCGTACTCCTCGGCGAATATCCGGAGCTTGATCAGACCGTAGAGCCCGTCGGTGACGTACCGGTCGCCGAAGTCGCGGTGGTTGAACTGCAACCGTTCGGCGGGGCCGGGGAGTTGCTCGGGCGGGACCGGTACCCACAGGGCGGGCACGATCGCTTCGGCGGGTTTGTTGTGTTTGGCGTGGTGGTAGATCGCCCGGGTGGCGAAGGCGTACCACTCCTTGCCGCACATCTCGCTGGCGAAGTAGCGGGGCGAGAAGAGGGGGACGAAGACCCGGCAGGTGGCCAGGACTTCTCCCAGCCTTTCCGACCAGCCCTCGCCGGATCGTATCTCCCGGTCCATGAACCCCGCGGGGGCTCCGGCGGGGAGATCCGTCATGGCCATCACATGGCCGCACAGATCGCGGAAGAGCCGCTCCACCCACATGTCGGGATCGGGGCCACCGGCTCCGTACCTCGGCGTGTGCGCATAACTCAGGAAGAAGTACGGCCGATGGTTCGCCGCTCGCGCTTGCGGTGACGCCTGCACACGACCCCCGTCCTCTGTGATCACTCGCATCCGGGATGAGAAGGATACGAGCTGATTAATCATTCCGGAGCAGGCTTTGCTCCACCCCCACGACGTTCAGTCATTCAACGCCGCTTTTCGGTCATCCCCGCGACAGCATGACGGACCGTTCCCTTGATCGGCACAGTTCCTTGCGTACTCCCGCGACCAGGAGTTTGCCGCTCACGGTGAGTTCGGCGGCGTTTTCCAGCAGGTCGAGCGCCCTTTCGACATGATCGGCACACCCTTCCTCGTACGCCGCGAGACCGGCCCGCTCGTACGCCCCGGCGAGCAGGACGGAGACTGGCACCGGCGCGTCCTGCCAGGGCGCGGGGTGGGTCCAGGCGCCGTCCAGCGCGTAGAGGTCCGCGACGTCGAGCAGCGCCCGCAGCTTGGCCCGCCGGAAACCGCGCAGGAGGGCCCGCGCCAGTTCGTGTTCGTCACCGCCGAGCGGCAGGCCGAGCGCCCCGTACCCGTGCCGCCCCACGGACGGTTCCGACCCGGTGACCGGTGTCAGGGTGGTCAGGCACGCGGCGGCCTCCTCGGCCGCTTCCGGTGCCACGTTCCTGAGCAGCGCCCAGGCGCTCTCCAGCCGCCCGTCCCACTCGGCGGCCTCACCAGGCGTGAGCCGGCCGGCGGCGGGCACCGCGAAACGGTCCCGGTACGGGTCGAGGTCGTCGAGCGCCGCGCCGTGCGTCCCCCGCCGCACCGGCCGCCATCCGGGGCCCTCCTCCCCGAGCCGTGCCACGCGCAGCTCCGCGCCCCCGGCCGCCCGCACCAGGAACCCGTCGCCAGCCGGCCGCACCTCCACCGGACCGGCGGCGTCGACCGTGCCGAGCGTCGGCAGGTGCAGCGCGCCGCCCCGGTGGGCGATCCGGACCGGGACGTCGACCCGACCACGTACGGCGGCGGCGGCCACGTACCGGGCGAGCTCCTCCGCCGGGCCGGTCGCCCCGGGGCGCCCTTCGCGCAGGGCGTCCAGGCAGTCGAGCAGCCAGGTGCGCGTGTAGGGGTGGGCGAGCACCTCGTCGAGCCCGTCGGAGCACCCTTCGACGGCGCCGGCCAGCTCCCAGGCCTCGGCCCACCCCTCGCCGCCGCGCCCGTCGAGCTCGCTGTGGAGTTCGGCGAGGAGGACACGGGTCAGGTCGTGCTGTTCGGCGACGAGCGTGCCGGTGTCCGTCACGGCGGGCGCCGCGGTGGCGGCCGCGGTCCGGTCCTCGATTCCCCGGACGAGCGCTTCGAGGTCGGCGCAGTAGACGGACGGGTTGTCGAAGTGGCTGTCGGCCCGGTAGCGGTGGGTGTAGAGGCCGCCGCCGCAGGAGCGGACGACGGGGCATTGCCGGCAGGTCTCGCTGACGCCGTCGAGGCCGAGCTGGCGGACCCGGACGCCGGGGTGGGCGGCGACGTCGTCGAAGGAGTGCCGGTAGACGTCGAACCCGGTGGCGGCGGCGCCTTCGTAGGCGCTCTTGAGCGAGTCGACCTGTTCGAGGGTGCCGTCGGTCTCGACGACCACCAGGTCGGTGGGGGCGAGGCCCAGGGACTCGGTGAGGCTGGGGCCGCCGTTCAGGGTGGACAGCACGGACTCGAAGAGCCGTACGGGGACGGGCCTGCCCCGGTCGTTCCACCGGTCGAAGACGGTGAGGAGCCACTCGGCGTACGCGGTGGGCGAGCCGTCCGGGCGCGGCGGGGGCTGTTCCCAGGTGGCGTGCGGCAGCAGGAAGTCGATGCGCGGGGGCGCGAGCGCGGTGAGCGCGTCGTACACGGCGACCGGGTCGTTGGCCACGTCGATGGTGCACAGCAGGCCGAGGTCGAGGTGGCGGTAGCGCTCCTGGTGCAGGAGGTCGACGGCCTTCAGTACGAGGGGGTGGCTGCTGCGGCCGTCGGCGAACCGGCGGTGGCGGTCGTTGGCCGTCCTGTCGCCGTCGAGGGAGATGCCCACCTTCACGCCGTACTCGTCGAACAGATCGAGGTAGCGGGGGCTGAGCTGGAGGCCGTTGGTGTGGATCCGCAGGTCCAGGTCGGTGACCGGGGCGAGGGTGGTGGTCAGTTCCTCGCAGACGCGCCGGAGGCGCGCGGGCCCTGCCAGCAGAGGCTCCCCTCCGTGCAGGATCACTGACACGGAGGGCAGGGCATGTTTCTTGGCATGCTCGGCCAGTCGCAGAGCTGTCCAGGAAATGGCCTGGTCAGAGATTGCCTTGGGGCGGGTACGCCAGCTCTGATCAGCGTGTTCGTAGATATAGCAGTGGTCACACGCAAGATCACACCTGCTGTGGACCTTCAGAACGATCTCGCGGAATGGGACCAGGGGTCCAGTCATTCCGCCAGTTTAGAGCGCGGAGTTGAACGTCGAGACGCGCTCGGTACGGTCGGTCACCGAGGGCAGAACGCGGCTGAGCTTCTTGGCGGCTGCCGCACCTCGCACGTCGATCTCGGCGAGAGGCACACGGTTCTTCTTCGCGACCGCGAAGGTTACTGAGGTCTGAAAGCTCACGACGGCCGTCCTAGGGGAGTGGGTCGGTTGGGGATAACCGCACCGTTGCAGTGTCGGCGGCACGACTTTACTCTCATGCCCACCCACAGCAAATCAGCGCAAGGGGTTGAAACAAAAGCGTTGCGCCAGTATTCCCCGACCGACCCGGAACGAGCCATTCCATCGAAAGAGTGAAGACAAAACCGCAGACGGGGGTGCGCATGACCGGGTTTCAGGGCCCACTGCAGAGCATGGTCTTCCGAAACGCAGATCTGCCCGTGCTGTTCCACCGGGCGGACGAGATCGCCATCGCCCGCCAGCGCGACGCGGTGCAGGACACCCGCTTACAGCTGTGGCTGCTCGTCCTGGGCGCCTGTCTGGCGGCGGCACCGGCCGGCTGGCGCATCGGCGATACGTTCCAACCTGCGGGCGCGCTCAGTGCGTTGGCGTACGCGGGCGTGCTCCTGGCCACGTATCGCGCCTCCAGGCGCCGAGCGAAATCGCATTGGCAACTGAACCGTTCCGCCGCCGAGTTCATCAAGTCGATGTCCTGGCGGTACGCCGTCCACGGCGCTCCCTTCGACGCCGATTTTCCCGACCCCGACGGGGAGTTCCTGTCCCGGCTGGAAGAGGGACTCGGGGAGCTGCGGAAAGTCGGCTGGGCCGACCCCCGCGCCTCGGCGCCGGCCGATGACCGGGCGGAGCTCATCACCCCGGCCATGCGGATGCTGCGCGACAAACCCTTCCGGGTGCGCAAGGAGACGTACGTCAGAGACCGCCTGATCGAGCAGCGGAACTGGTACCACAGGAAGACGGTGGTGTCGCGCCGGGCGACCGCGCTGTGGTCGGCGACCATCTCCGTGCTCACCGTCCTCGCACTGTTCCTGGGCGTGTTGCGGACCTTCTCGGTCGGCGACTCGGCCGTACTGGCCGCGCTGCTGTCCGCCGCGGCGGCGGCGTGCGTGGCCTGGAGCGAGATCCGCCGCCACCAGCCGCTCATCGCGGCGCACTCCCTGGTGGAGGAGGACCTGGCGGCGATGCACACCGCCATGGAGACGGTGATCGGCGAGGACCGGTGGGCGGCGGCGGTGTACGAGACCGAGCGCATCGTCTCCCCCCAGCACACCGACTGGCTGGTGCAGCACCGGCGCTGACCCGTCAGGGGCGTTCGACGCCGGTGCGCCAGACGACGGTCACCGGCTTCCCTCGGGCGCGGGCGTAGCGGACGATGTCGCCGGTGCCGCCCAGCCCGCGGGCGGGGCGGCCGTCCCATACGGCGATCAGCCGGTCGCAGTGGTCGGCGATGTAGGTACCGGCCGCGAAGTACGCCTCGTCGGTGGAGCGGGGGTAGTCCATCCGGACCTCTCGGGTGGCGCGCTTGCGGAAGGCCTGGTAGCGGGCCAGCTCGTCGGGATCGGTGAAGCCGTCCTCGTAGTCCCCGCTGGGGATGACGACGGTCAGCTCGGCGCCGCAGTCGAGGGCGATGTCGGCGAAGAGCTGGTCCGCCCCGGCCGCCAGGCTGGACAGCGCCTCGAGCGGACCCTCGTGATCCCGGAGCGCGGTATGGATGGCGGCGCGGACCGCGGCACGCACATGGGCGTCGAGCTCGTCGGGGATGTCCCTGTGGCCGGTCACTCCGATGCGCCTCATCCGCCCCCGCTCTCCGAAGTCGCCCTGCGCCCGAGCGCCGTCACATCCTCTCAAATGTGGGCGCTTCCGGGCAGGGCGTCGAGCCCCCGGCCGGAATTCCGGCCGGGGGCCCGTGGCGCTGGGCGGTGCGGTCAGTAGACGCTGACGCGGTAGGCGTTCAGGGCCTCGGTGACCGGCTGGAAGAAGGTGGTGCCGCCGGAGGAGCAGTTGCCGCTGCCGCCGGAGGTGAGACCGATGGCGCGGCTGCCGGAGTAGAGCGGGCCGCCGCTGTCGCCGGGCTCGGCGCACACGTTCGTCCGGATCATGCCGTACACGATGTCTCCGCCGCCGTAGTTCACGGTGGCGTTCAGGCCGGTGACCGAACCGCTGTGGGTGCCGGTGGTGGAGCCGCGGCGGGTGACGGACATGCCGACGGTGGCGTTGGCGGCGCTGGTGATGTCGACGTTGCCGACGGTGCCGGGCTTGGCGATGGAGCTGTTGGAGTAGCGGACGATCCCGTAGTCGTTGTTCGGGAAGCTGGAGCCGGTGGTCGGACCGAGGACGGTGGTCCGGCCGGAATTGGCGTACCAGGTGCCCGCGCCGTCGGTGCAGTGACCGGCGGTGAGGAAGTACGTGGTGCCCGCGCTGTCGCGGACGTTGAAGCCGAGCGAGCAGCGCCAGCTGCTGGCGTAGACGGCGTCGCCGCCGGAGATGAGCTTGGTGAACTTTCCGGGGGTGCGCTCGATCTTCAGGGCGTCGGCGTTGGCCCCGGCCTGGCGCTTGATCTTGGCGATCTCGGCCGGGGAGACGGTCGAGTCGACGGTGACGACCAGCTTGTCGGTCGCCGGGTCGACGTGCCAGGCGGTGCCCGGTACGTCGGCCTTGAGGACGGCCGAGCCGGCGGCGGACAGCTGGGCGGCGCTGAAGGACCGGGGCGACTCGGCGTTCGCGGCGGGGACCGCGAGGGTGGCGGCGGCGGCGAGACCGGTGGAGACGGCGAGCAGACGGGTTCGTCTGGCTATGCCACTGCGGGGGGTGGTGCGCTTGATCCTCACTTCTCGTTCCTCCCGAGGGGAATCGGGGGCCCGCCGTGGGGGTGCCGGGCCCGTGAGGCGCAGTCAGGGAGGGTGTTCGGTTTTCGGACACGGTGTGCCCCTGACAAGCGCTGCTTCGGGAGTATTCGCGGGCCCAACCGGCTGCCGCAAGGGCGTGTTTCGGCCGAGCGGTCGCGGGCGCGGCAAAACGCCCGGCGGCTCCTGACCGTCGCCGGGGTCCGTCCCTGTGACGTATCGACGGCTCACCGCGTTCCGCTCCCGCCTTCGGGGACGGGGACCGGGACGCTGACCACCTGGAGGCTGTACGGGGAGCCCCGGAGCCGGAACACCGGCTCGCCCGAGAGGCCGCGCGGCGCGCCGGTGCTCCGAGGTCGAAGTCACGTACCGCCCGGATCCCTTCGCGGCGCGGGGCGACCACCGCGCCGCTCCCCCGCCGCGACCGGCGGGCGGGGACCGGCGCATGACCGGCGGTCAGCCGGACGTCGCCGGTCAGGAGCGTGCCGTCGACGGTGACGCCGTCGGCGGGGGTGGCTCCGAGGAGCACCCGGCCGCCGTCTTCGCGCCACGTTCCCGGGACGGCCGGAACTCGCCTTTCCGGGTGGCCGGAGGGCCTGGGGGCTCCCCGGACGGACTCCGGGGAACCTTCAGGCGGTCGCCTTACGGTGCGTCAGCAGCCGTCGCAGGGGCAGCAGCAGTCGCAGCCGCCCGGGTTGCAGTCGCAGTCGCGGCAGCAGCCCTCGCGCTTCTTCCGGGACCAGGGACCCTCGTACTCCTTGGCGCAGCAGATCTGGCACGTGCAGAACAGCCAGGTGAAGGCGGCGCAGCCGGCCAGGAGGCCGCGGGGCTTGGGCCGGGAGGGCTCACCGCCGGGCCCGCCGAAGCCGGGCGGCATCCCGCCGCCGGAGCCTCCGGAGCCTCCGTGGCCCCCGTAACCGCCCGAACCGCCACCGTGACCGCCGGGGCCGCCGGGGTGACCGCCCGGCTCGCCGCCGTAGGGGTTCGACGGACCGCCCGGCTGACCGCCGTAGGGGTTCTGACCGCCGTACGGGTTCTGACCGCCGTACGGGTTCTGCCCGCCGTACGGGTTCTGCCCGCCGTACGGGTTCTGCCCGCCGTACGGGCCGTGGCCGCCGCCCTGGTGCGGGGCGCCGCCGCCGTACCCCTGGTGCGAGCAGGTCGTCGTGCCGAACGCCCGGTCCACCGACTGCCGCAGCTCGTGTGCGAGCAGCACGTGCAGCAGCTTGTCGTCCACGAACTGCGCGTCCCGCAGCGCGAGCCGTATCCCGTGCAGTGCGTCGTCCGCCAGCCGGCGTGCCTCGGCGAGCGGGGTCCCGGTCGCGGTGAGCGGGTTCCAGGCACCCGACACGGCGTCGGCCTCGCGGTCCTCCACGGCGTCCAGCAGGTGGGCCAGGCGCCCGAAGAGCCGCCCCGCCTCGGCGAGCGGCGCCACGTTCTGCGGCTTGCCGGCCAGGATCGCGGTGTGCGCGAAGGCCGCGGCGGTCGCCGTCTCGGTCGGCTCGGTGACGTGCAGCAGGGGCGTGCCCGGCCCGGCCAGCGCCTCGATGCCGGTCTGCCGGTCGACCGCGTCGACCAGGACGGCCGTGTCGAAGCCCAGCTCGCGTCCCGCCCGGGCGCCCGCACGGTCCCAGCCGAGGGCCACGCGGCGCGCGGCGGCGGCCATCGGACGGCGGGCCAGCAACCCGTCCCGGTCGGCGACATGGTCCCGTACCTTCGCCGAGGCCAGGACCAGCGAGACGGCGGCCGCGAGCCGGGCTCCCTCGCCCCGGGCGACGGGCGCGGTCCGCATGGCGCGCAGCGGGCAGGGGCCCGCGGTGCGCCGCTCGCCGCCGGTGCGTTCGGTCTGAGCCTCCGTCAGGACCGAGACGATCAGGCCGTCGTAGTTGGTGGCGATCCGGGCGAACTGTCCGTGGTCGGCCCGAAGTGCCAGGCAGAGCCCGCACAGATGGGCCATCCACTCTGTTTTCAGCCCATCGGTGAGCCGATGTGTGCAGGGCCTGACAATTCCGAACATGGTGCTCCCCCGTGACTGGCGCGAACTCGCGGCGGGCATCGTACCGGGCCCGGCTCGTTCACCCGTACGTCCGCACGCTCACCCGTACGGCGGGAATTTCATATTTGAGTTACGCAGGCCCCTTCTCAGGGCCCTTACGCCCGGGGAACCTTGACGAATCGCCACATCTTCTGCACCAGTACCGTCACGAATCGCTCGCGCGGTGACTGTCCACTTGGCGCGCGATCCGCATGATGGACGACCATAGGGATAGCGGAACCACAAGTGACCGCGTGAAAGGAGGCGTCCATGGGATCGGTGCGCAAGGCGAGTGCATGGCTCGGCCTCGTCGAGGACAACGACGAGCGCTACTACGACGACGAGTACGCCGAGGGTGACCGCAGCAGCGACGCCTGGGTGACCGACCCGCGGGTGCGCGTCGCCTCCGAGACCGCCCAGGAGGAGGGCCGCCGGATCGCCACGGTGTCCCCCGACGGGTTCCGGGACGCCCGGAGCATCGGCGAGCTCTTCCGGGACGGCGTCCCGGTCATCATGAACCTCACGTCCATGGAGCCCGCCGACGCCAAGCGCGTGGTCGACTTCGCGGCCGGCCTGACCTTCGGGCTGCGCGGCTCGATCGAGCGGGTGGCGACCCGGGTCTTCCTGCTGACACCCGCGGACACGCAGATCGTCAACGGCGAGCCCGGGACTCACACCCAGGACGGCTTCTTCAACCAGAGCTGATGGGCGAGGCCGTTCACCGGAACGCGTCGAGGCCGGTGAGCGCCTTGCCCAGCACGAGCTGGTGCATCTCCACGGTGCCCTCGTAGGTGAGCACCGACTCCAGGTTGGTGGCGTGCCGCATGACGGGGTACTCCAGTGAGATCCCGTTGGCGCCGAGGATCGTCCGCGAGGTGCGGCAGATCTCGATGGCCTCCCGCACGTTGTTCAGCTTGCCGAAGCTGACCTGCTCGGGGCGGAGCTTTCCGGCGTCGAGCCGTCGCCCGAGGTGGTGGGCGAGCAGGATGCCCTTGTGCAGCTCCAGCGCCATGTCGGCGAGTTTCGCCTGGGTGAGCTGGAAGCCGCCGATTGGCCTGCCGAACTGCTCGCGCGTCTTCGCGTACTCCAGCGCCGCCTCGAACGAGGAGCGCGCGGCGCCCATGGCTCCCCAGACGATGCCGTAGCGCGCGTGGCTCAGGCAGCTCAGCGGCCCCTTGAGCCCGGTGACGCCCGGCAGCGCGGCATCGGCCGGCAGCCGTACGTCGTCCATGACGAGCTCACTGGTGACGCTGGCGCGCAGCGACCACTTGTGCTTGATCTCCGGCGCCGAGAAGCCGGGGGTGCCGGTCGGGACGGCGAAGCCGCGGATGCCGTCGTCCGTCTGCGCCCACACGACGGCGACCCCGGCGACCGAGCCGTTGGTGATCCACATCTTGCGGCCGTTGAGGACCCAGTCGGTGCCGTCCTTCTTGGCGTACGTGCGCATCGCGGCCGGGTCCGAGCCGATGTCCGGCTCGGTCAGGCCGAAACAGCCGATGGTCTCGCCCGCCGCCATGGACGGCAGCCAGCGCTGCTTCTGTTCCTCGGAACCGAACCTGTGGATCGCGTACATGGCGAGCGAGCCCTGCACGGAGACCAGGGAGCGGATGCCGGAGTCGGCGGCCTCCAGCTCCAGGCAGGCCAGCCCGTACTGGACGGCGCTCGCACCCGCGCAGCCGTACCCCTCCAGGGACATGCCGAGCGCGCCGATCGAGCCGAGCTCGCGGGCGAGCTCCCGGATGCCCGGCAGTTCGCCCTTCTCGTACCACTCGGCGATGTGCGGCAGGACCCGGTCGGCGGCCCAGGTGCGCACGGTGTCGCGTACGGCGAGGTCCTCGGGGTCGAGGAGGTCGTCGATGCCGAGGGGGTCGGCGGGGTCGAAGGGCGGGAGCTTCGCGGGTGCGGACATGGACGAGGACCTCCGAGCGGCACGGGGCGACACTAAAACTAGCGGTGTTAGTTACGCTGCGCCGCCGACGTTACGACGCGGCTCCACCGCGCGTCCAGACCCGGAGACGGGCGCCACACCCGGCAGTGTGCCCCACCGGCGGGGCACCCGCGCTCACCGCGTGGTGCGTCCCGACCTGGCGGGCTCCGCCGGTTCGCGCCGGGCGGGCACCCGGGCCGGCGGCACCGCGTCCGCTCCGGTGGCGCACTCCCCTTCCGGCCAGGAGTCGGCGGCGCCCAGGCGGGCGTCGATGTCCGGCTGGCACTCCATCACGCGCGGCAGCCGCAGGGCCATCAGCGCGCCGAGCAGCAGGAGTCCCGCGCTGACGGCCAGCGTGACGTGCAGGCCGTGCACGAACGCGTGCCGCGCCGCCGTGCGCAGCGCCTCGCCCGCCGGGCCGCCCAACTGGGCCGCGACCTGGTAGGCCTCCCCCAGCGAGTTGGCGGCGGCCGAACCGGCGGGCGCGGGGACCCCCGGGACATGGGCGAGGCCGGGCCCGTACGCGGCGTTCATGACGCTGCCGAGCAGGGCGATCCCCATGCCGGCGCCCAGCTGGTAGGACGTCTCGCCGATCGCGGCGGCCCCGCCCGCGCTGTGCGCCGGGGCCTCGCTCAGCATCGACTCGTACGCTCCGAACAGCGTGGTCTGGAGCCCGAAGCCGAGCAGCACGAAACCGACGGTGAGCAGCAGCGGCCGGTCGTGCTGGCCCATCAGGACCAGCAGCAGGACGGCTCCGGCGGTGAGGACGAAGCCCCAGCCGACCATCCGGCGCGGGCCGACACGCCGCAGTGTGTACGAGCCGGTGGCGCCCGCGGCCATGGCGGCGAAGGTGAGCGGCAGCAGCCGCAGTCCGGTCTCCAGCGGGGTCAGCCCCAGCACCAGCTGGAGGTACTGGACGGCGATCAGCTCCAGGCCGACCAGCGCGAGCATGGCGAGGACGATGCAGCCGACGGAGGTGGTGAAGGCGGCCCGGGCGAACATCCGCATGTCGATCAGCGGGTGGGCGCGGCGCTTCTGCCGCCGTACGAACAGGACCAGCAGGGCCGCGCCGAGCAGCAGGGGTCCGGCCGTCTCCGCACCCAGGACGGAGCCTCCGGCGCCGGCCCGCTTGACGCCGAGGACCACGCCCAGCACACCGGCCGCCGCCATGAGTGCGCCGAGCACGTCCCAGGGGCCGTTCCCGCTGCCCTTGGACTCGGGCAGCAGCCAGCGGCCGAGGGGCAGGATCAGCGCCATCAGCGGGATGTTTATGAGGAAGACCGAGCCCCACCAGAAGTGCTCGACCAGGAAGCCCCCGAGGACGGGCCCGGTGGCGGCGCCGACGGCCGCGACGGCCGTCCAGATGCCGATCGCGGTGGCGCGCTCGCGCCGGTCGGGGAAGACGGCACGGAGGATCGACAGGGTGGCGGGCATGATCATCGCGCCGCCGATGCCGAGCAGCGCGCGGGCCGCGATCAGCACGGCGGGCGTCTCGGCGAAGGCCGCGACCGCGGAGGCCACGCCGAACAGTCCGTACCCGGCCAGAAGTACCCGGCGGCGTCCGACCCGGTCGCCGAGCGTGCCGAAGAGGATCAGCAGCGAGGCGCAGACCAGCGGGTAGGCGTCGACGATCCACAGCAGCGCCGTGGAGCTGGGGCGCAGGTCCTCGGTGACGGCGGGGACGGCGACGTGGAGGACGGTGGCGTCGAGCGCGACCAGCAGCAGGCTGACGCAGAGGACGACGAGGACGACCCAGCGGTTGGCACCGCCGCCGGTGGCACGCAGCCGTGCTCCGGCCGTGGTCGTCACGGACATGTACGTACCTCCCACAGACCACAGATGAACCCTCGCGCTCGGTGGGCACCGGCCGGAGGGGGACGACTTCCGGGGGGCCCGGCATCGACGGGCGAGTGAGCCGCCAGCGTACGCGAGTCCGGGCCGGTGGCGCGTGGCCCACCTCTCACGGGGGCAGACGCGCGACTGTGGCGTACGCCACTCCGGCCCGCCCGGCAGCGACCGCGTCGGGCCGCGTACCAGAGGGCGAGGACCGGCGGCGGAGCGGAGGGCAATTCCGGTCCACGGCCGCCCGCGGCCTTTTCCCCCGGCACACAAACCCGCTTCCCCAGTGGCCCTGCGGCAATAGGGCCCCCGGCCCCCGAGGTTTATGGATAAGCAAGGAATAAACAGTCGACTGAGACACAGTCCACATCACATCGTCATCACGAAGAGAGCGGATGGGCGTGGGCCGACACTCACTCCCTGTAACGTCGATTGGGTGCGTACCGACATCTTTGCCCGTCTGGACCGGGAGCCGGAACCGCCGAAGATTGAGATCCCGCGGATGAGCCGCACCCGTCTCGCCCTCTTCGGCGGGACGTCGGCGTTCTACCTCGCCATCGTGGTGGCCGTGCTCGTCTCGTCGTGGCTGGTGACCCTCGACTGGAAGGTCATGCTCTTCCGGCCGTATCAGCAGTGGCCGGAGCTGCACGCGACGCTGGACTACTTCGTGGTGCTGGGCCAGCGCGGCCCGACGGCCGTGATGGTGGCGGCCTGGCTCGGCTGGCGTTCCTGGCGGCAGCACACGCTCCGCCCGCTGCTGGCGCTGGGCGCCGCGCTGCTGCTGCTCAATGTCACGGTGGGCGCGGTCAAACTCGGTCTGGGCCGGCTCGGCCCCCACTACGCGACGCAGATCGGCTCGGCCGAGATGTTCGCGGGCGGCGATATATTTCCTTCCGGACACACCGCCAACGCGGTGGTGACCTGGGGCATTCTCGCGTATCTCGCCACCACGCCCCGGGCCAGGCGCTACCTGTCGGCCCTGTCCGCCGTGGTCGCCCTGGGCGTCGGCCTGACCACCGTCTACCTCGGTACGCACTGGCTGAGCGATGTGCTGCTCGGCTGGGCCGCCGGTCTGCTGATCCTGCTCGGACTGCCCTGGTGCGAGCCGCTGATCGCCCGCGCCGAGGCGATGGTCTTCGCCGTGCGGGAGCAGCTGCGGGCGCGTCGCCGCCAGGCGCCGTCGCTTCCCGTCGCGGCGGGCGGACCCCGGCCGGCGATGTACCAGCAGCGGCCGGGCGGGGCGGACGACGAGCCGGTGCGCGAGCCGGTCTCCACGGCGGGCGGCGTCGGCCGTACCGCGGCGGTCAGGACCACGCTCACACAGCCGCGGCCGCACGCGGTGGTGCGTTCGGAGCGGACACCCGTCACACCCGCGGGCAGCCGCCGGCCGCCGCGTTCACGGCCCGTCACGGGCGGCTGACGACGCAGGCACACAGGGAGGGCCCCGGCTTGGTGAAGCCGGGGCCCTCTTCGTCCGTACGGGGCGGTGCGGGGGTCAGCCGACCCAGCAGCGCGTGACGGTGGCGTTGTCGACCTCGAAATTGATCCGGCCCGCCACGTACTCCAGCGTGATGATCGAGCCGGGCGGCAGCGACCGCACCGTGGTCCAGCCACGGGCGCGGGCGAGCTGCTCCGCGTCGCGTTCGCCGAGGCCGACGTAGGACTCGGGGCTGTCGTCGGGCTGTTCGGGGGAGCTCGGAATCGGTGCCATGGCATTCACCGTAGGGTGCTGCGCCGGGTGACGGAAGGCGGACCGGGCACATCACCCCACCATCCTCACGTACCTCGGCGGTCACGCTTGTGTCACAGGATCACGACATGTGTTCAGTAAGGCCCTCTTCACTCGCGGGGCCTTCCCGCGTCGCTCCGAGGGGTGTTACCGCCGGAATTCCAGAGGGGCGTCAACCTCTGCCCACACCGCCGTACGGGGGAATTCCCGAGGCCCGGGAAAAACGCTTCGGCATATCGTCACGACAATAGGAACGCCACAGCGCATTCACGCCTTCCCCGCAGAATTCCCCCCGCGCGGACCGGGCCGCGCGGACCGGTCCAGCGCCCGGGTGAAGCGGTCACGGATCGCCCTGAGGTGGTCGTCCAGCTCACGCGGCTCGACCACCTCGAACTCCAGCCCCATGAGCGCCACGTGGATCACCAGGACGTCGAGACTGGTGGCGCCCGTGCGCAGCAGACACGTCGACTCCCCCTCGGCCTCCAGGATGCCGTCCATCGGGCCCACCACCCGCGCGGCCTCGGTGACCGGGACGTGGAGCCGGATGACCGCCTTCGCCGCGTACACCCTGCTGGCCACGCCCTCGGAGACGTACGCCGCCAGGTCCTCCGCGGGCGGCGTACGGGGCGGGAAACGCGGACCGTGCGGTGGCCTGGGGTCGATCCGGTCCGCCCGGAACGTCCGCCAGTCGGAGCGGTCCACGTCCCAGGCGACCAGGTACCAGCGGCGCTCGGTGCACACCAGGCGGTGCGGCTCGACCGTGCGGCGGGTGGCCGAGCCGTTGTGATCCCGGTACTCGAAGCGCAGCCGCTCGCCGTCCCGGCAGGCGGTCGCGAGCTCGGTGAGCACCGACGGGTCGACCCGCGACTCGGCCGCGCGCAGCATCGGCACCGTGAAGGTGGTCAGCGCGCTGACGCGGCGCCGCAGCCGGTCGGGCAGCACCTGCTCCAGCTTGGCCAGCGCGCCCACCGACGTCTCGCCCACGCCGTCGATGCCGCTGCCCGCCGCGGTGCGCAGCCCCACGGCGACCGCGACGGCCTCGTCGTCGTCCAGGAGCAGGGGAGGCAGCGCGGCTCCCGCGCCGAGCTGGTAGCCGCCGCCCGTGCCGGGGCTGGCGTTGACGGGGTAGCCGAGCTCGCGCAGCCGGTCGACGTCACGCCGTACCGTGCGCGGGGTGACGCCGAGCCGCTGGGCGAGGTCGGCGCCGGACCATTCGCGGTGCGCCTGGAGCAGGGACAGCAGGCGCAGCAGTCGTGCCGAGGTCTCCAACATGGGGCGAGTCTGCCATCGGTTGCGGACAGCTACGGTCCGCAATGGCTACGGGGTGATCCTCACGCAGAGGTCGTTGTCGGTCGTGTAGCAGGGCGCCGCCTTGTAGCCCTCGCCCTGGTGCACCGGGTAGACGAAGACGTTCTTCCGGTCCCAGACGTCGTCCAGGACGCGGGAGACCCGCACCGGCTCCGCCTCCTCGCTGGGCCGCAGCCACAGCTCCCACAGTTGCTCCGCCCCGACCGGCGGCTCGGCGAGCGCGTCGTAGGCGACGGTGAAGGAGAACGTCCCCTTCTCGCACTCGGCCGGCATCCGGTGGACCGTCCCGCCCAGCCGTGCCTCGGCCACCGCGCCGGCACCGGCCCCCGCCCCGTACAGCGTCCCTTCGACGGTGCAGACACCCTCGCCGAAGACCAGGTCACCGGCCTCTGCGTGCGGCCGGCGCACCCAGCTGCGCACGGCGAGCCGGCCGTCCGCCGTCGGGTAGGGCACGCGCACGGCGACCCCGCCCTCCTCGTCGGGGACCCGGTCGACGAGCGCCCGCAGGTCCCGGATGCCGGGCTCGACCGCCCGCTCGTCGAGGTACACGTCCCAGCGGCCCTCGGGGAGCTCCATGGTGCTCGGCAGCGCCGCCCGCACATGGCCCTCGCTCGCCGGGGTGAGCGGCAGCCGGGTCTCGTCGGAGGGGCCGCCGGAGCCACCGCGCCGTCGCAGTACCAGCACCGGTTCGGCCGTGTCGACGACCGCCAGGTCGAAGGTGATGCCCCCGGCGGAGTCCGCGAGGCAGTCCGCACGCGGCGGCGCGCCGTGCGCGGGGGCCGGGGTCGTGGCGTCGCTCATGCGGGCTTTCCCTTCCGGAGCACATCGGCGGCCTTGTAGCGCACGGAGTACGCGGCGTCCAGGACCGCCCCGCGCGTGCGGTGCAGCGCGTCACGCACCCGGCCGCGCGAGCGGCCGTTCGCCCCCTGTGCGACGAGCTCGGTGAACAGCGCCTCGTGGCGTTCGGCGATCCGTACCGGGTCGAAGCGCTGCGACGCCGCGAGCGCGGCCTGTCCGGTGCGGCGCCTGAGGTCGTCGTCCTGGATGAGGGCGAGCAGCGCGTCCGCGATCGCGTCCACGTCGCCGACCGGCACCAGCCGTCCGTCGACGCCGTCCTCGATGATCTCGCCCGGCCCGTGCGGGCAGTCGGTGGACACCACCGGCAGGCCGCAGCGCATCGCCTCCACGATCGTCATGCCGAAGGATTCGAGGCGGGAGGTGACGGCCGCGATGGAGCCCTTGACCCACTCGGGCTCCAGTGGGTTGGCCGTGCCCATCAGGAAGACGTGGTTGTGCAGCCCCCGCGCCTCGATGAGGGAGCGCAGCGCGTTCCTCTCGTTGCCGGTCGCGTCGCCGGAGCCGTAGATCCGCAGCCGCCAGTCCGGACGGGCGGCGACCACCTTCGCGAAGGCCTCGACCAGCAGGTCGTAGCGCTTCACCCGGGTCAGCCGGCCGGCCGCGACGACCCACTTGGCGGCCGTGTCGGCGGGCGGGACGGTCGGGGCGGGCACGCTGTTGGGCACGGAGTCGATGCGTACGCCGGGCAGTTCGAGCTTGGCGCGGTACGAGCGGGCGTCGGCCTCGGTGACGGTCGTGATCGCGTCGAGCAGGGCGTAGCGGTGGCCGATCTCGCGGCGCAGCCGGTAGCCGTGGCTGTCCAGCGTCAGGTGCTCCTGCCCGACGCGGACGGGGCCGCGGCGGGCCTGGCGGGCGATGTGGACGTTGAGGCCCGGGCGGGTGCCGACGACGACGTCGGCCTGAAGGTTCCTCAGGTGGGCGGCGATCCGGTCGTCGGTGAGGCGGCTGTACTGCTTCCACCGTCCGTCGCCGCGCGGGAAGACCTTGGCGGGCTTCTTGTAGTCGGGGTGCGCGCCGTCGTAGGTGGGGCTGTTCTTGCGCAGGTCGACCAGGTGCTTCATGGTGACGCCGGCGGGGGCGCCGAGCGTCGGCTCCTCGCGGTGGCGGAAGACGGACACGATCTCGACGTCGTGCCGCTCGGCCAGGGTCCGGGCGAGGTTGAACGTCGTACGGATCGTGCCGCCGATGCCGTACGCGTTGTGCAGCAGGAAAGAGATATGCATCGCGTCGCCGCGTCCCCCTGGTCCGGACGTTCCGGTGGTGTCGTCCGATGGTCTCTGGATGGTCGTCAGAAGTGGACTGTACTTGGCTTTTCCCGGCCAGGGCGGTCAGGGCCGGTAGGGGAGCTGGGGGACGGTGGCGCAGTTGCGGTCCATGTCACCTCCCTGGGTGACCCAGCCCCGGCCGTCCTGCCAGCGGGCGACCGACAGGCAGGTGTGACGGGTCTTCGGTGGTTCGGGGAGCCGCTCGAAGCGGACGGGCAGGAGCAGCCCCCGGGCGGTGTACGGCTCGCCGCGGTTGACGAACCGTTCGACACACGCGCGCGTGAGGCCGGTCGTGGCGCAGGACGTGGCGGCGTCCGTGAACCACATGGCGGCCGCCCAGCCCTCCAGCGCCCACTGGGAGAGCGGCTTGTCCTTCATGTGCGCCTCCATCGCGTCACGGAACTCCCGTACGGCGGGATGGGCCTTCTCGTCGTGGTTGCGGCTGGCGCCGGTCACCCACAGGGCGTTGCGGCAGCGCGGGGCGTCCTCGAAGTCGCGCGGGACGGCCTGGTTCCAGTTCTGGACGTTGGTGACCTTGGCGGTGACAGTCGCTCCGACGTCGTCCATCGCCGCGCACAACTGGGCGTTGCCGTGCGTGTCGAGGGCGTCGAAGACGAGGTCGACGCCCTGCTGGCGGAGGTCGGCGGCGACGGCCCGGTAGTTGGGGAGGGCGAAGTCGACCTGTTCGGTGACGACCCGGTAGCCCTCAGCCTTCAGGCCGTCGGTGACCAGCCGGGCGTACGCGGCGGACGCCGCCTGGTTGTAGGCGACGACGGCCGCCGTACGGGCTCCGAGCTCCCGCTTGAACCAGCGGTAGACCTCGGTGCCGCCGGTGAGGACGCCGTTCCAGCCGGGCTCGTCCCCGGTGCGCGGGGCGGAGCTGCCGTAGATGCCGTACAGGTGGGGGTACGTGTCGTACGCGGGGCCGAGCGGCTGGCCGCCGATGTCGGGGACGCCCGCCCGGGACACGCGCGCGGCGCCGGCGTAGTCGAGGGCCGTGGTGGCGACCAGCGCGAAGACGCGCTTGTCGTCGACGAGCTCGTGCACGCACTCGTTGTTGCCGATGCCGCTGCCGCCGTCGTCGCAGGTGATGGTCTCGATCCTGCGGCCGTCGATGCCACCGCGGGCGTTGAGGACGGCGAAGTACGCCAGCGCCCCGTCGCGCGGGCCGGTGAGGGCGCCGCCGCCGACGGGACTGGTGGCACCGGTGATGATGCCGATCCGGATCGGCTCCCCGCCGCCGGTCGTCGGGGCGGGGCGCCGCGACGTGAAGTCGCTCTCCGGGAGGCGGCTGCCGCAGGCGGCGCTCAGTAGGAGGAGCGCCGCGAGCAGGAGGGACTCAGCAGCCCGGCACGGGAGACGCATTGGGGCTGAGCTTGACCAGCGCGCACAGCGTCTTCGCGGACACCTTCCAGATGTCGTCCTGGTGCACGGACGTGCCCCTGGTGTCCGGCAGGGCCGGCTGGCCGCCGACCAGCAAGTCGTAGGTGACGTCGGCCTGGGTGGGCGAGGTGAACGTCACGTTCTTGACCGTCGCGGAGGCCTGCGCGGCCTGCGGGCTGCCGGAGAACGCCTGGAGCACGGGCCGCATCTGTTCGCCGTTCTCCAGCAGCCTGGTCTTCTCCTCGACCGGTGTCTTGGGGTCGAAGAAGGCCACCCAGTTCTTCTCGACCTCCTGCCGGGCCGCGGCCGGGTCGGAGGGCTGATTCTGCGCCGTGGGGGCGGTCGGGCTCGGGGACGTCTGCGATCCGCCGCCGTTGTCGTCGCCGCAGCCCGCGGCGGCCGGTACGACGACGAGGATCGCGGCCGCCGCCAGTGCCGCCGTGCGGGGATGCTCGCGAAGAGACTTGTGGACCATCTGGCTCACCGCCGGGTTCCGGGGTCTGTGCCTTATTGGGCCTTCCTGGGCATAGTGCAAGGAATCGACGCACATCGCCAGCCGGAGGATTCGGGATGCCGACATCGCGGATGCTGTGGTGGGGCGGGATCGTGGCCGCCGCCACCGGCGCGGTGCTGTGTGTGCTGGGCTGGTACGGGGTGTCCGGCGAGCGCTTCGCGGAACGGCAGATCCCGTACCTGGCTTCGTGCACCGTGCCGGGCGCGGCGCTGATGGTCGCGGGGGCGGTCCTGCTGTCGGGGGTGCCGCTGCGGCGCCCCCCGGAGCACGGGCCGCAGGAGCCCGCCTCGGTGGTGGACCGGCCCTCGTCCGACGCGCCGCCCGTGCGGGTGCCGGGCGGCACGCTTGCGCACCGCCCGGACTGTCCGCTGGTGGCGGGCAAGGCGGACGCGGTGCCGGTCGGCGCGGAGGCGCTGGAGCCGTGCCCGGTGTGCGAGCCCGGGAGCTGACGCCCCGGTGTCGTCGCTGACGTACGAACTCGTCCTGGCCGGGCTCGCGGTGGGCAGCGCCGCCGCCCTGACCGGCATCGGACTGATCGTCACGTACCGCGCGACGGGCGTGCTGAACCTCGCGCACGGCGCGATCGCCATGGTCTGCGCCTACGTCCTGCGCCACCTGGTGGTCGAGTGGGGCTGGCCGCTTCCGCTCGCCGCCTGCCTGACGCTGCTGGTGGTGGCTCCCGGCATCGGGCTGGTGCTGGACCGGGCGGTGTTCCGGCCGGCCGCGGTGCTCGACCTGGACCCGGCGCGGACGCTGGTGGCATCGATCGGCGTGTTCGTGCTGCTCGTCGGGGGCGCGGCGCTGGTGTGGGGCGGCGGGGCCCGGGCGGACGCGCCGGTGCTGCTGGGCGACGACCCGTGGCTGCAACTGGCCGTGGTGCTGCTGGTGGGCGGCACGGTGGGGACGGTGACCCGGTGGACCCGGCTGGGGCGTGAGCTGCGGGCGGTGGTGGACAACCGGGAGCTGGCGGTGCTGGGCGGGATCGACGCGGACCGGGTGTCGGCGGCGGGCTGGGCCTTCGGGGCGTTCACGGCGGGGCTGACCGGCGTGCTGCTGGCGCCGTACGTACGGCTGGACCCGTACGGGCTCCCGCTGCTGGTCGTCGAGGTGATCGCGGTGGCGGTGGCGGCCCGGATGCGGAGCCTGCCGGTCGCGGTGGGGACGGCTCTGGCCATCGGGGTCGCCCAGGCGCAGCTGACCCGCTTCCACCCGGAGGGCTGGGCCGGACCGCTGGTCCAGGCGGTCGCCACGAACCTGTTCGTCGTCGCCCTGCTGGTCACCGCGCTGGCGCTGCCGGGCGTGGGCGCGCGGGACGCCCTGCCGCGTACCTCGACGGCGGGGGCGCGCGTCCCGGCCGGGCTGTGGGTGGCGACGGGCGTGCTGTTCCTGCTGCCGCTCGGTTTCGCCGGGAGCGATCTCCAGACGGCGGTCCAGGTACCCGCGCTCGCCGTCGTCCTGTTGTCCCTGGTCGTGGTCACCGGCCGGGGCGGCCAGATCTCCTTGGGCCAGGCGGCGTACGCGGGCCTGGGCGCCCTGTTCACGGCGCTGCTGGCGGCGGGCCGTTTCCCGGGCCTGCCCCGGCTGCCGGAACTGGTGGCGCTCCTGGCCGCCGCCGTGCTGGTCGCCCCGCTCGGCCTCCTCACCGGCTGGCCCGCGATCCGCCGCCACGGCCTGGCCCTGGCGCTGGCGACCCTCGCGGTGGGGGTGGCGGTGAGCCGGTTCGTCTTCGCACAGCCCTACGCCACGGCGGGCCTGTCGGTCTCCCGCCCGGCCGGGCTGGTGTCGGACCGGGCCTACTACGCCGTGGAGCTCGTCGTCCTGGCGTGCGCCCTCCTGCTGGTCGCGGCCCTGCGCAGGGGCCGCACGGGCAGGGCGCTGGCGGCCCTGCGCGACCACGAGGCGGGCGCTGAGGCGGCGGGCGTGCCGGTCCCGGCCCTGAAGCTGCTCGCCTTCGTGGCGGGCGCGGCCCTGGCGGCGGTGGGCGGCGGCCTGATGGGCATGGGCGTCCAGGCGTTCGACCCGGCGGCGTTCGACCCGGTGCGCGGCCTGCTGTGGTTCGCCGCGGTCCTGGTCCTGGGCGCCGACAGCCTGCTGTCCCCGCTGGCCGCCGCGGCCCTTCTGGTCGGCCTCGACGCGGGCGCCCGCGGCGGCGCGGCGGCCGCGGTGATCGGCCTCCTGGCCGCGTTCACGGCCCGCGTCCCGCCGCTGACGTCACTGCTGCCGGCGCGGTCCCGCGTCCCCGACGCGGCACGCCCACGGCCGCGCACCGCCGCGCCCCGCCCGCGCCGCCCGGCACGCGCGCGTGAGACCCGCCCGCCCGTACCCGCCGACGGCGCACCGGCACCCACGGGAAGGCCTGCACCCGGCCTCCCCACCCGCACGGGTGAAGCGAGCGGGCGCACCGGCCCGGCCGGCCGCCGGGCGCACCCCCACCGGCCCGGGGCCGCACCCGCGCCGCGCCCCGCCCCAACGCCGGCCCCCGCCCCCGCCCGCGGCCTGGAGGCCCACCGCCTCACGCTCCGCTACGCGGGGTTCACCGCCCTGGACCGCGTCGACCTCCTCGTGGAACCCGGCAGGGTCACCGCCCTCGTCGGACCCAACGGCGCCGGCAAGAGCAGCCTGTTCCACTGCCTGGCCGGCACCACCCGCCCCACGTCCGGCCGGGTCAGCCTGGACCGGACCGACATCACCGCACGCCCCGCGCACGCCCGCACCCGGCTCGGGATCGCCCGGACGTTCCAGGAGCTGGCCGTGTTCCCGTCCCTGACGGTCGAGGAGAACGTACGCATCGGCAGCGAGCAGGGCCGTGTACGCGACGATCCGTACGCCGTCGGGCGGGCCCTGCGCCTCCTCGGCCTGACCGGCGTCCGCCACCTGCCCGCCGCCGGGCTGTCGACGGGCGCGCTGCGGCGCGTCGAGGTGGCCCGCGCCCTTGCGGGGCGGCCGCACACACTGCTGCTCGACGAACCCGCCGCCGGGCTGGACGCGGACGAGACCGCCGCCCTCGCACGTGTGCTCACGGCGCTCGCCGCGGACGGGACGGCCGTGCTCGTCGTCGAGCACGACCTCGACCTGGTCGCGGGCATCGCGCACACCGTCCACGTCATGGAGGCGGGGCGGATCGTGTCATGAGCGTCGAGATCGCGCTGCGCGCCGCCCGCGTCCGCTACGGCCCCCTGGAGGCCCTGCACGGCGTCGACGTGCCGGTCCCGCCCGCCACCGTGACCGTGCTGCTCGGCCGCAACGGCTCCGGGCGTACGACCGTGCTGCGCGCCCTCGCCGGTACGGTGCCGCTCAGCGCCGGACGTGTGCTGTGGCGGGGTGCCGACGTGACGCGGCTGCACGCCCACCACCGGGCGCGCCGCGGCCTGTGCTTCGTACCGGACCGCCGTGCCGTGTACGCCACGCTGACGGTCGCCGAGAACCTCGGGCTGACCGCCCGGGACGGGGACCTCGCGCCCGCCCTCGACGCGTATCCCGAGCTCCGCCCGCTCCTCCCCCGTCGTGCCGGGACGCTCTCCGGGGGCGAGCAGCGGATGCTCGCGCTCTCCCGCGCCCTGCTCACACCCGCGCGTGTCGTCCTCGTCGACGAGCCCGCCCTCGGCATGTCGCCCGGCGTCGCGGCCCGCACCTACCGCCTGCTGGGCGGGCTGTGCGCACGGGGCGCGGCGGTCGTGGTGGCCGAGCAGCGCCCGCCGGCCGGCCTCCCGCGCGGGACCCTGGCTCACGAACTGCGGCGCGGCACCCTGTCCTTCAGCGGCGAGCTGGCCGAGTTCACTTCCCGGCCGCGGGAGGCGGGACGGCCGCCTTCGGGGCGGGCTTGAGCCCGGGGAGGCCGAGCAGCATCCCCGGCCGGATCCGGTTCGGGTCGGTCCCCACGACCTTCCCGTTGGCCTTGTACAGCGCCTTCCAGCCGCCCGGCACTTTGAACCGCCGCGCCACGGAGGTCAGGGTGTCGCGCGGCTGGACGGTGTGGGCGCGGCCGGACAGTCCGTACTTCTTGGAGCAGGTGGGCCAGGCATTCCAGCCGTGCCAGCGCAGCACCTCCTCGGCGACCGAGATCTGCTGGGCCCGGGTCGCCAGGTCGGCGCGGCGGGCGTGGGCGAGGCCGCCGTACGTCTCCCAGGTGGACTGTGCGAATTGCAGGCCGCCGTAGTAGCCGTTGCCGGTGTTCAGGTTCCAGCGGCGGCCGCTCTCGCACTCCGCGACGCAGCCCCACGGCCACTGGTCGTCGGCGCAGCCGGCGGCGGCCACGGGCTGGGCCCGGGGGCCGGGGGCGGGCGGGGGCGGGTGGGCGCCGCGCACGTCGGGCGCCGCGCCCGCGCCCGTCGTCCCGGCAACGGACAGCAGCACGGCGGGCAGCACGGCCGGCCACAAGCGGATCTTCGGCATCGGCCCACGCTAGGCGGCGTCGTGCCGCTTCCCGCCGCCGCCGCGCGGGGCGGCGGCGAGACCCACCCGGTCGGCCGACGCGCCGAGGCGGGAGTCAACCCGTGACTCCGGCCGCAGATCACCCGTTGAACTCTTCATGAGACGAGCCGGGATCCGCCCGGCATCGCACGCATTGAGTCCGAGGAGCCACCCTTGCCCCGCATGCTCGACGTCAGCGAGGACGTACGCGCCGAGATCGGCGACGAGGAAGCCGACCGGCTGCTCGCCGGTGAGAACGCCCCCGGCAGCTACGACTGCACCTCCTGCCGCACCCCGGGCGACTCCGAGCAGGAGCGCACCAGCACCGTCCTGTTCGTGGGCGAGGAGACCGCCGTCCTCGCCTTCGCCCACGCCACCTGCATCCCCTCCCAGGTCGTCAAGGTCGCCGAGGAGCAGCTCCAGGGTGCCGTCCGGTCCATCACCGGCGCGGAGGCGCAGGGGGCCGCCGCGGCGCCCTCGGTGCCCACGGCCGCCGGTGACCAGGCCGTCCTGGGCGTCACCAGCGGTCTCGTACTGATCGACAACGAGCTGCACCCGGCGCTCGTCGTCGAGCCGACCGCGCCCATCGCCCGTCCCGGTTCGATCGGCGGTGGCGACGAGTTCCTGCCGCTGCTGATCGAGCAGGGCTTCCTGCCGGTCGGGGACGTGAATCACCGGCCGAGCCCGATCGCCGGCTGGTCGGTGCTGCTCGCCATGGGCCAGCTCCACGCCATCCTCCAGCCGGGCACGGGCGGTGGCAGCCCCGTCGCCTGGTGGCAGGCCCACCAGCCGCTCCAGGTGACCGAGGGCTGGCGGGCGGCGGCGAACAAGTCGCACACGGTGCTGGTCTTCGCGGCCCCGGTCGGTTCCATCGGCCAGCAGCCGCGCGAGGACCTGCTGCGAGACGCGCTGGAGAAGGCGGCGGCGAACGGCCGGCTGGTGGCGGCGGCGATGCCGCTGGCCGGCACCTGATGCACACCAGGGCCACGGAGGGCCGGGCCGCGGAGGACCCGGCCGCCCGCCCCGCCGCGCGCCCCGCCGCACGGCCCGCGTTTGCGCCGCCCGCTCCGCGACCGCCGTTTTCCGACCCGGGCCCGCATCCGAAGGGCGGTGAGGTCGTTGGCTCATACGTGCACGCATACGAGCCTTCCCGCCAGCCGTACCAGCAGATTCCCGCCATGCGTTCCACGCAGGACGGACTGTCCGCCCCGTCGGCCACGCCGATCTACGACGCGTTGTACTCCGAATACCTGAGGTCGTTCAGGACCCTGCCCGGCGACCGCAGCGGCGAGGAGGACCTCGACTTCCGGGGGTTCGGTACGTTCGGGTCGGGCGGCACGGGTTCGTATCAGACGCAGCAGAGCAGCGGCTATACGGGAAACTGGCAGCCGGTCGCGATGCGGCGGGCCACCGGGCAGCACCACGTGCCGGCGGCACTGCCACCGGCGCCTCGCAGAGGTTTGTGAACGGACGACGGCGGGGCCGGAGCGTGGGATTCGCTCCGGCCCCGCCGTCGTCATGCGCCGGGCGGGCGCGTCACTTCTTGCGGCCGCGCTTCTCGCGCACCCGCACGGAGATGTGGATCGGGGTGCCTTCGAAACCGAACTCCTCGCGCAGCCGGCGCTCGACGAACCGCCGGTAGCCGTGCTCCAGGAAGCCCGAGGCGAACAGTACGAACCGCGGCGGCTTGGTTCCCGCCTGCGTACCGAACAGGATGCGCGGCTGCTTGCCGCCCCGGATGGGGTGCGGGTGGGCCGCGACCAACTCACCGAGGAAGGCGTTCAGCCGCCCGGTCGGGACACGCGTCTCCCAGCCGGCCAGCGCCGTCTCGATCGCCGGGACGAGCCGGTCCATGTGGCGGCCGGTGAGGGCGGAGACGTTGACGCGCGGGGCCCAGGCCACCTGCTGCATCTCGGTCTCGATCTCGCGCTCCAGGTAGTAGCGGCGCTCCTCGTCGAGCTCGTCCCACTTGTTGTAGGCGATGACGAGGGCGCGACCCGCCTCGACGGCCATGGTGATGATCCGCTGGTCCTGGACGGAGATGGAGTCCGTCGTGTCGATCAGGACGACGGCCACCTCCGCCTTCTCCACGGCGGCGGCGGTGCGCAGCGAGGCGTAGTAGTCCGCGCCCTCCTGGAGATGCACCTTCTTGCGGATGCCGGCGGTGTCGACGAACTTCCAGGTGGTCCCGCCGAGCTCGATGAGCTCGTCGACCGGGTCGCGGGTGGTGCCGGCCATCTCGTTGACGACCACCCGCTCCTCGCCGGCGATCTTGTTGAGCAGGGAGGACTTGCCGACGTTCGGGCGGCCGATGAGGGCGATGCGGCGCGGGCCGCCGACGGCGGTGCCGAAGGACTGCTCGGGGGCCTCGGGAAGGGCCTTGAGGACCTCGTCGAGGAGGTCGCCGGTGCCGCGGCCGTGCAGGGCCGAGACGGGGAACGGCTCTCCCAGGCCCAGGGACCAGAGCATGGAGGCGTCGGCCTCGCCGGAGGGGCCGTCGACCTTGTTGGCGGCCAGCACGACGGGCTTCCCCGCGCGACGCAGCAGCTTGACGACGGCCTCGTCGGTGTCGGTGGCGCCGACGGTGGCGTCAACGACGAAGACGACCGCGTCGGCGGCCTCGATGGCGAACTCGGCCTGGGCGGCGACTGACGCGTCGATGCCGAGGACGTCCTGCTCCCAGCCGCCGGTGTCGACGACCTTGAAGCGGCGGCCGGCCCACTCCGCCTCGTAGGTGACGCGGTCGCGGGTGACGCCGGGCTTGTCCTCGACGACGGCCTCACGCCGGCCGATGATGCGGTTCACCAGGGTCGACTTGCCGACGTTCGGCCGGCCGACGACGGCGAGGACGGGGAGCGGGCCGTGCCCGGCCTCCTCGATGGCGCCTTCGACGTCCTCGATGTCGAAGCCCTCTTCGGCGGCGAGCTCCATGAACTCCGTGTACTCGGTGTCGCCGAGTGCCCCGTGGTCGTGCTGGTCGTTCATGAAGTCCGTTCCTCGTTCATCATCGTCATCGGCGGGATCGAGTGATCCGCTACTCAAGACTCAGTCTCGCTCAGCGCCCGGTGAGGCGCCTGGCGTTTTCCAGGTGGGCGGTGAGCCGCTCCTGGATGCGTACGGTGGCGTCGTCCAGCGCCTTGCGGGTGCGGCGTCCGGAGCCGTCCCCCGCCTGGAAGGCGTCGCCGAAGACGACGTCCACGCGGCTGCGCAGCGGGGGCAGCGCCTTTATCAACCGTCCGCGGCGGTCGGTGCTTCCCAGGACGGCGACCGGGACGATCGGGGCGCCGCTGCGGAGGGCGAAGTACGCGAGGCCCGCGCGCAGCGAGGCGAAGTCGCCCACGCCGCGGGTGCCCTCGGGGAAGATGCCGAGGACACCGCCGCCCGCCAGGACGTCCAGGGCCCCGGTGATGGCGGTGCGGTCGGGTGTGCCGCGGTCCACCTTGACCTGGCCGATGCCTTCCAGGAACGGCCCGAGAGGCCCCTTGAAGGCCTCCTTCTTGATCAGGAAGTGCACGGGCCGGGGCGCGGTCCCCATCAGCATGGGGCCGTCGAGGTTGTGCGCGTGGTTGACGGCGAAGATCACCGGCCCGGAGGCGGGGACCCGCCAGGCGCCGAGGACGCGTGGCTTCCACAGCCCGTACATCAGCCCGATGCCGATGCCCCGGCCGACCGCGGCGCCCTTCTGGGAGGGTGGGGTCACTTGGCGGCCCGCTTCTCCTCGACGAGCGTGACGACGCACTCGACGACCTGCTGGAGGGTGAGGTCGGTGGTGTCGACCTCGACGGCGTCGTCCGCCTTGGCGAGCGGTGACGTCTTGCGGCTGGAGTCGGCCGCGTCGCGCTTGATCAGCGCCTCGCGGGTGGCGTGGACGTCGGCGCCCTTGAGCTCGCCGGAGCGGCGGGCGGCGCGGGCCTCGGGGGACGCGGTGAGGAAGATCTTGAGGTCGGCGTCGGGCAGGACGGTCGTCCCGATGTCCCGCCCCTCGACGACGATGCCCTGCTCGGCACTGGCGGCGATGGACCGCTGGAGGTCGGTGATCAGGGCGCGCACCTCGGGCACCGCGCTGACGGCGCTGACCTTGGAGGTGACGTCCTGCGTACGGATGGGGCCGGAGGCGTCCATGCCGTCGACGGTGATCGTCGGGTGGGACGGGTCGGTGCCCGAGACGATGACGGGCTTGCCCGCGGCGGAGGCGACGGCGTCGGCGTCGTCGACGTCCACACCGTTGGTGATCATCCACCAGGTGATCGCCCGGTACTGCGCGCCGGTGTCCAGGTAGCTGAGCCCCAGCTTGGCGGCGACCGCCTTGGAGGTGCTCGACTTGCCCGTGCCGGAGGGGCCGTCGATGGCGACGATCACGGATTCCACGGTGTCGGACACCTTCCTGATACGCGGGAGAGGGCCGGCCGGTTGCCGAGGGGCCCTGCACAAGGTTACCGACTGCTGCCGCCACCCCTTGCACCCATTCGGGCTACCCCCCTCACCCGGCCGCCCCGCCGGCCCCCGGCGCCCTTACTGCCGCAGCGCCCAGCCCCGCTCGCGCAGTGCCGTCGCCAGCACCGGGGCGGAGGCGGGCTCCACCATGAGCTGGATGAGGCCCGCCTGCTGGCCGGTGGCGTGTTCGATGCGGACGTCCTCGATGTTGACGCCCGCGCGGCCCGCGTCCGCGAAGATCCGGGCGAGCTCGCCCGGCTGGTCGCTGAGGAGGACGGCGACCGTCTCGTAGGCGACCGGGCCGCCGCCGTGCTTGCCGGGGACGCGGGCGCGTCCGGCGTTGCCGCGGCGCAGCACGTCCTCCACGCCGGTGGCGCCGTCGCGGCGCTTTTCCTCGTCGGCGGACTGGAGGGACCGCAGGGCCTGGACGGTCTCGTCGAGGTCGGCGGCCACCCCGGCGAGGACGTCCGCGACCGGGCCGGGGTTGGCCGACAGGATCTCGACCCACATGCGCGGGTCGGAGGCCGCGATGCGGGTGACGTCGCGGATGCCCTGTCCACAGAGCCGTACCGCCGTCTCGTCCGCCTCCGCCAGCCGCGCGGCGACCATCGACGACACCAGCTGCGGGGTGTGCGAGACGAGCGCGACGGCCCGGTCGTGGGCGTCGGCGTCCATGACGACCGGCACCGCCCGGCACAGCGCGACCAGCTCCAGAGCGAGGTTGAGCACCTCGGTGTCCGTGTCCCGGGTCGGGGTCAGCACCCACGGGCGGCCCTCGAACAGGTCGCCCGTCGCGGCCAGCGGACCGGAGCGTTCCTTGCCGGACATCGGGTGCGTACCGATGTACGAGGACAGGTCGAGGCCCATCGCCTCCAGCTCCCGCTTGGGGCCGCCCTTGACGCTGGCCACGTCGAGGTAGCCGCGGGCGATCCCGCCGCGCATGGCGTCGGCGAGGGTGGCGGCGACGTACGCCGGCGGTACGGCGACGATCGCGAGGTCGACGGGGCCCTCGGGCGGCTCTTCGGTGCCGGCCCCGCGCGCGGCGGCGGTGCGGGCCCGGTCCGGGTCGTGGTCGACGAGGTGGACGGTGACACCGCGCCCGGTCAGCGCGAGGGCGGCCGAGGTGCCGATCAGCCCGGTTCCGATGACGACGGCGGTTCTCACTGGGCGATGTCCTTGCGGAGGGCGGCCGCGGCGCCGAGGTAGACGTGCGCGACTGCGGACTTGGGGAGGTCGGTCTCGACGTGGGCGAGCAGGCGCACGACCCGGGGCATCGCGCCGGCGATGTCCAGTTCCTGCGCACAGATCAGCGGTACGTCCACGATGCCCAGCTCGCGCGCCGCCGCGGCGGGGAAGTCGCTGTGAAGGTCGGGAGTGGCGGTGAACCAGATGCTGATGAGGTCGTCGGAAGCCAGGCCGTTGCGCTCCAGTACGGCGGTGAGCAGCTCGCCCACCTGGTCCCGCATGTGTCCGGCGTCGTCCCGCTCCAGCTGGACGGCCCCTCGGACCGCTCGTACCGCCACGTCCCGCTCCTTCACCTGTTGCCGCTCGACGCGAGTGCTGTCGTTCAGCCTAGTCAGCCCGGGGAACCGCGCCGGATCCGTCCGGCATGCAGACGGCGGGTAGAACTGTGTCCATGCTGCTTCACGTCGTACCGGAGCCGGAGTGGTCGGCCGCTCCCGGGCATCCGTACCGCCCCGCCTCCCTCGCCTCCGAGGGTTTCGTGCACTGCTCGGCCGACGAGGGGACGGCGCTGGCCATCGCCGACGCCCATTACCGGGACGTGCCGGGTCCGCTGCTGTTGCTGGCGCTCGATGAGGCGCTGCTGACGGCGGAGGTCCGCTGGGAGGGCGCGGAGGGCCGTCTCTTCCCGCATGTGCACGGTCCGGTCGACCGCGCCGCCGTCGTGGACGTGCGGGAGATCCGCCGCGATGGGGCCGGCCGTGTCACGGGGCTCGCCCCCTGGGCGTAAGCGCCCGCGCGGGTGCTTCGTACGGGCCGCCCGGGGGGCCAGGATGCTGCGCATGAGTCCAGCCCCCACCCCCCGCCGTACCGTCCTCAGGGCCGCCGCCACCGCCACCGTCGTGTTCGCGGCCGGCTGCGGTGACGACGGAGGCGACGCCCCGGCGGCGACCGCCGCCCCCACGACCCCCACGCCTCCCGCCAGCCCCAGCCCCCGCCCGACGGCGGAGCCACCGGACGACGAGCTTGCCCGGACGACCGACATCCCCTCCGGCGGAGGCCGGATCTTCAAGGACCGGAAGGTCGTGGTGACCCAGCCGCAGGACGGCGAGTTCAAGGCCTTCTCCGCGGTCTGCACCCATCAGGCCTGCATCGTCGCCACGGTGGAGGACGGCACCATCAACTGTGCCTGTCACGGCAGCCGGTTCCGTGTCGCGGACGGCTCGGTGGCGCGGGGCCCGGCGACCCGGCCGCTGCCGGCCGAGCAGATCATCGTGGAGGGGGACAGCATCCGACTGGCATAGGGTCTGGCGCATGCTGACCCCCGACGAACTGGTGCGCGACCACACGATCTACTCCTGTGTCATGGGCTCGCGCGCCTTCGGGCTGGCCACGGACGGCAGCGACACCGACCGCCGTGGTGTGTTCCTGGCCCCCACCCCGCTCCAGTGGCGTTTCGACAAGCCCCCCACGCACATAGAGGGCCCGGCGGACGAACAGTTCAGCTGGGAGCTGGAGCGGTTCTGCGAGCTGGCCCTGCGCGCCAACCCCAACATCCTGGAGTGCCTGCACTCGCCGCTCGTCGAGCGCGTCGACGCCACCGGCCGCGAACTGCTGGCGCTGCGCTCCGCGTTCCTCTCCCGCGAGGCACACCGGACGTTCGTCCGGTACGCGAGCGGGCAGCGCAAGAAGCTCGACGCGGACATCCGCCAGTACGGCGCTCCCCGCTGGAAGCACGCCATGCACCTGCTGCGGCTGCTGGCGACCTGTCGCGACCTGCTGCGCACGGGCGAGCTGCAGATCGACGTGGGCGATGAACGCGAGCGGCTGCTGGCGGTCAAGCGCGGCGAGGTGCCCTGGCCGGAGGTCGAGTCGTGGATGGGCCGCCTCGCCGACGAGGCCGACGAGGCGGTCGCGGGCTCCCCGCTCCCGCCGGAGCCGGACCGGCGGGCGGTCGCGGACTTCCTGTTCCGTACGCGCCGGGCGTCAGCCCTCCAGGCGGGTCCGGACGACGAAGTCGTGGAGGGCGTCGTACGTGGCGGGGGCGGCGGCGTCCGGTAGCACGGACGACGCCCGTGCCTCGTCGAGGACGGTGTGCAGCGCCTCGACGTCGGCCCGGACCCGCTCGGTGTCCACGCTGGTGGCCGGGCCGTGCTCGGCATCCGCCTTGGCCGCGATGAGTCCGGCCACGTACTCCGGCGCCGGCACCGACCCGAGGAGGGTCGGCAGGTGGGCCACCACTTCTCCCGTACGCATCAGGTGGATGCCGGTGAGGAGCGCCCGGAAGGTGTAGAGCAGCGGCTTGAGCTCCCCGCTCTTCTCGAAGAGCCGCCACTGGGTGGCGGCGAACCCACGGTAGTGGTGGGCGTGGTGGGTCGTGAGCACACCGGGCGCCAGGCCGGCCAGCTCCGCGTGTGCGTCGGTGGTGTGGGCGACCAACGGGGACAACAGCTGTTCCAGTACGTATCCGTTGCGCCGGAGCATCAGGCGGACGAACTTGCGCAGGTCGTGGGTGACCAGGTCCATCTCGACCCCGTCGCGCTCCCACATCCTCGACCTGGTCTCCTCGGGCTCGCGCAGCCCGATCAGCGAGTCCACCGGCAGCAGGTGCACTCCACGCACGTCCACGTCCGAGTCGCGGGACGGGAAGCCGTACAGGTGCGCGCCGGAGACGGTGGCGAACAACAGGTGGTCGGGCTGCTCGGCGACGACGGAGGCCAGGTCGGGAAGCTCCAGGAGTTCGGTCATGGCCTAAGCGTCCCAGAGCGCCCCCAGCGTCAGCAGCTCACTGCCGTATTCGATCCGGTCCGCCCACTCCTTCGGCCACGCTCCGGCGCCCAGATGGGCTCCGGCGAAGGCGCCCGCCAGGCAGGCGATGGAGTCGGAGTCGCCCTTGGTGCAGGCGGCCCGGCGGATGGCCGTGACGGGCTCCTCGGGGAAGAGGAGGAAGCAGAGCAAGGCACTGGTGAGGGCCTCCTCGGCGATCCAGCCCTCGCCGGTGAGCAGGCACGGGTCGGTCTCCGGGTCGGCCGTGCGCAGCGCGGCGTCCAGGGTGCTCAGGGCGTCGGCGCACTCGTCCCACCCTCGCTGGATGTACGCCTGGGGCGTGGCGTCGTGGGAGTACGTCCACAGGTCGCCGAGCCACTGCTGGTGGTAGCGGGAGCGGTTCTCGTACGCGTACGAACGCAGTTGCCCGACCAGGCCGAGCGGCTCGGCGCCCTGCGACAGCAGGTGCACCGCCCGGGCGGTGAGGTCGGAGGCGGCCAGTGCGGTGGGGTGGCCGTGGGTGAGGGCGGCCTGGAGCTGGGCGGCGCCGGCCCGCTGCTCCTGGCTGAGCCCCGGGACGAGCCCGATGGGGGCGACCCGCATGTTGGCGCCGCAGCCCTTGGAGCCGATCTGGCTGGCCTGCTGCCAGGGCCGGTCGCCTTCCAGCTTCTGGCAGGCGACCAGGCAGGTGCGGCCGGGGGCGCGGTTGTTCTCCGGCGAGTGGTACCAGTCGACGAACTCGTCGCGCAGCGGGCGGGTCAGGCTCAGCGGGGCGAGCGCGCCGCGCGCGAGCGCCGTCCGTACGGCACGGGCGACCGCGAGGGTCATCTGGGTGTCGTCGGTGACGATCGCGGGCTTCGGCAGGGTCATCTCCCGCCAGGGGCCGCACTTGGCCAGGATGGACGGGACGTCGTTGAACTCGGTGGGGAAGCCCAGCGCGTCACCGAGCGCGAGCCCGATGAGCGAGCCGGTGGCCGCCTGCTTGGTGATGGTCCTGGACGTGATCATTCCTGCCGTCCTTCCGGTCGCAGCAGTGGCGGGTGCAGGGCCGTGGCCTGGCCCGCCCGGTACAGAGCGGCCGGTTTCCCCCGTCCGCCGGTCAGGCGCGGCGGTCCCTCCACGGCCTGGACGAAGCCGGGCGTGGTGAGGACCTTGCGCCGGAAGTTGGGGCGGTCGAGCTCGACGCCCCACACCGTCTCGTACACCTGGCGCAGCTCGCCGAGGGTGAACTCGGGCGGGCAGAAGGCGGTGGCCAGGCAGGTGTACTCGAGCTTGGCGCCCACGCGCTCGTGCGCGTCGGCGAGGATCGTGTCGTGGTCGAAGGCGAGGGGCCCGTACGAGCCGTACGGCAGCCACTGGGCGTGCGCGGCGTCCCCGCCGCCCCGCGGCTCGGGCAGGTCCGGGACGAGGGCGGTGTAGGCGACCGACACGACCCGCATCCTGGGGTCGCGGTCGGGGTCGCTGTAGGTGCGCAGCTGCTCCAGGTGGAGGTGGGCGACGGTGGCGTCGGACAGCCCGGTCTCCTCGGCGAGCTCGCGGCGGGCGGCCTGTCCGGCGGACTCCCGGGGCAGGACGAAGCCGCCGGGCAGGGCCCAGCAGCCCTGGTAGGGCTCCTGGCCCCGCTCGACCAGGAGCACCTGGAGCCGTTCGTCCCGCACGGTGAAGACGGCGAGGTCGACGGTGACGGCGAAGGGCTCGAAGGCGTACGGGTCGTAGCCCTCGGGCCGCCGGGCGGCGGTCATGCCGGTCCCTCCGTCCCGCTCGTCGTGCGGGCCTTCACCACCCCCGCCGCGACGGCGCCGGAGCCTGAGCCACCCCCGTGGGTCCAGGTCCACCGGCCGTACGCGGCGGAGGTGATGAAGACGTTCTCGGTGGTTCGCACACCGCCCCCTTAAGAGTCACCTTGACTATAAAGGCGCCCAGGGGTGCCCCACAAGCACGAAAGCCCGCGGCCTTTTGGCAGGCCACGGGCTTTCGTACGGGTATGGGCTACTACAGGCCGACTTCCTTCATCAGCATGCCGACCTCGGTGTTCGTCAGGCGGCGCAGCCAGCCCGACTTCTGGTCACCGAGCTGGATCGGACCGAACGCGGTCCGCACCAGCTTCTCGACCGGGAAGCCGGCCTCGGCGAGCATGCGGCGCACGATGTGCTTGCGGCCCTCGTGGAGCTGCACCTCGACCAGGTAGTTCTTGCCGGTCTGCTCCACCACCCGGAAGTGGTCGGCGCGGGCGTAGCCGTCCTCCAGCTGGATGCCCTCCTTGAGCCGCTTGCCCACCTCGCGCGGGAGCGGGCCCGTGATGGCCGCCAGATAGGTCTTCTTCACGCCGTACTTCGGGTGCGTGAGGCGGTGGGCCAGCTCACCGTGGTTGGTGAGCAGGATGATGCCCTCGGTCTCGGTGTCGAGCCGCCCGACGTGGAAGAGCCGGGTCTCCCTGTTGGTGACGTAGTCGCCCAGGCACTGGCGGCCGTCGGGGTCCTCCATGGTGGAGACGACACCGGCGGGCTTGTTCAGGGCGAAGAAGAGGTACGACTGGGTGGCCACGGTCAGGCCGTCGACCTTGATCTCGTCGTTCTCCGGGTCGACGCGCGTGCCCTGCTCGATGACGATCTTGCCGTTGACCTCGACCCGGCCGGCGTCGATCAGCTCCTCGCACGCCCTCCGCGACCCCACGCCGGCCCGCGCGAGCACCTTCTGCAGGCGCTCACCCTCCTGGTCGCCGAACGTCTTGGGCGTCTTGATCTCGGGCTTGTTCGCGTACCGCTCGCGGTTGCGCTCCTCGATCCGGGCGTCCAGCTCACGCGGACGCGCCGGCATCGTGCGGCCGCCACCGCGCTGGGGGGACTGGCGGGGGCCGCCCTTGGCACCGCCCCGGGCCGCCGCGCCACGCCCGCGCTTGGGGCCGCCCTCACCGGGGGCGCCCACGTCGTAGCTGCGCTCCTCGGGGCGGGGGCGGCGCGGGTTGCTCCCGCCCTTGGGGCCCTGGCGGTCGTCGCGGCTGTTACCGGCACCCCGGTAATTGCCACGGCCGCCGCTGCTGCCGCGGCCGCCGCTGTTGCCACCACGGCTCCCGCCGTTGTTTCCGCTGCTGTTCCTGCCGCTGCTGCTTCGCATCAAAGTTCCGTCTTGTCGTCTGCGTGCTCGGAATCCGGAGCGTCCGGATCGAACGACGGGACACCTTCCTGCGTCTCGGCCTCGATCGCGTCCGCCTCGGGGAGGAAGGGCGCGAGCTCGGGGAGCTCGTCCAGGCCGCGAAGGCCCATCCGCTCCAGGAAGTAGTTCGTCGTCCTGTACAGGATCGCACCTGTTTCGGGTTCCGCGCCCGCCTCCTCCACCAGACCCCTCTGGAGAAGGGTGCGCATGACCCCGTCGCAGTTCACCCCGCGCACCGCCGAGACCCTCGACCGGCTCACCGGCTGGCGGTACGCGACGACCGCCAGGGTCTCCAGCGCGGCCTGGGTGAGCCGGGCCTGCTGCCCGTCGAGGACGAAGCTCTCGACGGCCTCCGCGTACTCGGCCCGCGTGTAGAACCGCCACCCCCCGGCGACCAGCCGCAGCTCGAACCCCCGGCGCTGTACGTCGTACTCGTCGGCCAGCTCCCGCAGCGCGTCGGCGACCTCCCGGCGGGGACGGTCCAGCACCTTGGCGAGGTGCTCCTCGGTGGCCGGCTCGTCGACGACCATGAGAACGGCCTCCAGGGCCGGCTTCAGCTCCATCACGCATCCTCCTGGTCGAACTCGTCCGTCACGGCGACGCTCTCCCCGCCCGTCCACCTCACGGTGAGCTCCCCCAGGGCCTCGTCCTGGTCGAGGGCGACGGCCTTCTCGCGGTACAGCTCCAGAAGGGCGAGGAACCGGGCGACGACGGTGAGGGTGTCCGGGGCACCCTCGGCCAGCTCCCGGAAACTCACCTCGCCGCGTTCCCTCAGCCGGGACACGACCACCTCGGCCTGTTCGCGGACGCTGACCAGCGGGGCGTGGATGTGCTCCACGTACACCTGCGGCTTGGCCTTGGGCTGCATGGCCTTGACGGCCAGCTTGGCGAACCCCTCGGCACCGATGCTGATGACGACGTCGGGCAGCAGTTCGGCATGGTGCGGCTCCAGGCCCACCGTGCGGGGGTAGCGCCGCCCCTCGCTCTCCAGCCGCTCGCTGAAGATGTCGGCGACCCGCTTGTAGGCGCGGTACTGGAGCAGCCGCGCGAACAGCAGGTCCCGCGCCTCCAGCAGCGCCAGGTCCGCCTCGTCCTCCACCTCGGCGGCGGGCAGCAGCCGGGCGGCCTTGAGATCGAGCAGTGTCGCCGCGACCACCAGGAACTCGGTGGTCTGGTCGAGGTCCCAGTCCGGCCCCATGGCGCGGATGTGCGCCATGAACTCGTCGGTGACCTTGGACAGGGCGACCTCGGTGACGTCCAGCTTGTGCTTGGAGATCAGCTGCAGAAGCAGGTCGAACGGCCCCTCGAAGTTCGCCAGCCGGACGGTGAACCGCCCGTCGGCCTCGCCGGGCGGCGCGTCCGGCGGTGCCGGGACGGGCTCGTCGGACGCGCCTGGGGCGGGCTCGTCGGACCCGTCCGGGGCGGGCTCGGGCTCCGCCGCAGGCGGCTCGGGCTTCGGCTCCGGCTCGGGCGGCTCGGGCGCAGGCGGCTCGGGGGCGGCGCCCGGGGCGGCGGGGTCCGCGAGGGGTGGCGGAGGCGGCGGGTCGGGCACCGCGACGGGGGCCGGCGGGGGAAGGGGGGCCTCCGGCCGTGCGGCCCCCGGGCCGCGGCCGAGGGAGCGGCGGCGGGGGGTGGGAGCGTCGGTCGGGGGCATCCTGGTCCTGGGGCGAAGCGAGAACGGGCGGCGGCCCGCGCAGGCTACCGTCAGCGCCCGCGCAGGCGCCGCACGAGGATGCTCGCGTCGCCCCGCGACTCCAGATCGGCCAGCACCACGGCGACCGCCTCACGGACGATGCGCCCGCGGTCGACGGCCAGGCCGTGCTCGCCGCGCAGGACCAGGCGCGCGTGCTCCAGGTCCATGAGTTCCTCGGCGGAGACGTACACCGTGATCTTCTCGTCGTGCCGTTCGCGTCCGCTGGGCCGCCGGTTCGCCGAGCGGCCTCGGCGCCGGGCCGGAGCGGCGGCGGGGGCCGTCTTCGAGGGCTGCTCCGCCTCGCGGCTGCGCGGCTCCGCGGCGTCCGCCTCGGCGGCCGCGTGCTCCTCGGGAGCCGGTGCGGGGGCGGACGCGGACGCCGGGGCGGACGCCGCCGGGTCGCTCTCGCCCGCCGGCGCCGGCACCCGCGGCTCGCCGTTCTGCCGTCGCGGGGTGGACGACTGCAGCGCCATGCCCCCTGTCGTACGGAACAACTCGTCGGCACCGGGCAGACTCACTCGGCGTGACACCGGGCGAGCACCTCCCTGGCGAGCTGACGGTAGGCGGCGGCACCGACCGAGTTCGAGGCGTACGTGGTGATCGGCTCACCCGCGACCGTGGTCTCCGGGAAGCGCACGGTCCGGCCGATCACCGTGTGGTACACGTGGTCGTCGAAGGCCTCGACGACACGGGCGAGCACCTCACGGCTGTGCACCGTGCGCGAGTCGTACATCGTGGCGAGGATGCCGTCGAGCTCCAGCTCCGGGTTCAGCCGCTCCTGGACCTTCTCGATGGTCTCGGTGAGCAGCGCGACGCCACGCAGTGCGAAGAACTCGCACTCCAGCGGCACTATCACCTTGTGAGCGGCCGTCAGCGCATTCACGGTCAGCAGACCGAGCGAGGGCTGACAGTCGATCACGATGTAGTCGTAGTCGTTCAGCAGCGGCTTGAGCGCCCGCTGCAGCGTGGACTCGCGCGCGACCTCGCTGACCAACTGCACTTCAGCGGCTGACAAATCGATATTGCTGGGCAGCAGGTCCATGTTGGGCACGGCGGTCTTCAGCAGGACCTCGTCCGCCGACATGCCCCGCTCCATGAGCAGGTTGTAGACGGTGAGGTCGAGCTCCATCGGGTTCACGCCGAGACCGACCGACAGGGCTCCCTGCGGGTCGAAGTCGACGAGCAGCACCCGCCGTCCGTACTCCGCGAGCGCGGCGCCCAGGTTGATGGTCGACGTCGTCTTGCCCACGCCGCCCTTCTGGTTGCACATCGCGATGATCTTCGCGGGGCCGTGGTCGGTCAACGGTCCCGGGATCGGGAAGTACGGCAGGGGCCGTCCGGTGGGGCCGATCCGCTCCCGGCGCTGGCGGGCAGCGTCGGGCGCGAGGGTGGCCGCGTACTCCGGATCGGGCTCGTACTCGGCGTCAGGGTCGTAGAAGTGCCCCTCGGGGACTTCGTCGTAGGCGGCGAAGTGGGTGGACTCTCGGCCACTCTCGTTGCCGGCCATGGCGTTCACGTGTTGGCCGTCCATCATCTTCATCGTGTGGGCTGTCGTCCTGTGCTGCTGGCCGGCCGCGAAGGTTCGGACAGCGACCGAGCCGGCATCGCCGACCGTTCCTGGCTGACCACCCCCAGGAGTAAATGTCGACTCATTCACAAGTCGTCTTACCTCCTTGGACGTGACCAGGAAACTTATCGATAGGTCAGCGTGGCACCATGCCGACGGTTTGCGACTCTATGGCGTGTCACCGCTCCGCAGCAACACAATCGCCCGGACGCGGGCCGATGTGTCGGCAAAGAAACAGTCCCGTGTCAAGGGCGCACGGCCATGCTTCGACACGTTTCCCGGGTGTGCGAAACGGTTAAAGGGTTACGTTCGAGACGACTTGAGCGACGGTCAGGAGCTCGGCGGACACACGTCCGGCCGGACCTCGTCGCGAAGGTCCGGCCGGATGTGTGAGGTTGACGGCAACCGTTGACGGTCCGCCGGAGGGTCGGCGTGGGTCAGCCGATGAGCGAGGTCAGCTCGGTGTGCTCCAGGCCGTGGGCCTCGGCGACCTCCTTGTAGACGACCTTGCCGTCATGGGTGTTGAGGCCCCTGGCGAGCGCGGCGTCGCGGCGCAGCGCCTCGACCCAGCCATTGTTGGCCAGCGACACGATGTAGGGCAGCGTGGCGTTGGTCAGCGCGTAGGTGGAGGTGTTGGGCACCGCGCCGGGCATGTTGGCGACGCAGTAGAAGACCGACTCGTGGACGTTGAAGGTCGGCTCGGCGTGCGTGGTCGGACGGGAGTCCTCGAAGCAGCCGCCCTGGTCGATCGCGATGTCGACAAGGACACTTCCCGGCTTCATCCGGGAGACGAGCTCGTTGGTGACCAGCTTCGGGGCCTTGGCGCCCGGGATGAGGACGGCACCGATGACGAGGTCGGCGTCGAGGACGGCCTTCTCCAGCTCGAAGGAGTTGGACATGACGGCCTTGACCTTCGTACCGAAGATCTTGTCGGCCTCACGCAGCTTGTTGATGTCACGGTCGAGCAGCGTCACCTCGAAGCCCATGCCCACGGCGATCTGGGTGGCGTTCCAGCCGGAGACGCCACCGCCGATGACGACGGCCTTGGCCGGGATCACGCCCGGGACGCCGCCCGGCAGCACGCCACGGCCACCGGCCGCGCGCATCAGGTGGTAGGCGCCGACCTGCGGGGCGAGGCGGCCCGCGACCTCGGACATCGGGGCGAGCAGCGGCAGGGCGCGGTTGGCGGTCTCGACCGTCTCGTACGCGATGGCCGTGGTGCCGGACTCGATCAGGGCGTCCGTGCACTCGCGGGAGGCGGCGAGGTGCAGGTAGGTGAAGAGGGTCTGGTCCTTGCGGAGGCGGTGGTACTCCTCCGCGATGGGCTCCTTGACCTTGAGCAGCAGGTCGGCGGTGGCCCACACCTCGTCGGCGGTGGGCAGGATCTGCGCGCCGGCGGCGACGTACTCGTCGTCCGTGATCGAGGAGCCGACACCGGCGTTCTGCTCGACGAAGACCTGGTGCCCGTTGCGCACGAGCTCGTGCACACCGGCGGGGGTGATGGCCACCCGGAACTCGTTGTTCTTGACCTCGCGGGGGATGCCGACCTTCACGTCGATCACGGTCCTTGGCTTTGGGGGTACGGGGGCAATGCAATACATACCCGGATACACAGGACGCACCGGGATACACCGCGGTCAATCGCGGCTCACCCAGTCTATTGAAGGGTCCACCGTTGTCTAGCCTTGCAAAGCATTAATCTTTGGCTGAAGCACTGCGGATTTCGCAGGTAGATCCGGCGGTGGAGTTGTCCGTTCCCAGCAGCCGGTCGGCCGCGGCCCGGTGCAGCCGGGCGGCGGCGGGATCGCCGAGCCGGTCGAGGGTGTCCGCCAGCCGCAGCTGGAGCGCCGCGAGAAGCCGCACGTCCTTGGCCCGGCGCGCCCACTCGACCGCCTCCTCGCAGGTGCGCAGACACTCCTGCGGCCGTCCCGCGTACTCCTGGACCCGGGCCGCCTCGCTCAACGCCCGCGCGTGGCCCCCGAGATCGCCGAGGCGGCGGTATCCGGCCGCGGCGGCCCGCCAATTCCTGAGCGCCTCGCCGTACCGGCCCTCGTAGGTGTGCACGGCACCGAGCCGGCCGTACAGCCGCGCCTGGTCGGCCCGCTCGTCGCGGGCGAGGCGCTGCGAGAGGGCCCGGCCGTACCAGTCGGCGGCCCGCTGCCAGTCCCCCAGCTCCTGGTGGGCACCGCCTACGGATTCCATCGCGCGGCTGATCGCGTACGGGTCGCCCGCGAGCCGCCCGGCGTCCAGGGCCTTCCGGTAGCGGGCCAGCGCCTCGGTCGTACGGCCGGTGCGGGCGTCCAGGTCGGCGAGGTTCAGCAGGGCGGCGGCCCGCTCGCGGTGCAGCCCGCGACGCTCGGCGACGTCCAGGACCAGCTGGTGCAGCCCGTACAGCTCCGGTGCGGCCTCCTCGGCGCCCCGGTGCGCGGTGAGCGCCCGGACGAGGGCGGCCACCAGGCGGCGGGCCAGGGTGTCGAGGTCCCCGTCGGCGACGGCGACCCGGGCGGCGGCCAGCAGTGCGGGCTGCCGGGTGCGCAGCCATGCGGCGGCGGCCTCCGGTCCGGCGAAGCGCAGCGCCCTGGGCAGCCCGGCCAGCTTGCGCCGCGCCGGCGAGCCCTCCGGCTCGGTGACCGCCCGGCACGACTGCAGCAGCCGTACGGTCCGCTCCAGCATCCGCGCGCGGGCGAGCTGGACCTCGGCCGGCCGGTCCTCGCTCTCCAGCCGCTCCCGCAGCAGCGGCATGAGGCAGCCGGGCACCTCGTACTGTTCGTCGTCCGCCGCGTGCACGAACCCGGAGGCGGCGAAGCTCTCCAGGGCGGAGCGGGCGGCGGACACCGAGCAGCCGGCCAGCGCGGAGGCGGTGTGGGCGTCGGCCGTGCCGACCGGGGCCAGGGCGAGCAGGCGCAGCGTCCGCGCGGCGGGCGCGGGGAGCGCCTCGTACGCCAGGTGGAAGGCGCGGGCCAGCGGCCGGTCCGCGACGGGGCGGTCGGGCTCGTCCTCCAGGGAGCGGAGCCGTTTGGTGAGGTCGGCGACGGACGACATGGGGCGGGCGGCGAGCCAGCCGCCGGCCAGCACGAGGGCGGTGGGCTGGCCGCCGCACAGCTCGGTGAGCGTCTCGGCGGCCTGCGGGTCGACGGTGATCCGTACCGAGCCGGTGAAGCTGTCGAGCAGTTCGATGGCGGACTTGGCGTCCAGTCCGCCGACCGTGCACGGCCGTACGTCCGGGATGCCGGTGAGCGGGCCCTGCGCGACGGCCACGACGAGGCACGCGGGGTTGTCGGGGAGCAGCGCGGCGACCTGGTCGGCGTGCGCGGCGTCGTCCAGCAGGAGCAGGGCGCGGCGTTCGGCGAAGGTGTCCCGCAGCAGCCCGGTCAGTTCGTCCTCCCACGCCCCGGCGGGCGCGGGTACGCCGAGCCGGTCGAGCAGCCCGCGGGCGACCCGCTCGACGGGCACCGGTTCACCGCCCGGCTCGGTCAGCCGGGCCCGCAGGACGCCGTCGCGGTAACCGCGCGCGAGGTCGCCGACCAGTTCCTCGGCGAGCGCCGTGCGGCCGCTGCCGGGCCGCCCGGCGATCAGCAGGACCCGGGCGCGCGGGGAGGGCCGCCCGGCGAGGGTGTCGAGCCCGGCGCGGGCGATGTCGGCCCGCAGTTCCTTGAGCTCGCGCACCCGCCCGAAGAACCGACGGCGCCCGGGCCGCGCCCCGGACCGGTCCGCACCGCCCGCGCCGCCGAAGTCCACCGCCTGATCCGTCACGGGCCACGCTCCCGTCCGCCTGTGCACGTACTGATCCCGCCGGGTCCCCAGGCGGGCGATCCGAGCGTAGTTCAGCCGCGGTGCCCCACCCGGCGGAGCACGGCGAACGAGTCCCTCAATCGGATCAGCCGATCGTCACACCGGACCGCCGCAGCCACTTCCCCGGGCGGCCCCGCCGGTGCACCCGCTCCCGGCCACGAGGGCCCTAACGCTCGAACGGGCGGGCCGGCCAGGGGGCCTCGGCCGGGCGCAGCGCGTCCAGCCCGTCGCCGGCGCGGGCGGCGAGGACCGAGAGCACACCCACGACCAGGCAGTTGTTGTGCAGGTCGCCCGCCAGGACGCCCCGCGCCAGCTCGTCGAGGGGCACCCGGGCGAGCTCCATGTCGGCCTCCTCCTCGGCGACCTCGAAGCGCTCCCCCTCCGCCGCCGACAGGCCGCGCGCCAGGAAGATCCGTACGGCTTCGTCGCAGCCGCCGGGCGTGGTGTACACGTCCGTGAGGACGTGCCACTTCTCCGCCTTGACGTGTGCCTCCTCGTACAGCTCGCGCACGGCCGCGTTCAGCGGGTTCTCACCGGGCACGTCCAGCAGGCCGGCCGGGATCTCCCACAGCTTGTGCCGCACCGGATGGCGGTACTGGCGCAGCACCAGGACCCGGTCCTCGTCGTCGAGGGCGAGGACCGCCACCGAGCCGGGGTGGACCTGGTAGTCGCGGCGTACGACGGTCCCGTCCGGCATGACCACGTCGTCGGTGCGGACACTCGTCTTGTTGCCCTGGAACGGCACGGCGGTCGCGGTGACCCGCCACTCCTCGGGCGTGTCCTTGATGGTCATGAAAGACGTCCTCCCTCGTACACCACGTACACAGAAAACCGGGGCACAAGCCCTGATCAGGCCCGTACCCCGGTCAACCGTATCGCTAGCGCGTCACTTGCCCGTCTTGCGCTCCACAGCGGCCTTCACCAGGCCCGCGAAGAGCGGGTGCGGCCGGGTCGGGCGGGAGCGCAGCTCCGGGTGCGCCTGCGTGGCGACCAGGTAGGGGTGCACCTCGCGCGGGTACTCGACGTACTCGACGAGCTTGTTGTCCGGCGAGGTGCCGGAGAAGACGATGCCCGCCTTCTTCTCCAGCTCCGCGCGGTAGGCGTTGTTCACCTCGTAGCGGTGACGGTGCCGCTCGTCGACGTACGGCTGGTCGCCGTAGACCTCGCGGACGATGGAGCCCTCGGCGAGCTTCGCCGGGTACAGGCCCAGGCGCATCGTTCCGCCCAGGTCGCCGGCGCCCTCGACGTACGCCAGCTGCTCCTCCATCGTCGAGATGACGGGGTGGGAGGTGGCCGGGTCGAACTCGGTGGAGTTGGCATCCGCGATGCCCGCCAGGTTCCGCGCCGCCTCGACCACGATGCACTGGAGGCCCAGGCACAGGCCGAGCAGCGGGATCTTGTTCTCGCGGGCGTACTGGATGGCGCCGACCTTGCCGTTGACGCCGCGCTCGCCGAAGCCGCCGGGGATGACGATCGCGTCGACGTCACCGAGCTGCTTGGCGGCGCCGGCCTGCGTCTTGCAGTCGTCGGAGGTGACCCACTTGACCTTGACGCGGGCCTTGTTGGCGAAACCGCCGGCGCGCATGGCCTCGGTCACCGACAGGTAGGCGTCCGGCAGGTCGATGTACTTGCCGACCAGCGCGACGGTGACCTCGTGGTCGGGGTTGTGGACGCGGTCCAGCAGGTCGTCCCACGTGGTCCAGTCGACGTCGCGGAACGGCAGGTCCAGCTTGCGCACGACGTACGCGTCGAGGCCCTCGGTGTGCAGCACCTTCGGGATGTCGTAGATCGACTTGGCGTCGATGGCGGCGACCACCGCCGCCTCGTCGACGTCGCACATCAGCGAGATCTTGCGCTTGATCGCGGTCGGTACGTCACGGTCGGCGCGCAGCACGATCGCGTCGGGCTGGATACCGATGTTGCGCAGGGCCGCGACCGAGTGCTGGGTCGGCTTGGTCTTCAGCTCGCCGGACGGGCCGATGTAGGGCAGCAGCGAGATGTGCACGACGAAGACGTTGTCCCGGCCGACCTCGTGACGGACCTGGCGGACCGTCTCCAGGAACGGCAGCGACTCGATGTCGCCGACCGTGCCGCCGACCTCCGTGATGACGACGTCGACGTCGTCGGTGGCCATCCGGCGGATGCGGTGCTTGATCTCGTTGGTGATGTGCGGGATGACCTGGACGGTGTCGCCGAGGTACTCGCCGCGCCGCTCCTTGGCGATGACCTGGCTGTAGACCTGGCCCGTGGTGACGTTGGCCGAGCCGTCGAGGTCGACGTCGAGGAACCGCTCGTAGTGGCCGATGTCCAGGTCGGTCTCGGCGCCGTCGTTGGTGACGAACACCTCACCGTGCTGGAACGGGTTCATGGTGCCCGGGTCGACGTTGAGGTACGGGTCGAGCTTCTGCATCGTGACCCGAAGGCCCCGGGCCTTGAGGAGCGCACCCAGGCTGGAGGCGGTCAGGCCCTTGCCGAGGGAGGACGCGACACCCCCGGTGACGAAGATGTGCTTGGTCGTCGTGGATTTGGGCGGCATGGCCAAGAGGGGGCTCCCGTGGTCGCGTTCTGGAGGTGCGTTCCGGCGTCCGCCCGGAGGGTTCCGGGGGTGCCGTCGCTGCGGTTCGGGGGCCGCCGATTCGAGGTGCGGCGCCCACCGGTCCACGGGCTACCAGGGTATCAGCGACCCGGGGCCGCCGCTTCCGGCCACACGGCGGGACCGGCCCCGCCGGGGCGGCGGCGGGGTCGGCGCGCCGGACGCGGGGCGCCGGGTACCCCGCCGCGTACACGCTGCGCGCACGTACCGGCACCCACGGCACACGAGCCCGGCAGGGGTTTCGTACGGGGAGAGGAGGGTCACTCGTTCTGCTCAACAGCTCTACCAGGACCATCACACAGAGGGCCGGGGCGCGTCGTATCCTGCTCGGACATCCGCTGCCGAGCCAGGCCCTCATAACGGCACCACCCCCGCCCGTCACCGGGAAACGTGCTCGTCGGCGATCCTTGACCTTGACCCCAGTAAGCGCCCCACGGGGGCGAACGTTGCCGTTCGACTGGAGATTGCACGTGGCCGGGCGCATCGAGGACTACGCACTCATCGGAGACATGCAGACCGCCGCCCTGGTCTGCCGGGACGGTACGGCCGACTGGCTGTGCCTGCCCCGCTTCGATTCGCACGCCGTCTTCGCAGGACTCCTCGGTACCGAGGAGCACGGTTTCTGGCGGATCGGGCCGGCGCACGCCGATGACGCCGAACCGCCGGCGGCCGACCGGCGCCGGTACGTCGGTGACTCGCTGATCCTCGAATCCGAGTGGGACACCGTGCGCGGCACGGTGCGCGTGACCGACTTCATGCCCCCGCGTGACGGCGCCCCGCAGCTCGTGCGCATCGTGGAGGGGATCAAGGGCCGGGTGCGGATGCGGTCCGCGCTGCGGATGCGGTTCTCCTACGGACGCGTGGTGCCCTGGGTGCACCAGGTCGACGGCCGGACGGTCGCCGTCGCCGGACCCGACTCCATCTGGCTGGACACCGACGTGGAGACGCACGGCGAGGACCTCACCACGTACTCGGACTTCACCGTCAAGGAGGGCGACCGGGTCGCCTTCACCATCAGCTGGCAGCCCTCGCACCACCCGCAGCCGCCGCTGGCGGACCCGCTGGGCGCGCTGGAGGCCACGTCCGAGTTCTGGCGCGAGTGGGTCGACCACTGCACCTACCGGGGGCCCTACCGGGAGGCGGTGGTCCGCTCCCTGATCACGCTGAAGGCGCTGACGTACGCCCCGACGGGCGGCATCGTCGCGGCGCCCACCACCTCGCTGCCGGAGGACATCGGCGGCGTACGGAACTGGGACTACCGCTACACCTGGCTGCGCGACGCGGCGATCACCCTCTCCTCGCTGCTGCGCACCGGCTACCGCGAGGAGGCCCGCGCCTGGCGCGAGTGGCTGCTGCGCGCGGTCGCCGGCGACCCGGAGAACCTCCAGATCATGTACGGCATCGCGGGCGAGCGGGAGCTCGGCGAGGCCGAGCTGGACTGGCTGCCGGGGTACGAGAACTCCGCCCCGGTCCGGGTGGGCAACGGCGCCGCCAACCAGCTCCAGCTCGACGTGTACGGCGAGGTCACCGAGGCCCTGCACCTGGCGCACATGACGGGTCTGTCGCGCAACGACTACGCCTCGCTGCTCCAGCTGAAGCTGATCCGGTACCTGGAGGACCACTGGGACCAGCCCGACGAGGGCATCTGGGAGGTGCGCGGGCCGCGCCGCCACTTCGTGCACTCCAAGGTGATGGCGTGGGTCGCGGTCGACCGGACGATCAAGCTGATCGAGTCCGGGGACGCGGACGGTCCGCTGGACAAGTGGACCGAGCTGCGCGACACGATCCACCGGGACGTGTGCGAGAAGGGCTACGACCCGGAGCGGAACACCTTCACGCAGTCGTACGGCTCGAAGGAGCTGGACGCCTCGCTGCTGCTGATTCCGCAGGTGGGTTTCCTGCCGCCGGACGACAAGCGGGTCATCGGCACGATCGAGGCCATCCAGCGGGAGCTGTCCACGGAGGACGGCTTCATCCTGCGCTACCCGACCGAGGGCGCGGACGAGGGTGTGGACGGTCTGCCCGGCGACGAAGGCGCCTTCCTGGCCTGCTCGTTCTGGATGGCGGACGACCTGGCGATGATCGGGCGGGTCGACGAGGCGCGCAAGCTCTTCGAGAAGCTGCTGGGACTGCGCAACGACCTGGGGCTGCTGGCGGAGGAGTGGGATCCGCGCCTGCAGCGCCAGGTCGGCAACTTCCCGCAGGCGTTCAGCCACGTGCCGCTGATCGACACGGCACTGCGGCTGACCGCCTCGGGCGCGTACGGCGGCTGACGCGCCGGTCCGGCTAACAGGCGGCGATCACCTCCCGGGCGGCGCGCTCCCCTTCGGTCGCGCCGCCCTCCATGAAGCCCTGGAAGTCGTAACTGCAGTGCTCGCCGCCGATGTGGATGTTCCCCTGGGCGGTGCCCTCGTACCCGGCGTACCGGTGCAGGTAGCCGACCGGCCACATCGAGTACGCGCCGAGTGTGTACGGGTTGAGGTGCCAGGCGGAAAGCTGGGCACGGCCGGTCCAGGCGCGGGACGTGCCGGGGAAGAACGCGTCGATGCCGCGCAGCCGACGGGCGGCGAGGTCGCGGACGTACGGATCGGACTCGGTGGAGAACGGCCCGGCGGGGGCGAGGTTCCTGGCGAGGGTGCCGCCGTTGTACTGGATGAGGATGCCGCCGGTGCCCGGCTGGATCTTGGTGGTGTCCCAGGTCTGCTGGACGTCGGTGTCGGTGAAGCAGTCACCGGCACAGACACCCGGCCAGGGGCCCGTGCCGCGCCAGGGGCGGGTGCCGCACTGCATGTTGAGCTTGGTGCAGTGGCCCATGCGCGCGTCGCGCAGCAGGTTCCTCATGCGCGGGTCGAAGCCCGCCTGGCCGAGGTCGAGCCGCTGGAGGACGGGCAGCGGGACGCACAGCACGGTGTGGTCGGCGGTGACCGTGCGGGTGGAGCCGCCCTCGGTGAAGGTGAGGGTCTGGGTGCCGTCGGCGTTCGCGCGCACGGCGGTGAGGGACCAGCCCATGCGGAGCGTGCCGGAGGGCAGTGACCTGGCGATGGCGTTCGGCAGTTGATCGTTGCCGCCGGTGATGTGGTAGCGCTCGTTGGACAGGCCCCAGACGTTGAAGTGACCCGGGTTGGTCTGATAGCCCATCAGCAGGACGAGGGCGAGCGACGACTGCTCGGTGGTGTCCGCCCCGTACTCGACGTTGTAGGCGACGTCGATGAACTTGCCCAGCGGTGAGGTGTGTCCGCCGGGGACGCGGCTCTCGATCCAGTCGTGTATCGACATGGTGTCCAGGGCGGTGCCGTGGGGGGTGCTCTGGTTCCACTTCACCTCACCGGCTTCCTGGAGGTCCCGGTGGAGTTGCTGGTACACGGCCTTGAAGTCCTCGTCGGCCTGGTGGCGCGGGTAGTAGGTGCCGTCGAACCACAGGACTTCCTCGGCGCCGGTGGGGCCACCGCCGAGGAAGTCCTCCAGGAGCAGGCCGAAGCGACGGCAGAGTTCCTGGATCTTCTTGTGGCTGGTGTCGATCAGCTCGCCGCCGATCTCGGAGAGCTGGCCATGGGCCCAGTGGTCGCGCTGCGTCCACATGCGGCCGCCGACCCGGGTCGGGTTCGCCTCGTACAGGGTGCAGTTGAGGCCCGCGTCCTTGAGGGTGAGCGCCGCCGTGAGGCCGGCGATGCCGGCGCCGACGACGGCGACGCGCGGGGCCGTCGCGGCGTGCGCCTTCGTCGGCCGGGCCGCCACCGCCGTACCGACACCGGCGGCGAGACCGAGGGCGGCGGCGCGGCGGAGCAGGTCGCGGCGGGTGGATTCGCGGACGGCGGCGACGGGCATGCCGAGCCGGTCGGCGGCGGCGCGGTGGGCGGCGATGTCACGCAGGGCGCGCATCAGGGGTGTACGGGACATGGTCAGGCTCCTCAGACGGTCGCGGGCTGGTGGTCTTCGTCTGTGCGCTCGGCCGCGTCCTCGAGGACGATCCGGCCGATGATCTCGTACCTCTCGGGTTGTCTGGCCTTCAGGTAGAAGCCGAGGCCCAGGCCGCCGAAGAACACGGCGCCGACGATCCACGGGATGAGGGTGAAGAAGAGGGAGTCGGCGGCGAGGCCCGCGGCGGTCTCCATGTTGATCACCAGCAGGACGACGACCGCGGTCATCCCGATGCCGCCGAGGAGGGGTGCGGTGAACGTCCTGAACCAGTGCCGGTCTTCGGGGTGGTTCTTGCGGAAGTAGCCGATGACGGCGAACGAGCAGAGCGTCTGGACGATGAGGATCGCCATCGTGCCGAGGATCGCCAGCAGTGTGTAGAGGTGGATGTACGGGTCCTGGCCGGTGAGCCAGAAGGCGCCGACGAGGGCGACGGCGATGGCGCTCTGCACGTAGGAGGCGATGTAGGGCGAGCCGTGGGTGGCGTGCGTACGGCCGAGTGCCGGGTGCAGGAAGCCCTCGCGGCCGATGGCGTACAGGTAGCGCGAGGCGCACTGGTGGAAGGCCATGCCGCAGGCGAAGGAGCCGGTGAGCAGCAGCCACTGGAAGGCGTCGACGGCCCAGGCGCCGATGTACGACCGCGTCGGGTCGAAGAACAGGTCGAGCGGGCTGGTGGAGGCGGACACCTCGACGGCGCCGTCCAGGCCGTTGCCCGCGATGGTCATCCAGGAGACGTAGATGTAGAAGAGGCCGACGCCGACGACGGAGACGAGGGTGGCGCGCGGGATGACGCGTTTGGGGTCGCGGGACTCCTCTCCGTACATCGCGGTCGACTCGAAGCCGACCCACGACCAGAAGGCGAAGAAGAGGCCGAGGCCGGCGGAGGCGCCGGTGAAGGCGTTGGCCGGGTTGATCGGCTCCACCGGTATCCCGTCCGGGCCGCCTCCGTTCAGCAGCACGGCCGTGGCGACGGCGAACAGCACGGCGATCTCGGCGATGAGCATCACGCCGAGGGCCTTGGCGGTGAGGTTGATGTCGAAGTACGCGAGGACGGCCGTGACGGCGAGCATCGCCGCCGCGTACACGATCCACGGCAGGTCCACGCCCAGCTGGTCGGCGACGGTCGTCTGCGTGAAGTAGGCGAAGACGCCGACGATCGAAGCCTCGAAGACGATGTACGCGAGGACCGCGAGCATGCCGGAGGCCATCCCCGCGATACGGCCGAGACCGTGCGAGATGTAACCGTAGAAGGCGCCGGCCGCGGTGATCCGCTTCGCCATGGCGACGTAGCCGACGGAGAAGACGGTGAGGACGAGCGTCGCGAAGAGGTAGCCGGCCGGGGCGCCGGTGCCGTTGCCGAAGCCGACGGCGATGGGGAGGTTGCCGGTCATCGCGGTGATCGGTGCCGCGGTGGCGACCGCCATGAACACGACGCCGACGAGTCCGACGGAGTTCGCCTTGAGCCGTTGCACCTGGTGGCCTGCTGGAGTGGGATTCTCTGCCATGGCGGGACACCCTCCTCCGGCGTGACGTACGCCACAATCGACAGGCGGTCGCGCAAATGGCGCGTCGGCGCGACGAGTTGTCGCCCAGTGCCGGTGGTCGTCATCGTCCGGTGATGTCCTCGGAACACGGACGCGGGTAGCGTCCGGCCGTATGACCTCCATGAACGATCAGGGCGGGATCACCGTGCAGCGGGCGCTGGAGCTGCCCGGGCTGCGCGGGGGCCTGCCGGAAGTGGTCGCCGGAGCGGACCGGCTGAACCGGACGGTGCGCTGGGTGCACGCCGGTGAGGTGCCGAACATCGCGTCCCTGCTGAAGGGCGGCGAGCTGCTGCTGACGACCGGGCTGGGGCTCGGTACCCGGCCGGCCGAGCAGCGGGCGTTCGTACGGCGGCTGGCGGAGCGCGGCATCGCGGCGCTGGTGGTGGAGCTGGGGCCGCGGTTCTCCCGGCTGCCCGTGACGATCGTGGAGGCGGCGCGGGCGGCGGGCCTGCCGCTGGTGCAGCTGCACCGGGAGGTCCCCTTCGTCTCGGTGACGGAGGAGGTCCACACCGAGATCGTCAACGGGCACTATGCCCTGCTGCGGCAGGCCGAGGACGTGCACCGGCGGTGCACGGAGGCGCTGCTGGGCGGCGGCGGGGTGCCACAGGTGCTCGGCATCCTCTCCGGCTTCGCGGCCAACCCCGTGTTCCTGGAGACCGCGGACGGCCAGCTGCTGTACGCCGCGGGCGGCGGCGAGGGGCCGGATCCGCTCCAGGTGTGGGAGGGACTGCGCGGCCAGCGGGAGGCGCGGGAGGCGGGGCCGCCGACGGGGGCGGTGCTGGTGGACGTGCCCGGCGGCGGTCCCGGCGCCGCCGCGGTACGCGCCCGTCTCGTCCTGCTGGCCGTGTCCGGGGCGCTGCTGCCCGTCCACCGGATGGCGGCGGAACGGGCGGCCGGGATCCTCGCGGTGGTGCTGATGCAGGCGCGGCAGGAGGAGGAGCTGGCGGCGCGGGGCCGGGGCGACTTCCTCACCGACCTCGCGGAGGGCCGCGTCACGGCCGAGGACGCGCCCGCGCAGGCCCGGGTGCTGGGCTTCAAACCGGGTGACGGCCCGCTGCTGCCGGTCGTGATGCGGCTCGCCTCGGACGTGATGCCGTCGGGGAACTGGTCGGTGCTGGCCCGCGCCGTGCTGGAGGAGCTGTCCTCCGTGGGCGTCCCCGTCCTGCTGGGCGTGCGCCCCGTCGAGGGCCGGGTGCCGCTCCTGCTGGGTCTCCGGGGCGAGTCGGAGCGGACGGCCGTCGCCGACCGGGTGGCCGCGGCGCTGCGGGCGGGTGTGGCGCGGGCGGGGCTGGAGCTGGCGTCGGGCGGGCAGCCGCCGGTCGTGGTGGTGGGCGTCGCGGGCGGCTGGGCGGCGGCGTCGGCGGGGCTGCGGCACGCGGCGGAGACGGCGACCGCGGCGCAGGGGCTGCCGGACCGGCCCTGGTACGACGCGCGGCGGCTGGACATCGACCTGCTGCTGTGGCGGCTGCGGGAGCATCCGGACCTGGCCGCGTTCGTGGACCGGGCGATCGGCCCGCTGCGTGACCACGACCGGACGTCACGCCCCGCGCTGCTGCCGACCCTGGAGACGTACCTGGCGCACGCGGGCCGGAAGGCGGAAACGGCACGGGAACTGCACCTCAACCGCCAGACGCTCTACAACCGCCTGGCCCGCATCGGTGACCTCCTGGGCACGGACCTGGACGACCCGCAGACGGTCCTGGCCCTCTCCCTCGCCCTCCGGGCCCGCCGCCACCTGCCCTGACGGTCGGGGGCGCCGGCCGACGATCACCCACCCGAGCACAGCTCGTCGTAGACGCTCAGCACCTGGGCGATCGTCTCGTCCTCCGTCGGCCACGTCGCCGCCTGCGCCTGCCCCGCCGCCCCCAGCGCGGCCCGCCGCGCCGGGTCCGCGAGCAGGGCCGTCACCGCGGCGGCCAGGGCTCCCGCGTCCCCGTACCGCACGAGTTCCGCCGCGTCGCCGACGAGCTCCGGCACTCCGCCCACCGCCGTCGCGACCAGTGGTACGCCGAGCCGCAGGGCCTCCTGGGCGAGCGGGGCGCGGGCCTCCCAGCGGCTCGGGAGCACCGCCACGTCGGCCGCGGCGAGCAGCGCGGTGACGTCGTCGCGCCGCCCGAGAAGCCGCACCGGCAGCCCCTCCGTGTCGATCCGCCGCTGCAGCGCGGCCCGTTGCCGCCCCTCGCCCGCCACGGCGACCAGCGGTACCGGGTCGTGGCGGAGCCACAGCCGGGACGCGTCCAGCAGCGTGCCGTACCCGCGGTGCGGCTCCAACGCGCCGACGGCCACCACCAACGGCCGGTCCATGGCACCGAGTTCCGCCCGCGCCTTGCCCGCCTGCGTCTCGGCGACGCCCCCGCGCGCGGCGGGGGTCGAGACGGGCCCGAGCCGCGCGTCACGGGCGCCCCGCCGCCGCGCCCGGTCGACGAGTTCGGACGACGTGCCGAGCACAACGGCCGCCGTCCGTACGGTCTTTCGTTCCATGAGCCGGATCAACCGGCCGCGGGCACCCTCCGCGTGGGTACGCGTGTGCCAGGTCACGACGAGCGGTACGCGCTGCGAGCCGAGCGCCAGCCCGGCCCGCATCGAGGCGTGCAGACCGTGTGCGTGCACGACGTCCACGCCCGCGCACGCCGCCCGCAGCGCCCCGATGGCGACCGGGTCGCTGCGCCGCGGTACCGGCACGAAGTGTGCCCCGGTGCCCAGGAAGTCGTATTCGTGGTCCAGTTCGGCGGGGGCGCACACGGTCACCCGTACGCCCCTCGCCACGAGTCCGGCGGCCAGTGATCTGACGTGAGCGCTGCTGCCCGCGCTGCCGCCGCCCAGCACTTGGACCGTATGCAGCTGTGTCACGCGCCCAAGGATGCCAGTCCGTACGCACGTTCCGGCACCGTCGGGGAGAAGCGGCCGTGTCGCGAGGCGTAAACCGTCGTCAGCGATCACTCACTCGGGTGAACCGACGAGGCGGCTGACGGTGTCTCCGTACACCGCCGCCGCGACGAGCCCGGCCGCGTGGACCGCGAGGCCCGCCCGTCCGTTGGCGGCCGCGATCGCCGTGCCGAGCGCCGCGCCCAGGGCGTGAGCACCCGCGTCGCCGAGCATGGTGCGCTCACCGAGGTCGTCGGCGACCACGGCGGCCGCGGCGCCCATCGGCGCGGCGGCGAGCGGCCCGCGCAGCAGGCCGGGCGCGCCCAGCGCGAGCACCGTGAGGGCCGCCCGGCCGGGTCGTACGTCCACGAGATTGACGAAGTGGGCGGTTCCGGCGATCACCACTCCCGCGAGGAGCTTGTCCACGGGCCGCTCCTTGAGCAGCGCGCCCGCGGCGAGCCCGGCGGCACCGATCCCGAAGAGCTTGACCGCCCCGCTGGTCACTTCGCCGTCCCGCAGGGCACCCAGGTGCGCCCGGAAGCCGCGCCGGTGGTCGCCCTTGACGTCGTCGTACGCCCCGCATGCCCCCGCCGCCAGCCCGGCCAGCACGGCGGCGCCCCGTTCCCGTCCCCCGGACGGCAACGCCCCGAGCGCCACCCCGGCGGCCACGGCGGGCCCGGCGTACAGGTCGACGGTCCGCCCCGCGTAGTTCGTCCGCCGCCACCGCTCGTCGCGGCGCCGCCGCAATCCGGCGTACGCGCCCCGGGCGACACCTGCGGCGAGCCCGAACACAGCGGCTGTCCTGCAGAATCCGGTCATGCGCGCCACCCTACGAGCGCCGCACCCGCCCACCGGCACCGGGTGGGGCCGTGCAGGGTCGTCCCCGCAGAGGCCGGCGGCCGGGAAACGGCTCCCGTCTCCGTACCCGAGGCCGCCGGCCTCGAGGAGATGAGCCCGGAGGGGCCCCGCCCCCACCCACCGGCAGTGCACCCGCCCGACCGGAACGACCCGACCGACCCGACCGAGACGCGAGGGGGAACGCGAAGGCGAAGGCCAACGCGAAGACCGACGCGAAGGCGAAGGCCAACGCGAAGACCGACGCGAAGGCGAAGGCCAACGCGAAGGCCAACGCGTCAGGCGTCCGCCCTCGCCGTCGCCAGCAACTCCTCCGCATGCGCACGGGCCGTCTCGGAGTCCTCCTGCCCGGCCAGCATGCGCGACAGCTCCCGTACCCGGTCCTCGCCCTCGAGGACCGTGACGCCCGACCGGGTCACCGACCCGTCGTTGGTCTTCTCGACCAGCAGCTGCCGGTCCGCGAAGGCCGCCACCTGGGGCAGGTGCGTGACCACCACGACCTGCGCCGACTTCGCCAGCTTGGCGAGCCGCCGCCCGATCTCCACCGCCGCCTTGCCGCCGACGCCCGCGTCGACCTCGTCGAAGAGGTACGTCGGTACGGGGTCCGTCCCGGCGAAGACGACCTCGACGGCGAGCATCACGCGCGAGAGCTCACCGCCGGACGCGCCCTTGGCGATCGGCCGGGGCGGCGCGCCCGGGTGCGGGGCGAGCAGCAGCTCCACCTCGTCGGCGCCGGCCGGCCCGTAGGCCACCATCCGGCCCCCGACCTCCACGCCGTCGGGGTCCTCGGTCTGCCGGATGGCGAACGACACGCGCGCGTGGGGCATGGCGAGCGACGCGAGCTCGCTGGTGACGGCATCCGCGAACCGCGCCGCCGCGTCCGTCCTGGCGTCGGTCAGCGCCTGGGCCAGCCCGGACAGTTCGGCGCGCAGGGCGTCCCGTTCGGCCGTCAGCTCGCCGATCCGGTCGTCGTCGCCGTCCAGCTCGGTGAGCCGGGCGGCGCCCTCCTCGGCCCACGCCAGGACGGCGGTGACATCGGTGCCGTACTTGCGGGTGAGCGCGGTCAGCGCGGCGCGGCGCTCCTCCACGGCGGCGAGGCGCCGGGGGTCGGCGTCCAGGTTGTCGGCGTAGCCGGCCAGTTCCGTCGCCACGTCCGCGAGGAGGATCGAGATCTCCCCCATCCGGTCGGCGAGCGCGGCCAGCGCCGGGTCGTGCGCCCGGACGGCGTCCAGCGCCCGCTGGGCGCCCGCCACGAGGGTCGTGGCGTCCAGGACCTCCGGGTCCTCGGGGTTGCCCGCGAGCGCCCCGTGGGCGAGCGCGGCGGCGGAGGCGAGGGCCTCGGCGTGACCGAGCCGCTCGGCCTCGGCGGCGAGTTCCACGTCCTCGCCCGTCCGCGGCTCGACCGCCTCGATCTCGGCGAGGCCGAAGCGCAGCAGGTCGGCCTCCTGCGCCCGCTCCCTCGCGCGCGTGGTCAGCTCCTCGAGCTGGGCGGTGACGGCGCGCAGCCGCCGGTACGCGTCGGTGTACTTGGCGAGCGGTACGGCGACGGCGTCGCCCGCGTACCGGTCGAGCGCGCCGCGCTGCCGGGCGGGCTTGAGCAGGCCCTGCTGGTCGGTCTGGCCGTGTACGGCGACGAGTTCGTCGGCCAGCTCGGCGAGCACGCCGACCGGCACGGAGCGCCCGCCCAGGTGTGCCCGCGAGCGGCCCTCCGCCGAGATGGTGCGGCTGATGAGCAGCGCGCCCTCGTCGAGTTCGGCGCCCGCTTCCTCGGCCCGGACGGCCGCGGCGGCGCCGGGAGGCACGCTGATCCGGCCCTCGACGACCGCGGACGGCGAACCGATCCGCACCAGGGCGGGGTCGGCGCGCCCGCCGAGCAGCAGCCCGAGGCTGGTCACGACCATGGTCTTGCCCGCGCCGGTCTCGCCGGTCACCGCGGTGAAACCGGGTGACAGCTCGACCACCGCGTCGTCGATGACTCCGAGCGACCGTATCCGCATCTCCTCCAACACGGGGAAGACCTTACGAGGTCCGGGGCCCGCTGTGCGACGGCCCCCGCCCCGCGTCGCCGAAGCCGCAGGTCGTGGCGGGGACAAGGCGGTCGTCTGTCACCCGCCGGGGTGGGGACCGACGGGGGTGGGGACAACCCCCCTGCCGATTCGGGAACCAGCTCCATGGTCCCGGCCGTGCCCGGCAGGCCACCATGATCACTATGAGTATGGGAATGGCCCTCGCCCCAAGGACAGCGGGACACGGTGCTGCCGGCGCTCCTGCAGACGGTCCTGCCGGTGCGGGCGGTGGCCCGCCGCCGTGGCGATCACGGCGGTGGAGGCCCCCAACCCCCGCACCGGGCCCACAGTGCCTCCCAGCCCCCATGCCGGGCCCACAGTGCCCCCGGGCGCCCGCCGGCACCCCCGAGCCCACCCGACCCCGGACACCGGCCCCGGAGACCGGCCCCGGAGACCGACCGCCGCCCACCAGGACGGCTCCCACGCACCCGTCAGTGCGGTGCGCCCCGCCAGCCGGACACCGGCAGCGCGAACTTGGCCACCAGCCGGTCGGTGAAGGACGCGTGGTGCAGTCGCGCCAGCCGTACCGGTACCGCCCCGCGGCGCACCTCCACGCGGGCGCCGGCGGGCAGTTCGACGGTGCGCCGCCCGTCGCACCACAGGACGCCGTCCGGGGTGTGCGGCTCGACCTCCACCGCGAGGACCGAGTCCGGCGTGGTCACCAGCGGCTTGGCGAACAGCGCGTGCGCCCCGATCGGCACCATCAGCAGCGCCTCCACCTCGGGCCAGATCACCGGCCCGCCCGCGGAGAAGGCGTAGGCCGTCGAGCCGGTCGGCGTCGCGCAGATCACCCCGTCACAGCCGAAACCGGTCACGGGCCGTCCGTCGATCGCCAGGACGACCTCCAGCATGCGCTCGGCCGAGACCTTCTGCACCGCCGCCTCGTTGAGCGCCCAGTCGCTGTGCAGTACGTCACCGTTGTTGTGGACGGTGACGTCCAGGGTCATGCGCTCCTCGACCTCGTACGCCCGCGTGACCACCCGGTCCACGACCTTGTCGAGGTCGTCGCGCTCGGCCTCCGCGAGGAAGCCGACCCGGCCCAGGTTCACGCCGAGCATCGGCACCCCCGAGGCGCGGGCGAACTCCGCGCCGCGCAGCAGCGTCCCGTCGCCACCGAGCACGATCAGCAGCTCGCAGCCGTCGAGCACGTCGGGCGACGCCTCCGGCACCGTCTCCACCGTCGGCGGCAACGGCAGGTCGGCCGCCTCGGCGGCCAGGACACGTACGCCGATCCCGCTGCGCAGCAGGCCGAGTACGACGAGCTCGGCGCTGCGGACGGCCGCCGGGCGGCCGGTGTGCGCAAGCAGGAAGACGGTGCGGGGTGCAGCAGTCGTCGAAAACGCAGTCGATGAGCTCAACGAGGTCCCTCCGCCACGGCGCGTTCCACATCCGCCGGATCCAGTGCGGGCGCGCCCGCCCTCAGCCACAGAAAGTACTCGACGTTGCCGGAAGGGCCGGGCAGCGGACTGGCCGTGACGCCGAGCACGCCGAGGCCCAGCTCGCCGGCCTGCCGGGCCACGCCCCGCACGGCCTCGGCACGCAGCTCGGGGCTGCGGACCACGCCGCCGCTGCCCAGCCGCTCCTTGCCGACCTCGAACTGCGGCTTCACCATCAGCACCAGGTCGGCGTCGGGCGCCGAAACACCCGCCAGGGCCGGCAGTACCAGTCCCAGCGGGATGAACGACAGGTCGCCCACCACCAGATCCACCGGCTCTCCGTCGATCGCGTCCAGCGTCAGCTCACGCACATTCGTACGGTCCTTGACCGTCACGCGTTCATCGCTCTGGAGAGACCAGGCGAGCTGTCCGTACCCGACGTCGACGGCCACGACGTGCGCCGCGCCGGCGCGCAGCAGGACGTCCGTGAACCCGCCCGTGGACGCGCCCGCGTCCAGCGCCCGCCGTCCCTCGACCTTCAGCCCCCGTGGCACGAAGGCGGCCAGGGCCCCGGCGAGCTTGTGACCGCCGCGCGAGACGTAGTCGGGGTCGGCGTCGTCCTGCACCACCACGATGGCGGCGGCGGTCTCGACCTGGGTGGCGGGCTTGGTGGCGGTGTTGCCGCCGACGGTCACCCGCCCCGCCGCGATCAGCTGGCTCGCGTGCTCGCGGGAGCGCGCGAGCTTCCGGCGTACCAGCTCGGCGTCGAGACGGCGGCGTGCGACTCCTGCCACGTTCGGTTCAGCTCCTGTGTTCGTACGAAGGCGAAGGCTGGGGGCGCGCGTCGAGCGCGGCCAGCGCGTCCCGCAGCCCCCGGTGTACATCCTCGTACACCTCCAGGTGCCCTTCGGCGGGGAGGTGGTCGGCGTCGGCCAGCCGCTCCAGGAGGGCGTCGACCTGCGGGTGCCCGGTGGGTACCCGCTCGACTCCGAGTGGCGCGGGCGCCGCCGGGTCGTACGACTCCTCGGGGCCGGATCCGGCACCCTCCGGGCCCTCGGGCATCACGTCGCTCATGCCCAGACGCTACCGCGAAGCGCTGGGGTACGGTCGGTGGCGATGGCCACGATCGAGGAGTGCCGCAGCGCACTCGACAGACTTTCGGACAACCTGACGCACGCGAACGGCGAGGTGCGCAGCGCCGCCGCGCTCGACCGCACGCTGAGCTGTCACATCACGGACCTCGACGTCACTTTCACCGGTCGTCTCGCCGGGGGCCGGATCCAGGTACTCGACCGGGTGGACGGGCCGCCGCCGGAGCGGGCCGAGATACGGCTGGCGATGACCGGTGACGACCTGCTGGCGATGGTGGACGGCGAGCTGAACTTCGCGAGGGCCTGGGCCTCCGGCCGCGTCCGGCTGGAGGCGGGTTTCCGTGATCTGCTCCGGCTAAGGTCACTGCTGTAGGGCTGCGGTCACGTCCGCGCAGCGGCGACCGCCCGCCTCCCGGGCCCGGCTGACCGCCCGCCCTTCCCCGGAGCCCGGCCGACGCCCGCGAAACCACGGTCACGCCCCCGCAGCCCGGCCGATGCCCGTGAAACCACCGTCAGGTCCCCGCAGCCGCGGGCACTGCCCGTGAAACCACGCTCACACCCGCGAAACCACGCTCACGCACCCGCAGCCGCGGGCACTGCCCGCGGCTGCGCCGTCACGTCCGCGCGGCGGCGACCGCCCGGGTCTTCCGGGCGGCGGGGATGACGAGCGGCGTGCCCGTCTCCGGGTCGTCGATGACCTGGCAGCGCAGTCCGAAGACCCGCTCGACCAGCTCGGCGGTGACCACCTCGGACGGCGGGCCCTCCGCGACGATCTCCCCGCCTCGTACGGCGATGAGGTGCGTGGCGTACCGGGCGGCGTGGTTGAGGTCGTGCAGGACGGCCACCAAGGTGCGGCCCTGGGTCTCGTGCAGTTCCGCGCACAGGTCGAGCACGTCGATCTGGTGCTGGATGTCGAGGTACGTCGTCGGCTCGTCGAGCAGCAGCAGCGGGGTCTGCTGGGCGAGGGCCATCGCGATCCACACGCGCTGGCGCTGCCCGCCCGACAGCTCGTCGACGTACCGGTCCCCCAGCTCCCCGACGCCCGTGGCGTCCATCGACTCCTGGACGATCCGTTCGTCCTCCGGGGACCACTGGCGCAGCAGCCCCTGGTGCGGGTAGCGACCACGCGCGACGAGGTCCGCGACGGTGATGCCGTCCGGGGCGATGGACGACTGCGGCAGCAGGCCCAGGGTCCTGGCGACCTTCTTCGCGGGCATGGAATGGATGACCTGCCCGTCCAGCAGCACCCGCCCCTCAGTGGGCTTCAGCATCCGTGACAGGGCCCGCAGCAGGGTCGACTTGCCGCACGCGTTGGGGCCGACGATCACCGTGAAGGAGTTGTCGGGTATCTGGACCGACAGGTCACGGGCGATGATCCGCTGCTCGTAGGCGAGGGTGACCGCCTCCGCGCTCAGGCGCTGCTGCATGGACGTACTCCTGGCGTTCTTCTCTTGGTTCAGGGGGGTCATATCCGGCCTGCCTTGCGTTCCGTGACGAGCAGCCAGAGCAGGTACACACCGCCGACGACACCGGTCACGACACCGACCGGAAGCTGCCGCTCCCCGAAGGCGTTGGTGGCCGCCCAGTCGGCGACCAGCAGCAGCGCGGCGCCCATGAGCGCGGAGGCGGCGAGGTTGGGGCCGGGCGAGCGGGTGAGGCGGCGGGCGAGCTGCGGCGCGCTCAGCGAGACGAAGGTGATCGGGCCGGCGGCGGCCGTGGCGACGGACACCAGCAGCACTGCGGAACCCATCAGCACCAGGCGGGTCCGCTCGACCTTCACGCCGAGGGCGTAAGCGGCGTCGTCGCCCATCTCCAGCATCCGCAGCGGCCGCCCGTACGCCAGTACCAGCGGCACGAGCACGGCGCACACGGCGAGCAGCGGCCAGAACTGGGCCCAGTCACGGCCGTCGAGGGTGCCGGTCATCCAGAGCACGGCCCGGGTGGCGTCGATCAGGTTCGCCTTGGTGATGAGGTAGTGGATGACGGCGGTCAGCATGGCGGCCGCGCCGATGCCGATGAGGACGAGCCGGAAGCCGTGGACGCCCCGTTTCCAGGCGAGCAGGTAGATCAGGAAGCCGGTCACCACCCCGCCCACGACGGCTCCGCCCGCCACTGCCGTGGCGCTGCCTCCGAAGAGCACGATCACGCTCAGCGCGCCGACGGTGGCGCCCTGTCCGAAGCCGATGATGTCGGGGCTGCCCAGCGGGTTGCGGGAGACGGACTGGAAGACGGCGCCGCCCAGGCCGAGGGACGCGCCGACGAGGATCGCCACGAGGATCCGCGGCAGCCGCAGGTCCTGGACGATGAACTCCTGCGCCATGGTGCCGTTGCCGAGGAGGGTGGCGACGACGTCGCCGGGTGCGATGGGGAAGTCGCCGCTGCCGATGAGGACGACACCGGCCGCTACGGTCACCACGGCCAGCAGCAGGCCGACGAGGGCCGCTCGCGGCTCGTAGCGGACGGACAGGCCCCCGGGGGTGCGGAGGGCCTTGGCGGTACGCGTGCTCACAGCTGGGCCATCCTCTTGCGGCGTACGAGGTGGATGAAGACGGGTCCGCCGACGAGCGCGGTCACGATGCCCACCTGGAGCTCGGAGGGCCGGGCGACGACTCGTCCCAGCACGTCGGAGCCCAGCAGGAGCACGGGGGACAGCACCGCCGCGTAGGGCAGGATCCACCGCATGTCGGGGCCGGTCAGGGCGCGGACGAGGTAGGGCACCATCAGGCCGATGAAGACGATCGGGCCGCACGCGGCGGTCGCGGCGCCGCACAGCAGCGTCACCGACGCCATGCCCATCACCCGGGTACGGGTGAGGTGCGCGCCCAGCGCGCGGGCGGTGTCGTCGCCCATCTCCATGGCGTTGAGCGGCCGCGCGATGAGCAGTGCGAGCAGGACGCCCACGGCCATGAACGGCGCCACGCTGCGCACGGTCGTCATGTCGGCGTTGGCCAGCGAGCCGACGGTCCAGAAGCGGATCCGGTCGAGGGCGGCCGAGTCCAGTAGCTGTACGGCGTTGACGTACCCGTACAGCGCGGCGGTCGCCGCCGTACCCGCCAGCGCGAGCCGTACGGGGGTGGAGCTGCGGCTGCCGCCGAGCACGTACACGACGACCGAGACCACGGCGGCGCCCAGGAACGCGAACCAGACGTAGCCGGAGAGCGAGGTGACGCCCAGGAAGCTGATGGCGGTGACGACGGCGGCGGAGGCACCGGCGTTGACGCCCAGCAGGCCGGGCTCGGCGAGCGGGTTGCGGGTGAGGGCCTGCATCACCGCGCCGGACAGGCCGAGCGCGACACCGACGATCACTCCCAGCACGGTCCGGGGCACCCGCAGGTCCTGGATCAGGACGTCGTTGCCCGTACCGGAGTTGTGGAACAGGCCGTGCCACACGTCATCGAGCGGGACCGGCTTGGCCCCGACCATGATGCTCGCGACACAGATGAGCAGCAGGACGCCGACGGCGACGAGCAGCCCGGCCGCGCGCACCGAACGGTGGCGCCCACGGGGCTCGGCCGCGGCGGACGGATCCGCGCTCTGTTTGGGGGGACTGTCGACCAACACCCGGTTAGGTTAGCCTACCTTTGCCTTTGCCCCGGAGGCGGCCCGTCCCCCGTCACAGGGTCACCACCCCAGCCGCGCCAGCGCCTTCCCCGCGTCCAGGGTGCACGAACCGTCCTCCGCGTACGTCCAGGCCGCCGCGCACAGCGCCCGCAGCCCGTCGAGCGCCCCAAGGTCCCCGCCGTCCCCGTCCAGCGTCAGTGCGTCCCCGCGCACGCCGGCCGTCCACCCACCGCACCGGAATCCGTCGGCGGCCGAACCCGTGACCTCCGGCTGCCCGGTGAGCAGCCCCCGCAGATCGGCGTCCACATACGTCGGCCGGTGCTCGGGCACCGCGGCCAGCAGCCGCGCCGCGTCCGTCACCCCGGTCAGCACGAGCAGCGAGTCCACACCACCGTTGAACGCCCCCTCGATGTCGGTGTCCAGCCGGTCCCCCACCACCAACGGCCGCTCCGCACCCGTCCGCAGGATCGTTTCGCGGTGCATCGGCGGCAACGGCTTGCCCGCCACCTGCGGCTCCGCGCCCGTCGCGATCCGCACCACCTCCACCGCCGCGCCGTTCCCCGGCGCGATCCCCCGGCCGCTCGGGATCGTCAGATCGGTGTTGGACGCGAACCACGGCACGCCACGCGCCACCGCGTACGACGCCTCCGCGAACCGCCCCCACGGCAGCTCCGGACCGCCATACCCCTGCACCACGGCGGCCGGGTCGTCGTCCGCCGACTCCACCGGCTCCAGCCCCCGCTCACGCAGCGCGACCCGCAGCCCCTCCCCGCCGATCACCAGCACCCGCGCCCCCTGGGGCACCTGGTCGGAGATCAGCCGGGCCACCGCCTGCGCGGAGGTGATCACATCGGCCGGCGCGGCCGGAACCCCCAGCTCGGTCAGATGCGCGGCGACCGCGTCCGGCGTCCGGAGCGCGTTGTTGGTGACGTACGCGAGGTGCATCCCGCCGTCCCGGGCGGTCTCCAACGACTCCACGGCGTGGACGATCGCCTCGCCGCCCGCGTACACCACGCCGTCCAGGTCCAGCAGCGCCGTGTCGTAGGCCTCGCTCAGTGCGCGCGCACTGCCGCTCGGCCGGTTCCTGCCCCGCTGCCCCATGTCCTGAACTCCTCGTTCCGAAAGCCGATTGCCCCCGATCATCGCTCATACCCTCGATCCACATACGATGCAGGGATGAAGACGACAGGTTCTGCGGCCAACGGCGGTCTGCACCTGACACCTTTCCGTGGGTTGCGCTATGTACCGGAACGGGTCGGGAGCCTTGCCGCGGTGACCTCTCCCCCGTACGACGTGGTCGTGCGGCCCGACGGTGTGCACCACCTCCAGTCGGCCGACCCGCACAACATCGTCCGGCTGATCCTGCCGCAGGCGGCCACCACCGAGGCCCGCCACCGCCAGGCCGCCGACACCCTCCGCGCCTGGCTCTCCGACGGCGTCCTCGCACGGGACACCGAGCCGGCCCTGTACGTGTACGAGCAGCGCAAGGGCGACCTCCTCCAGCGCGGCCTCATCGGCGCCCTGGAGCTCACCACCCCCGCCGAGGGCATCGTGCTGCCCCACGAGGACGTCATACCGCACGTCGTCGAGGACCGCGCGTCCCTGATGCGCACCACCGCCGCCAACCTCGACCCGCTGCTCCTCACCTACCGCGGCAACGGCACGGCCACCGGCGCGACCGCCGTCATCGAGCGCACCGTCCTGCGCCCGCCGCTCCTCGCCACCACCACCGAGGACGGCATGAGCCACCGGCTGTGGTCCGTCACCGACCCGGCCGCCCTGGCCGAAGTGGCCGACGACCTCGGCAGGCACCAAGCGCTGATCGCCGACGGCCACCACCGCTGGGCCACCTACCTCCGCCTCCGCGAGGAACACCCCACGCCCGGCCCCTGGAACTACGGTCTCGTCCTCCTCATCGACACGGCCCGCTACCCGCTCCAGGTCCGCGCCATCCACCGGCTCCTCAACCACCTGCCGGTCGCCGACGCCCTCGCCGCCCTCGACGACACGTTCCGCGTCCGCACCGTCGACGGCCCGCTCCCGGACGCCCTGGACGCCCTCGCCACCGCCGCCCGGGAAGGCAACGCCTTCGTGCTCACCGGCGACGGCCGCTTCCACCTCATCGACCGCCCTTCCCCCGACCTGCTGGCCCGCACGGTCCCGGCCGACCGCCCGGAGGCCTGGCGCACACTCGACGCGACGGTGCTGCACGCCACGCTCATCGACCACCTCTGGCACGTCCCGGACACCTCCGAGGGCATCACCTACATCCACGACGCCCAGGCCGCCGTCGCCCAGGCCGCACGCCGCGGCGGCACGGCCGTCCTGATGCACCCGGTACGGGAGGACGTCGTCCGCGACCTCGCCCGCCAGGGCGTCACCATGCCGCGCAAATCGACCTCCTTCGGTCCGAAGCCGGCCACTGGCCTGGTGCTGCGCAGCCTGGACGTCGACTGATCCCGGACATACGAAAGGGGCGGCACCCTCACGGGTGCCGCCCCTTCTCACTTCAGTCAGTCCCGCGGCTCGCCATCCGCCTCGGCGACCTCGTCCTCCTCCACGGCGGCGTCGACGAACTCGACCCCGTCCAGCTCCGCGAGCCGGTCGGACGCGTCGGTCGAACCGTCCTTGTCGGCCTCCAGCGCCTTGGCGAACCACTCACGCGCCTCGTCCTCACGCCCCGCCTCCAGCAGGGCGTCGGCGTACGCGTACCGCAGGCGCGCGGTCCACGGCTGCACGGAGTTCGACGCCAGCTCCGGGCTCTGCAGGGTCACGATGGCGGCGTCCAGCTGCCCCATGTCCCGGCGCGCCCCGGCCGCGACCAGCCGCATCTCGACCTGGCCGGCCTTGTCGAGCTTCTGCACCTCGGGCTCACCGGCCATCGCCATCGCCCGCTCGGGACGGCCGAGGCCCCGCTCGCAGTCCGCCATGACGGGCCACAGCTCCACGCTGCCGGTCATGCGCCGTGCCGCCCGGAACTCGGCCAGCGCCTCGGCGTACTTCTGCGTCGCGTACGCGGCGAAGCCCGCGGCCTCCCGCACGGCGGCCACACGCGAAGCCAGCCGCAGCGCGATACGCGAGTACGCGTACGCCTTCTCCGGCTCCTCGTCGATGAGCTTGGCGACCATCACCAGGTTCTTGGCGACGTCCTCGGCCAGGGTCTTCGGCAGGCTCATCAGCTCCTGCCGTACGTCCTTGTCGATCTCGTCACCGGTGACCTCCGGCGGGATGGGCAGCCGCTTGATCGGCTCCCGGTCCCGGTCACGCCGATCGCGGTCGTCCCGTCCCCGGAACCCGCCACGGTCGTCCCGGCCGCGGTACCCACCGCGGTCGTCACGACGGTCGTCCCGCCGCGGACCCCGGAACCCGCCCCGGTCGTCCCTGCGCTCCTCGCGCCGGGGCGCCCGGTCGTCCCTGGGGAAGCCACCCCGGTCGTCGCGCCGCTCGTCCCGGGGCCGGAAACCGCCCCGGTCGTCACGACGGTCGTCCCGCCTGCCGGGCGAGCGCTCGTCCCGCGGGAACCCGCCACGGTCGTCACGGCGCGGCCCGCGGTCGTCGCGGTTGAACGACGGCCGGTCATCGCGACGGAAGCCGCCACGGTCATCACGGCGGTCATCGCGACGGGGGCCACGGTCATCACGGTTGAACGACGGCCGGTCGTCACGACGGAAACCACCACGGTCATCACGGCGGTCGTCACGACGAGGACCGCGGTCGTCACGGTTGAACGACGACGGCCGGTCGTCACGACGGGGTCCGCGGTCGTCGCGGTTGAACGACGGCCGGTCATCGCGACGGAAGCCGCCACGGTCATCACGGCGGTCATCACGACGGGGGCCACGGTCATCACGGTTGAACGACGAGGGCCGGTCGTCACGACGGAAACCACCGCCACGGTTGTCGTCACGCCGGTCATCGCGACGGGGTCCGCGGTCGTCACGGTTGAACGACGAGGGCCGGTCATCGCGACGGAAACCACCACGGTCATCACGGCGGTCGTCACGACGGGGACCGCGGTCGTCACGGTTGAACGACGAGGGCCGGTCGTCACGACGGAAACCGCCGCGGTCGGCAGGCCGGTCATCACGCCGGTCGTCGCGGCGGAAGCCACCGCCACCACTGCCGGCAGCCGGGCGACCGCCACGGTCGTCACGGCGGTCATCCCGGCGGAAGCCGCTGCCGCCGCCGGCGGGCCGACCGCCGCGGTCATCACGGCGGTCGTCACGGCGGTCGTCACGCCTGAAGCCGCCACCGCCGCCGCCACGGTTGTCGTCGCGACGCGGCCCACGGAAGCCGCCCCGCTCGCCACCGTCCCTACGACGCGGCTCGCGCTCCGGACGATCGTCGGAGGAGTTGGTGGACATGGGTGTGGCTCCTGTCTTCGGGTAACGCAGTCATTCTCGCGCAGTCGGCCGTCCGACGCGCATCGAGAAAAGATCAAGCAAAACAAAAAGGACCCTTGGTCCCAGCATGAACGCTGGGACCAAGGGTCCTTCAAAGATTGTTCGGCGGCGTCCTACTCTCCCACAGGGTCCCCCCTGCAGTACCATCGGCGCTGAAAGGCTTAGCTTCCGGGTTCGGAATGTAACCGGGCGTTT
>NZ_JBVJAH010000013.1:0-212188 GCF_055590785.1 Streptomyces sp. NPDC041796
CGACCCTGCACGGCCGCACCCCGGTCGTCCGCCGGGTGCGGGCGCGCTTTTCGTCGACCACGGCGAGGAGGGGCCGTGCAGGGTCGCCCCCGCAGCGGATCGGCGGCGCGAAACGGTGAGGAGAGTGCTCGGGCACCCCGCCGACCGCGAGGAGGTGAGCCCGGAGGGGCCCCGACCCGGAACGCCGGCCGCACCGCGGCGCGGCGCGGCGCGGCGCGGCGCGGCGTCAGCCGTCCGCGAGGGCCCTCGCGAAGCCGGTGTTCACCGCGAGGAGGCCGCCGTCCACGCGGAGGGTGGTGCCGGTGATCCAGGAGGCGTCCGGGGAGGACAGGAAGGCCACCGCCGCCGCGACGTCCTCGGGTTCACCCACTCGGCCCAGCGGGTAGACGCGTTCGGCGAGAGCCTCCAGCTCCCGCTCCCGCCCCTCCCAGCCGCGGGTGCGGATCGTGCCGGGGTTGACCTGGTTCACCCGGACGCCGCGCGGGGCGGCCTCGGCCGCGAGGGTGCGGGTGAGCGAGGTGAGCCCGCCCTTGGCCGCGCTGTAGGCGTGGCCGCCGAAGGCCTGCTCGGCGTTGACCGACCCGATGTTGACGACCGCCCCGCGCCCCGACGCCGCCAGGTGCCCGAGCGCCGCCCGCGCGCACCGCAGCGCGCCGAGCAGCGTCACATTCAGGGACGTCTGCCAGACCTCGTCCGCCTCGTCCTCGAAGCGGGGCGCGTCCGGGACGCGCGCGAAGGCGTTGTTGACGAGCACGTCCAGGCGGCCCAGGGTCTCCACGGCGTACGCCACCGCCGCCTCGACCGCCGCGCGGTCGGCCACGTCGCAGCCGTACGCCACCGCGCCGGGGATCGTCCCGGCCACCGCGCGGGCGGGCCCCTCGTCGAGGTCCACCACCAGCACCCGGGCCCCCTCGGCGCCGAACCGGCGCGCGGTGGCCTCGCCGATCCCGCGCGCGGCCCCGGTGACCAGTACGCCGTACCCGTCGAAACGCCCCTGAGCGGCCATCCGCCGATGATGCCCGCACCGGCGCGCGGTGATCAAGGGCGCCCCGCGCAGGGGCCGCGCAGGGGCGAAGTGGCACAAAACACGAGGCGCCCCACCCGTCACCGCCGTAAGCTCGCGACATGCAGGTGATCCAGTCCACGAAGCTCGCCAACGTCTGTTACGAAATCCGGGGCCCGGTGCTCGAGGAGGCGATGCGGCTGGAGGCTGCGGGTCACCGGATCCTCAAGCTGAACACCGGCAACCCCGCCGCCTTCGGCTTCGAGTGCCCGCCCGCGATCCTCGAGGACATGCTCCGCAACCTCGGCGAGTCGCACGGATACGGCGACGCGAAGGGGCTGCTGTCGGCGCGGCGTGCCGTGATGAGCCATTACGAGACCAGGGGCATCCCCCTGTCGGTCGAGGACATCTACCTCGGCAACGGCGTCTCCGAGCTGATCCAGATGGCGATGCAGGCGCTGCTCGACGACGGCGACGAGGTCCTCGTACCGGCTCCGGACTATCCGCTGTGGACGGCGTCCGTGTCCCTCTCGGGCGGTACGGCGGTGCACTACCGGTGCGACGAGCAGAGCGACTGGATGCCGGACCTCGCCGACATCGAGCGCAAGATCACCGACCGGACCAAGGCGCTCGTCATCATCAACCCGAACAATCCGACGGGTGCGGTGTACGACGACGAGATGCTGCGGGGTCTGACGGAGATCGCCCGGCGGCACAACCTGGTCGTCTGCTCCGACGAGATCTACGACAAGATCCTGTACGACGGCGCCACCCATACGCCGACCGCCGCGATCGCGCCCGACCTGCTGGTGCTGACCTTCAACGGCATGTCGAAGAACTACCGGGTGGCCGGCTACCGCAGCGGCTGGCTGGCGGTGTGCGGGCCGAAGGCGCACGCCTCGTCGTACATCGAGGGCCTGACGATCCTGGCCAACATGCGGCTGTGCGCCAACATGCCGGCGCAGCACGCGATCGCCGCCGCGCTCCAGGGCCGGCAGTCGATCGAGGCGCTGGTGCAGCCGGGCGGGCGGCTGCTGGAGCAGCGGGACGTGGCGTACGAGCTGCTGGTGCAGATCCCGGGTGTGACGTGCGTGAAGCCGAAGGGCGCGCTGTACCTGTTCCCGCGGCTCGACCCGGACGTCTACAAGATCAAGGACGACCGGCAGATGGTGCTGGACCTGCTGCGGGCCGAGAAGATCATGGTGGTGCACGGGACGGGCTTCAACTGGCACGAGCCGGACCACTTCCGGATCGTCACGCTGCCGAACGCGGCGGACCTGGCGGACGCGGTGACGAGGATCGGCAATTTCCTGGACGGTTACGGCCAGCACTGACACCAGCGCATGGAGTCAACTCAACTTTAGACAGAATCCAAGGTAGGATGGTCTCCTGTCACTGAGCAGGAGGCTGTCCACCATGTACGAACCGATCCGCACCAAGTCGGTCCACCGGATGGCCGACGACGCCCAGGACCGCATTCCGCACCGCTCGCGCGAGGAGGAGCTGGACATCCAGCTCGCCGCGCACCTCGCCGCCCTGCTCGCCGTGACCGACGAGCTCGGCGACGACACGGCGGCCGAGCGCATCGCCCAGCAGGTCGCCCGGCTGCGCGGTGCCCCACCCGCCCGGCACGCGGGCCTCACCGGCGCCGATCCGGTGGCCCTGCACAGCCGCGCCCACGCCCTCGCGGGCCGCGCCCTGGTCGTCGCCGCCTCACGGGCCGACACGGCCGCCGCGATCCTGGCGGCCGAGCGCATGGACGCGCACACCGCCGCACTGGAGCAGCTCCGCCCGGTCGGCGCCCTCTGACGGCCCCGGTCCGCGCCCGGGGAGGGCGCGGACCGGGTTGCCACTCACCTACGCCGGATCAGCGGCGTACCAGCACGGTCGCCTCGGCGGTCGACGCCGCGTGGACGTCGTCCCCCGCGTAGCTGACGGTGTACGTCACCGAACCCCGCACCCGCGGCAGGTCGTTGATCCTGAACGTGCCGTCGGCCGCGACCGCCACTGAGGTGAGCGTGCCGGTGCCGAGCCGGTCGGCGCGCTGCACACCGAGCGTGATCCCCGCGGGCAGCGCGGGTCCCTGGGCGGTGAACTTGCCGGTGATCTCCAGGCCGGCGCTCTTGGACGCCTCGGCGGGGGCGGTGAGCGTGATCGCGCTCGGCGCCTTGGCCACGGACACGGTCACGCTGACGTCCTCGGCCGGGCGGTGGGTGAGGTCGCCGAGGAAGGACAGCGTGTACGTCGACTCCCCCACCCGGGCGGGCACGTCGAGCACGGTGAACGTGCCGTCCGCGGCCACCTCGGCGGCGGCGAGCTTGCGCGTGCCGTCGGCGTCGGTGCGTACGGCCGTGACCCGGACCGGTTCGGCGGGCGCGGGGCCGTCCAGCTCCAGGCGGCCCCGGATGCCGACCGGTTCGCCGACCACGGCCTGGGCCGGGGTGGAGGTCAGCCCGCCGGTGAAGCGGGAGTCGTACTGGGCGGCGGGCGGCTGGATGATGTGCAGCCAGAAGGCGCTGCCCGCCGCGTTGGTGGTGAGCGCGAACAGCCGGGAGCCGTCCGCGGACCACTCCATGCCGCGCGGGACGATCCGGTTGCCGTCGAGCTCGCCCTCGTAGGCGAACTCCAGCGCGGTGGTGCCGTTCGCCGGGTCGGCCGGCTGGATCAGCAGGTCGGGCGTGGAGCCGCCGGCCGAGGCGCCGCGGGCGATGTACTTGCCGTCGCCGCTGAAGGCGACCCCGGAGGCGACCGCTCCGGCGGGCAGCGGCTGGTACGGGGTCGTGGCGTCGAGAAGGTCGCCGGCGTTCAGCAACCGGGTGCCGTGGGCGGCGTCCGCGACCGCGAGGTGCTTGCCGTCCGCGCTGACCGCGAGGTCCTTCAGCTCCAGGCCGCCCTTGCCCTCGGCGTCCGCGAAGCGGCGCGCGTCAGCCCGTACGGGAGTCTCGCCGCTGGTGTCGAAGGACGTCAGGGCCGGGTCGCCGGCCTTCTCGTTCTTGACCTGGCCCATGAACAGACGGTTGGCGGCGCCCGGGCCGGCCTCCAGCAGCATCCGGCCGGTGACGTTCCAGTCGGTGACGCTCTGGACGCCGCCGTTGACGTAGTCGAGTGAGTGAACGGCGTACGCGCACTCGGAGTCGGCGGCGTTCCCCCTGGTGTGCCACTGCTTGCCGCCCGAGAAGGCGAGTTCCCGCCCGCACGTGTCGCTGTACGCCGGGGTCCGGCCGGTCAGCTGGAGCGTGCCGGTGTCGTACGCGGCGATGAACTCGCGCTCGCCGGCGTACAGGGTCGCGCCGTCGGTGCTCAGCGCGAGTCCGGTGACCGGGCCGGTGCCGGTCAGGGTCGCGACCCGCTGACCCTCGAAGTTGTAGACGAGGACGGTGCCCTTGTCGTTGTAGTAGTAGGACCTCTTGTCCGCGATGTACACGCGTTCGCGCGCGGTGTCGACGGCCAGCGCGGAGTACGAGGCGATCGGCAGCTTCGCGACGACCTCGCTCGCCTCGGCGGCGTACGCGGCGGGTGCGGCGGCCGCGACCAGGCCGGTCGTGCCGAGCGTGAGAGAGAGGGCGACGAGCGTGGACGTGACGCGTCGCCGGGAACGTACGGATGTACTCAACTGGGCCCCCCACAGGCATGCTTGGCCCCCTCCGTGAGGAGAGGGACACGTGGGGGAAATGTAACTGCCGTGCACAGCTTGTGCACATGGGTTCGAAAAGAAGGGGTGGGAAAAGTTCGGCCCCCGAAGCCTGAGGGGACTTCGGGGGCCGATCGGATCGTGGCGGACCGTCGTGACCCCACTGGTCAGGGCGGTTGTCGGGGCAGCCCGCCACGAGTCATGAGGCGGGGGTTCAGCCCAGGCGCTCGACCAGCGAGCGGTACTCGTCCCACAGCTCCTTGGGCGTGTGGTCGCCGAAGGTGTTGAGGTGCTCGGGCACCAGGGCGGCCTCCTCGCGCCAGACCTCGGTGTCGACCTTCAGCAGGAAGTCGAGGTCCTCCTCCGGCAGGTCGAGCCCGTCGGTGTCGAGGGCCTCGCGGGTCGGCAGGATGCCGATCGGGGTCTCGACGCCCTCGGCCTTGCCTTCGAGGCGCTCGACGATCCACTTCAGGACGCGGCTGTTCTCGCCGAAGCCGGGCCAGACGAACTTCCCGGCGTCGTTCTTGCGGAACCAGTTCACGTAGTAGATCTTCGGCAGCTTGGACCGGTCGGCGGCGGTCTTGCCGACCTTGATCCAGTGGGCCATGTAGTCGCCCATGTTGTAGCCGCAGAACGGCAGCATGGCGAACGGGTCGCGGCGCAGCTCACCGACCTTGCCCTCGGCGGCGGCGGTCTTCTCGCTCGCCACGTTGGCGCCGAGGAAGACGCCGTGCTGCCAGTCGAAGGACTCGGTGACCAGCGGGACGGCGGTGGCGCGGCGGCCGCCGAAGAGGATCGCCGAGATCGGCACGCCCTTGGGGTCCTCCCACTCGGGCGCGATGATCGGGCACTGCGAGGCGGGCACGGTGAAGCGGGCGTTGGGGTGGGCGGCCGGGGTGCCGGAGTCCGGCGTCCAGTCGTTGCCCTTCCAGTCCGTGAGGTGCTTCGGCGCCTCCTCGGTCATGCCCTCCCACCACACGTCGTTGTCGTCGGTGAGCGCGACGTTGGTGAAGACGGCGTTGCCCCACAGGGTCTTCATGGCGTTGGCGTTGGTGTGCTCGCCGGTGCCGGGCGCGACGCCGAAGAAGCCCGCCTCGGGGTTGATCGCGTACAGCCGGCCGTCCTCGCCGAACCGCATCCACGCGATGTCGTCGCCGATCGTCTCGACGGTCCAGCCGGAGATCGTGGGCTCCAGCATCGCGAGGTTCGTCTTGCCGCAGGCGGACGGGAAGGCGGCGGCGACGTACTTCGACTCCCCCTGCGGCGGGGTGAGCTTGAGGATGAGCATGTGCTCGGCGAGCCAGCCCTCGTCGCGGGCCATGACGGACGCGATGCGCAGGGCGTAGCACTTCTTGCCGAGGAGGGCGTTGCCGCCGTAGCCGGAGCCGTACGACCAGATCTCGCGCGCCTCGGGGAAGTGCGAGATGTACTTGGTGGAGTTGCACGGCCAGGGCACGTCCTCCTGGCCCGGCTCCAGCGGGGCGCCGAGGGTGTGGACCGCCTTGACGAAGAAGCCGTCCTCGCCGAGCTCGTCGAGGACCGCCTGGCCCATCCGGGTCATGGTGCGCATGGAGACCGCGACGTACGCGGAGTCGGTGATCTCGACGCCGATGGCGGAGAGCTCCGAGCCGACGGGGCCCATGCAGAAGGGCACGACGTACATCGTGCGGCCCTTCATGGAGCCGCGGAAGATTCCCTTGTCCCCGGTGAAGATGTCCCGCATCTCGGCGGGGGCCTTCCAGTGGTTGGTCGGGCCCGCGTCCTCCTCCTTCTCGGAGCAGATGAAGGTGCGGTCCTCCACGCGCGCGACGTCGGTCGGGTCGGATGCGGCGTAGTACGAGTTCGGACGCTTGACGGCGTCGAGCTTGCGGAACGTGCCCTTGGCGACGAGCTCCTCGCACAGGCGCTCGTACTCGGCCTCTGAACCGTCACACCAGACGACGTTGTCCGGCTGCGTGATGCTTGCGATCTCGTCGACCCAGGAGATCAGCCCCTGGTGGTGGGTGGGGACGGTGGTGGGAGCCGCATTACCGCGCGCCACGATTGCTCCTTGTAGAGGGGTTTTGGGTTGTCTGCCCCGTGGGGGCTGCGACCCGGATGCTTCACTGCATAAACCTCTGGCGCTCATCCGGTGCCGACCGCACTCATCTGATCATCCGTGCCTTGTGCGCATATGTCCAGAGGGCCTCTCACGTGAGCATTGCCACTCGCGCGCGGACCCTACGGACCCGTCGGTAGCATTTCCCGTATGACTCCAGCCGTGTCCGAAGTGACCGATATCGAGCCTCCGCCGGTGAAACCGAGGCTGCGCGGCTGGCTGCACGCGGGCATGTTCCCCGCAGCCCTCGTCGCGGGCATCGTCCTGACAGCGCTCGCCGACTCGACGCGCGCCCGGATCGCCTGCGGCATCTACGCCTTCACCGCCTGCCTGCTCTTCGGAGTGAGCGCCCTCTACCACCGGGGCGACTGGGGCCCGCGCGCCACGGCCGTCCTGCGCCGGCTCGACCACGCCAATATCTTCCTGATCATCGCGGGCACCTATACCCCGCTGACCCTGCTCCTGCTCCCCGACTCCACCGGGCGGGTGCTCTTGTGGGCGGTCTGGGCTGCCGCGGTGGCGGGGATCGCGTTCAGAGTGTTCTGGGTCGGCGCTCCCCGCTGGCTGTACACACCGTGCTACATCGCGATGGGCTGGGCGGCCGTCTTCTTCCTGCCCGACTTCCTGCGCGCCGGCGGCATAGCGGTGCTGGTCCTGGTGGTCGTCGGCGGGGTGCTCTACAGCCTCGGCGGCGTGGTCTACGGGCTCAAGCGCCCCAACCCGTCGCCGCGGTGGTTCGGCTTCCACGAGGTCTTCCACTCCCTCACGGTCGCGGCGTTCGTCGCCCACTACGTCGGCATCTCCCTGGTGGCCTACCGGAACGCATGACCCGCACCGCCCGACACGAAACGGCCGTGACGCCCCCGCGTCACGGCCGTTCGCCGTTGCGGGCGATGGCCGACAATGAGCCGCATGGCCGCCGAATTCCCCGCCTCGCTCGATCCGCTCACCCGGGCACACCGGCCCATGGGGCTGCGTGAGCGCAAGAAGCTCAAGACCCGCGTCGCGATCCGCCGGGCCACCTACCGCCTGATCGCCGAGCAGGGGTACGAGGCGACCACCGTCGAGCAGATCGCCCGACGCGGCCGAGGTGTCGCCCAGCACCGTCTTCCGGTACTTCCCCACCAAGGAGGACATCGTCCTCACCGACGAGTACGACCCGCTCATGGAGGAGGCCCTCCGCGAGCGGCCCGCGGGCGAGGATCCTCTGGAGTCCCTGCGCTTCGTCCTGACCCGGGCCGTGGCCGCCCTGCTGGAGCACGAGCCGGAGGAGACCCGCCGACGCGCCCGGCTGATGGTGGAGGTCCCGGCCGTGCGCGCCCGGATGACGGGGACGATGGCCGAGACCTCCCAGGTGCTGTCCCGTGTGCTGGCCGACCGCACCGGCCGGGCGGCGGACGACCTGGAGGTGCGGGTCTTCACCGCCGCCGTGATGGGCGCCCTCGCCGAGGCGACGGTCTACTGGGCCGAGCGTGACCAGCGGGACGATCTGGTCACGCTCGTCCACCGCACCCTGGACACCCTCAGGGGCGGGCTCACCTTGTAGGCGGCTTCTTCGGCACGTCCCCCTTCCCGCACGCCACGCCGTCCCGGTTCGGGTCGAGGCGCAGCGGGTCGTCCTTGCCGTTGACCTTCAGACGGCCGTAGTCGTGGTCCGCCAGCCACGCGCAGCGGGCCTTCGTGGTCGCCTCCACCACCTGGGGGAACACCGTCGGTACGCACACCCCTGCCGAGCCGTAGTGCCGGTCGCAGCCGGCGATCCGCGGGCTGACCGGGGCGGAGTCCCGCTTCTTCTGCGGCTTCTTCGGGGTGGCGGCCAGGTCGCCCGCGAAGTCGTGGACGTGCGCCGACCTCTCCGCCTCCGCGGCCATCGCCGCCGGTCCGCCGAGGTGCACCCACTGGGCGATGGACGGGATGCCGTTGGCGTCGACCGCGAAGAGCATGTACCAGCCGGGCGGGGCGAGGTTCGGGTTGCCGGTGACGTTCAGGTCGACCGTACGGTCGTCGACGACCGACAGCGGCAGGTCCACGAACCGCTGGTTGGGGTCGGAGGAGTGGGTGACGGCGGCCGGCCGGATCAGCTCCGCCTTGGCGATCGGCCGGTCGACGGTGATCCGCTGCGTGTCGCCGTAGTTCCACCGGCCGTCGATCACGGAGGTGATCTTCGGGCGCGGGCCCTTGAGCAGGTACGGCGGCGTGTAGATCGACACGTCGTGGTTGTACGAGCCGTTTCCGGGGTTGTCGCCGACCGCCATGACGCGGCCGTCGGGCAGGAGGAACGCCGAGGAGTGGTAGGTGCGCGGCACCGGGTCGGCGGCCAGACCGGCCTCGTAGGTGTTGGTGACCGGGTCGAAGAACGACGCCTCGTACACCGGGTCGGCCCGGTCGTGCAGGCCCCCGCCGGTCTCCAGTACCTTGCCGTCCGGCAGCAGCACCGCCGAGACGAACATCTTGCCCTCGTCGCCGGTCTGCGGCCGCTTGCCCTGCCCCTGGTCGACCAGGCCCTGCGGGATCGGCGGGCCGGCGACGTAGGCCGGGCTGGGCTGCTTGAGGTCGATGATGTCGGTGAGGCGGTTGGCGGCGGGGTTGCGCTCGTTGTTGCCGCCGCCGATGGTCAGCACCCGCTGGTCCTGGGCGGGCGGCAGCAGGACGCTCGCCGACTCGTCCCGCTCGTCCTTGTTCCGCAGGCCGGGGACGTCGGTGATGGTGTTGGCGTCGTAGTCGTAGATGGAGGCGCCGGTGCCGGGGGTGCCGTTGCCGAAGGTGTGGCTGCCGGAGTAGAACAGCCGCCCGTCCTGCATCAGGATCATCGACGGGTACAGACCCCAGTACGACCAGGTCTGCTTGACCTCGTTCATCGGCAGCCACTTGTTCTGCGTGGCCGAGAACTTCTCCGCCGTCACATTGCCGGTGGAGTCCTCCTTCAGGCCGCCGAAGGAGATCACGTCACCATTGCCGAGGATCGTCGCCGACGGGTACCAGTGCCCGTCGTGCATGTCGTTCGTCCTGCTGTACGTCAACGTCGCCGGGTCGAAGATGTACGAGTCCTTCAGGCCCTGGTAGCCGATCCTGCCGTCGGCGGAGGGATAGCCCTTGTTGCCGCTCATCACCAGCACGCGGCCGTCGGACAGCTGCACATGGCCGGCGCAGAACATGTCGACGGGGGTGGGGACGGTCGTGAACGAGCCGTTCGCCGGGTCGTACACGGCGGAGGTGAAGGTGCCGGCCTTGAACATCTCCGGGTCGTTGCCCGAGCCGGCGATCAGCAGCACCTTGCCGTTGTGGAGGACGACCGAGTGCATCGAGCGGACCGGGTTCTTGGTCGGGAGGACCTCCCACCTGCCCTTGGCGCACTCCTCGGCGGTGCCGGTGCACACCGGGTCGGGCGCGGGCGGGGTGACCTCCTCCATCACGTAGTCGTCGGTGGTGACGCTGCCGGTGCCGAAGACGGACACGCCCCAGGCGATCCGGTCCGTGCCCGGCGGCACGACCGGGGTCCGCACCTCGGCGCGGGTGTACGCGTCCGCCACCGGGAGGGTCTTGAGGTCGGTCCAGTACTGCCAGCCGGCGTTCGTGTCGTGCCGGAAGAGCGTGATCGCGGTGTCGGGGGTCGTCGACTTGTACCAGAGGGACAGGTCGTACTGCCGCTCGGCGACGACGGTCGGGGCGCAGGCGTTCGACTCGGTGATCAGGGCCTTGCGGTCGCCGTCGACGCGCCGGGTCAGCTCGACCTTCATGGCGCCGGTGCCGGAGTGGGCGTCGGTGGTGGTGCTGAAGGTGAAGTCGTTGTCGCCCCAGCCGGATCTGGACCAGCACTCGGGCATGCCGTCATGGCCGGTTCCCGGGGTTTCGAAACCGGGGTTCTTGATCAGGTTGATCCCGGCGGCGGCCGGGGGCTGGGCGGCCAGAAGCAGACCGGAGGTCATGGCGCCGATGGCGAGCAGCGCCACTCTCCGCCTTCGTCGAGGGGTCGGTTTCACCGGACGTTCCTTCCCGTGCGGGCCCCACGCGCTCTGCGGGGCAGCCGTGCCTTCCCGGGGGACGACCCCCGGACCCCCGCGTACACCAGCGCCTCGGTCCCGGCGAAGCGCAGGACGAAGGTGGTCAGCAGCGCGAGGGCGGTGGCGGGCAGCACCGCCATGTGGAGCTGCCCGACGAACAGGGCGATCAGGGGGATGCGCAGGACGAGGTCGGCGTTGGCGAGGAGCGCGAAGCGCCCCACCCGGTCGGCGAGGTGCCGGTGGTGGCGGCGGTCGCGGAACAGCAGCACCTCGATGAGGAGGAAGTTCCAGGCGACGCCAAGCTGGTTGGCGAGGATCTCGGCGGGCAGGTAGTGCAGCCCGGCGCCGGTGAGGGCGTACAGGGCGGCGAGGTTCGGTACGAAGCCGGTGAGGCCGATCAGTCCGAAGGCGACCATCCGGGCGAGCGGCGAGGCGGTGCGCAGCTCGACGAGGTGGCGGAGGAACCGTGCGCCTTCCCTGGCGGTGGACTTGGACTCGCCGGCGAAGCGCTCCTCGAAGACGAACGGCACCTCGGCGACCCGGGCCGGGCGGCACCGTACGGCCAGCTCCAGCAGGATCTTGTAGCCGAGGGGCTTGAGGGCGTCGGCGGTCACGGCGCTGCGCCGGATGGCGAAGAACCCGCTCATGGGGTCACTGATGCCGCGGAGGGCACGCGGGAAGAGCCCCTTGGCGAGCCAGGTCGCCCCCCGCGAGACGGCGACCCGGTACCCGCCGGCGAGCCCGGCACGGCTGCCGCCGGGCAGGTAGCGGCTGGCGACGACGAGGTCGGTGTCCTCCTTCTCGCCGGTGGCGACGAGGTCGGGGACGAGGGCGGGCGGGTGCTGGAGGTCGGCGTCCATGACGACGATCCAGTCCGACGTCGCGGCCTTGAGGCCCTCGACAACGGCACCGCCGAGGCCGCCCTCGGGAGCGTCGCGGTGGATGACGGAGACGGGGAAGGGGCAGTCCCGCGCGGCGTCGGCGATCACGGCGGGTGTGTCGTCGGTGGAGTCGTCGACGAAGACGACCTCGCACGGGAGGCGGTCGGGCACGGAGGCGGCGATCCGGCGCAGCAGCTCCCGTACGTTCGCCGACTCGTTGAAGGTGGGGATGACGACGGTGACGGCACCCGGCTCGGGTACGTCGTCGGTGACCGGGGCGACGTGTTCGGCGCCGGTGGGCTGGATGGTCAAGAGGCCTCCGCTCGGCTGATCCGGTCTCCGGTGGTCCCGTCGCCGGTGGTCCCGCTTCCGGTGATCTTCCGGATCTCGATCCGTTCCTCGCCCTCGCCGAAGGTGGCGACGGGCGTCGAGTGCTCCAGCGCCGCCTTGACGTTGGGCAGGTCACGCGCGTCGCGCCGTACGGTCGGGGAGGCGACGACGTAGTCCAGGTCCCGCCAGCCGCGGGGAATGGTCTTCGTCACCGCCGGATCGAGGTCGGCCTTGTAGAACCAGATGACGCCGAGTCCGGGGTCGTACCCGGCGTGGACGAGGTCGAGCCAGAGCGCGTCGTCGACCAGCACGCGCGCGTCGGCCGGGTCGGGGACTTCGCGCCCGAGCCAGGCCGCGGCGGCCCGGTAGGGGGCGTTGGCGTCGGCGGTCATGGCGGTGCGGTCGCCGTCGTACCAGCGGGGGACGACGTACAGGGCGGCCGTGGCCACGAGGAGGGCGGCGGCCGCCCGGCGGACCGGGAGGAGGGCCGGGGTTCTGCGGCCCTTGCGCAGCACGGCGTGGGCGACGCTCGCCGCGCCGCCGGCGAGGACCAGGGCCAGGAAGGGCAACGCCTGGATGACGTACATGGCGGGCAGGTAGCCGGAGGGGCGCATCGCGACGAGCGCCAGGATGGCGACGGCCAGCGCGGGTCCGGCCAGCGCCCGGGCGGTGACCGACCAGCGGACGGTGACCAGGAGCAGGGCGGCGCCGGCGAGGCCGCCGAGCGGCAGGACCCTGTCGTAGTAGAGCCACGAGTCGAGCACCCCGTTGGAGCCGGTGCCGTCGGTCAGGATGAAGCCGGAGCCGGGGCGGCTCATCTGGTACGTGATGCCGTCCCACAGGGAGACGTGTCCCTCGCCGGGCAGCAGCTCCCCCTTGAGGAGCGCGAACAGCGGGTAGGAGAAGCCGATCAGCGCGCAGGCGGTGATGGCGCCGGTGACGGCGAACTTGCGGGTGTCGCGGTGGCTGTGGCGCCACATGGTCACCAGCAGCGCGGGCAGGACGACGAGCATCGTCTCCTTGGTCAGGACGCCGACGGCGGCGACGATCCCGGCCCCGAAGTGGTGCCACAGGTGTCTGTTGGGCGAGGCGGCGAGGCAGAACGCCAGCAGCATCCACATCACGGCGAGGTTGTCGAGGAAGATCTCCCGCTGGAGGACGACGGACAGCGGGGAGAGCCCGAACAGTGCCATGGCCAGGCCCGCGGCCCAGCGCGGCAGCCACAGGCGGCGTGCCAGGACGTACAGCATCACCGCGGAGGCGGCGCTGACCAGCAGCATCGCCACGCGCATGGAGGCGACGGTCATCGTCTCGGGCGCGATCAGCGACGGGATCCAGGTGAGGGCGGCGAGCTGCATCCAGCCGAGCGGCGGGTGGTCGTACCAGTACGTGTAGTGGGCGAGGCCCCGGCCGTTCTGCACGGCCCAGGCCTGGGCGAGGTAGGTGCCCTCGTCGTCGCTGAGCGTGGGGTACTGCTGAATGTTCCAGCCCTGGACGAGCAGGATCGCGGCGAGCAGCACTCCGCACAGGATCAGGTCCGGCCGGGAACTGCGGAAGCGTATGACGGGCCGGATGACGAGCCGTCTCTTGTCGTGCGGTGCCGGGGTGGTGACCGGCTCGGGAGCCGCGGGCGCGGCGGGCAGGGTGGCGGTCATCGGGTGGCCTCCTCGCGCACGAGGTGGGCGCCGACGTGGCTGGTGAGCTCCCACTCGTTGCGCCCGCGCTGCTCGCGCCAGACGGCGCGGACGGCAGCGCCGGCCAGCAGCACCTGGTAGAACGGCCCGCCGACGATGAGCTTCAGGTAGTGGACGGCCCGGACGCGGAGCCCGTACTGCTTGCCGAAGTCGTGCAGTCCGACGATCTCGAACACGAATGTCACCATCGCGGTCAGCAGGGGGAGGAAGGTGATGACGGCGACGCCGATGGGGACGTCCAGGAAGAGCGCGATCGCCACGTTCAGCGGGATGATGATGCCGGTGAAGGCCTGCATGAACGGGGTCATCAGGGTGTAGCGGGCGAGCATCCGCTGCCCGAGGGTGGGCAGTTGCTTCCAGTCCTTCTTTCGGTACACCTGGAGGAAGCCCTGGTTCCAGCGGGTGCGCTGTTTGAGCAGGCTCATCAGGGTGCCGGGGGTCTCCTCGCGGGTGACCATGTCGGCGTCGTACGCGACGACGACCTTCTTGCCGACGCTGGACAGCCGCACGCCCAGGTCGCAGTCCTCGGCCAGGCAGTTCTGGTCCCAGCCGCCGGCCTCGCGCAGGACGTCGGTGCGGACAAAGACGGTGTTGCCGCCGAGCGGGATGAAGCCCTTGGCGGCGTGCAGGTGGAGGCGGGAGCGGAACCAGAAGAAGTACTCCAGGCAGTTGCGCAGGGAGTACCAGCTGGAATGGAAGTTGATCAGCTGGACCCCGCCCTGGACGACGTCGGCGCGGGTGGCGGTGAAGGCGTGGTCGACGTGCGCGAGCAGTTCCGGGTGGACCTGGTCCTCGGCGTCGAAGACGCCCACGACGTCGCCCCGGCAGTACGGCAGGGCCGTGTTGAGGGCCTTGGGCTTGTTCTTGGCCTCATGGGTGTCGACGACGACGCGTACGCGGCCGGGGTCGCGGGCCGCGGCCCGTTCGGCGACCTCGGTGGTCTCCGGGTCGTCGTGACCGACTATCACGATGATCTCGAAGTCCTGGTGGCTGGACTCGAGCAGCCGGTCGATCGTGTGCTTCAGGACGAGTTGTTCATGGCGGGCGGGCAGCAACAGCGAGAAGGACAACCCCTGTTGGCCGTCCGGGCTTTCGAAGCGGGTGGCGGCGAGCGTTTCGGGCGTACGCCAGGCATGCATCTGCCACCACAGCGTGAAGGCGGCCATCCAGAAGAGCGCCAGTGATATGGCGGCGACGGACACGGAAATGAGCACGGAAAGGTTCCCCCCTCCGACCACGCCACGGCGGAGCAGGTGCGTACGCCGGTGATCGCACCGGTGTCACGCCGCCGCAGAACGGTCGTTCCCCAAGAGACATGTCAGGGGCGAATCGCGGCAGGACCCCCCTGGCCGTCGACGCCCTCGTGCAACGTCCGCACACGCCCTCCCCAGAACGTGCGCGGAGTCTCCACTCCTTTGTCCGATGAGAATAGAGGCAGACAGTGACAGTCAGGAGCTCTCCCGATAAAAACTGTGTTTCCGGCCTCAGTTGGCCAAAGTGCGCGCCAGGCTGTCCGGATCCGTGGTAGGCGCGTCACAGGTGAAGTGGCGGCAGACGTACGCGGCGGGCCGCCCGTCGACCAGGGGACGGTCCCGGAGCAGCGGGAACTCCTCGTCGGTACCGGCCGGCTGCCCGTCGCCGCCGGGCGCGCCGAAGGCGACGACGGCTCCGGGCGCGGTGCCGAGCAGGGCGGTGCGGTGCAGCGCCCGGGCGGCGGCGTCGTCCGGGTGGCCGACGACGGCGACCTCGCGCGGCCCGTCGAGGAGCGCCTCCGCCACGGCCAGACCCCAGCCGATGAACCGGGGCGCGCGCGGGCCCAGGGCCTTGACCACGCCGAGGGCGCCCTCGGCGGTGGTGCGGTGGGCCTCGGAGCCGGTGTGCGCGGCGTACGACAGCAGGGCGCCCGCGGCGGCGGTCCACCCGGAGGGGGTGGCGTTGTCGGTGGGGTCCTGGGGGCGGCGGATCAACCGCTCGGCGTCGTGCGCGGTGTCGTACAGCGTGCCGCCTTCACCGGTGAACCGGTCGAGCACGCTGTCGAGGAGGAAGCCGGAGAACTCCAGCCAGACGCCTTCGCCCGTCACGGCCGCCAGCGCCAGGAACCCCTCGGCGACATCGGCGTAGTCCTCCAGCACCCCGGCGTTGGCGCCGACGTGCCCGTCCTTGGAGGTACGGGCGAGCCGCGCCCCGGAGTCCATGTGCAGCCGCACGAGCAGGTCGGCGGCCTCGGTGGCCCGTTCGACCAGGTCGGGGCGGTCGAAGTAGGCGCCGGTCTCCGCGAGGGCGGCGATCGCCAGCCCGTTCCAGGCGGCGACGACCTTGTCGTCGCGGCCGGGACGGGGGCGCTCCTCCCGGGCGGCGAGCAGCCGCCGCCGGATCCGGTCGAGGCGCTCGGCCTCCACCACCCCGGCGCCCTGCGGCAGTTGCAGCACCGAGGAGCCGTGCTCGAAGGTGCCCTCCTCGGTGACGCCGAAGTGCTGGGCGGCGTAGGCGGCGTCCTCCTCGCCGAGGACCTCGCGCAGTTGCCCGGGCGTCCACACGTAGTAGGCGCCCTCGACGTGCCGCCCCGTGCCGTCGTCCGAGTCGGCGTCCAGAGCGGAGGCGAACCCGCCCTCGGCGGTCCGCAGTTCCCGCACCATGAAGTCGGCGGTCTCCAGGGCGACCCGGCGGGCCAGGTCGCTGCCGGTGACCCTCCACAGGTGGGCGTACACGCGGCACAGCAGGGCGTTGTCGTACAGCATCTTCTCGAAGTGCGGCACGACCCACTCGCGGTCCACCGAGTAGCGGGCGAAGCCGCCGCCGAGCTGGTCGTAGATACCGCCCCTGGCCATCGCCTCGCAGGTGTCGGCGGCCATCTGGAGGGCACCTTCGGCGCCGGTGCGGGCGTAGTGGCGCAGCAGGAACTCGACCACCATGGACGGCGGAAACTTCGGTGCCCCGCCGAAGCCGCCGTGCCGGTCGTCGTAGTCGCGGGTGAGCCCGAGCAGCGCCTGGGCGAGCTCCTGCTCGCCCGGCGTGCCGGCGCCGCCGTGGGCGAGGGAGCGCCCCGCGAGCTCCCGCACGATGTTCCCGGCGACCTCGTCGACCTCCTCGCGCCGGTCCGCCCAGGCGACGGCGACGCCCTGGAGTACCTGGTGGAACGACGGCATGCCGTGGCGGGGCGCGGGCGGGAAGTACGTGCCGAAGTAGAACGGCTCGCCGTCGGGCGTCAGGAAGACGGTCATGGGCCAGCCGCCGTGGCCGGTGGCGGCCTGCACGGCCTCCATGTACACGGCGTCGACGTCCGGGCGCTCCTCGCGGTCGACCTTGACGGGGACGAAGTGTTCGTTCATGTACGCGGCGGTCGTCTCGTCCTCGAACGACTCGTGCGCCATGACATGGCACCAGTGGCAGGAGCTGTAGCCCACGCTGAGCAGCACGGGCACGTCGCGGCGCCGGGCCTCCTCGAACGCCTCGCCCGACCAGGGCCACCAGTCGACCGGGTTGTCGGCGTGCTGGAGGAGGTAGGGCGACTGTTCGTCAGCCAGTCGGTTCATACCAGCATCGTCGCATGATCCGGATCGTCGGCCCAGTACAGGCATGATCGAGGGTTTCGCCGCCTGCCCCGGGGCGCCTCCCCAAGAGGCCTTCCTCTTCATGGGGCGCCGCCTCGCCCGGGGCGGGATCGGCCGCGACGTCCGAAGTGCTTGTCGAGGCCGCCGGGACGGAAGGAAAAAACACGTCCGGTCCCCAGTGGCTCATTCCGTCCGGAATCGATAATCGGAAGGAGAAGCCCAGGGCTGCATTCACCCATTCAAGGGCCGGGGCATTCGCGAATACCCCGGCGCACTCTGCGGCTTACTCGTCAGGAAAAGGACAGCCACTACTGTGGGCGGCCCGGTCACACCCGCATCGCCGATCCGCGCGCCGGTCACCAAGGAGTCTCTTTCCGGACCACGCCGACGAACCCGTGCCGGCAAACCCGTACCGACAAACCGGGCCGACGTCCCAATACCGACGGCCAGAACTTCGCCAATGGGTCGACACCTCACATGACGAGAAGACCCGACTCCATGGCCCGAACAACCGCAAGAGTCCGATTTGGGCAGTTCAGCTTGGCCAGAATGATGCCGACCGTGCGCTTGACCCCATGCTCGGAGATACTCAGCGATCGAGCGACTTGCCGGTTGCTGAGCCCCTCGGCGATCAGGCGCAGAACCTGGTGTTCACGTGCTGTCAGGGCGATCATCGACGTGCGCTTCGAGGTGGTGTCGTCACCGGCCGGGCCGGGCGCCGTCACGGATCGTCGCGCCAGGGTCGCTGACACGTGAAAACGTCCGGCCTGCACGTCGCCGATCGCTTCGCGCAGGGTCTCGGGGCGGAGATCTTCCCAGTCCAGGAAACCGTTCGCCTGATCGACCCACGATTGCCCGACAACGTTGGCCGAGTCCACAAGGATCAGTACGTGGGCGTCCTGGAGACGCACCTTCTCGGCGATCTCACCAGGTATGGAGCCCAGGGCGTTGCCGTCCGAGATGATCAGCCGGCCGTCGCAGAACGTCGAGAGATCCTCGACATCCCTGATGGGCTGCACGGCCAGCTGGATGTCGAGCGAACGAAGCATTCCCTCGATGCTGTATCGGCGGATGTCGTCTTCGATCAGCAGCCCTATCTCAGCCTGGAACAGGGATCGTCCAGCCCGCGGGGAAGCTCTTCTGCCGGCCATGTCAGGCGTCAGGTAGCCCAGGTTGCTGCCATAGTTTTCGCGATTTCCGCTGCTCGGAATCGGCTGCCACGCTAACCTGTTTTTTACGCTACCCATATCAGCGATCCCCGTTACCCATATCAGTGATCCCCCGTTTTATTTCGTTAAAATCTCGAAGGTTCAACCTCTGATAGATGAGCATGGCACGGAGTGACGGGAACTGTCCACCCCGGTCCTGGTCACGCCGCATGGGCCGTCGGTGGAGGGGGAATAGGAAGAGGTGCCTGCTGACCTGCGGTGGCGGGAGTTCTGGCCCTCTACCACGCTGGGGCGACAAGGCACCTCTGAAGGTGAAGGTTTTGCACAGGCCGGGGGAACTGTTTGCCGCGTTCGATGACCCCGGCCTGAACGCGATGCCGGATTCATTCCGACCATCCGGTTGGCCGAGCGATGTACTCGGTCCGAGCGGGAAATCGCAGAGGCGTCGTCGAGTCGGACCGGGCCGTGTGATGCCGGGTGCGCGACGAGCGGTGGGACGGCGAGCGGCCCCGGCGCGCGGGCCGGGTGGAGACCGGACCGGGCGCCGGGGCCGCGTGGGCGCCGGGCCGTCAGGCGGGCTGGACGGTGATGGTGCAGAGGCGCTTGGTGGCCCGGGTCAGGGCTACGTACAGGTCCCTTTCGCCACCGGGGCGGGTCGTGATGATCTCCTCGGGGTTCACCACGACGACCCCGTCGAATTCCAGGCCGCGCGCTTCGGACGCCGGCACGATGCGTGCGTGGTCGGCGACGCCCCGGGCCGTCAGCTCGCTCACCCTGGTGTCGGCGCAGATCACTCCCAGAAGCTCGCCCGGGTGCGCGGTGCTCTGGGCGCGGAGTTCCTGAACGACGGCGCCGACCAGCCCGTCCGGAGGTGTGGTCACGGTGCGAGGGCTCTCACCGCTTCGCAGGGACCGTGTGGGCTTCTGGTCGGGAGCGATCCGCGTGAGCAGGTCCCGGACGCTCTCCAGGATTTCCTGCGTCGTGCGGTAGCTCACGGTCAGGTTGTGCAGTCTGAACCGCGGTCCGACGTGGGGGCTCAGCGCTTCCTTCCAGTCGCGGGCCGTGGCGACCGGGCCCGCCTGGGCGAAGTCACCCACCAGCGTCATGCCCCTCGACGGGCAGCGGCGGACGATCATCCGCCATTGCATGGCGGTCAGTTCCTGCGCCTCGTCGACGACGACGTGCCCGTACGTCCGCTCGGGGGGACCGTCGACCAGGCTCGCCGCCTCGTCCAGCAACGGCACGTCGGCATCGGTCCACGGGTCGTCCGGACCGCGCAGCAGAAGGGACCGCTCGTCGGCGGTCAGGCGGGGCAGGCGCTCGGCGAGAACGTCGGCGTCCGTCAGGAGCGCCTTCACCAGGTCACCGGGTACCAGCCGCGGCCACAACGCCTCGACCGCTCGGTCGACTCCGGCGTCGTCGAGGAGATCGGCTCGGATGGCGTCCAGGTCCAGCTCGTGGACCGGGCCCGGGTCGGCCGCACCTTCGACACGGCGCTGGGCGGCTCCCGTGAACCGGTCGAGGTTGATGCCCGTCATGCTTTCGGCCTCGGCGTCGATCTGCTCCAGGAGGTCGCCCATGTCTCGCTGCATCGCGTCGGTCACGGCGTCGACCAAGAGCTCTTTGAACACCTGGCGCGCGGGGTTGTGCCCCTGTACGGCCGCCACGGCGGCGTCGCGTGCCGCGGCGACTTCCTTGCCGGGGAGGTGAACCAGTTCCTGTCCGACCCGCACGGTGAAGTCACCGGCAGGGGCTTGGTGGACGCGCACCAGGCCGGCCAGGGCGCCGGCGAGGTCGGAACTGCCCTTGAGACGCGCGGTGTCGAACGGGCCCGCCACGTCCGTGAACACGCCGGCCAGTTCCTGGCAGGTCGCCAGGACGACGTCGTTCTCTCCGAGCGAGGGAAGGACCTGGGAGATGTAGTCGAGGAACCGCGCGTTCGGGCCCACCACCAGGACACCCTCTTCCGCGGCGCGCGGAAACGCGTACAGGACGTAGGCCGCCCGGTGCAGGGCGACCACCGTCTTGCCGGTACCGGGCCCGCCCTGCACCACGGTCACCCCGCGGTGGGCGGAGCGGACGATCTCGTCCTGCTCGGCCTGGAGCGTCGCGACGGCGGCCTGCATCCTGCCCGTACGCCGTGCCGACAGAGCCTCGGTCAGCGGGCCGTCCCCCACGACGTCCTCGTCGGTCGGGGCGGTCCCGTCCAGCAGTTCGTCGCTCACCGAGACGACCGTGCGCTCGTCGAGGCCCAGGTGCCGGCGGCGCCGCAGGCCCATCGGGTGGACCGGTGTCGCCTCGTAGAAGGGCCGTGCCGCGTTCGCGCGCCAGTCCACGAGCAGGGGCAGGTCGTCCTCCTCCGTCTGCAGTCCGATCCGCCCGATGCGCAGGGCCATGCCGTCGGTCCAGTCGATGCGTCCGAAGACCAGCCCCTTTTCGGCGCCCTCCAGCCGGACGATCTCCTTGGCCAGGCGCTCGGCGGCGATTTCCCGCTCGTACGCCTCACCGGCGCTTTCCGTCTGGGCCTTCAGCAGGCTCGCGCGCTGCTCTCGTGCCTCGGAAATCCGCTCGGTGAGCAACGTGTACAAGGAGGACACATAAGCCTGCTCCGATTCCACCGCACGCACAGCGGGATCAATCCTTGTCGACAACGAGGGCTCCTTCGATTCGTGCGGCGGGCCGAGGCTCTGAGCTGTGGACCTCCTCGTGGTCCGGCTGCGGTGTCGGGCTCTTCCTCTTTCCGGCGGCGGGCAGGGCGATCAGCAGCACGGCTGTGGCGACGAGGGCGATGAGCATGATCCAGAACGCGCCGACGTGCATGGCGTGGATGAACGCGCGATCGGCAGCCTCTGCGAGAGCGGGCCGGTCGAGAGAGGCGGCGACATGGCGGGCCTGTTCCGCGGAAACCCGGGCGCTGTCCCGATGCGCCTCCGGGACATCGCCGAGCGAGGGTTCGATCGCGCCTCGGTAGGCGATCGACATGATCGTGCCGCCCACCGCGATCCCGATCACACTGCCGGCCTGTCGCGCCGTGTTGGTGACGGCCGACCCGGCACCGGACTGTTCCAGCGGCAGGCTGCTGAGCAGTGCTCCGGTCACGGGGGCCAGCACCATGCCGACGGAAAGGCCCTGCACCAGCAACAGGATCTCGATCCAGACGAGCGGGGTGTGCAGATCGAGGAATCCGACCGCGCCGAAGCTGAACGCCGCCACGGTGATCGACGGCACGGCGACGGGGCGCAGCGACCAACGGCTGACCAGACGTGCGCCCAGGGGCGCCCCTACGACAGCGCCGACCGCGGTCGGAACATTGGCCAAGCCGGCCTTCAACGGCGAGTAGCCCAACGCCCCCTGCATATAGAACGCGTTGTAGAAAGTGACGGCGGCCACAGAAAAGAGCAGCAACGCCATGGACGCGTTGCCGGCACCGAACATCCGCTGCGCGAGCATCCGGGGATCGAAGCTCGGTGCCTTGGTCCTCAATTCGACGATCACGAAGGCGGCCAGCAGGACAACCCCGAGCGCGATCGGTGCCCAGACGTCCCAACGGCTCCAGGCGTCCACCTGCCCGGCACGGATAAGGCCGTAGGTCAACGCCCCGAGTCCGCTGATCGACAGCAGGATCCCTGCCGGGTCCATCGGCCGCACGGTGGGGCTGCGGAAATTGGGAACCAACAGGACGACCCCGGCCAGTGTCAGCACGACAATGGGGACGTTGACGAGGAAGACCGAACCCCACCAGAAATTACTGAGAAGGATTCCCGCCAGCACCGGGCCCGCTGCCATTCCGACACCGGTGGAGGTCGAGGAAATGGCGATTGCGGTTGCCCGCCCGGGGCCGGTGAAGGTCCACAGCAGGATGGCGAAGTTGGCGGGCATGATCAGTGCGGCGCCGACTCCCATCGCGGCCCGGGAGGCGATCAGCTGGCTCGCGTCGCCCGCGTACGCAGCCCAGATCGAGGCCGCGCCGAAGATCACCAGGCCGACTGCGAGGACATTCCGGTGGCCGAAGCTGTCGCCCAGTGCGCCGGCGGTGAACATCAGGGTTGCGAAGACCAGGGTGTATGCGCCTGTGGCCCATTGCAGCTGACCGGGGTCCGCCCCCAGTCCACGGACCGGGTCCGCGAGGGTCTCCAGCGTAGTGCTCAGGACAGTATTCTCCAGCCAAATCAGCAGGGAACACAGCATGAGAATGGCGAGAATCAACCGCTGCCTGGACTTGGGCAATGTTAAAGACGCGGCCATGAACACCTTCGGATATCGATCGGCGAGAGCTTGACCGACTGGAATATAAGCAAGCTCCACAACGCTGTCAAGCTCGGAATTCCTCGCCCAAAACTATTGCGACCGAAGGAACTGTATGCCTCCGCGAGATTTGCGGACTGAGCAGTTTTATGTCTCCGGCGGATTTGCGAGTCGAAGAATTTCATGCCTCCGGGGAGCTGTCGCACCGCGTTCCGCCGGCCGTCCGGTGTGGCCGCCCCCCTCTCGGAGCCGTCGAGGATCTCGACGGCTCCGAGAGGGGGGAACTGCCGGGCTAGTTCGAGCTGAGCGAATCGAGCCAGCGCCGGAGGTGCGCGGCGGTCTCTGCCGCCCGGTCCTCGATGATCGAGAAGTGATCCGCCTCGATGTGCTCCATCGGTCCACCGTGTTGCCAGTCGGGAACGGGGGCGACGTCCCCGAAGCTGCTCAGCGTCACGGTGGCCCGCAGATCCAGCGTCGGCGCGGCGATCGGCTTGGCCTCGCGCTCCGGGTATATCCGCACATAGCCACCCATGGCGACCAGGCTGTGGTCGTCGACGGGAATCAAGGCGTTGTCCCGGGACAGGATCTGCCCCAGCGCGTCGGTGAGCACGTGGCGGTTGAGTTCGAGGTCCTCCGGCGAGTAGGTGTCGATCATCGCGACGCCCGCGAGCTCGCCGCCGTCGTCCTCGAGCCGCCGGGCGACCGCATGGGCGACGGCACCACCGGCCGAATAGCCGATGAGCGCCACCGGGCGTCGCTCGAGTTCCGGTGCGACGGCCGCGGCGAGGCTGTCGATCGCCGCCTCCCATGTCGCCGGCAGGGCGTCGCCCGCGCGCATGCCGGGCAGCCGCAACGCGCTGACCTGCCGCTCGCCGCCCAGTTCGCGGGCCAGGCGGGCGAACTGGTGCGGGCCCGATCCCGCCAGGAACGAGGGGATGCAGATCAGCGCCGGCGCCGCGGCCCCGCGCGCCAGGAGCTGCACAGCCGGGCGCCGAGCGGCGGCCTCGCCGGCGGAGTACGTGGTCATCAGAGCCGCGCTCGCGGTCAGCAGCGGCATCGCCCCCGCCAGCTCACCGCGGCGGTGCGCCGCCGACACCAGGTCGGTGATCGTGCCGCGCACGCCGGCCGGTGCCTGCTCGACCACGCCGGTGCCGGACTCGTCGATCCGCGATCGCACCAGCTTCGCCACGTCGGCGGCGGTCGGGTGGTCGAAGATCAGCGTCGACGGCAACGTCAGTCCGGTCAGCTGTGCGAGCCGGTTCCGGAATTCGACGGCACCGAGGGAGTCGAATCCGAGCTCGGTGAACGGCGCGTACGGGTCGATCGCGTCGCCGGACAGGTGGCCGAGTACCGCCGAGGCGGCGTTGCGCACCGCTCGGAGGCTCGCACCGTCGCGGTCGGCCTCGGGCAGTGCGGCCAGCTCCCGCGCCAGGCCGACACCGGTACTCGCGGCGGCCGGGGGAACCCGGACCATGCCGCGCAGTACCGCGGGCAGTGTGCCGCCGCGCGCCAGGTCGGTGAGCGCCGCCGTGTCCAGCAGTGCCGTCGTCGGTGTCGCCCGATCGGTCGCGAGTGCGTTGTCGAACAGCGCCATCCCGGACTCCGGGTCGATCGGGATCAGGCCCAGCCTGGTCCGGATCTGGCGGGCGTACTGCTCGGCACCGTCCCCGCTGAGAATCCCCGCCATGCCGACGGTCCACAGGCCCCAGGCCAGTGAGTGCGCGGGCAGGCCCGCACTGTGCCGCACGCGTGCCAGCGCGTCCAGCGCGCTGTTCGCGGCGGCGTAGTTGCCCTGTCCTTGTCCGCCGAGCAACGGCGCCGCGGACGAGAACAGCACGAACGCCGACAGATCCAGGTCACGGGTCAGCTCGTGCAGGTGCAGTGCCGCATCGATCTTCGGGGCCAGTACCCGTGTCGTCTGCGCGGTGGTCAGGGTGTCGAGCGTGCCGTCGTCCAGGACGCCCGCCGTATGGATGACGGCCGTCAGCGGGGCGTCGGGGTCGATGCCGGCCAGCAGGGCCTGGACCGCGGTGCGTTCGGTGACGTCGCACGCCGCGACCTGGACGTGAGCGCCGAGGTCGGTCAGCTCGGCGACCAGCTCGGCGGCGCCGTCCGCGGCGGCACCGCGCCGCGATGCCAGCAGCAGCCGTCGTGCGCCGTGCGCTGCGACCAGATGCCGGGCGACGATCGCGCCGATGCCGCCGGTACCACCGGTGATGAGCACCGTGCCCTGGTCGAACGACAGTGACACGCCCTGTCCGGTGGCGGGCAGCGGCCGCAGTCGCGGTGCCAGGAGCCGGCCCTCGCGGACGACGAGGTGCGGTTCGTCCTGGGCGACGGCGTCGGCGAGCGACGTGATGGGCAGGGCGTCGCCGTCGTGGTCGATGAGCAGGAACCGGCCCGGGTGCTCGGACTGTGCGCTGCGCACCAGGCCCGCCACGGCGGCTCCGACCAGATCGGGTGCCTCGCCGGGCAGTCCGGCGGCCGTGCGCGTCACGATCACGAGCCGGCCGGGGCGATCGGCGCCCATCCAGTCCTGCAACAGAGCGAGCGTCGCCAGCACGCCGGCGTGTACGTCGGCCGCGCCGGCACCGGTTCCGCGGGGCGCCGGCCACACCACCGTGTCGGGAGCATCCCGCAGCGCGGCGAGTTCCGCGAGGTCGGCACAGCTTGCCGGGGGCTCAGGGGCCTCGACGGTCGCCGGGTCGCCGAGCACGACGATGCGCCCGGCGTCCGCCTTGGCGACGGCGGGCACGTCGACCCACTCGAGGTCGAACAGCGGTGCCGCGCCGCGCAGCTGTGCCAGCGCCCGCTGCTCGATCGGGCGGGACCGCACCGACTCCACGCTCAGCACGAGGGCACCGGTCGCGTCGACCGCGTCCACACGCACGGTGTCCGGTGCGATGCGGGCGATACGGACGCGCAAGGCGGCCACGCCGGACTGTGCGAGCTGGACCCCGTCGAAGGCGAAGGGCAGTGACACCCGGCCGTCGGACCCGCCCTCGACGAGAGGGTCCACAGCCGCGTGGAACACCGCGTCCAGCAGTGCCGGATGCAGTCCGAAGGCGGTGGCGCGCGCTGCGGTGTCGGTGTCGAGCGCCAGGTCGGCGAACACCTCCTCCCCACGCGACCACGCGGCGCGAACACCCTGGAAAACCGGGCCGTACCCGAAGCCGAGGTCGCCGAGCACGCGGTACACCTCCTGCCCGTCGACCGGATCGCCCGCGACCGGAGGCCACACCTGGGACCAGTCCGGCGCCGTGGTCGGCACGGCGGGTGTGAGCAGGCCACGGGCGTGCAGCACCCAGGCGTCGGCGGCACGGGCGTGGATGGCGACGGTCCGGTGCCCGTCGGCGTCGGGTTCGCCCACGGCGAGCTGGATGTCCGCGGCGCCCTCGGTCGTGAGAGTCAGCGGCGCCGCGAGCACCAGTTCGGCCAGGCGCGGCACGCCGAGCCGGGCGCCGGCGGCCAGAGCCAGTTCCACGAATCCGGTACCCGGCATCACGACCGTGCCGAAGACGGCGTGGTCGGCGAGCCACGGGTGTGTGCGCAGCGAGAGCCTGCCGGTGAACAGCCACTCGTCCTTGCCGGCGAGCTGCACCTGGGCGTGCAGCAGCGGATGGCCGGCGGAGTCGGCCCCGGCGAGCGGCGCGGCGGACTCCGCGGGCAGCAGCCAGAATCGTTCGTGCTGGAAGGGATAGGTGGGCAACGCGATACGTGCCTGCGGTCGAGCTCCGAAGTAGGCCGCCCACCGCACCGGCCGGCCCGCGCAGTGCGCGGTGGCCAGCGCGGTGACCAGTTGCTCCGGTTCGGCGACTGTGCGACGGGATCCCGCGACCACCGATGCGCGCGCCGCGGGGTCCGTCGCCAGGGTGGCGCGGGTCATGGCAGTCAGCACCGCGTCCGGGCCCAGCTCGACGAACAGGCGCACACCCGAATCGAGCAGTGACCGCACCGCCGGGGCGAAGCGCACCGCCTCGCGCACCTGCCGCACCCAGTACTCGGGCGTACCCACCGCCTCACCGGCGAATGCGCCGGAGACCGTGGAGCACAGAGGTATGCGGGGCTCGTGATACGTCAGGCCCGCGGCGATCTCCGCGAACTCGGCCAGCATCGGCTCCATCGAGGCGGAGTGGAACGCGTGGCTCACCCGCAGCCTGCTGGTCTTGACGCCCTCGGCCGCCAGCTTCGACTCGAGCGCCGACACCGCGTCGGTGTCTCCGGAGAAGACCACCGCATCGGGCGCGTTCACAGCGGCCAGCGAGACCGCGGCGGCTGCCGGACCGGCATGAGCCGCCGCCAGCAGCTCCCGGGCCCGCCCCTCCGGCACCGCGGCGGCCAGCATGCTCCCGCCTGTCGGCAGCGCCCCCATCAACCGGCCCCGGGCCGCGACGAGTCGGCACGCGTCCGGCAACGACCACACACCGGCCGCATACGCCGCGGCCAGCTCGCCGATCGAGTGCCCGGCCACCGCGTCCGGCGTCACGCCGAACGACTCGACGAGGCGATACATCGCCACCTCGAACGCGAACAGCGCGGGCTGGGTGTACTCGGTGCGGTCCAGCAGAGTCTCGGCGGTCGCGCCACTCGCAGCGGCCTGCGCGTCGAGCTCACCCGCTTCCTGCCCGGTTCCGGTGTGCTGCGCGCCGAACATCACATCCCGCAGCGAATGCTCCAGGTGTGCGTCGAATTCCGCGCACACCTCGTCGAGCGCGGCGGCGAAGGCCGGGAACGCCCGGTACAGTCCGGCGCCCATCCCGATCCGCTGCGCGCCCTGACCGGTGAACAGGAACGCTGTCGTGCCTGTCTGGCCGGCGCGGTCGGCGAGGCCCGGGTCCTGCTCGTCGGCTGCCAGGCGCGCCAAGGCCGCCAGCAGCGTCTCCCGGTCCGGGCCCACGACGGCGGCGCGCTGTTCGAGCTGCGCGCGTTGCAGGGCGAGCGTCATCGCGACGTCGGTCAGGTCGAGCTCCGGACGTTCGCTCAGCGCGTCGTGCAGACGGCGCGCCTGGGTCCGCAGCGCGTCGGTCGTCCGCGCGGACAGCAGCAACGGCAAGGCCTCCGGGCGCGGGGCGTCGACCGGCCGCGGCGGGAGCGCGGGCGCTTCTTCGAGGATGACGTGCGCGTTGGTCCCGCTGATCCCGAACGACGACACGCCCGCCCGGCGCGGACGCTCCCCGGCCGGCCACGGCTCGGCCTCGGTCAGGATCCGTACCGCGTCCGCCGACCAGTCCACGTGCGGCGACGGCGCGTCGACGTGCAGGGTGGGCGGCAGCACCTCGTGCCGCAGCGCCTGCACCATCTTGATCACGCCGCCGACACCGGCGGCCGCCTGCGCGTGCCCGATGTTCGACTTCAACGACCCGATCCGCAGCGGTTCGACGCGATCCTGTCCGTAGGCGTTGATCAGCGCCTGCGCCTCGATCGGGTCGCCCAGCGTGGTGCCGGTGCCGTGCGCCTCCACCGCGTCCACCTCGGCCGCGGTCACCCCGGCGTTGACCAGTGCCTGCGCGATCACCCGCTCCTGGGACGGACCGTTCGGTGCGGTCAAGCCGTTGCTCGCGCCGTCCTGGTTGACCGCGCTACCGCGGATCACGGCCAGCACCGGGCGCCCGTCGCGCCGCGCGTCGGACAACCGCTCGAGGGCGAGCACGCCGACGCCCTCGGCCCACGAGACACCGTCCGCGGCACTGGAGAACGCCTTGCAGCGCCCGTCCGGTGACAGCGCGCGCTGCCGGGAGAACTCCTGGAACAGCAGCGGAGTCGACATCACCGTCACCCCGCCGACCAGGACCAGCGACGTCTCCCCGGCGCGCAAGGCCTGCACCGCCTGGTGCAGGGCCACCAGCGACGAGGAACACGCCGTGTCCACCGTCATCGCGGGTCCTTCCAGACCGAGGGCGTAGGACACCCGGCCGGAGACGACGCTGCCGGCCGATCCGGTCGCCAGATAGCCTTCCGCGGCTCCGTCGGCGGCCTCGCGCGCCGAGTAGCCGTAGTCCTGGTACATGACGCCCGCGTACACCCCGGTGTCGCTGCCCCGCAGCGAGGTCGGGTCGATACCGGCGTCTTCGAGCGCTTCCCAGGACGCCTCGAGCATCAACCGCTGCTGCGGGTCCATCGCCGCTGCCTCGCGGGGTCCGATGCCGAAGAAGGCGGCATCGAAATCACCTGCGGCGTGCAGGAATCCACCTTCCCGGGTGTAGATCTTGCCGGGTTTGCCGGGGTCGGCGTCGTACAGGTGGTCGAGGTCCCAGCCGCGGTCGCCCGGGATCGGGGTGATCGCGTCGACGCGCCCGGTGATCAGTTTCCAGAGCTGGTCGGGGTTCTCGACGCCGCCGGGATACCGGCAGCTCATGCCGACGATCGCGATCGGCTCGTCGGTCCTCGACCTGGCCCTGGTCGAAGCGGTACCACGCGGTCGCGTCGGTGCCGAACCGTCGACCCGGGTGCGCAGGAAGCCCGCGACAGCGGCGGCGGTCGGATAGTCGAACACCAGCGTGGACGGAAGCTGGACACCGGTGGCGGCGGTCACCTTGTTGCGGAACTCGACTCCGCCGAGGGAGTCGAAGCCCAGTGTCGTGAACGGTGTTTCGGGGTCGATGGCGTCGGCCGACTCGTGGCCGAGGACCGCGGCGGCGATCGCGCGGACCTCGTCGCGGATCAGCGCCTCCCACTGGTCGGCGGGGGCGTCGAGCAACCGCTGGCGCAACGGGCTGTCGGCGATCCGGCCGCGCGACGGTACGTGAATCAGGCCGCGCAGCACCGCGGGGAGCGTGCCGAGCCGGCCCAGCGCGGTGAGGGCGGGTGCGTCGAGCAGGGCGGTCATCAGCATGGGTTCGCCGGTGGTCAACGCACTGTCGAACATCCGCATGCCGGTGTCCGGCTCGATCGGGGACAGACCGAGACGCGTGCGGATCTGACGCACCAGATGTTCGCCACCCGGGTCGTTCAGCGCCTCGGCCATGCCGCGCCTCCACAGCCCCCAGGCCAGCGAGTGCGCGGGCAGGCCGGCGCTGCGGCGCGCTTGGGCGAGCGCGTCCATCGCCGCGTTCGCGGCCGCGTAGTTGCCCTGGCCCTGCCCGCCGAGCAGCGGCCCGGCGGAGGAGAACAGCACGAACGCCGACAGGTCCATGTCGCGGGTGAGTTCGTGCAGGTGCCAGGCGGCGTCGACCTTCGGGGCGAGCACCCGATCCACCTGCTCGGCGGTCAAGGTCTCGATGGTGCCGTCGTCGACCACGCCGGCGGTGTGCACGACAGCGGTCACCGGTTCGTGCGCCGGTACGGATTCCAGCAGCGCCGCGACCGCGCCGCGGTCGCTGACATCGCACGCGGCGACGCGTACGTCGGCGCCCAGCGCGGTCAGCTCGGTGACCAGCTCCTCGACACCCGGCGCGGCGAAGCCACGGCGCGAGGCGAGCAACAGCCGGCGCACCCCGTGCCGGGTGACCAGGTGGCGTGCGGTGACGGCGCCCAGTCCGCCCGCGCCGCCGGTGATCAGGACCGTACCGTCACCGAAGTGCCCGCCGGTCGGTTCGGGGGCCGTCGCACGCATCAGCCGGGGTGCCAGCGTGACGCCGTCACGGATGGCGAGCTGTGGTTCGTCCATGGCGACTGCGGCGGCGATCCGCTGGTGCGGGTCCGTGAGGTCGTCGTCGACGTCGACCTGCACGATACGCCCCGGGTATTCCGATTGCGCACTGCGTACCAGGCCACGGACGGCCGCTGCCGCGGGATCCGGCGTCTCACCGGGCAGCCCTGCTCCCTTGCGGGTCAGCACGATCAGCGTCGAGTCGGCGCAGCCCGGTTCGGTGAGCCAGTCGCGCAGCACCGCGAGGGCGTTGTGCACGGCGGTGCGGATGGTGGCGGGGACGTCGTCGCCGTCCGCCGACGCCGTCTCGGGCGACCAGACGACGGCCGCGCCTGTGTGGCCCCCGCCTGTCGCGAACGCCGCGACGTCCTCGAACGTCTCGGTGCAGCCCGCGACGGGTCGGCCCAGTGCGACCAGGTGCCGGTCCGGCGCCGCGGGCGCCGTCACCGGCGTCCAGTCGAGAGCGTAGAGGGGGCTGCGGGCACCGGCGAGAGCGCTCGCGTCCGCGGGGCGGGCGAGCACGGCGTCGATCGACAGCACCGCGGCGCCGGTGGCGTCGCAGGCGTCGATGCGCACCTTCTCGGGCCCCGAACGGATGATGCGGGCGCGGACCGCGGTGGCGCCGTACCGGAACACGCGGACGCCGCCGAAGGAGAACGGAAGCGGCAGCCTGCCGTCGGGCAGGTCGTCGGCGAGCACATCGATGGCAGCGTGGAAGGCCGCGTCCAGCAGCGCCGGATGCACCCCGAAGGCCGCCGCCCGGCCCGCTGTCGCCTCGTCCAGGGTCACCTCGGCGAACACCTCGTCACCGCTGGTCCATGAGGCGCGCACGCCCTGGAAGCCCGGGCCGTAGCCGAACCCCAGATCGGCGAGCCGGTCGTACAGGCGCGTTCCGTCGAGCGGCGCGCCGTCGGCCGGCGGCCAGTCGGGGTCGGTCCACTCCGGCGTCACGCCGTCGGCGGGGGCGAGGGTGCCGGTGGCGTGCAGCGTCCAGTCCGGCTCGCCCGGGTCGGACCGCTCGGTGCCGGTGACGGCACGCGAGTGGACCGACAGGCGCCGACGGCCGGTGTGGTCGGGCTCGGTCACCGAGACCTGCACGTCCACGGCGGCGTCACCGTCGAACAGCAGCGGCGTCGCCAGGACGAGTTCGTCCAGCACGGGCAGGTCCAGGCGCCGGCCGGCGGCCAGCGCGAGATCCACGAACCCGGTGCCGGGCAGAAGCACCGTTCCGAAGGCCGTGTGGTCGGCGATCCACGGCTGGGCGGTGGTGGAGAGCCTGCCGCTGAAGAGCCATTCGTCGCGACCGGCAAGCTGCGCGGCGACGCGCAGCATCGGATGGTCGAGCGCGGACAGACCGGCGCGGCTCATGTCACCGAGCGCGTCGTCGTCGGGATCCACCCAGTAACGGCGATGCTGGAATGCGTAGACCGGCAGGTCGAGGTGGGTGCGGGGCCTTCCCTGTGACAGCGGCGCCCAGTCGACGTCGACGCCCGAGCAATGGGCGGCGGCGAGCAACCGGAGGAACTGGTCGACCTCGTCGACGCCGCGCCGTGACGCCGCCGCGACCAGCGAGCGGGACGCCACCTCGTCGATCAACGTCTGGCGGGTCAGCGCCGCCAGCACGGCGTCCGGACCCACCTCGACGAACCGGCGTACGCCGGCGTCGGCGAGTGACTGCACTGCCGGGGCGAACCGCACGGCCTCGCGCACCTGCCGCACCCAGTACCGCGGCGTCAGCAGCTCGGGGCCGGCCGGCGCACCGGACACCGTGGAGCACACGGCAATGCGTGGCGCCCGGTACGCCACCGATCCGGCGACCCGCTCGTACTCGGCGAGCATCGGCTCCATCAGCGCCGAATGGAAGGCGTGACTGACGGTCAGCCGGGTCGTCTTCACCCCCTCGTCCGCCAGCCGGTCCTCCAGCGCGACGATCGCCGCCGTCTCGCCCGAGAACACCATCGCCGCGGGCGCGTTCACGGCCGCCAAGGAGACCGTCCCGGCGGCGAGCAGTTCCCGCGCCCGCTCCTCCGACACGGCGGCGGCGAGCATCGCTCCATCGGTCGGCAGCGCGCCCATCAACCGGCCACGGGCGGCGACGAGCCGGCACGCGTCGGCGAGCGACCACACGCCGGCCACGTAGGCCGCGGCCAGCTCACCGATCGAATGCCCGACCACCACGTCCGGGGTCACGCCGAACGACTCCACGAGGCGATACAGCGCCACCTCGAACGCGAACAGCGCGGGCTGCGTGAATTCCGTCCGGTCGAGCAGGGGCGTGCGCCCGGGGTCGCCGACGCCGTTCCCGGCACCACCGGCACCACCGGTCTCGCCGAACATGACCTCGCGCAGCGACACCCCCAGCAGGGCGTCGAATTCCGCGCACACCTCGTCGAGGGCGGCGGAGAACACGGGGAACGCGGCGGCCAGTCCCGCGCCCATACCGAGACGTTGCGCGCCCTGACCGGTGAACAGGAAGGCCGTCTCGCCGGTGGTGGCGACACCCGACACCACGTGCGGGGACGCCGAACCCGCGGCCAGGGCCGTGAGGCCGGCGAGCAGACCGTCCCGGTCGGCGCCGAGCACCGCGCCCCGCCGCCCCAGTTGAGCCCGCGCAGCGGTCAGGACGGCGGCGACATCGGCGTCGTCCACCTCGGGGTGGTCGGCGAGCCAGGCCAGCAGCCGGCTCGCCTGTGCCCGCAGCGCGGTTTCCGACGTGGCCGAAAGCAACCACGGTGCCGGCAGCGTCGGCGAGCCCGGCTCCGGCTGTTGTCCAGCGGCATCCGGTGCTGTCACCGGATCGGCAGCACGCTCGCGCGGCGCCTCTTCGAGGATCACGTGGGCGTTGGTCCCGCTGATGCCGAAGGACGACACACCCGTCCGACGCGGACGATCAAGCTCAGGCCACTGCTGCGCCCGCGTCAGCAGCTTCACCGCGCCCGCCGACCAGTCGACCTCGGGGGTCGGCTCGTCCACGTGCAGCGTCGAGGGCATGACCCCCTCGCGCATCGCCATGACCATCTTGATCACGCCCGCGACACCCGCCGCGGCCTGCGTGTGACCGATGTTCGACTTGACGGAACCCAGCCACAACGGGTTGTCGTCCCCACGGGCCTGCCCGTACGTGGCCAGCAGCGCCTGCGCCTCGATCGGATCACCCAGCCGCGTACCCGTACCGTGCGCCTCCACGACGTCCACCTCGGACGCCGACAGGCGCGCGTTGGCCAACGCGGCCCGTATGACCCGCTCCTGCGACGGCCCGTTCGGCGCGGTCAGCTGGCTGCTCGCACCGTCCTGGTTCACCGCGGAACCACGGATCACCGCCAGCACCCGGTGCCCACGGCGCTCGGCGTCCGACAGCCGCTCCAACACCAGTACGCCCACGCCCTCGGCCCAGCCCGTGCCGTCCGCCGACGACGAGAACGCCTTGCACCGCCCATCGGGCGCCAACCCACGCTGCCGGGAGAACTCCACGTACGTGCCCGGTGTCGCCATCACCGTCACACCACCGGCGAGCGCCATCGAGCACTCACCCTGACGCAGCGACTGAGCGGCGAGGTGGAGCGCGACGAGCGAGGACGAACACGCGGTGTCGACCGTCACCGCCGGCCCCTCCAGCCCGAAGGTGTAGGCCAGACGACCCGACGCGACGCTGCCCGCGCTCCCGGTGAGCAGGTAGCCCTCGAAACCCTCGGGCGCGTGGGGGATCCGGGAGCCGTAGTCGTCGTACATGACGCCCACGTACACCCCGGTACGGGTGCCCCTCAGCGCGGTCGGGGCGATGCCCGCGTGCTCGAAAGCCTCCCAGCCCGTCTCCAGAAGCAACCGCTGCTGGGGGTCCATCGCCGCGGCCTCGCGAGGGCTGATGCCGAAGAACTCGGCGTCGAACCGGTCCGCCTCGTACAGGAAGCCGCCTTCGCGGGTGTACGAGGTCCCGAGGTGGTCGGGGTCCGGGTGGTACAGGTTTTCCAGGTCCCAGCCGCGGCCCTCCGGGAAGGGGCCGACCGCGTCACGTTCGGCGCCCAGCAGCTCCCACAGGTCGTCCGGGGAGGCGACACCGCCCGGGAGCCGGCATGCCATGCCCACGATCGCGATCGGCTCGTGCGCGCGCTCTTCCAGGTCCTGCACACGCTGACGGCTCTCCCGCAGGTCGACCGTCGCCCGCTTGAGGTAGTCGCGAAGTTTCTGCTCGTTGTTCATGTCTACCTGCCGAGTTCGTTGTCAAGTGCCGCGAAGAGTTCGTCGTCGGTTGCCAGGTCGAGGTCGGCGCCGTCGGGGCCGCCGTCCACCGTCCGCAGCAGGCCGCGCAGTCGCGCGGCGTACGTTCCGGCCGGTCCGTCGCCGTCCGACGGGCCGGCGGCCGCGAGAGCCGCCTCAAGTGCGTCCAGGGCCGCCTGGACCGGGTCCGCCACCTCGCCGACCAGCTCGCCCCACAGGTACTCGGCGACGGCTCGGGTGGTCGGGTGGTCGAAGACGAGCGTGCTGGGCAACCGCAGTTCGGTGACGGTGTTCAGCCTGTTGCGCAGTTCGACCGCGGTCAGGGAGTCGAAGCCCAGGTCCAGCAACCCGCGCTGGACGTCGATCGTCCGCGGGGCCGGGTGGGCCAGGACGATGCCGACCTGTTCCCTGACGACGTCGAGCAGCAGCTGCTGCTGCTCTTCCGCGTCCAGGCCCGTGAGCCGCTGCGCCAGCGGGATCTCCGCCGGAGCGGAGGTACGCCGGCCGGCCCGGCGCTCGGTGCGCACCAGGCCCCGGTACAGCTCGGGCAGTGCCTCCCCGAGCCCCCGCAGCGCCGCGAGGTCGAGTGCCACCGGCGCGAGCACCGGTCGGATCCCCGCCTCGCCGTCGGCTTGCGGCGCCTTCGCTCCGGCCAGGGCCGTGTCGAGGGCGGCGAGTGCCCGGTCGGCCGGCATCGGCAGGATCCCGTTGCGTGCGAGCCTGGCCCGGTCGGCATGGTCGAGGTCGCTCGCCATCCCGTCCTGCCACATGCCCCAGGCGAGGGACACGGCCGGCAGGCCCTCGGCGCGCCGGTGTTCGGCGAGCGCGTCCAGGAAAGTGTTGCCGGCGGCGTAGTTGGCCTGTCCGGCGTTGCCCACCAGGCCGGCGACGGAGGAGAAGAGGACGAAGTCCGTCAGCTCCAGTCCGGCGGTCAGCTCGTGCAGGTTCCAGGCGGCTTCCACCTTCGGCCGCAGGACCCGGGAGAGGCTCTCCGGGCTCATGGCCTCCAGCGTGGCGTCCTCGACGACGCCGGCCGCGTGCACGACCGCGGTGAGCGGGTGCTCGTCCGGGATCGAGGCGAGCAGCCCGGCCAGCGCGTCGCGGTCGGCCGCGTCGCACGCCGCGACCCGTACGTCCGCGCCGAGCGCCGTCAGTTCCGCGACCAGGTCCTCCGCCCCGCCCCGCCGGCTGGTGAGCAGCAGGCGACGGGCGCCGCGGCCGGTCACCAGGTGCCGGGCGACCTGGGCTCCGAGTGCGCCCGTGCCACCGGTGATCAGCACCGTGCGCTCCGGGTCGAACGCGTCGTCGGCGTCCGGGGTCCGGACCGGGTACGGGACCTTGGCGAGCCGCGTCACATACGCCTGTCCCTGGCGCAGTTCGAGCTGCGGTCGGGGATCGGCCAGGGCCGCGGCGAGCAGCTCGCGGCCGGCCGGGAGGCCATCGGTGATCACGTGCTGGAAGAGTCCCGGGTGCTCCGAATCGGCGGTCCGCATCAGCCCGGTCAGTGCGCTGTGCGCCAGTTCCCCGGTGCTGACCACGGCGAGCCGCGCTCCGGCCGACGTGTCCATGGCGAGCCACTGCCGCAGTACCGCCAGCACCTCCTCCGTGACCCGGCCGGTCTCCTGCGCGGTGGCCTGGCGTACCGGAAGGACGACCACGTCGGGTGCGGCCGCGCCGTCCGCCGTCGAGGCGGCCAGGTCGGCCAGGTCGGCGTGGTGCTCGGCGGCGAGCCCGAGGTCGGCCTCGCCGAGGACCACGACGGTCTTGTCGCCACCGGTGGGGAGTTCCACAGCGGCCCGCTCCACCGCGTACACGTGCTGGTCGGAGGGGCGGGTCGGCGCGGTCCCCGCCGGCAGGGCCCGAAGGGCGAGCGAGGCGACGGTGGCGACCGGCGAGCCCGTCTCGTCGGCGATGCCGACCGCGACCGTTCCGTCCGGGCCGGCCGACAGCTTGACCCGCAGGGTGCCGGCCCGGGACCCGGTCAGCTGGACGCCGCCGAAGGAGAAGGGCAGCCGCAGTTCGGCCGACTCCTCCAGGAGCAGTGCGTGCAGCGCGGCGTCGAACAGTGCCGGGTGCAGGGCGAATCCCTCGGGGTCGACGGACAGCCGTACCTCGGCGTAGAGGTCCCCGCCCGAACGCCATGCCGCCTGCAGGCCCTGGAAGGCGGGGCCGTAGCCGTAGCCCTGGTCGGCGAGGCGGTCGTACAGGTCCTCGACCGGCAGGATTTCGGCGCCGGCCGGAGGCCAGGACGCGAGGTCGGGTTCGGGGCCGCCGGGAACGGCGGCCACCACGGTTCCGGTGGCGTGCCGGTTCCAGACGTCGCCTTCCTGGTCCCCGCGCGAGTGGACGGCGACAGGCCTGCGGCCTTCTCCGTCGGGGCCGCCGACGGTGATCTGGAGCTGGAGCGCGCCCTCGTCGGGAAGGACCAGGGGTGCCTGGAGGGCGAGTTCCTCCAGCCGCTCGCAGCCGAGTGCGGCGCCCGCGTGGAGCACGAGCTCCACCAGGGCCGTGCCCGGGACCAGCAGGGTCCCGGCGACGGCATGGTCGGCGAACCAGGGGTGGCTGCGGGCCGAGATCCGGCCGGTGAACAGGACGCCGTCGGAGTCGGCGAGCGGAACCGCGGCCCCCAGCAGCGGGTGCCGTGCGGAGTCGAGTCCCGCTGAGGTGACGTCGCCGCCGCCGGGCCCCTCCGTGAGCCAGTAGCGCCGGCGCTGGAAGGGGTAGGTCGGCAGGTCCGCGGCCGGTCCGGCGTCCTCGCCGAACAGTGCGCGCCAGTCCACCGGCACGCCCCGTACATGGGCGTGGGCCACGGCGGTGACGGCGGTGTGCGGCTCGGGGCGCCCGCCGCGCAGCACCGGGACCATGAGCGATCCCGCGTCGAGGAAGTCCTGCCCCATCGCGCTGAGCACGCCGTCCGGGCCGAGCTCCAGGAAGGTCCGTACGCCTTCGGCTTCCAGGGCGCGTGCCGCGTCCAGGAAGCGCACGGGCCGGCGGACGTGCCGGACCCAGTACTCGGGCGTGGTCAGTTCCTCGGCGCCGACCGGCTGCCCGGTCAGGGTGGAGACGATCGGGATGGTCGGCGCGGCGAACGTGAGCCCCTTCGCGACCGTCTGGAATTCGTCCAGCATCGCGTCCATGTGCGGGGAGTGGAAGGCGTGGCTGACGCGCAGTCGCTTGGTCTTGCGTCCCCGGGCGGAGAGTTCGGCGCCGACGGCCTCGACGGCTTCCGCGTCGCCCGAGAGCACCACGGAGGTGGGGCCGTTGACGGCGGCGATGCCCAGCAGGTGCTCCCGTCCGGCGAGCAGCGGCAGCACCTCCTGCTCCTCGGCCTGCACGGCGAGCATCGCGCCCCCGCCGGGCAGTGCCTGCATCAGCCGGCCGCGGGCCGCGACGAGCTGCGCCGCGTCCGCTCGCGAGAGGACACCGGCGACGTGCGCGGCGGCCAGCTCACCGATGGAGTGGCCCGCGAGGAAGTCCGGCCGTACGCCCCAGTCTTCGAGGAGCCGGAAGAGCGCGACCTCGGTCGCGAACAGGGCGGCCTGCGTGAAGCCGGTCCGGTCCAGCGGCGCCGGGTCCTCACCGAAGAGGACGTCGAGCAGCGGCGTTTCCAGCCACTGGTCGAGCTCTCGGCATACGGCGTCCAGGGCCTGGGCGTAGACGGGGTAGGCGGTGTACAGCTCCCGGCCCATGCCGAGGCGCTGGCTGCCCTGACCGGTGAAGAGGAAGGCCGTACGGCCGTCCACGGGTGTACCCCGCACGGTCAGTGCCGCGCATCCGTCGACCGCTTCGGTGGCGGTGGAGGCCACCACCACTGCGCGGTGCGGCAGTGCGGCCCGTCCGACGGCCAGGGTCCGGCCCGTCGCCGCCAGGTCCTGCCGCCCGGTGCCGGCGAGGGCCGCGCCCACCTGGTCCGCCTGCGCCAGCAGGGCCGCGTCGTTGTGCGCGGACAGCAGCAGCGGCACGACCGGCATCGGCTCGGACGGCGGTACCGTCCCCCCGGTCGGCGGCTGCTCCACGATGACGTGGGCATTGGTGCCGCTGATGCCGAAGGAGGACACGCCTGCCCGGCGCGGCCGACGGGACTCGGGCCACGGCACCGCCTCGGTGAGCAGTTCCACCTCGCCGGCGGACCAGTCCACGTGCGGGCTGGGCTCGTCGATGTGAAGGCTCTTGGGGAGCACCCCGTGCCGCATCGCCATGACCATCTTGATGACGCCGGCGACACCGGCGGCGGCCTGGGAGTGTCCGATGTTGGACTTCAGGGAGCCCATCAGCAGGGGGGACGGGCGCTCCTGCCCGTAGGTGGCGAGTACGGCCCGGGCCTCGATCGGGTCACCCAGCGTGGTGCCGGTGCCGTGCGCCTCCAGGGCGTCCACGTCCGCGGTGGTCAGGCCCGCGTTGGTCAGGGCTTGGCGGATCACCCGCTCCTGGGAGGGGCCGTTGGGGGCGGTGAGGCCGTTGCTCGCACCGTCCTGGTTGACGGCGGTCCCGCGGATCACACCGAGGATCCGGCGGCCGTTGCGCCGGGCGTCGGAGAGCCGCTCCAGCAGGAGGACTCCGGCGCCTTCGGCCCACGCCGCCCCGTCCGCCCGCGCGGAGAAGGCCTTGCACCGGCCGTCCGGTGCCAGGCCGCGCTGCCGGCTGAACTCCACGAACAGGGTGGGCGCGGCCAGTACGGTCACACCGCCGGCCAGGGCCAGCCCGCATTCGCCGTTCCGCAGCGCCTGGGCGGCGAGGTGGACGGAGACGAGCGAGGAGGAGCAGGCGGTGTCGACGGTGATCGCCGGTCCCTGCAGGCCGAAGGTGTAGGCGACGCGGCCGGAGGCGACGCTGACCGTGCTGCCGACCGACAGGTAGCCCTCCAAGGCCTCGGGGGCGTCCTTCAGGCGTGCCGCGTAGTCGTTGGCCATGACACCGGCGAACACCCCGGTCTGGCTGCCCTTGAGAGAGGTCGGGTCGATGCCCGCGCGTTCGAAGGCCTCCCAGCAGATCTCCAGCAGCAGGCGCTGCTGCGGGTCGATGGCGACGGCCTCCCGTGCGCTCACCCCGAAGAGCTCGGGATCGAACTGCGGAGCCTCGTAGAGGAATCCGCCGTGCCGGGTGTACGAGGTGCCCACGTGGTCGGGGTCCGTGTCGTACAGGCCGTCCAGGTCCCAGCCGCGGTCGGTCGGGAACGGGCCGATGGCGTCCCGCTCGTCGGACAGCAGCGCCCACAGCTCCTCCGGGGAGCTGACCCCGCCCGGGTAGCGGCACGCCATCGCGACGATCGCGATCGGTTCGTCGGAGGCGCCGGCGACCGGTTCGGCCACGGCCACCGCGGCGGCCGAGCCGAGCAGTTCGGTCCGCAGGAAGCCGGCCAGCTCGACCGCGTTCGGGTAGTCGAACACCAGCGTCGCGGGCAGCTTCAGACCCGCGGCCGCGTTCAGCCGGTTGCGCAGTTCCACTGCCTTGAGCGAGTCGAAGCCCAGCTCGTTGAAGGCCCGGTCGGGCGCGACCTGGTCGGCGTCGGTGTGCCCCAGTACGGAGGCCACCACGCCGCGGACCAGTTCCAGCAGCGCGCGCTCCTGGTCCTGGAGAGCCAGGGGTGCCAGGCGGTCCCGGAGGGAGTTCCCGCCCGCCTGCTCGCCGACGGCGGCGCGGCGCGCCGGACGCACCAGGCCGTGGAAGAGCGCGGGCAGCGTGCCGTCCTCGCTCTGTGCGCGCAGTCCGGTGTAGTCCAGCAGCGCCGGGACGAGCACCGGCCGACGGGCCGCGAGGGCCGCGTCGAACAGCGCCAGCCCCTGCTCGCTGCCGATCGGGGCGATGCCGCCCCGGGACATGCGGGCGAGGTCGGCGTCGGTCAGGTGGCCGGTCATCCCGCTGCCCTCGGCCCACAGGCCCCAGGCCAGCGACGTACCGGGCAGGCCCAGGGCCTGGCGGTGGTGCGCGAGGGCGTCCAGATAGGTGTTGGCGGCCGCGTAGTTGGCCTGTCCCGCGGTGCCGACCGTACCGGCCAGCGAGGAGAACAGGACGAACGCGTCCAGCTCCAGGTCGGCCGTCAGCTCGTGCAGGTGCCGGGCGGCATCGACCTTGGGACGCAGTACGGTGTCGAGCTGCTCGGCCGTGAGGGTGTGCAGCGTGCCGTCGTCGAGGACGCCGGCGGTGTGCAGGACCGCGGTGAGCGGGTGCTCCGAGGGGATCGCGTCCAGCATCGCGGCGACCGCCGCGCGGTCGGCCGTGTCGCAGGCGACCACGGACACGTCGGCTCCGTGGGCCGTGAGTTCGGCCTCCAGCGCCTCCATGCCCGCCGCGTCCCGGCCGCGTCGGCTCGCCAGCAGCAGGTGCCGTACGCCGTGTTCGGCGACGAGGTGGCGGGCGAACAGCCGGCCCAGGGTGCCGGTGGCGCCCGTGATGAGCACGGTGCCCTCGGGGTTCAGGGCGGGCACGGTGTCGCCCGTCGCGGGCGACGTGACCAGCCGCGGTACGAGCAGTGCCCCGTCCCGCAGGCTCACCTGCCCGTCCGGTACGGCCAGCGCACGGCCGAGCTCGGCCTCGGAGAGGTCCCAGTCCGTCAGGTCGAGCAGGCCGAACCGGCCGGGGTTCTCGGCCATGGCGGTACGCACCAGCCCCCAGACGGGAGCCGAGCCGAGTCCGGCCTCCGTACGGGCGGTGGTCGCGTCCCGGGTCACGAAGACCAGGCGCGAGTCGGCGAACCGCTCCTCGGCGAGCCACTCCTGGGCCAGCCGCAGGGCCCGGTGTGCCACGGCGCCGGGGCCGTCCTCGCCGGGGAAGGGGACCACGACGAGCGGCGGGGTTCCGGCCATGGCGGCGAGGTCCGGGTAGCTGCCCAGAGGGGCGGGCAGCCTCCGGCCGCTGCCGGGGTCGTCGAGGACGGCCCATCCGGCGACCGGGGCGGCCTCCGGGGCGGTCGTCCACTCCACCTGCAGCACCGGCCGGTGGGGGGTGCCCGAGCCGGCCAGCCGCGCGGGGTCCACGGCCCGCAGGCTGAGCGTCTTCACCGACGCGATCGGCGCACCGCTCGCGTCGGCGAGGGACAGCGCGGCACCCGAGCCTTCCGGAGTGATCCGTACGCGCAGCACGCTGGCGTTCACCGCGTGCAGCCGAACGCCGGTCCAGGCGAACGGCAGCGACAGGCGGCCGTCCTCGGCTAGCGCCAGCGGGTGCAGGGCGGCGTCGAGGAGGGCCGGGTGGATCCCGAACGCGTCCAGGGGGACGTCCTTCGGGAGCGCGACCTCGGCGAACATCTCCTCGCCGGCGCGCCACAGCGCCCGCAGGCCCCGGAAGGTGGGTCCGTACTGGAAGCCCCGCTCGGCGAGCGTGTCGTACGCCGCCGTCAGGTCGACCGGCTCGGCGCCGGCCGGGGGCCAGGCGGTGTCGGCCGGTACGCCCGCCCGTCCCTCCGCGTGCCCCAGTACGCCGGTGGCGTGCAGGGTCCACGGGTGGAGCGCGGCGTCGTCGGACTCGGGCTCCGGGCGGGAGTGGACCGACAGGGCGCGCCGGCCCTCCGCGTCCGGAGCGTCGACCACGACCTGGAGCTGTACTCCGCCGCGGCCGGCCAGGACCAGCGGCGCCTGGATGGTCAGTTCGTCGAGCTGGTCGAGGCCCGTGTGGTCCCCCGCCCGGATGGCGAGGTCCACGAAGGCGGTACCGGGGAGCAGCACGGTGCCGGCCACGGCGTGGTCCGCCAGCCAGGGCTGCGTGTTCAGGGCGATCCTGCCGCTCAGGACCAGCTTGTCCTCGTCGGCCATCCGGAGCGCCGCACCGATGAGCGGGTGCCGCTCGGCGGCCATGCCGAGCCCGCCCGCGTCACCGGCCGGCGCCGGGCCCTCCAGCCAGTGGCGCCGGCGCTGGAAGGGGTAGGTCGGCAGGTCGACGACCTCCCCCAGTCTCGACTTCGCTCGACCGGGGGGACCCCCATCGGGTCCGCCGGCCACGGCGGCCCAGTCGAGCGGGGCGCCCCAGACGTGGGCCTGCGCCGCGGAGGCGAGGAAGTCGTCGAGTCCGCCCTCGTCACGGTGGAGCGAGGGCACGGTGACGGCGCTGTCGTACGACGTGTCGTCGATCGTCTCCTGGAGCGCGACGGTCAGCACCGGGTGGGCGCTGGCCTCGATGAAGACGCGGTGGCCCTGGTCGAGCAGGGTCCGGGTGACCTCCTCGAGCTGGACGGTCCGGCGGAGGTTGTGGAACCAGTACGAACCGTCGAGCTCCGTGCCGTCCAGCGGCTGCCCGGTGACGGTGGAGAGGAAGGGCACCTCGACGGCGCGCGGGGTGAGCGAGGACAGGGCGTCGAGAAGCTCGTCCCGCAGGTGTTCGACGTGCGCGGAATGGGAGGCGTAGTCGACCGGGATGCGCTTGGCGCGCGTCTTGTTGTCCTTGCAGTGGGCGACCATCTCCTCGAGAGCGGTCACCTCTCCGGCGACCACCACGGAACGCGGGCCGTTGTGTGCGGCGATGTCGATCGCGCCGTCCCAACGGGTGATGAGTTCGCGGACCTCGTCGGCCGGCAGGGCCACCGACACCATCCCGCCCGTACCCGCCAGCTTCACGATCGCCCGGCTGCGCAACGCCACGACCTTCGCCGCGTCCTCCAGCGACAACGCACCGGCGACCACCGCAGCCGCGATCTCCCCCTGCGAGTGACCGACCACCGCATCCGGCTCAATACCCACCGAACGCCACAACGCCGCCAACGACACCATCACCGCCCACAACGCGGGCTGCACCACATCCACCCGGTCCAAACCGGGCGCACCCTCCACACCACCCAGCACATCCAGCAACGACCAGTCCGTGAACGGCGCCAGCGCCCGCTCACACTCCACCAGCCGGGCAGCGAACACCGGGGAGGACTCGAAGAGCTCCAACGCCATGCCCTGCCACTGCGAACCCTGACCCGGGAACACGAACACCGTCCTGGCCGAGCCCGTGACCGCGCCCTGCACCAGGTTCGCCGCGGACCCGCCCGAGGCCAGCGCCTCGAGACCCGCCAACAGCTCGTCCCGGCCGGTGCCCGAAACCGACGCCCGGAAGGGGAGGTGCGGGACCCGGGTCGCGAGGGCCGAAGCCAGCCGCGCCGGGTCGACGGTCTCCGAGGCCAGCAGCTCCCGCACCTGGCCGGCACGCGCCGCCAGGGCCGCCTCGCTCTTCGCCGAGACCACCAGCGGAAGCCCCGCCACCACCGGCTCGGCGGCCACGACCGGCTCCGGGCCCTGCTCCAGGACCACATGCGCGTTCGTCCCGCTGATACCGAACGAGGAGACGGCCGCGCGACGCGGACGCGCCACCTCCGGCCACGCCCGACGCTCGGTGACCAGCTCCACGGCACCCGTCGACCAGTCGACGTGCGGCGTCGGCTCGTCCACGTGCAGCGTCGCCGGAAGCTCCCCGTTACGCATGGCCATCAGCATCTTGATGATGCCCGCGACACCCGCGGCGGCCTGCGTGTGACCGATGTTCGACTTGATCGATCCCAGGCGCAGCGGCTCTTCGCGGTCCTGGCCGTAGGTGGCCAGCAGCGCGTTCGCCTCGATCGGGTCACCGAGCCGGGTACCGGTGCCGTGTGCCTCGACCGCGTCCACCTCGTGGGGAGCGAGGCGGGCGTTGGCGAGGGCCTGGCGGATGACACGCTCCTGCGAGGGCCCGTTGGGGGCGGTGAGGCCGTTGCTCGCACCGTCCTGGTTGACCGCGGAGCCACGGATCACACCAAGGATGTTGTGCCCGAGCCGCTGAGCGTCCGACAGGCGCTCCAGCACCAGCATGCCCGCGCCCTCGCCCCAGCCCGTACCGTCCGCCGAGGCCGCGAACGACTTGCAGGTCCCGTCCGGCGACAGACCGCGCTGACGGGAGAACTCGACGAAGGTCGTCGGCGTGGACATCACGGTGACACCGCCCGCGAGTGCCATCGAACACTCGCCCTGGCGCAGCGCCTGAGCGGCCAGGTGCACCGCCACCAGCGACGAGGAACACGCCGTGTCCAGCGTCACCGCCGGCCCCTCGAAACCGAACGTGTAAGCCACCCGGCCCGACAGGACACTCGCGATCGTGCCCGTCAGCAAATGCCCCTCGAAGCCCTCCGGGGCACTTCCCAGCCGCGACCCGTAGTCGTTGTACATCACACCCGCGTAGACACCGGTCGAGGAACCGCGCAGCGAGGCGGGGTCGATTCCCGCACGCTCCAGCGCCTCCCACGCGACCTCCAGCAGCACCCGCTGCTGCGGGTCGGTCGCGATCGCCTCACGCGGACTCAGTCCGAAGAACTCGGCATCGAACTCGGCGGCGTCGTAGAGGAATCCGCCCTTGCGCGTGTACGACTTGCCGATCTTCTCGGGGTCCGGGTCGAAGAGGCCTTCCACGTCCCAGCCGCGGTCGGACGGGAACTCGTCGATCGCGTCCCGGCCCTCCGCCACGAGCCGCCACAGGTCCTCCGGCGAGGAGACCCCGCCCGGGTAGCGGCAGCCCATACCGACGACGGCGATCGGCTCGTCCAGTCCCGGGGTGTGGGCGGCCACCGACGGGACGACGGGCGTTCCGGTCGCGTCGAGCCGGTCCAGCAGGAAGTCCGCCACCGCCTGCGGCGACGGGTGGTCGAACACGAGGGTGGTGGGCAGTCGCAGCCCGGTCACCGAGCCCAGCCGGTTGCGCAGTTCGACGGCCGTGAGGGAGTCGAAGCCGGTGTCCGTGAATGCCTTGGCCGGGTCGATGTCGGCGTTGGCCCCGTGCCCGAGGACCAGCCCCACGGTCTCCCGTACGGTCTGGAGCACGGCCTGCGCCCGCTCCTCCGCGGCCATCGCGACCAGCCGCTGGACCCACGACGAGTCGGCGCCGCGGGCGGCGCCGGCCGCCTGGCGGCGGCGGACGCGGACCAGGCCGGTGAACAGCTCGGGGAGCGCGTTCTCCTCGGCCCGGGCGCGCAGGGCGCCCAGGTCGAGTTCGGCGGGGACCAGCAGCGGCTCCGCCGAGGCGAGCGCCGCGTCGAACAGATCGAGACCCAGCTCCGGGGTCAGCGCGACGATTCCGTTCCGCTTCCACCGCGCGACGTCGGCGTCGGCGAGGGTGCCGGCCATGCCGTCGGCGCTGTCCCACAGGCTCCACGCGAGGGAGGTGGCGGGCAGGTTCTGGGCGCGGCGGTGGTGTGCGAGGGCGTCGAGGAAGGTGTTCGCCGCCGCGTAGTTGGCCTGGCCCGCGTTGCCCAGGAGACCCGCGATGGACGAGAACATGACGAACGAGGCGAGGCCGAGGGACTCGGTGAGGCGGTGGAGGTTCCAGGCCGCGTCCACCTTGGGACGCATCACCCGCTCCAGATGACCGGCCGACAGCGACGCGACCGTCGCATCGTCCAGGACACCCGCCGTATGCACCACGGCCGTCAGCGGACGCTCGACCGCGACCTCGTCCAACAGACCGGCCAGCGCGTCGAAGTCCGACACGTCGCAGGCCGCCACCCGGGCCCGCGCGCCCAACTCCGCCAGCTCCGCCACGAACTCGGCGGCACCCGGAGTCCCACCACCACGACGCGACACCAACAGCAGGTGCCGCGCGCCATGGTGCGTCACCAGCCGACGCGCCACCAGTCGGCCCAACGTACCCAGAGCACCGGTCACCAGGACCGTGCCCTCCGGATCCAGGCCCTCCACCGCACCCGCCACGACACCCGCGGCACGCGCAAGGCGCGGCACGAACAATCCGCCGCCCCGCACCGCCACCTCGGGCTCACCCGAGGCCATCACCGCGGGCAGCAGCTCGGCACCACCCTCGTCCACGTGGGCGAGGACCAGTCGGCCGGGCTGCTCGGTCTGCGCGGTACGGATCAGGCCCACGAGCGGGGCCGTGTGCAGCGTGCCGTCCGGCACGACGAGGACGAGCCGGCTCTCCGCGAACTGCGGGGCGGCCAGCCATTCCCGCACCGCCTCCAGCCCGCGCGCCGCCGTGGCGTGGGTCTGGTCGAGTACGTCACCGCTGGTGCCGACGACGAGCTCCCGCTCGCCGATCACCACGAACTCCGGTGCGGCGGATCCGGCGTCGATCGCGGCGCCGAGCGCGGCGAGGTCGGGGTAGGGCCCCTCGCCCAGCCGGACCCATTGCTGGTCGGCGACCGGCTCGGCCGCCGGGACGGCCTCCCAGGCCACCCGGTAGAGGGACTCCACGGCCGGGCCGCCGACGGCGAGCTGATCGCGGGCGATCGGCCGCAGGGTGACCGACTCGATCGCCGCCACCGGAGCGCCGGCGCCGTCGGCGAGAACGAGACGGGCCGTGTCCTGGCCGGTACGGGTCCAGCGGACGCGCAGCACCGTGGCACCGACCGCGTGCAGCACGAAGCCCGACAACGAGAACGGCAGACGGATCGTGCTGTCGTCCTGCGCCGAGGCCGCGGCCTCCAGCACGAGCGGGTGCAGAACCGCGTCGAGGACGGCGGGGTGCACGCCGAAGCGCGCGGCCTCGGTCCGGAGCCGGTCGGGCAGGGCGACCTCGGCGAAGAGGTCGTCGCCGGCGCGCCAGGCGGCGCGCAGACCGTGGAAGGCCGGACCGTAGCCGTAACCCAAGTCGTCGAGGCGGTCGTAGACGCCGTCCAGCGCGATGGGGGTGCCGTCGGCCGGGGGCCACTGGTCCAGCGGAACGCCCGGTGAGGGGACGGAGGACGTGAGCAGGCCCGCCGCGTGGGCGGTCCACTGCTCTTCGCCGGTGCGCGAGTACACGGTGAACCGACGATCGCCGCGCGCGTCGGCCCGGTCGACGGTCAGCCGGAGCTGAGCGCCCGCCTTCTCCGAGAGGCTCAGGGGTGCCTGGAGGGTGAGTTCCTCCACGGTGGTGTAACCCAGCTCCTCGGCCGCGGTGCCCGCGAGCTCCAGGAACACCGTCCCCGGAACCAGGACCGTGCCACCGATCGTGTGGTCGGCCAGCCACGGATGCGAGGACAGCGACACCGAAGCCGAGAACTGCACCGCGTCACCATCGGGCTCCGTGATCACCGCGGCCAGCAACGGATGGTCCACAGCCGTCAGACCCAGACCCGCCGCATCACCGGAACGCGGCGCGTCCAACCAGAAACGCTCCCGCTGGAAGGCGTACGTGGGCAGCTCCACCGGACCGGAACCCGGGAGGAACCCCTCCCAGTCCACATCCACACCATGGGCGTGCACGGCGCCCAAGGCGGTGAGGAGGGAACGCTTCTCGGCACGGTCCTTGCGCAGCACCGGAACCACGACGGTGCCCTCGGTGCCGGCCAGGCACTCGCCCGTCAGGCCCGCAAGCGTCCCGTCGGGGCCCAGCTCCACAAAGGCCGTCACACCGAGACCGGCCAGCGTGGCGATGCCGTCGGCGAATCGGACCGCCGAACGGGCCTGGACGGCCCAGTACTCGGCGGTGAACTCCTCGATGACCTCGCCGGTGACGTTCGAAACGACCGGGATCCGGGGAGCCGAGTGGGTCAGCGTCCGGGCGACCTCGGTGAGCTCCGCCAGCATTCCGTCCAGGTGCGCGGAGTGGAAGGCGTGGCTCACCTTCAGCCGTGTCGCCTTCACACCCTCCGCGCGAGCCAGCTCCAGGACTTCGAGCACGGCCGCCTCGTCACCCGAGATCACCGTGCCGGCAGGGCTGTTGAACCCGGCCACGTCCACACCGGAACGACCTTCGAGCCACCCGGCGACGCGCGCTTCACCCGCGTTCAGGGCAACCATCGCCCCACCCTCGGCAACACCCTCCATCAGACGCGCCCGCGCGCACACCAACCGCGCCGCGTCCTCGAGAGACAGCACACCCGCCACATGGGCCGCCGCAAGCTCACCGACCGAATGACCCACCAGATAGTCCGGGATCACCCCGTAATGGGACAGCAGACGGAACAGGGCCACCTCGACCGCGAACAACGCCGGCTGAGTGAACACCGTCCGCCGGAGCAGCTCCGGCTCGCCCTCGATCACCCCGGCGAGCGAGCGGTCCAGATGCACGTCAAGAGCCGCGACGACCTCGTCGAACGCGGCCGCGAACACCGGCTCCGCCGCGTACAACTCACGGCCCATGCCCACACGCTGGCTGCCCTGCCCGGAGAACAGGAACGCCACCGAACCCGCCGAGACGGCCTCGCCCGGGGTCAGCGCCCGCAGAGCGTCCAGGAGCTCCTCACGGGTCTCCCCCACGACCACCGCACGGTGGTCGAAGCGGGCACGCGATACGGCCAGCGAGCGGCCCACAGCCGCGACGTCCAGCTCCGGCCGCTCCTCCAGGAACGACACCAGCCGGTCCGCCTGCTCCGCAAGAGCAGCCCCCGACTTGCCCGACACCACCCACGGCACCGGACCCGACACCGGCGGCTCCTCCACCGGAGCCTCGCTCTTCGTGACCTGCTCGACGATGAGGTGTGCGTTGGTGCCGCTGATGCCGAAGGACGAGATGCCCGCCCGGCGCGGACGGTCGAGCTCCGGCCACTTCCGGGCCTGCGTCAGCAGCTCCACCGCGCCGGCCGACCAGTCGACGTGCGAGGTCGGCTCGTCCACGTGCAGCGTTGCCGGGAGCACCCCGTTACGCATGGCCATGACCATCTTGATCACGCCCGCGACACCCGCCGCGGCCTGCGTGTGGCCGATGTTCGACTTCAGTGAGCCGAGCCGAAGCGGCTCTTCACGGTCCTGGCCGTAGGTGGCCAGCAGCGCCTGCGCCTCGATCGGGTCGCCGAGCCTGGTGCCCGTGCCGTGCGCCTCCACCGCGTCCACCTCGGACGCCGACAGGCGGGCATTGGCCAGCGCGGCGCGGATGACCCGCTCCTGTGAAGGCCCGTTCGGGGCCGTCAGACCGTTGCTCGCACCGTCCTGGTTCACGGCGGAACCACGGATCACCGCGAGCACCCGGTGCCCGTTGCGCTCCGCGTCCGAGAGCCGCTCCAGCACCAGCAGACCCACACCCTCGGCCCAGCCCGTGCCGTCCGCCGACGAGGAGAACGCCTTGCACCGCCCGTCCGGCGACAGCCCGCGCTGCCGGGAGAACTCCACGAACATGCCGGGCGTGGCCATGACGGACACACCGCCGGCGATGGCCACGGAGGACTCGCCCTGGCGCAGCGACTGCGCGGCGAGGTGGAGCGCGACGAGCGAGGACGAGCAGGCGGTGTCGACCGTCACCGCCGGGCCCTCCAGCCCGAAGGTGTAGGCCAGCCGGCCCGAGGCCACACTGGCGGTGTTGCCCGTCAGCAGGTAGCCGTCGTATCCGCCGGACGACTCGTGCAGCCGCGGCCCGTACTCCTGTGCCGTCGCGCCCACGTACACACCGGTGCGGGTGCCGCGCAGCGCGGCGGGGTCGATGCCCGCCTGCTCGAAGGCCTCCCAGGCCGTCTCCAGCAGCAGCCGCTGCTGGGGCTCCATCGCCGCCGCCTCGCGGGGGCTGATGCCGAAGAACTCGGCATCGAACCGGTCCGCGTCGTGCAGGAAACCACCCTGGGTGGCGTAGGTCTTGCCGGGACTGTCCGGATCGGTGGCGAAGAGCGCACCGAGGTCCCAGCCCCGGTTGGCCGGGAATCCGTCGACCGCGTCGACCTCGCTGCTGACCAGACGCCACAGGTCCTCCGGAGAGGCGACGCCTCCCGGCAGCCGGCACGCCATGCCCACGATCGCGATCGGCTCGTCGAGGGCCATGGCCTCGTACGCGTCGTCGTCCTCGCCCTGGTCCAGGCCGCGGAGCTGGTCACCGAGGTGTCCGGCGAGTACGGCCGGGGTCGGGTAGTTGAAAAGGAGGCCGGAGGGCAGCGAAAGCCCGGTGGCCACATTCAGCGCGTTCCGGAGCTCGACGGCCGAGAGGGAGTCGAAACCCAGGTCCTTGAAGGTCGTGTCGACGTCCACGTCGCGTGCCGTTCCGTGGCCGAGCACCGCTGCCACGTGCGCACGGACCAGCTCCAGCTCATCGCCTCGCGGCGCGGCCCGCTTCGGCCCGCTCGGCCTTGCCGCGACGGTCCGGACCTGGACGGGCCCGGTCGCCGAACCCTCCAGCCAGAAAGGCTGACGCTGGAAGGCGTACGTGGGCAGATCCACCACACCCGAACCGGGCAGGAACTGCTCCCACTCCACCCCCACGCCGTTGACGTGCGCCTCTGCGACCGAGGTCAGGAAGCGATCCCAGCCACCGTCGTCACGCCGCAGCGATCCGACCACGACAGTGCCGCCGACGCCGGCCTCCTCGGCCGTGTCACCGAGGGCCGAGGTGAGCACCGGGTGGGCACTGACCTCGATGAAGACGCGGTGCCCGTCGCCAAGCAGCGCACGAGTGGCGTCCTCCAACCGGACAGTCCGGCGGAGGTTGCGGAACCAGTACCCGCCGTCGAGCTCCTCACCGTTCAGCGGCTGTCCGGTGACGGTGGAGAAGAACGTGATGTCATTGGTACGCGGCGTGACGCCGGCCAACTGCTCCCGGAGCTCGTCCTCCAACGAGTCGACGTGGGCGGAGTGAGAGGCGTAGTCGACCGGAATGGTGCGGGCACGGTATCCCTTGACCTCGCTTTGTGCGACGAGGTCGGCCAGGGCCTCCGGGTCGCCGGAGACGACCGTGCTCGCGGGGCCGTTGTGTGCGGCGATGTCGATCGCGCCGTCCCACTGGGTGATGAGCTCGCGGACCTCGTCGGCCGGCAGGGCCACCGACACCATCCCGCCCGTACCCGCCAGCTTCACGATCGCCCGGCTGCGCAACGCCACGACCTTCGCCGCGTCCTCCAGCGACAACGCACCGGCGACCACCGCAGCCGCGATCTCCCCCTGCGAGTGACCGACCACCGCATCCGGCTCAATACCCACCGAACGCCACAACGCCGCCAACGACACCATCACCGCCCACAACGCGGGCTGCACCACATCCACCCGGTCGAAACCGGGCGCACCCTCCACACCACCCAGCACATCCAGCAACGACCAGTCCGTGAACGGCGCCAGCGCCCGCTCACACTCCACCAGCCGGGCAGCGAACACCGGGGAGGACTCGAAGAGCTCCAACGCCATGCCCTGCCACTGCGAACCCTGACCCGGGAACACGAACACCGTCTTGCCCGCACCGTCCGGCACCGCACGACCCGACACCACACCAGCCGCGGGCATACCCGCGGCCAACGCCCGAACCCCCGCCAGAAGCTCCTCGCGAGTCTCCCCCACCACCACCGAACGGTGATCGAAACGAGCACGCGACACCGCGAGCGAACGACCCACGGCCGCGGCGTCCAGCTCGGGACGCCCCTCCAGGAACGACACCAGCCGTTCCGCCTGACCAGCCACAGCCTCGGCCGACTTGCCCGACACCACCCACGGCACCACACCCGAGCCGGACTCAGCGCCGGGCATCTCCTCCGCGGCCACCTCGGTGCGCCAGTCCGAGAGCACGACGTGGCAGTTCGTACCGCCCACACCGAACGAGCTGACACCCGCGTAGAGCGGCTCGTCCGGACGCGGCCATGGCTCGACGCTCCGCTGTACGGCGAGCTTCCACTCGTCGAACGGAATGTCCGGGTTGGGGGTTTCGAAGTTCAGGCTCGGCACGAGCTCGCGGTTACGTATGCAGAGCGCCGCTTTCAGCAGGCCGACGATGCCGGCGGCACCCTCGAGGTGTCCGACGTTGGTCTTCACCGATCCGACCCGCAGCTCAGCCCCGTCCGCGCGGCTGTCACCGAGCACCGCGCCCAGAGCCGACGCTTCGATCGGATCGCCCAGCTTGGTACCCGTGCCGTGCAGTTCGACGTACTGCACCTGCTCCGCGGACACCTTGGCCCGCTCGTACGCCTGCCGCAGGACATCCTGCTGGCCGGCCGGACTCGGTACGGTGAGGCCCTCGGTCGTCCCGTCGTTGTTCATCGCGCTGCCGTGCAGCACGCAGTAGACCGGGTCGCCGTCCGCCATGGCGGCGTGCAGCGGCTTGAGCACGACGAACGCGCCGCCCTCACCGCGTACATAGCCGTTCGCCCTCGCGTCGAAAGTGAAGCTGAGGCCGTCCGGTGAGAGTGCCCCGAAGCGTTCCGCGCCGATGGTGCTGTCCGGCACCAGATTGAGGTTGACACCGCCGGCGACGGCCATGGCGGACTCGCCGCGGCGCAGGCTCTCGACCGCCAGGTGTACAGCGACCAGGGAGGAGGACTGGCCGGTGTCCACGGCCGCACTCGGTCCGTGCAGACCCAGGGTGTAGGAGATCCGGTTGGCGATGACGCCGCGGTTGAGACCCGTCAGCGTGTGGCGGGTGATGCCGTCGGCCCCGTGCTGATGCGTGAGGGCGGCATAGTCGTCGGCCATGACGCCGACGAAGACACCGGTCCGGCTGTCGGCGAGATCGGACGGGAGGACCCTGGCGTCCTCCAGTGCCTCCCAGGCGAGCTCAAGCATCAGCCGCTGCTGCGGATCCATCGACGACGCCTCACGCGGACTGATGCCGAAGAAGCCCGCGTCGAAGCCGCTGACGTCCTCGAGATATCCCCCGGGCCGAGAGGGCAGTTCGGGGCGGCCCGCCGGGGGCGCGCCGATCGCACTGCGGCCGTCACGCAGCAGCTGCCACAGCTCAGCGGGGTTCTCCGCATGCGGCAGTCGGCAGGACATACCGACAATGGCGATCGCCTCGGTCGATGTCGACGTGTCCGCTTGGAATTCAACCATGGTCGGGCTGCCCTACCTGTTGTTACGTACGATGCTTGAGCGGAGGCGTAGCACCCGCAGCCGTGCTACGGGTGCTACGGGTGTTACGCGAAATGGTTCTGTGGCGATCGGTCAGCCGCATGGGGGACTGGACGATTCAAAGCCGGTCCGAGAGTGATTGCGGCTACGAACCGGCGGTCGCCTCGTATGTCGAGACGAGTGCCCTCTTGAGAACTTTTCCGCTGGTTCCCATCGGGAGAGCGTCGATGAACTCGACTCGACGAGGGTATTTATATGCGGCGAGCCGCTGTTTGCCCCATTCGATGATCTCTTGATCCGATGCAGAGGTGACGTCCTCCGGCCGGGCAGGCACAACAATCGCCCACACCTCCTCACCGAGCACAGGGTGGGGAACACCGATAACCGCCACCTGTGCCACCGCAGGATGTCCGAGGAGGACCTCCTCGATTTCGCGCGGATGGACGTTGTAGCCGCCACGAAGAATCAAGTCCTTCTTACGGCCCACGACCGAAAGGTAGCCGTCGTCGTCCAGCCTGCCGAGATCGCCGGTGAGGAACCAGCCGTCGATCAACACCTCGGCGGTGAGGTCCGGGCGGCCGAGATATCCGGCCATGACGTTCGGACCGCGCACCACGATCTCGCCCACCTCACCGACGGGCAGGAGATCGATCCTGTCGGCGTTCGGCCGGGCTATACCGACCGTGATGCCGGTGATCGGAACACCGACCGTTCCGGATCGAAAAGTCAGGCCGGGATAGTGATAGGCAACGCTGCAGGAGGTCTCGGTCATCCCGTAGCCCTCGTACACAGGACATCCGAATGCGCTTCGGACGTCTTCGAGGGTCTTGACCGGAAGCGCCGATCCCCCGCTGTACACGCGGTCGAGACGAGGAACCGGCTCTCCCTGGGCCACCGCGTCGAGCAATTTGACGTACATGGTCGGTACGCCCATGAATACCGTGCATCGGTGTTTCGTCATGAGCGCCAGGGCCTCACGGCCGGAGAACTTCGACATCATGACGATGGATATACCGGCGCGGAATCCAGTGAGCATGCCGCAAATCTGACCGAAGCCGTGCGACAGCGGCAAACACCCGAGTAATACGTCGTCACTCCGAAACGCGTAGGGAGTGGTGACCATCCTCTCGACGTTGTACAGGATGTTCCGGTGGGTGAGCATCACCCCTTTCGGCTCACCCGTCGTACCGGACGTGTAGAACACGACCGCGACAGCGTCGGGTTCCCGCACCACGACATCGTCGATCGGCACGGTGTTCCGCGCCTCGTTCTCCAGGTCCACGGTGCCCGCGGGGTCCGGGCCGACGGTGAGGAGCACCGTGCCGAGCGGCTCCGCCGCCTCTCTCGCCCGGGCGAGGAGTGAGGCGGCGCACACCAGAAAACGGGCGTCCGCATCGGTGAGTACGTGATCGATCTCCGACGCGGTCGACATGACGTTCAAGGGGACCGCGACGGCTCCGGCCGCCAGCACGCCGAAGTACACGACGGGGAACTGCGGGGTGTCGACCAGGAGCACAGCGACCCGGTCTCCTGGTCGTACCCCGTGGGCTTGCAGCACGGAGGCGTAGCGACGTGCCCGGTCCCACAGCCACCCGTAGGTGACATGCTCGGACTCGTGGATCAGGGCGGAGTGGTCGGGTCGCTGCGCCGCCGCGTCGGCCAGCACGCCGGCAACTGACATGGTCACTGCGGCAGCCGGCCCCGGGCACTCGCGGTCGGGATGCCCAGATCCTTCCAGATTCCGTGCAGGGCCTGGGCGAAGTTCTCGACATCGCTCTGATCGTGCACGGCGGATGGAGCGATCCGAAGGATCTCCTGGCCCGCGGGGACGCTGGGGGCATTGATGGACTGGACGTAGATCCCGTGCCGCTCGAACAGCAGCTGGGACGCCCGCTTGCACATGTCGTCATCACCGACGAAGGCCGAAACAATATGGGAGTCGGTGGAAAGGAACGGGATGTCGGCCGCGGTCAGAAGGCTGTGCAGAAGCCGCGCGTTCTCCGAGAGACTCTTCCTCTCCACATCGGAGGACCGCAGGTACTGAACCGACGCCAGCGAAGCGGCCGCGACCGCCGGCGGCAGCGAGGTCGTGAAGACGAACGAGCGCGAGTAGGTCCGCACCGCGTCCACGAGGGCCGCCGGCCCCGCTATGTAGCCGCCGACCGTTCCGTAGCCCTTCGCCAAGGTACCCATCACGACCGTGAACCGGTCGGCGATGCCTTCCCGCGCGGCGATGCCGGCGCCCTGCGGGCCGTACATCCCGACCGCGTGGACCTCGTCGATGAAGGTGGTGGCACCGTACTTGTCCGCAATGTCGGCAATCTCGGCGAGCGGTGCGACGTTGCCCGACATGGAATAGACCGATTCCACGACGATGAGCTTCGGGCAGTCGGCGGGAGCGGCCGCGATCAGCTCTTCCAGGTGGGCGACGTCGTTGTGCCTGAAGACGTGCTTCTTCGCGCCGCTGTGCCGGAGACCGTCGATGATCGAGGCATGGTTCTTCGCGTCGGAGAATACGACGGTGTCCTTCGGCAGCCCCGCCAGCACGGAGAGAGATCCCTCGTTGGCCGTGTATCCCGAGGTGAAAAGGAGAGCGGCTTCCTTGCCGTGCAGATCCGCCAGCTCATTTTCGAGAAGGACGTGATAATGGTTGGTTCCACCGATGTTCCGGGAACCTCCGGAGCCTACACCGTGGGTATCGATCGCGGCCTGCATGGCCGCGATGACCTGGGGGTTCTGACCCATTCCCAGGTAGTCGTTGCTGCACCAGACGCTTACTTCCGAATCCACCCCGTCGCGCCGCGCGGTGGCCATGGGGTAGTTACCGGAACGACGGCCGATCTCCAGGAACTCGCGCTTGCTGCCGGCAAGATCTTCAGCGGTGTTCCCACTCAGGTACGATTCCAGGTGAGCGTTCATTGATTCGCCTTCTCGACGTAGCGGTTTGATGGTTCTGCGAACCGAAATGTCTACGCTATGCGTATTGCGATTTGAGGAGCACCTTGTCGGGCTTGCCATTGCTGTTCATCGGCAGAGCGCTCAAGATGTGTATCTTTTCGGGCACGTGAATCGGGGACAGGGTCTCAGCGATTCTTGTGCGGATGTTTTCCACTTCGACGACCTCGGCCGGATCGCATTCGATTGCGGCGTGGATGTGCTCGCTTCCGTCCTCGTCCTGCACGCCGTAGACGGCGGCGTGCCGGACACCCGGGTGGGAGAGAATTTCCGCCTCGAGAACTATGGGGTGAACCTTGACGCCGCCGACCTTGATGACGTGGGCCACCCGACCCAAGAGGGTCAGATATCCTCGCTCGTCGAGGGAGCCGATATCGCCGGTGAAATACCAGCCGTCACGAAGAACTTGAGCAGTCAATTCCGGGTTGCCGTTGTAGCCGTCCATCATCTGAGGCGAACGGACACGAACCTCACCCACTTCCCCGGCCGCCAGTTGCGCACCCGTGTCCGAGTTGCAGACAACGACCTCCACCTCAGGGAAGGGCCGGCCGACAGTGGCCGCGAGCTCCGGGTCCCCGTGCTCCGAAGGTGTCAGGATCGTGATCCGGCCGCTCTCACTCGTGGCATACCCCTGCGCGAGAATGGGGCCGAAAAGCTGAAAAGCCTGTGCGATTCTGGCGGGTGCCGCGGGGCTGCCACCGTAGACAATCCGCTTCAGCGAAGAAAGGCCCGCGGCTTCCACGGCGTCCCTGTCACGGATTCCTCGCTCCAGCAGATGGTCGATGACCTGGAACACGTGATTTGTCGCCATGAACGTCCACGAGACCTCCTTCTCCGCGGAGACGGTGTCCACAAATTTCTCGGCATCGAAGCTCTCATGGAGATAGAGCGCTCCGCCCAGGGCGAAGACCGCGTCCGCCATCGTGGCAACGCCATGACTCAGAGGGGTCGACACCAGGATCGACGCACAGTCGTATTCGCGACCGACCCCCATCCAGGCACGCATGGTGGCTTCCCATGCCCGGCCCGCCAACCGGATGCCCTTGGGCCGTCCCGTGCTGCCACTCGTGAAGCCGATGAAGGCCAGTGCATCCGGATCCCACGCCACGGCGTCCGGGGTATCGGCAACGTCGACCCGGCCGACCTCATCGCGCTCCCCATGCTGAATGCGTGTCACCGGGAGCCCACTGCCATCGGCGAGCTCTGCCGCGCGCTCCGCACCTTCGGCATCGGCATAGATGGTCACGGCTTCGGTGTCGCGCAAGATCTGGATCTGGTGATCCAGCGGGAGGACCGTTTGCCTGGTACCGGGATTAGTGGTGCGCAAATAGCACACGGCGCCGCCGAGCAGATGTGTCGCGTACCGCACGGTGAGCATCTCGGGGCTGTTGGGTGCGACCAGAATCGCCACCACATCCCCCTTGCCCACTCCGCGATTGCGCAGCGCAAGGAATGTTTCGGTCACGGACCGAACCAGGTCACCACCGGAGAAGGCTTCGCCACGCCAATGAACGACATCTCGATCCGGCGCGTCCGCGAGCAGTGAGAGGATTTCCGAGGCATAACTCCGACTTGCGCTCCACCAATGCTCGGGCAGGCTCATGGGACCTTCCTTTGCTTTTGCCAACTCTAACGACGTTATCCAATTGGGCGGTTCAATCTTCGTCACGCAACCGAAGTAAGCGGTAGATCGTTCGAGTGGCCATAACGGAGTACCGGACGGCATCCCGCCCGGGGTAGCCATTCGGTGCGCCCCGAACGGCTACCCCGGGTGGGGCGAGGACGGCGGTCCGGGAGCGGCAGTGCGGGGGGAAGCCACCGGCTGCGAATGAGGTGTCGCCGTTCGCGGGGCGGAGCAGCGAGGCGTGGGGTTCTGGCGGTGCCAGGGTGGCGGCCGGGCGGGAGCCGGGTGTGCTGCCAGGGGCCTGCGAGGAGGCGGGTCCACCAGGGACGCGGGTCTACCGGGAGGCGGGTCCACCAGGACGCGGGCCGAGCGGATCGTGCGGCGGGCAGGGCGGTCGCGCCGGCCGGCCGAGCAACAGGAAGTGGCCGGATGGCGCACCGGCGGACAGTGGTCGACACCGGCACCCTGGCCAGGCCGGGGTCGCACGCGGCGAGGCGCCGTTCGCTCCCCCGCACCCGAGCGTCGCACCAGGCCTCACGGCTGGGACAGGGGGCAGGTGGAGGGCGCGCTCGCCCGTGCGCGCCCACTCGAAGTCCTCGGTCAGCTCCCCGGCGTCACCGGCGACCAGCAGTCGGTCGTCGGCCGCGGGCCGTCCGTCACCGGTCCGACGCGGGCGGGCCGGTCGGCGACGGCTCCGCGATGCCGGCGGAGATCGCCTCCATCACCGCCGCCGCATGGGAGTTGAGGTAGAAGTGACCGCCCTCGTACACCTTGAGTTCGAAGCCGCCGACCGTGTGCTCGCTCCAGGCCTTCGCCTCGTCGAGCGTCACCTGGGGGTCGTCGTCGCCGGTGAGGGCGACGACGGGGCAGTCCAGCGGAGGGCCTGGAACGTGGCGGTACGACTCCACCGCCTTGTAGTCGCTCCTGACGGCCGGGAGGATCATCCGCAGCATGTCCGGGTCGCCCAGGATCTGGGAGTCGGTCCCACTGAGCTTCTGGAGCTCGTCGATCAGGCCGTTGTCGTCCCGCAGGTGCACGTTCCCCTCCCGCGTACGCGACGGGGCGCGCCGGCCGGACGCGAAGAGACGCAGAGGCTTGATCGCCTTGCTCTCCAGGCGCCTGGCGACCTCGTACGCCACCATGGCGCCCATGCTGTGACCGAACAGGGCCAGCGGCTTGGTGTCCAGGGACAGCAGCTCCTCGACGACGTGGTCGGCCAGCTCGCCGATGTCACTGACACACGGTTCGCCGCGCCGGTCCTGGCGGCCCGGGTACTGGACCGACAGCACCTCGATCGACCGTGACAGCGCACGGGAGACAGGAAAGTAGAAGGTGGCCGAGCCTCCCGCGTGCGGGAAGCAGACCAGCCGGACAGCGGCGTCCGGCGCCGGGTGGAATCGGCGCAGCCACGCTCCGTCGTGCCTGGTGTCACCTGTCATGGTTCTTGGACTTCCCCTCGATCGGTACGGGTTCTGGTTCGGCGGGGGCCGGTCACACCGCCCAGGAGCCCGCGTTCGGCGGCGTCACGGGGATGCATCGGATCTGCCGGTCCACCTGGGTCCGTCGGGCCCGCACGGCCTCGGGTCGTCCGCCGCCGCGATCTCCCGGCGGACCACCACGTGCGCCGCGCCTGCCGCGCCCATGACGGCGATCCTATGGGTCGGCCGGGCGAAGGACCGGTCCGCGTCGATGGAACGCCTCGCCCCAACAGTGCTACCACTGGGCCGGGTTGTCGGCGTGCTGAAGGAGGCGCGTACCGGGCGCCTCGCGTGTCCCGAGGTTGTCCACAGCCCCTCGCGCCGATCAGCCGTGCGGCGGACACTTGTCCCCGGAGCGATCGCTTGCGGAGGGGGACGCGGATGACGCCGATGCGGGAGAGTCACCGGGCGGAGGCCGAGCGGCTGTTGGCCCGGGCCGTGGAGGAGGAGGTGCGGCGCTCAGGCGGCCGGGCCGGCGCGGGAGTGCTGCTGGCGCGGGGCCGGGACGCGCTGGACACCCTGGCGGCGAGCGCCGCCGAGGAGTACGCGGCGTACACGGCGGCGCTGGACGAGGCGGAGGCCGGCCGGCCAGTGCTGTCCGAGCGGTTCAGCGGGCAGGCCCTCGCGGCGCCGGGACTGGTCACCGTGGTCGCGGCGGTGGCGGCGACCGGCGCGGACCTGGCGCTGGGCACGGCGGTGGGCACGGCGATGGGGGCCGGGGCGGTGGTGGCGGTCGCCGGGGTGGCGACGACGGTGCTGAGGGCGACCGCGGCGCACTGGCCGGCCGCGCACCGCCGGGCCGGCGCCCTGGGCCGGCCCGGCGGGCCGGAGCAGTTGCGGCTGCAGTGGCTGACGGCGCTGGAGGTACGGGGCATACGCCCGTTCCTGGACCAGCAGCGGATCCTGTCGGCGGCCGCCGGGAAGGCCCCGGAGCCGCAGGCGGCGCCGCGGTTGCGCGGGCTGGACCGCAGTGCGATCGCCCGTCGGCGCGCAGCCCTGGAGCAGTCCTACGGGCACCTACCGGAGCCGGACGCACCGTTCGCGGGGAGGCGTGCGGAGCTGGAGCGGATCGAGCGGTGGGTGCGATCGGCGCGGGCCTCGACCGAGACACGGCCGGTGGTCGTGGTGCTACACGGTGAGCCCGGCGCGGGCCGCACCGCGCTGGCCGTACGGGCCGCGCACCGGTTGCGGGACCTGTTCCGCGGGGCGTGCCTGGTGGATCTGCGGGGCGCGGGCGGCGACGAGCCCCCGCTCACGACGCGGGACGCGCTGTTGAACCTGCTGAACCGGCTGGGCGCGCCGCGCGAGCAGTTGCTGCCGCGGGACCGGTCGTCGGCGGAGCAGCAGGTGCGCAGGCTGGCCGAGGTGTACCACCAGCACCTGACCGGGCTGCCGGTGACGGTGGTGCTGGACGACGCGCACGACTCCGGGCAGGTCCGCACGCTGATCCCGGAGCGCTCCGACGGCCTGGTACTGGTGACGGCGCGCGAGCCGCTGGACCTGGGCGAGGACGTGCCGGCGTGGGTGCACCACCTGCCGGTGGGCGGACTGGACGAGGCGGACGCCGAGGAGCTGCTGCGGTCGGCTGCCGACGGGCCGCGCGCCGGCCCGTACGACGCGGAGGCCACGGACCGGCTGCGGGAGCTGTGCGGCGGGCTGCCGCTGGCCCTGCGGGTGGCGGGATCGGCGATCGGCCCCCGCCCGGCGGGCGAGGTGGTGCGGCTGCTGGCCGGGCAGGCGGGCGACCCCGTCGGGCGGGCCCTGGCGGCGTGCTACGCCACCGACCTGGACGACGACCAGCGCCGGCTGCTGCGGCGTCTGGCGCTGGCGGGCCGGGCGTCGCTCGGTGCGGCGGCGGCCGCGGCGCTGCTGGCGGCGGGCGAGGCGGAGGGGCGGCAGCGGCTGAGGGAGCTGGCGCGGGCGGGGCTGCTGGACCAGGTGCGGGGCGACCGGTTCCGGCTGCACGACGCGGTACGGGCGTTCGCGGCGGCACGGCTGCGTGAGGAGGAGGACGCGGAGACGATCGCGGCCGCGCAGGAGCGGCTGATCCGCAATTACGCGGAGCTGGCCGACGCGGTGATCCGCATGGTCGACGGCAAGATGTCGACGCGCGCCGGGCACGGGGCCCGCTTCGACGGGCACGGCTTCGCGTCGCTGGACGCGGCGCTGCGCTGGCTGGACGACGAGTCGGCGTTCCTCACGGCCGCACTGCGAGGCGCGGAGGGCGTGGGCCGGCAGACGGTGCTGGACCTGCTGGGCGCGCTGTGCGACTACTGCCTGCTGCGCGGCGACCTGCACCGGCTGGGCGAGCTCCAGCAGCTCACGGAGGCGGTGGACCAGGGGCTGCTGGTGCGGTCGGTGCAGTGGCGTACGGGTATCGCGGCGCGGCAGCTCGGCGAGCTGGACACGGCGCGTACGACGCTGACGTCGGTGGTGTCGCTGTACCAGGAGGCCCACCAGGACGCGGGGGCGGCGCTGGCGCTGTGCTCGCTGGGCATCACGCTCCAGCACCAGGGCAATCTGCCGGAGGCGGCGGCGAGGCTGCGCGAGGCGCTGGAGCTCCAGGCGTCCCCCGAGCTGGCGGCGGACCGTGCCTGGACCCTGCACGCCCTGGCGGCCGTGGAGCGGGACCGGGCGAACCTCGCGGAGGCGCTCGGCCTGCTCGGTACGGCGCTCGCGCTGCACCGGGAGAGCGAGTCGCTGCACGGCGAGGCGTGGGCGCACTTCCAGCTCGGCCAGGTGTGCCTGCGGATGGGTGACGTGCCGCGCGCGGAGGAGGAGCTGCGTACGGCGCTGGAGCTGTACGGGCGCACGCACGACGCGCGCGGTGAGGCGTGGGCGCTGACCCAGCTGGGCAGGGCCCGCCTGGTGGACGGCGACCCCGGCCCGGCGGCCGAGCAGCTAAGCACAGCCCTGGCCCGCCACCGGGACAACGAGGACGCGCGCGGTGAGGCGTGGACGCTGTACTACCTGGGCCAGGCGCTGGAGGACCGGAGCGAGACGGACCAGGCGGTACGGGAGCTGGAGCGGGCCCGCACGATGTTCTCCCGGATGCGGGACGTGTACGGGCTGGCGTGCGCCCGCCACCACTCGGGCCGCGCCACCCGCGACCAGCGGGCCGCCCACACGGGCAACCTCCGCAACTCGGGCTTCGCCCGCCAGCTCCTGGTGGACGCCCGGGCGGATTTCCGCCGCATCGGTGTGGCGCACGGCGAGGCGTGGACGTGCCTGGAGCTCGCGGTCATCGACGCGGGCAACAGCCGCGCCCCGCAGGCGCTGGTTCTGTGCGACGAGGCGACCGCGCTGTTCGACTCGTACGGTGATCTCCGTGGCGCGGACTGGTCCCGCTTCCTGCGCTGCACCCTGCTGCCGTACGCCTCGCCGGGCGGCGTGGAGGTCGGCACGGTCGTCGCCCAGCAGGAGCTCACCGCACTGACGGACGCCGGGCACCCGGCCCGCGACCCCCGGGTGCCGGACGCCATGGCGGCCTGGTCCCTGGTACTGGAGCGCGGCATCCGCCTGGAGTCGCCCTGGCAGGCCTGGCCCCTGGGCCTGACCCCCGACCGGCACGCCCGGGAGGTGATGGGCGTCCCCACCGAAGCCGAGGCCCACCCCTGACGCCCGCGCGCCGGGCGCCGCCGGCCTGGAACACCCGGACGCCCCCGCTCAGGGCACCGCCCGCCAAGAACCCCGCTCTGACGTCGCCGACAGGGAGCACGCCGCTCCGGGCACCCCCGCCCGACCCACCTCGCTCAGGGCACCCCGCCGGACCACGCCACCCGGGGGCACGCCGCCAGGGAGCACGCGCTCGGAGCACGCGCGACCCACCTTGCTCAGGACACTGCCCACTCGGAGCACCGCCGACAGGGAGCACGCCGCTCCGGGCACCCCTGCCCGACCCACCCGTTCAGGGCACCCCGCCGGGACCTCAGGGCACCCCGTCGGGACCTCAGGCCCCCGCCCAGACCACCCCGCCTGAAGGCATCGCCGGCATGGAGCACGCGCAACCAGGCCGGCGCCGGCCGGGCGCGGGCAGGCCACGGCTCCATGACCACCCGGGGTGGTCATGGAGCCGTGGCGGCGACCGGCGCGGAGACTCCGCGCGGGAGTCGCTACCGCGCGCTCTTGGCGGCCTTCGCCTCGGTGCCCGCCTGCGCGGGGGCTTCGGGGGCTTCTTCGAAGTCGACCTTGCCCATGTGGCGGTTCATCGACTTCATCAGCATCCACACGCCCAGCGCCATGACGGCGAAGACGATGAAACCGAGGACGCCGGGGGTCACCTTGTTCTCGTCGAGCTCCTTGGCGGCGAGCGGGACGAGCTGGGTCAGTGCCTGGTGTGCGCTCATGTCAGGCATTGTCGCGGATGCCCGCGAAGAGGTCGTCCTCGGGGAGGGAGGTGTCCACCACGGACTTGGCCAGCTCGTAGTCCTCCGTGGGCCATACCTCCTTCTGGATCTCCATCGGCACGCGGAACCAGCCGCCGTCCGGGTCGATCTGCGTCGCGTGGGCGATCAGGGCCTTGTCGCGGATCTCGAAGAAGTCGGCGCACGGAACGTGCGTGGTCAGCGTCCGCTCGGCGCGCTCGAACTCCTTCCAGCGCTTCAGCCAGTCGCCGTACGGCGACTCCAGACCACGGGCGAGGAGCGCCTCGTGCAGGGCGACCGTGCGGGGACGGTTGAAGCCCTGGTTGTAGTACACCTTCAGCGGCTGCCAGACGGGGCCGAACTCCGACTCCGGGTACTTCTCGGCGTCCGCCGCACCGTCGAAGGCCACCATCGTGATCTTGTGGGTCATGATGTGGTCGGGGTGCGGGTAACCACCGTTCTCGTCGTACGTGGTGATCACCTGCGGGCGGAAGGCCCGGATGGACTTCACCAGGCGGCCGGCGGCCTTGTCGACGTCCTCCAGGGCGAAGCAGCCCTGGGGCAGCGGCGGCAGCGGGTCGCCCTCGGGAAGACCCGAGTCGACGAAGCCCAGCCACTCCTGCTTGACGCCCAGGATCTCCCGGGCCTCGTCCATCTCCTTGCGGCGCACCTCGTGGATGTTCTCCTCGATGTAGGGGTCGCCCTGGAGCTTCGGGTTGAGGATGGAACCGCGCTCGCCCCCGGTGCAGGTCACGACCAGCACGTCCACCCCCTCGGACACATACTTGGCCATCGTCGCCGCGCCCTTGCTCGACTCGTCGTCGGGGTGGGCGTGAACGGCCATCAGTCGCAGCTGCTCAGTCAAGACTCGATCCTCATGAATTGTCACGGTCAATAGGGGCCGTCCCCAAGGGACGTCGATGCGGGGTGGCGGTCGGGCGGTGGGAGGGCGGCTTCTATAGTGACGGAATCGGTGGGCGGAAAATTCCGCCGTTCGGCCGAGGAGAGGAACGATCATGAGTGCGGTGCGGGAAGGGCTGCCCGAGGGCCGTTACGGCCGCTCGGCGGACGAGCGTGCCGACCGCAAACTCAAGATCGTCGGCTCGGTGCTGGGCGTCGGGCTGCTCGCCATGGTCGGCTGGTTCGGGTACGACTACGTCGCCGGCCAGCGGATCAGCGCCGAAGTGATCAAGTTCGACCTCTCGGCCGACGACCGGGTGCAGGTGCACCTGGAGGTCCGCAAGGACAGGGACGCCAAGGGCTCCTGCACGCTGCGCGCCCTGGCGGAGGACGGTGGCGAGGTGGGCCACAAGGACGTCCGGTTCGACCGGGCCGAAGAGCGGATCGACCAGGTGGTCACCGTACGTACGACGGCCAGGGCGACGACCGCCGAGCTGCTCGGCTGTACCTCGGAGTAGACGCGCCAGGCATCCGGTCCGTGTCCACAGCGTGACCTGCGCGGACACAGATTCCGTGGCTTTCGTCCTCCCCCTTGCCCGCCGAAATTGTTAGGCTCGTGGTTTCGCCCATCCAGGAAGGCACAATCCTTCTGGGTAGGGCGATGCTTTGTATTCCCAGTACCGACGAGGAGCACCTGTGACCCAGACCAGCGAAAACGTCACCTGGCTCACCCAGGAGGCGTACAACCAGCTCAAGGCCGAGCTGGAGTACCTGTCTGGTCCCGCGCGAACCGAGATCGCCGCCAAGATCGCGGCTGCGCGCGAGGAGGGCGACCTGCGCGAGAACGGCGGGTACCACGCGGCCAAGGAGGAGCAGGGCAAGCAGGAGCTCCGCGTGCGCCAGCTCACCCAGCTCCTGGAGCACGCGAAGGTGGGCGAGGCTCCCGCGGAGAGCGGCGTCGTGGCGCCCGGCATGGTGGTCACGATCGCGTTCGACGGCGACGAGGACGACACGCTGACCTTCCTGCTGGCCTCGCGGGAGTACGCGAGCTCCGACATCGAGACGTACTCCCCCCAGTCGCCGCTCGGCTCGGGCGTCAACGGCAAGAAGGTCGGCGAGGACGCGGAGTACGAGCTGCCCAACGGCAAGAAGGCGTCGGTGACCATCCTCGACGCCAAGCCGTACTCGGGCTGAGACACCGGATCCGGACGTACGACACCGAAGGGCCGGGCCGCGCACTCTCGCGCGGCCCGGCCCTTCGGGTTGTCAGGAGGCCGAGCGGTACTTGCGCACGGCGAGGCTCCGGAACACCACGATGATCAGCAGCGACCAGAGGATCGAGGCCCACACCGAGTGCTGCATGGGCCAGGCGGTGGAGTCCGAGACGCCGGGGTTGCCGAACAGCTCGCGGCAGGCCTGCACGGTGGCGCTGAACGGGTTCCACTCGGCGATGTGCCGCAGCCACGGTGTCATCTGGGACGAGTCCACGAACGCGTTGGACACGAACGTCACGGGGAAGAGCCAGATCAGCCCGCCCGACGTGGCGGCCTCGGGGGTACGCACGGAGAGGCCGATCAGCGCGCCGATCCAGGAGAACGCGTAGCCGAGCAGGAGCAGCAGGGCGAACGCGCCGAGCGCCTTGGGCACGCCCTCGTGGATGCGCCAGCCGACGAGCAGGGCGACCACCGCGAGGACGACGACGGTGAGCGCGGTCTGCACGAGGTCGGCGAGCGTACGGCCGGTGAGGACCGCGCCCCGGGCCATGGGCAGGGACCGGAAGCGGTCGATGAGGCCCTTGTGCATGTCGTCGGCGATGCCGGCGCCCGCACCCGCGGTGGCGAAGGTGACGGTCTGGGCGAAGATGCCGGCCATCAGGAAGTTGCGGTAGACGTCCGGGTCCGTGGTGCCGCCGATGTTCATCGAGCCGCCGAAGACGTAGCTGAACAGCACCACGAACATGATCGGCTGGATCAGCCCGAAAATGATCATTTCCGGGATCCGGGACATACGGATCAGGTTCCGGCGGGCGACGACGAGGGAGTCGGCCACCGACTGGGCGATGCCGCCGCGCGGCTTGGGGGCGGCGAGCCGGGGGGTGGTGTCGGACACGGCACTCACTTCACTGCCTCCTTGTGTCCGCCCTTGCGGTCGTCCTTGGGTGTGCCGTCGGTGTTGTCCTCGTCGGCCAGTTCGGCGGCGTGGCCGGTCAGGGAGATGAACACGTCGTCGAGGGTGGGGCGGCGCAGGCCGATGTCGTCGATCTCGACGCCCCGGGTGTCCAGTTCCCGGATGACCTCGGCGAGCAGCTTCGCACCGCCGGTGACCGGGACGGTGAGCTTGCGGGTGTGCGTCTCGACGGCGACCTCTCCCTTGCCGAAGCCGGCGAGGACGGCGCGGGCGGGGTCGATCTGGTCGGGCTGGTGGACGACGACCTCGACGCGCTCGCCGCCGGTGCGGACCTTGAGCTGGTCGGAGGTGCCGCGGGCGATGACCTTGCCGTGGTCGACGACGCAGATGTCGTGGGCCAGGTGGTCGGCCTCCTCCAGGTACTGGGTGGTCAGCAGCAGGGTCGTACCGCCGGCGACCAGTTCCTGGATGACGTCCCACAACTGCTGCCGGTTGCGCGGGTCGAGTCCGGTGGTCGGCTCGTCCATGAACATCACGGGCGGCGACACCACGAGCGCGGCGGCGAGGTCGAGCCGGCGGCGCATGCCGCCGGAGTAGGTCTTGGCGGGGCGGTCGGCCGCTTCGGCGAGGTTGAACCGCTCCAGCAGCTCGCCCGCGCGTATCTTCGCCGCCTTGCCGGACATCTGGTAGAGCTGGCCGACCATGTGGAGGTTCTCGCGGCCGGTGAGGTATTCGTCCACGGCGGCGAACTGGCCGGACAGGCCGATGGCCCGGCGGACCTCGTTGGGGTGCTTGAGGACGTCGATGCCCGCGACGACCGCCTTGCCGCTGTCGGGCTTGAGCAACGTGGTGAGTACGCGCACGGTGGTGGTCTTGCCGGCACCGTTGGGGCCGAGGAGCCCCAGGACCGTCCCTTCGGGGACGTCGAGGTCCACGCCGTCCAGAGCCCGTACGTCACCGAAGGTCTTCACAAGGCCTTCGGCGTGAATTGCGCCTGGCATGTGGGTTCTCCCGTTGATGGGGTGAATCGCTACCCGAAGCGTAGGGATGCCGGACGGGACCCGCCCGGCAATTGTGTGACTGCGGCCACAGACTAACGCGATACATCGCGACTCACAAGAGGCTCCGCCCCGGACAATCCGCGTCCGGAGGCGGCCGTCACAGAGGCGGCCGCACGCGCGCGCCCGTCAACCGCGGCCGTCACACGTGGCCGTCCCGGAGGCGACCGCCCGGGAGGCGACCATCACGGACGCGGCCATCACGGAGGCGGCCGCACGGGCCGGCGCGGCCGCAACGGGCCGGACCGTCGCCGTCGCGGCCGCACGGGCCGGACCGTCGCCGGGTCAGGGCATCACCGTGTAGCCCGCCTCGCGCAGGGCGGAGGAGACCTCGTCGCAGTGCTCGGGGCCCTTGGTCTCCAGGTGGATCTCCACCTCGACCTCCGTCAGGCCCAGGCGCGGGTCCGTGCGGACGTGGCCGACGTCCAGGACGTTGGCGTCGGCGACCGACAGGACGCCCAGCAGGGTCGCGAGGGCGCCCGGGCGGTCCGTGAGGCGCAGCCGGAGGCTCAGGTAGCGGCCCGCCGCGGCCATGCCGTGGCGCAGGATCCGCTGCATCAGCAGCGGGTCCACGTTCCCGCCCGACAGCACGGCCACCACGGGCCCGGTGAACGACTCGGGCGCGTCCAGCAGCGCCGCCACCGGGCTCGCCCCGGCCGGTTCCACCACCAGCTTGGCCCGCTCCAGGCAGAGCAGCAGCGCCGACGACAGCTGGTCCTCGGTCACCGTGCGCACCTCGTCGACCAGCTCCTCGACGATCCCGAACGGCACGTCCCCCGGGCGTCCCACGTGAATGCCGTCGGCCATCGTGGGCGCGGTGTCGATCGCCAGTGGGTGGCCCGCCGCCAGCGACGCCGGGTACGCGGCCGCCGCCTCCGCCTGTACGCCGATCACCCGGACGTCCGGCCGCATCGCCTTCACCGCCACGGCGATGCCCGCCGCGAGCCCGCCGCCGCCGACCCCGACGACGATCGTCCGGACCTCGGGGCACTGTTCGAGGATCTCCAGCCCCACCGTGCCCTGCCCGGCGATCACGTCCCGGTGGTCGAAGGGGTGGATGAACACCGCGCCCGTGTCGTGCGCGTACTCCTGCGCCGCCGCCAGGGTCTCGTCGACCACGTGCCCGTGCAGCCGCACGTCCGCCCCGTACTCCCGCGTCGCCGCCACCTTCGGCAGCGGGGCGCCCACCGGCATGAACACCGTGGACCGCACGCCCTGCAGCGACGAGGCCAGGGCGACGCCCTGGGCGTGGTTGCCGGCCGACGCCGCGACGACCCCCGCCGCCCGCTCCTCCGGGCGCAGCCCCGAGATCCGCACGTACGCGCCCCGCAGCTTGAACGACCCCGTCCGCTGGAGGTTCTCGCACTTGAAGTGGACCGGCGAGCCCACCAGCCGCGACAGGTACCGGCTGCCCTCCATGGGGGTCACTCTGGCCACCCCGGACAGCATCTTCTGCGCGCCGCGGACGTCGTCGAGAATGACCGGGTGTGAGGGGTGTGGCGTACCGAAGCTCATGACGCCCAGTCTCGCAGCTCATCACGTTTGTGCAGCGCTGGTACCAAGGCGCACAGGTCCGCGTACTCTGTCCCCCACCAACCGACCACCACCGCACGAGAGAGCCCCGCAGCCATGCCCACATCTCAGGACATGACGAGTTCTGCGCCTGTCTCCCCGGGGGCCACCCCCGAACACCAGGGCGACCACGGTCTCCTCGATGCCCTCCAGCACCAGGTGGCCGTCTTCGCCCGGCGGGCCGAGCAGACCCGCCTCGGCGGCACCGGCCAGCTCCGCAACTCGATGGACCGCGCCGCCTACCTGCTCCTCAACCGTCTCGACCAGGAAGGCCCGATGGGCGTCAAGGCGCTGGCGGCGGGGATGGGCATCGACTCGTCCACGGTCACCCGACAGGTCGCGCCGCTGGTCGACACCGGCCTGGTCAAGCGCACCTCGCACCCGGAGGACGGCCGTGCCGTCGTGCTCCAGCTGTCGCCGCGCGGGCAGGCCCGCCTGGAGGAGGTCCGCTCCTCCCGGCGCGAGCTGATGGCCCAGGTGACGGACGGCTGGACCGAGTCGGAGCGCGAGTCGTTCTGCACCCTGCTCACCCGCTTCAACTCCGCGCTCTCCGCCCGGCAGGCCGGTCTGCCGCCGGCCGAGCGGGACACGGAGGCGGCTCCGGCCTCTTGACCCGGGCCGGGCGCCTGGCCTGATATGAGGACGTGCGAGAGCAGCGGCGGCATCAGGCCACGGCGCAGCTCCCCCGCGCCCGGGAGCGGGACTTCGAGGCGTACGTCGCGGGCGCGGCGGGCCGGCTGCTGCACGCCGCCACGCTGCTGACGGCCGAGCCGCCCGGCCGTGCCCCGCGTGCGCAGGCCCTGCTGACGGCCGCGCTGGCCGCCACGTACGCCCGCTGGGACCGGCTGCGCGGCGAGGACCCGTACGACCTCACCCGTCGTGAGCTGGCCGCCCGGTTCGCCCGCGCGGCCTGGCGCTTCCACCGCCCGTACGGCGGGGTCCTGTCCCCGCTGAGCCCGCTGGAACGGCTGGTCGTCGTGCTGCGGCTGTACGAAGGCGTCGCCGAGGAGCAGACGGCGGCGCTGCTGGGGCTGCCGGTGGACCGGGTACGGGCGACGTGTACGCGCGCGGTGACCGTCCTGCGGAGGCAGCCGTGAGGGACCGCAAGGAGGACGAGGTCCGTCGCCTGCTCGACGCCCCGCCGCACGTCCCGCTGCCGCCGGACCTGCTGCCCCGCGCGGTCAGCCGCGGCACACGCGCGCGGCACCGGGCGCGGCTGCTGCGTCGCGTCCGGTGGGTGCTGCTGACGGCCGCGGCGGTCGCGTTCGCGGTGTGGGCCTCGGCGGCGGAGCCGTGGCAGGCACCGTCGGCGGAGGTCACGCCACCGTTCCGTGGCTGGTGACGTGACCGCCCGCGACCAGTGGGCTCAGCCCAGTGCCTGGCGCAGGTCCTCCAGCAGGTCGTCCACGTTCTCGATGCCGACCGACAGGCGCACCAGGTCCGCCGGGACCTCCAGCAGCGACCCGGCGACGCTCGCGTGCGTCATACGGCCCGGGTGCTCGATGAGCGACTCGACGCCGCCCAGGGACTCGCCCAGCGTGAAGAGCTTGGCGCGGTTGCAGACCTCGACGGCCGCCTCCTCGCCGCCCTCGACGCGGAAGGAGATCATGCCGCCGAAGCTGCGCATCTGCTTGGCGGCGACCTCGTGTCCCGGGTGCTCGGGCAGGCCCGGGTAGAGGACCTGGGTGACCTTGGGGTGCTGCTGGAGCATCTCCGCGACGCGGGTCGCGTTCTCGCTGTGCCGGTCCATGCGTACCGCCAGCGTCTTGATGCCGCGCAGCACGATCCACGAGTCGAACGGCCCGGCGACCGCGCCCATCGCGTTCTGGTGGTAGGCCAGTTCCTCGCCGAGCGTCTCGTCGGCCGTCACCAGCGCGCCGCCGACGACGTCGGAGTGGCCGCCCATGTACTTCGTCAGCGAGTGCACGACGACGTCCGCGCCGAGCGCCAGCGGCTGCTGGAGGTAGGGGCTGGCGAAGGTGTTGTCGACGACGAGCCTGACGCCCGCCGTCCGGGCGACGTCCGCGAGGGCCGCGATGTCGGTGATGCCGAGCAGCGGGTTCGACGGGGTCTCGACCCAGATCGCCTTCGTACGGTCGGTGATCGCGTCCCGTACCGCCGCCGGGTCGGAGGTGTCGGCGACCGACCACTCCACGCCCCATCGTGCGACGACCTTCGCGAAGAGGCGGAACGTGCCGCCGTACGCGTCGTTGGGGATGACCACGTGGTCGCCGGGGACGAGGAGCGTGCGCAGCAGGCAGTCCTCGGCGGCGAGGCCGGAGGCGAAGGCGAGACCGCGCCGGCCGCCCTCCAGCGCCGCGAGGTTCTCCTCCAGGGCCGTACGCGTCGGGTTGGCGCTGCGGCTGTACTCGTAGCCGCCGCGCAGGCCGCCCACACCGTCCTGCTTGTAGGTGGACACCTGGTAGATGGGCGGGACGACCGCGCCGGTCAGCGGGTCGGCGGTGTTGCCCGCATGGATGGCGCGGGTCTCGAAGTTCTGGTGGGTGTGCTCGTCGCTCATGAGGTCCGAGCGTAGTCGCGGGCGGCTGTACGCACCGGACGCGTCCGGGACAATGGGCCCATGGAGATTCTCTGGTTCCTGTTGGCGGTCGGCATGATCGCCATGGTCCTCGTGCCGTGGCTGAGGCGCCGCCGCACCGGTGGCGGTATCCGTCTGGTCCCGCCCGGTTCGCCGGACGCCGCCGACCCGAGCGCGTACGGGTTCGTGCGCCAGGAGCACCTCGACGTGCGGATGCCGGGGCCGGACCAGGACCTCCTGGACGTCCTGGAGGTGGTGCAGCGCACGCAGGACTGGCGGGCCGCGTCGCAGTTGCTGGCGGGTACCGACAAGGACGGCGAGGTGCGCTGGCAGCGGGTGCAGGCGTTCGCGGGCGCCGCGTCGCTGGAGCTCGCCCAGCAGCCCGGCACGGGCGGCGCGTGGCTGCGGGCCTGGCGCGCCGAGAAGCCGAAGGACCCGGGCGGGGCGGAGGTCCACGCCGAGTTCCTGGTGCAGCAGGCGTGGCGTTCGTCGTCGGCGGGCACGGACGACTTCCGCATCATCCTGGAGGAGGCGCGCACGGTCTGCGAGGAGGCCGCGCTGCTGGCCCCCGGTGACCCGGTCCCGTACATCGTGGAGCTGGCCGTCGCGAGGGGCCTCGGGTACACGCACGAGCAGTTCGACCAGGTGTGGGCGAAGATCATCGACCGGGCGCCGCAGCACATGGGCGCCCACCTGGCGGCCCTGCACTTCTGGTGCGAGAAGTGGCACGGCTCCCGGAAGGACGCGGACCGGTTCGCCACGGCGGCCGCCGCGCGTGCCCCGCAGGGCTCGCTGCTCGCCGCGCTTCCGCTGTTCGCGGTCTTCGAGCACCTGCCGGAGGTGTCGCTGGTGCAGGACTTCTACGGCACCGAGGTGGTGTCGAAGGCCATGGAGGGGGCGCTCTACGCGGTCCACTCGGCCCGCCCGGACGACCCCATGCTGGCGCACGTCCGCCACCTGCTGATCCACTTCCTGGTACGGGCGGAGCGCTGGTCCGAGGCCATGCACCAGCTGGTGCACGTGGACGGCCACATCGGCGCGCTCCCCTGGACGCTGAGCGAGGACCCGGCTGCGGAGTACGCGGTCTACCGCGCGCTCGCGGTCGCGGGCTACGAGGCCAACGGCGGCAGCCCGGCGACGCTGCCGCACTGAGCCAGGCCGCGCACCGGCTCCGCCCACCGTCCATCCGCCCACCGTCCCTCCGCCCACCGTCCCTCCGTCCGGCGGGCTCCGGCCCGGTACGGACACCACTGCGTCCGTGCCGGGCGACGTGCCCGCGGGACGGCGTCCCGGCCGGGCGCCCGGCGCCCCGGGGCGGCCTCCGCTTCCGGCAGGGGAACGCGCTTGCGAGGCGCGTTCGCGGTGGGTGATACTCCGCTTCCCCCCACGCCTCTTCGTCATGTCCATTTCCCGTGGGGGGAACTCTGCCCGATGGGCGCATCCCTGCGCGCGCTGCGCGCCCTCGTCCTGCTCGCAGGCTTCTATCTGCTCGGCGTACTGCTGCTCTGCGTACTCGCCGGCGCCGACTACCTGCTGTACCTGTACGTGCCCTCCGGCCTCGCCGCCAAGCTGTACGTCGTCTCGCTGCTCCTGGCGATCCCGGTCGTGCGCGGGATGCTGATGCTGCGGACGCCGAAGGACACCGGCGCCCCCGGCCTCGACGTCTCGGAGGCCGACGAGCCCGAACTGTGGCGCACGGTGCGGGAGCTCGCCGCCGAGGTCGGCACCCGGGCGCCGTCCCGGATCGTGCTCACCGGTGATGTCAACGCGGCCGTCAGCGAGAACGCCCGCCTCCTCGGCCTGCTCCCCGGACCGCGCCGCCTCTACCTGGGCGTACCGCTGATGCAGGGGCTGAACCAGGCCCAGTTGCGGGCCGTCCTCGCCCACGAGCTCGGGCACTACGCGAACCACGACACCCGCCTCGGCGCCCTCACCGTGCGCGGCCGGGCCCAGGTGCTGCGTACCGTCCGCCACTTCGAGGAGCGGGCCGCCAGGACCGCCGACCGCGAGCGGGCGCGCCAGGAGAAGCGGAACGCCAAGGCGGTGGCGAAGGGCCGGGAGGCCCAGGAGGTCGAGACGGGCCGCGCCGGCATCACGTACCGCACGATGGCCCGGCTCTACACCGCCTACGCCAAGCTCTACTTCCGCGCCACGCTCGCCGACTCCCGCCGCCAGGAGTACGCCGCGGACACCGCGGCCGCCCGGATCGCCGGCCGGGACGCGACCGCCTCCGCGCTGCGCGAGATCCCGGCCCTGGACGCGGCGTTCGGGTTCTACATGGAGTCCTACGCCACGCTGGGCGCCGACGCGGGGCTGCTGCCGCCGCCCGGCGAGGTGTTCGGGGGCTTCGGCCACCTGCTGACCGCCCGGGAACTGGAACTCGTCGGGCTGCGCACCGAACTGCCCACCGAGCCCGCCTCGGCATACGACTCGCACCCGCCGATCGCCGACCGCGTCCGCCGCGTCGAGGAGCTGCCGCCGGACGGGCGGGCCGACGAGGCGAGGGGCGCCGCGACGGACCTCCTGGCCGACCAGCACCGGACGCTGACGGCACTGGAGACCGCCGTCCTCACCCCCGAGGTTCTCGCCTTCCGCCGGACCGGCGGGTGGCAGGAACTGCTGGACGCGTCCATGGGCGCGCGGCTCGCGGCGTTCGAGTCGCCGCTGCACCGCGCGCTGGCCATGTACACGCACCAGCAGCCGACGCTGCCCGCGCTGCTGAAGGTGATCGAGGACGGGCACCTGTGGAAGCTGGCCCAGCGGGTTCCGATGTCCGACGAGGCGGCCGCGGCGAACGGCCGGGTCTTCCGCGAGTTCGTGCGCCCCACGCTCCGGAAGTCGCTCAGCGGCATGGTCCTCGCGGATCTGGCCGCCCGCGCCCTGCTGCGCTGGGAGTTCTCGTGGTCCGAGCCCGCGGCCGTACGCCTGCCGGCGGCGGCCGACGGGACCGAGCCCGACCTCGACGGGGCCGTGGAGGCGGCGCTCGCAGACACCCCCGACACCACGCCCCTGCGTGCCCTGCTCACTTCCACCCACGGACGGTAGACCGCGTTGCCCACCATTCTCTGGATCATCCTGACGCCCATCGTCCTCGGCCTGGCCGCGATCGGGCTGTACTTCCTGAAGGCCGTCGTCCAGGGGGCCGTCGAGGGCTGGCGCGAGGGCAGCGCGGAACCGGTCGTCGACGCGACCGCGCTCGGTTTCCTGCCGCCCGAGCGGCTGAACACCAAGCTGTCCGCCCCGGACCCGGCCCCCCTGGCGGCCGCCCTGGCCGCGGCGAGGGCGGGCGACTGGCAGCCGGCCGCCGCGCTGTTCGAGGCGACGGCGGCCGCGCGGGACTGGGAGCTGCGTGCCCGGCACTGCGAACGGCTGGCGGACCTGGCGGCGGAGGACGACGCCTGGCTGCTCGCCTGGGAGGCGGCCCGCCCCGACGACCCGGGCGCGGCACTGCTGCGGGCGCGGAGCACCGTGTTCCTGGCGTGGCGGGTGCGGGGCGCGAAGCGCGCCCAGTACACCACCGGGGAGCAGTTCGAGGGCTTCCGCCGGATCCTGGTCCGGTCCCGCGAGGAGCACGCCCGCGCGGCGGCCCTGGCGCCCGAGGGGGACCCGTGCCCGTACGTCGGCGAGCTGTGGACCGCCCTCGGGCTGGGCTGTCCCCATGCCGACATGGACCGGCTGTGGGAACAGATCACCGAGCGCGCCCCGCACCACTACGAGGCCCACTACTCGGCACTGCAGTACTGGTGCGCCAAGTGGCGCGGCTCGGAACGGCTGGCCCGTGACTTCGCGGCACGGGCCGCGAAGGACGCACCGCTGGGGAGCCTGATGACGGCGTTCCCGCTGATCGCGCACTTCGAGCACGACGAGTCCGACACGACCGACGCCGACCGTACGCCCGAGATGTACGCGCTGGTCGACGCGGCGCTCGCCGACGCGGCCGCCGCCGACCCGGACCACCCGCGTCTTCCGGAGGTCCGCCACCTGCTGGCGTACTACCTGTCGCTGCAGGGCCGCGACGAGGCGGCGGTGGAGCAGTACCGGCTGGTGGACGGGCACATCGGCGCCCTGCCGTGGCGCTACCGGGCGGATCCGGCGGACCTGTACTGCAGGCTCCGCGACGAGAGCGTGGCGCTGACCGCTTCGGCCGGCTGACGTACCGCGGTCGTCGCGGAATGCGGGGCGGCAGCGGAGCGTTGTTCCGGTGCCGCCCCGGCGTCCCCGCGACAAGGAGACCGAGTCATGCTGTTCGGCCGCACCCCCGTGCTCCCCACCCCCGACCAGGCCCTCCGCGGCCGCCCGGAGCCCGGGTTCACCGTGCCCGCGCGCCACACCGTCCTCGGCAACCCCCTCCTCGGCCCCTACCCGGCCGGCCTGGAGGTCGCGGACTTCGCCCTGGGCTGTTTCTGGGGCGCCGAGCGGAATTTCTGGCAGACCGACGGCGTGTGGACGACCCTCGTCGGCTACCAGGGCGGCTACACGGAGAATCCCTCGTACGAAGAGGTCTGCTCGGGTCTCACGGGCCACACGGAGGTCGTCCGCGTGGTCTTCGACCCGTCCGTGGTCTCCTACGCCACGCTTCTGAAGCTGTTCTGGGAGTCCCACGACCCCACCCAGGGCTTCCGACAGGGCAATGACGTCGGCACCCAGTACCGCTCGGCGATCCACACGCACTCCCCCGCCCAGGCGGAGGCCGCGGAGTCCTCCCGCGCCGCCTACCAGCAGGTGCTGACCGGGTCGGGGTACGGGTCGATCACCACGGAGATCCTCCCCGCCGACGACCGCCCCTTCTACCCTGCCGAGCCCTACCACCAGCAGTACCTGGACAAGAACCCGGGCGGCTACTGCGGCATCGGCGGTACGGGCGTCTCCTGCCCGATCGGTGTCGCCAGGGCCGACGGCTGACCGGTCGTCGGGTGCGGACGACGTCGTACCGCTTGAGCCGCGGCCCGTGGGGAATCGCCGTCGACCTCACGGCCGAGGCCACGCTCTCCCGGGAGCCTCCTCCCGGGGCCGAGCACATCGCCGGGCGCGTGTGGCTGGACCTCGCGCCGGTCGTGAACCATCCGCCCGCCGACCGCTCCGGGTTGCGGATCGCCGACGACGAAGCGGCCTGGCTGCGGCACGGGGCGGCCCTGGCGGCCGACTCCGTCCAGGCCCGGAGCCCGTCCTCCCACACCACGATCACGGTGCACCGGGTCCTGTTCCACCCGTGCCACTTCCAGCAGGAAGGGCTGGCGGCCGCGCTGCTGCTGTGGGCGCAGGAGGAGTTCGGTCCGCCCACCCACCCGGTGGAGGCGGCCTTCGACCCGGCCGCCAACCGGTACGCCTACGCCTGGTAGGCGGCGGGGGTTGTCCGGTGGAGCGGCTGCGGGCCGCCCCTGCCAGCGAACGCATGGGTGCGTACTACTCGACGGCGTCCCGCACGGTCGCGGACGGGGCCGCTGGCCTGCGCGCTGGCCTCGGGCGCGGAGCTGCTGCTGCTCGACGGACCGACCAATCACCTCGACCGGCCGGCGACCGGCTGACTGGAGGAGCGGCTGCGGGCGCACCGCGGCACGGTGCTGGCGGTGACGCACGACCGGGCGTTCCTGTGAGGCGGTGGCAACCGCAATCCTGGAGGTCGACCGGGACACGCGGGCGGTAACCCGGTACGGGGAGGGCTGGGCCGGTCACCGGACGGCCAAGGCCGCGGCCTGCCGCCGTTGGGAGCTCGACCACCAGGCGTTGCTGGACGACCTGGCGGACGCGGAGGCCCTGGTCGCGGCGGCCGGGCAGCGGCTGGCCGCCTCTGGCAGGGACCCGCGCGAGGGCTTCGGCAAGCACCGGCGCTCGCACGAGTCGAAGCCGTCCGGGCGGTCAGGGCCACGCGGCAGCGGCGGGAGCGGCTGCGGCGGGAGCCGGTCCCAGCGTCCCCGGAGCCGTGCGGTTCGCGTCCCGGCCGGTGGCCGCGCCGGGCACCGCCGACGTGGCCGTGGAACTGGACGGCGTGGTCGTCGGCGACCGGCTGCGGATGGCGGGACTGACCGTCGGGGGGCGGGCGACCGGCTGCTGGTGACCGGCCCGGACGGCGCCGGGAAGACGACCCTGCTGCGGGTGATCGCCGGTGACCTGCGCCCGAACCTGCGCCGCCCGCAGCGCCGCCACCGTAGCCGTTGCGGGGGGCGCGCCGCGCCCGCCATCCTCCGTGAGGGGCCGGCACCGGGACCGGGCCGCGCGAGAGGGCCGCACCGCCGCGGTCTTCTGCGTGAGCGGTGGCGTGAAGGCCGAACGGAACGGTCAATGCCGCCACTTCAGCCCGCCCGGCCTCGTACGATCGGCTCGAGGTAAGGGGGCTTGTGGACATCTCCAGGTTGCGCAATCCGTACGACTATCGGAACCCGGTGCGTGATGCCGCTGTCTTCGCCGGCCGCAGCACCGAGATGCGTGCGATCGAATACGAGCTCGGGCAAGCCGCGGTGGACAGACCGTCTCTCTGCCTGGCGCTGCACGGGCAACGGGCCGCAGGAAAGACGAGCCTGCTCAACGCCACCGAGAGAAGGGGGCGGCAGCTCGGGCTGCTACCCGTCCGGGTGGAGCTGGTGCAGGGGAGCGCTCCCCCACTGGTCTTTTTTCGCAAGGTGTTCGAGGAACTCGTCACGGCGGTCTGCGCCGACCCCGCCGCGGCTGCCCCGTTCACGGCGGCCGATTGCCGGAGGGTGATGACCGGCGCCGCGCCACCCGCCGGGTACCCGCTGGAGTTCCCCGAAGCGGTCGCGCTCTGCAGACCGGGAGATCCCGTTCCGGAGGCGGCCCTGCGGACGGACCTCGCCTACTTCGTCCGCCTTCTCGGCCGGCCGATTCTGCTGCTTGTCGACGAGGCGCAGCTCATGGCAGGGGACGCCGAAGTGCTGTCGGTCCTTCGCTTCCTCTCGACGCGGGTCGACGGCCTGGTTCTGGTGCTGGCGGGGACTTCGAGCCTGATTGACCGCATCACCGACGTGCATTCCCCCATCTTGCGGCAGTTCCGGGAGATCAAAGTCGAGCGGTTCATCGAGGGCGACGATGTCCGCGACTGCATGGTTCTTCCACTGCAGAGCCTTGGGCTGTCCTCGCAGTGCTTCGCGGACTTTCACGGGACGCTCGCGGCCCTGAAGGACCTCACGGACGGCAATCCTTACGAGATCCAGCTCTACTGCCACGAGATGTTCGCCCGGTGGCAGTCCGGCGCGGCGCCTGCCATGGAGTTGACCCCGCAGATGCTCGAGGGCGTACGGTCCCGCATGGAGTCGGGTCGCAACGTCGTCGACCGTCCGCTGATCCGCTCGGTACGCCGCATGAATGAGCGAGAGCTGGCCGTCTTCAGCGTGCTCACCTCCGCGCTCGATCAGGCCACGGCCGAAGAGACATGGTTCGCGTACAACATGGTCGGCCTGGCAGACATCAGCCGGGAGGACTTCGACCGCGTACGTCGGGCCCTGGTGCAGGACGCCGTTCTCGAGGACAGTGACGTGGTCCGGCTGGCCGTGGACACGGACTTGTTCGACGAGATCTACGTCAGGCTGTGGACCGTGAGCAAGCTGGGGCGGGCCCCGCACGCACAGCTGACCGGCCACGATGACGTCCGAGGACTGCTCGTCAGGCGTTTGAGGCGACTGCTCGGGCAGTTCACCCAGGGCGCCGCCGTGTGGGCCATGCCGACCTGCTGCACCCGCATGGGCCCCAAGCAGCTCCAGAAAGTCCTCACCTCGCTGGACAGGTTGGACGAGAAAGGGCCGGACGCCACACCGCGCGTGCCCCTTCTGCATGGGGCGATTCTGCAAGCGGGCGAACCCAAGGCCCTCGACGTCACCGCTGTCACCTGCACCTACGGCAGCACGAGCGTGGTGCGGTGGCTGTACTCCGCGGACACGGAGGACTTCCGTGTCGAGGAAGTCCCGGCGTTCGACGACGCGGTCCGGAGGATCAACGCGCTCGGTGGCGAGCTGACTGCCGAGCGAGTGCGCGTACCTCTCCGGTCCTGGCCGGCGACGGAGTGGTTCCAGCAGTCGACAGGGCGCGTGCGCCTCGCTCTGGCCGACAATCACCTGGGCGCGTCGTTCGGTGCCTATCACAGGGGCGACGTCGAGGGGGCCCGGACGCATCTGCGCACCGCCTTCGACCTCACTCCGAGCTGGGAACCGGCCAACAATCTGGCCCACGTCCTGCTGACCGAGGGCCGGCAGAAGGAAGCCCTCGCCTGGGCCGAGAGCGCGGTGTCCCTGGCCCAGGACGCCAAACACAGGGCGCTCAGCCGCTACAACGCCGCGATGGCGCACCTCTTGAACGACGACCGGGAAGCCGCCGGAAGAGAACTGTCCGCCGCCTCGGAAGAGTTGGACACCCTGCCGGTGACCGAACACATCATGGGTTACCTCCATGTTCCCGAGCTCGCCGGCTCCACCGTCTCGCTCCGGGAAGAAGTGGACGTCGACCAGTACGCGGTCATGCAGAAGGTACGGGCGGCCCTGGGATGTCCGCCGCGACAAACAGCTGCCCAGGAAACCGGGAAGCCCCAGGAGACCTGCACCGTCAAGCAACCCCCTGTGGTGCTGTGCGTGGCAACCGAGTGGGCCTCGGCCCACGGGGGCCTGAGCACCTTCAATCGGGACCTGTGCCGGGCGCTGGCGAGCGCCGGCGCGGAGGTGTACTGCGTGGTGCTCACCGCGTCGGACGAAGAAGCGGCAGCGGCGGGCGCGGCGGGTGTCACGCTGCTTCACGCGCCACGCATTCCTGGAGCCCCCGAATACACCCAGTTGACCCGTCGGCCGAAACTGCCTGAGGGAACGGTTCCCGACCTGGTGATCGGACATGGCCGCATCACCGGGCCAGCAGCCCAGCAACTGGTCGGTGACTTCTTCCCCGAGGCCCGAAGACTGCACTTCGTGCACATGGCCCCGGACGAGATCGAGTGGTACAAGCTCGACCGGGGAACCGACGTGGGGTTGGTGGCCGAGCAGCGTACGGAGATCGAGCGGGACCTGGGTGCGTCCGCGCACCGCGTCGTCGCTGTCGGCCCTCGTCTGCACAACAGGTTTCTCCCCGAGTTCACCGACTCCGGCGTCCTCACGCCCCTGCGGGTGGACCCGGGGTTCGACTCCTTCGACTCCTCCTCGGCCAGGACACCGCCTCCGGGCTCTCCGTGGTCAGTGCTGCTCCTCGGCCGGGTCGAGGACGCCGCGCTCAAGGGGCTCGACCTGGCAGCGGCGGCGTGCGGCCGTGTCGCGAAGTGGCTGGAGGAGGACAAGCTCACCCCGATCAAACTGGTGGTACGGGGGGCACCGGAGGGCACCGCCGCACAGCAGCGATCAAAGATCAAGGAGTGGTCCGGCCATCCCAAGCTGGACGTGGTGGTCCGTCCGTACACCGCCGACCAACCCCGGATCCAGCAGGACCTGGGCCGGTCGAGCCTCGTCCTCATGCCGTCCCGCGCCGAGGGATTCGGGCTGGTCGGTGTGGAAGCCATCAGCGCCGGCGTCCCTGTTCTGATCAGCGAGGAGAGCGGCCTGGCCGAGCTTCTGCGCGCTCAGATCGGTGCCGAACTGGCCGCTCGCTTCGTCGTACCGATGTCTGGTGACGACGAGCGGGACATCGACCGGTGGGCGCGCGCGATCGACCGGGTGTGCAAGGACCGTGAGAGTGCCTTCCGGCAGGTGGCAGAGCTACGTTCGGCACTTGCCGAGCAGGTGACCTGGGCACAGGCCGCAGCGGCTGTGCTCGCCGAGGCGCCCGCCCGGTAGCCCGACGCGACCGTCATGCGCGGGGACCGGTCTTGACCGCGCGTCAGGCCTGCGCCCGAACCTGCGCCGCCCGCAGCGCCGCCGCCGTCGCCGACGGGTCGTAGTCCGGGGCGACGCCGTCGATGAGCAGGATGTCGCCGGTCATGTGGCGGGTGCGCAGGGGGATGAGCCGCTGGTAGGCGTCGGAGTCGTACCAGTCGCGCGCGTGGTCCATCGACGGGAAGCCGATGATGACCAGTGCGGTGCTCCACTCCCCCTCGCGTATCTCCATGGCCGGTGCGCCGTGGACGAGGAAGCGGCCGCCGAAGGGGTCGAGGGTGGCCTGGATGCGCTCCATGTAGGTGAAGACCTCGTCGTCGAGCACGGCCGGGGGCTTGAGGCTGCCGATGGCGTAGGCGGGCATGGGGTCCTCCTCGTGGGTTCGGATGACCCCATGCTCACGGGGTGTGCGTCCGGGGTCGATTACCCCGGAGGTCATCAGATCGTCGCGGCGTCGATGACGAAGCGGTAGCGGACGTCGCTCCTGAGCACCCGCTCGTACGCCTCGTTGATCTGGTCGGCGCGGATCAGTTCGATCTCGGCGCCCAGGCCGTGTTCGGCGCAGAAGTCCAGCATCTCCTGGGTCTCGGCGATCCCCCCGATCATGGAGCCCGCCAGGGTCCTGCGGCCGGTGATCACGGAGAAGAGGTTCAGTGAGACCGGCTCTTCGGGCGCGCCGACGTTCACCAGCGCGCCGTCGGTCTTCAGCAGGCCGAGGTAGGCGTCGAGGTCGAGGGGTGCGGAGACGGTGGAGACGATCAGGTCGAAGGTGCCCGCGAGCTTCTCGAAGGTCTCCGGGTCGCTCGTGGCGTGGAAGTGGTCGGCGCCGAGCTTCAGGCCGTCCTCCTGCTTGCGCAGGGTCTGGCTGAGGACGGTGACTTCGGCGCCCAGCGCGTGGGCGATCTTGACGCCCATGTGGCCGAGGCCGCCCAGGCCGACGATGGCGACGTTCTTGCCGGGGCCGGCCTTCCAGCGGGCGAGCGGCGAGTAGAGGGTGATACCGGCGCACAGCAGGGGTGCGGCGGCGTCGAGGGCGAGGCCGTCGGGGATGCGGACGGCGTAGTTCTCGTCGACGACGAGGTGGGTGGAGTAGCCGCCGTAGGTCGGCTCGCCGTTGCGGTCGAGGGCGTTGTAGGTGCCGGTCATGCCCTCGGCGCAGTACTGCTCCATGCCTTGGCGGCAGTAGGCGCACTGGCGGCAGGAGTCGACGAAGCAGCCGACGCCGACCCGGTCGCCGACCCGGTACTTCGTCACTCCGGCACCGGCCTCGACGACGATTCCGGCGATCTCGTGGCCGGGCACCATCGGGAAGATGCCCTCGCCCCAGCCGTCGCGGGCCTGGTGGATGTCGGAGTGGCAGATTCCGGCGTACTTGATCTCGATCAGGACGTCGTGCTCACCGACCGCCCGGCGGGGGATGGTGGTGCGCTCCAGCGGGGCGTTGGCGGCAGGGGCTGCGTAAGCGGTGACGTTCGTGGTCATGGCTATGAGCCTGCCGCCATCGGCGCAGGTCACCCAGGCCTCTGTGGTGCGTACGACCGGTGTGCGTACTACTGGCAGGGTCAGGATCGGCTCCCGGCCCCGTGCGTAGGACCCGGAATACTTGCGGTATGGATCAGCGTGCCGAACTGAGTGAATTCCTCCGCTCCCGGCGGGCCCGGCTGAAGCCGGACGACGTCGGGCTGCCCGAGTTCGGGCGCCACCGCCGCGTACCGGGGCTGCGCCGGGAGGAGCTGGCGCAGCTGGCCGGGGTCTCCGTCGCCTACTACACGCGCCTGGAGCAGGGCAACGGCCGCAATGTGTCCACCGAGGTGCTGGACGCCATCGCCCGTGCGCTGCGGCTCACGGACGCCGAGCGTGCCCATCTGACGCACCTCGCGAAGCCGACGCACAAGAAGAGGAAACGGGCGGCGGCCACCCGGGCGCAGTCGGTGCGGCCGGGACTGCGGCACCTGCTCGACGCGATGGACGACGTGCCCGCGTATCTGCTGGGGCGGCGGCTGGACATCATCGCCTGGAACCGGATGGCGCGGGCGTTGCTCGGCGACTTCGCGGCGCTGGAGCCGCACGAGCGGAACATGGCGTGGCAGGTGTTCCTCGCGCCGAACGCCCGGGATCTGTACGTGGACTGGGAGGCGAAGGCGACGGAGGTCGTGAGCGTGCTGCGGATGTACGCGGGCTGCTCGGCGGACGATCCCGGCCTGTCGGCGCTGGTGGGCGAGCTGTCGGTGAAGAGCCAGGACTTCCGGAGGCTGTGGGCGGCGCACACGGTGCAGGAGAAGGGTCATGGCTCCAAACAGTTGCGTCATCCGCTGGTGGGCGAGGTGACGCTGGCGTACGAGACGCTGAAGGTGCCGGACGATCACGATCTGGCCCTGGTGACGTACACGGCGGAGCCGGGCTCGCCGTCCGCGGACGCGCTGCGGCTGCTGGCGAACTGGGGCGTGGACGAGGTCGCCGAGGCGCGGTGAGCCACGGGGTCCCCACGGCCCCCGGGGGACGGGTACGGGCACGGGTACGACGAAGGCGGCGGCCCTCCGGGAGGAGGACCGCCGCCTTCGTGCGTCGGGGGGCTCAGACGGCCGAGCCGGCCTTCCACTCCGCCCAGCTCATGTTCCAGCCGTTGAGGCCGTTGTCCGGGGCGATGGTCTTGTCCTTGGAGTTCTTCACGACGACCACGTCACCGACGATCGAGTTGTCGTAGAACCACGCGCCGGGCTGCTTGGGGTCATCGGCGCCCTTGGCGTCGTTGAGGCCCACGCAGCCGTGGCTGGTGTTCACGTTGCCGAAGATCGAGTCGGAGCCCCAGTAGTTGCCGTGGATGAAGGTGCCCGACGTGGACAGCCGCATGGCGTGCGGCACGTCCTTGATGTCGTACTCGCCCTTGCCGTCCTTCTTGGTGAAGCCGACCGTCGAGCCGTCCATCCGGGTCTCCTTGAACTTCTCGGAGATCACCATCTGGCCGTTGTAGGTCGGGTTCTCCGGCGCGCCGGCGGAGATCGGGATGGTCTTGACCGTCTTGCCGTCCTGGGTGACCGTCATGGTCTTGGCGGCGGCGTCGACGGTGGAGACCTGGTTGCGGCCGATGGTGAAGGTGACGGTCTTCTGCTGGACGCCGTAGACGCCGTCGGAGCCCTCGACGCCGTCGAGGTCCAGCTTCAGCGTGACCTTGGAACCCTCGGCCCAGTAGTTCTCGGGGCGGAAGTCGAGGCGCTGGGAGTTGAACCAGTGGCCGACGACCTCCTGGCCGCTGCTGGAGGACACGGTGATGCCGGACTGGACGGCCTTCTTGTCCGTGATCGGCTTGTTGAAGGTGATGGAGACGGGCATGCCGACGCCGACCGTGGAGCCGTCCTCGGGGGTGTAGTTCCCGATGAAGCTGTTCTCCTTGGACACGGTGGTGAAGGAGGAGTTCTCGTGGGCCTCCCGGCCCTCGGAGTCCTTGGCCGTGACCGCGATCTTGTAGGTGGTGGCCCGCTCGAGCTGCTCGCTGGGCTTCCAGCTCTTGTTGTCGGCGGCCATCTCGCCCTTGACGGTCTTGCCGTCCGGGGAGGTCATGGTCACCTGGGTGAGCGTTCCCTCGCTGACGGTGACCTTGGCGTCGTCGTTGATGCCGGCGTTCTGCGCGCCGTTCTTCGGGGAGATCGCTATTCGGGCCTGCGAGGCGTCCTTCGCGGCCGCCGCGTCGACCTGGGACTGTGACGCCTTCGAGCCGTCGGAGGCATCGGCCTTGTCCTCACCGCCGCTGCAGCCGGTGAGCACCAGTACGCCGCCGAGCAGTGCGGACGCAGCCGTCAGGCCCCTGCGCCGCTTGCCGTCCGTCATCACACGCTTCTCCATCGTCGCCGATTCCCTGCCAACTGTCTCAACAACACCCATAACAACCCGTCCGGTTCCACATCAGGCATGGATGTGGGGAACCCCACTGATCGACGCACCCCGGGGAGCCGGTGGTTCCCGATCTCCCCGAGGTATACGGACGCGCGTGAAATGGGCCCCGGACGCGCCCGCCGGGCAGCGGTCCGGGACCCGGAGCGTGACGCATATCACACGCTACGGTCGTACGTCGTCGAGGTGGTCCTCATCATCCTCCTCGTCCAGGTCCCACATGTCCGCGTCGGGGTCGTACTCCACCTGCTCGCTGGTCCACGACGCCTGGGCGAGCTCGACGCCCGGCACCTGGCCGACCAGATCGACCGGCTCGACGAGATATGCGAGAGCTTCCGCTTCGTCTTCTCGTACCGCGGACCGGGCGTGCGTACGCTCCTCGTCCGGCATGAATTCGTCGGCGTCCACGCGCTCCAGGGCGGCTCCGGTGAGTTGATCGTTGTCCGTGACTTCCAGCAGCAGTTCCACCCGAAGGCGCACATACCGTGATGTCTCAGCAGGGCTCATATGACGGAGCGTAAGCTGCCGGGACCCGCGACTTTCCAGCGACCCGCTGTGTTCATTAGCATCGGCGCACCCACCAATTCTCGGTTCCGCAAGGGGATCTGAATCTGTGTCCGTCGCACGTCGACCGCTGCTGACCGCCACCGCCGCCGGGACCCTGCTCGGTGCGCTGTGGTTCGTCCCTTCGGCCAACGCCACCGTGGAACGGCCGGCCGCGGAGCAGCACGAAACGAGAACGTCCACGGCCTCGTCGGCATCGGGCCAGGACCTCGCGCTCGCCGACACCGGCAGCGTGGACACCACCCCGTACCTGATCGGTGGGGCCGGCTTCCTCGCGATGGGGACGGGCCTGGTGGCCTTCGCCGTACGACGAGGGGCGCACACCGTCCTGTGACGGTGCGCGCCCCGTGCGCGGCGGTCGGGCTCGTCAGGCCAGCGGGCCGGTGACCTTCTCGACGGCCTCGACGAGCCTGCCCTCGCGTACGAAGGCGTCGGCGGCCTCCAGGTCAGGGGCGAGGAAACGATCCGGCCCGGGGCCCTGGACGCCGGCCGCGCGCAGCGCCTCGATCGCGGCGCGGGAGGCGGGCGCCGGGGTGAGCCCGTCGCGCAGCTCGATCGCCCGGGTCGCGGCGTACAGCTCGACGGCGATGATCCGGCCGAGGTTGCCGACGGCCGTGCGCAGCTTGCGGGCGGCCGACCAGCCCATGGAGACGTGGTCCTCCTGCATGGCGGAGGACGGGATGGAGTCGGCGGAGGCCGGGACGGCGAGCCGCTTGAGCTCGCTGACCAGGGCGGCCTGCGTGTACTGGGCGATCATCAGGCCCGAGTCGACGCCCGCGTCGTCGGCGAGGAACGGCGGCAGGCCGTGGGAGCGGTTCTTGTCGAGCAGCCGGTCGGTGCGGCGCTCGGCGATGGATCCGAGGTCGGCGGCGGCGATCGCGAGGAAGTCGAGGACGTAGGCGACGGGCGCGCCGTGGAAGTTGCCGTTGGACTCGACGCGGCCGTCGGGCAGGACGACCGGGTTGTCGACGGCGGAGGCGAGCTCGCGCTCGGCGACGAGCCGGGCGTGGGCCATGGTGTCGCGGCCCGCGCCGGCGACCTGCGGGGCGCAGCGTACGGAGTAGGCGTCCTGGACGCGCGGGGCCTCGTCCTGCTGGAAGTGGCCGGTGAGGCCGGAGCCCTCGAGGACGGCCAGCATGTTCGCGGCGGCGGCGCCCTGGCCCGGGTGCGGGCGGATGGCGTGCAGCTCGGGCGCGAGGACCTTCGCGGTGCCGAGGAGCGCCTCCAGCGACAGGGCCGCGGTGATGTCGGCGGACTTGTAGAGCGTGTCCAGGTCCGCGAGGGCCATGATCAGCATGCCGAGCATGCCGTCGGTGCCGTTGAGGAGGGCGAGGCCCTCCTTCTCGCGCAGTTCGACCGGCTCGATGCCGTGCTCGGCGAGGAGCTCGCCGGCGGGCCGGACGCGGCCGTCGGGGCCTTCGGCGTCGCCCTCGCCCATCAGGGTGAGCGCGCAGTGGCTGAGCGGCGCGAGGTCGCCGGAGCAGCCGAGGGAGCCGTACTCGTGGACGACGGGGGTGATCCCGGCGTTGAGCACGTCCGCCATGGTCTGCGCGACCTGCGGACGGACACCGGTATGACCCGAGCAGACGGTCTTCAGCCGCAGGAACATCAGCGCGCGGACGACCTCGCGCTCGACGGGCGCGCCCATGCCGGCGGCGTGCGACCGCACGATGTTGCGCTGGAGCTGGGCGCGCAGCTCGGGGCTGATGTGCCGGGTGGCGAGCGCCCCGAAGCCGGTCGACACGCCGTAGACGGGCTCGGGCTTGGCGGCGAGGGCGTCGACGATCTCCCGGGCCTTGGCGAGCGCGGCGAGCGCCTCCTGGGAGAGCTCGACACGGGCGTTGCCGCGGGCCACGGCGATGACGTCCTGGGCGGTGGTACCGGACGTCCCCACCACGACTGTGTGCATATCCATATTCAGCAGCGTACGGACTGAATCCCAACGTGTCACTACCCCGCCTCCCAGGAGCCCCTTACGCCCCGTCAGCCCGGGACGGCTTCCTGGAGCGTCCAGCCCTCCGGGGGCGGGGCAGCTCCTTACGGGCCGCCGAAGCGGCTTCCTACGGGCGACGCGAGACAGCTCCCCCTAGGCGCCACCCGAGGCCGGTGGGTCCTCCGGGCCGGACGGGTCTCCCGGGGCGGTGGGGCCGGGCGGGTCCTCCGGGCCGGACGGGTCTCCCGTGGCGGATGGGTACTCCGGACCGGGCGGGTTCGCCCGGCCGGACGGGTCCGCCGGGGCGGTGGGGCCGGGCGCGTCCTGCGGGGCGGGAGGCGCAGGGGGCCGGGCACCCGCGGGCGGCGGGGGTGGGAGCGGGCCCAGCACGGCGGCGTCCGGCGGGGCGTCGCGGAAGCGGCGGCGGTCGCGCGAGGGGGCCGGGGGGTGATCCGCCAGCGCGATGACCGTACCGTCGCGGCCCGCCACCACCGGCTTGGCGGACCGGGCCGCCTTGGCCCGGTACTGGGCCGCGTCCGCCAGCCGGAACAGGCGCCGAGCCGACTGCACCGGGCCGATCGGGTCACCGGTCGACGCGACCCCGCACGCCACCCCCTCACCGAGCTCCAGGTCCCCGGCGCGTACGCACAGCTCGTCCGCCGCCCGCACCACCTCGTCCGCCTCCGGCCCCACCGACACCAGGCAGAACTCGTCACCGCCCAGCCGCGCCGCCAGCGCGCCGGGGAGCATCGCCCCGCAGTAGGAGAGGACCGAGCCGAACCGCTCCAGCAGCCGGTCGCCCACCGCGTGCCCGTGCGTGTCGTTGACGCGCTTGAGGCCGTTCAGGTCGCAGACCACCAGGCTGACCACCGTCCCGTCCGCCAGGAAGCGCTCGACGGCCTCGTCCAGCCGCATGTCCACCGCCCGCCGGTTGGCGAGCCCGGTCAGCGGGTCGGTGAAGGCCAGGCGGCGGACCTCCTCCAGCCGCTCGGTCTGCGCGATCCCGGCGGCGACGACCGACGCGAGGACGGTCGCGAAGTCCGCGTCGTGGCGGTCGAAGACCGGCGCCCCGACCGGCCGCGCCACGTACAGCTCGCCCCACGCCCGCCCGTGCATCACTATCGGCGCCACGACACAGCACCCCCGGCCCCGCCGCCGCAGCGCGGCGACCCGGCCGCGCAGCGCCGAGTAGGCCGGGCCGCCGGACGTCTCCGGCCCCTCGGCCGTCTCCACCCAGGCGTTCGGCTCGCCGCCGCCCGCCCACCGCTCGTGCAGGAATTCGGTGATCTCCGAGAACTGGTGGACCGGGTACGTCTCGGAGTCCGGGAACTCCTCCTCGTCCGGCGCCCGCGCCCCCGCGTTCACCAGCACCTTCAGCCGGCCGAGGTCGCGCTCCCACATCGAGAGCGCGGCGAACGTCCCGCCCAGCGCGTCCCTCGCGCCCAGCGCCGCCGCCCGCCAGGTCTCACGCGGAGTGTGCGCCGACGCCATGGCCTGCGCGAGCGCCACTACAGCGCGTAGCCGGACATCCTCACCCATTCCTCAAGCTTAGGGAGGATGACCGACTTTTCACTCCCCGGGCCACTCCGGCTTCCGCTTCTCGTTGAACGCCGCCACGCCCTCGGCCCGGTCGCCCGAGAAGGCCACCGACCGCCACGCCGCGTCCTCGACCTCCAGGCCCGCCCGCAGGTCCAGACCCTGCCCCAGGCGCATGGCCCGCTTGGCGGCCCGCAGCCCGACCGGCGAGTTGGCGGCGATCCGGCCCGCGAGCTCCAGGGCGCCCTCGCGGGCGTCGTCCACGAGCTGGTCTGCCAGACCCAGGGACACCGCCTCGGCCGCCGCCACGCGCCGCGCCGTGAACACCAGCTCCGCCGCCCGCGCGGCCCCCACCCGGCGCGGCAGCAGCTGCGTGCCCCCGCCGCCGGGGATGACACCCACCGACACCTCGGGCAGTCCGACGACCGCCGTCGCGTCGACCACGATCAGGTCACAGGCGAGCGCGAGCTCGAAGCCACCGCCCAGGGCGAAGCCGTGCACGGCGGCGACCGTCGGCATCGGCAGCTCCAGCACGCCGGTGTACGCGCCGCGCGCGACCGGGCGCTGGCGCACCAGCTCGGCGTCGCTCAACGAGTTGCGCTCCTTGAGGTCGGCGCCGACGCAGAACGCCTTGTCGTTGGAGGAGGTCAGCACGGTGACGCGCACCGACGGATCGGCCGCCAGCGCGTCACAGGCGGCGCCGATGGAGCGGGCCATCTCCGTGGAGACGGCGTTCATGGCCTTGGGCCGGTCGAGCACCAGCTCGGCGACGTGATCGTGGTGACGAACGGCGACGAATTCACCGAAGCGCTGCTCGGACATGCGTGACACACCCTCCCGGTTAACGAACGTTAGCGACCGCTATCCGGGGATCTTAGGCTCCCGCCTCGTCAGCAGCCAGGGCTCGATCACCCCGAGACCACGCACGGGCCGCTGCCACATGGGCTGAAGCGCGAAGCGGTACGAGGGAGGCGCCTCGCCCTCCTTCTCCGCACGGGCGACCTCCTCGGCGACCTGGGCCTCCGACACGGGCGCCTCGCCCGAGCGGGAGAGCTCCTTGGCGAACGCCCCGTCGACCAGGACCGCGTCCTTGGGCGCTATCGAGGTGAGCCGGCTCGCCAGGTTCACCGTCGTACCGAAGACATCGCCCATCCGGGTCGTGACCGTGCCGAAGGCGATGCCGACGCGCAGCGCGGGCATCGTCTCGTCGTGGGTGAGCGTCTCGATGAGCCGGAGGGCGATCTCAGCGGCCGTACCGGCGTCGTCGGCCGCGTAGAGGACCTCGTCACCGAGCGTCTTGATGAGCCGCCCGCCGTGCGCGGCGACCAGGTCGGCCGAAGTGGTCTCGAACGCCTCGACCAGCTCGCCGAGCTCCTCCTCCTCCAGCCGCCGGGTGAGCCGGGTGAAGCCGACGAGGTCCGCGAAGCCGACCGCGAGGCGCCGGTCCACCATCTCCTCGTCGTCGGCTGCCTGCACCACGCGTCCGGTCGCCGCCGCGAGCTGCCGCCGCCACACGTACACCAGGAACTCCTGGAGCTCCGGCAGCAACAGCTCCACCAGGGGATACGTCACTTCCGTGCGTGTCATCCCGGGCTCGGGAGGCTCGGTGAGCCCCTCCAGGAACGAGTCGATCTGCCATTCGGCCAGCCGGGCGGTGGTCTGCCCGGTGGAGCGGGCCACCTGCACCGCCATCGGCTCGCTCAGCAGGCCCGCCTCGACCAGACCGGCCAGCCGGCGCAGCGCCAGCACGTCCGCCTCGGTCAGCGCCTTGGCCTGCCCGATGTCGGCGAAGCCCATGGCCCGCCAGAACCGGGAGGCCAGGTCCATGGAGACACCGGCGGTACGGGCCGCCTGGAAGGGGGTGTACCGGCGCTCGGCGCCGAGGATGAGCTGCTCCAGGCGGATGGCCAGGGGGTCGTCGGTCGGCTCAGCCGTATGGTCGACGACATGGTGGGGGGTGGGGTACTCCGCCCCGCTCGGCTCCGCCCCGCTCGGCCCGGACCCGGACCCGCCCGAGTTCGCGTCGTCGACGGTCACCGGCCGCCTCCTGCCCGTTCCCTGCGCACTGTCCTGCCGATCTGTAGCTGGATCGTCGTCAACGATACGGCAGGTGTGCCCTGGCTCACGTCCCGGCGGCCGAGCGCGTCAGTCCACCGGGCGCAGATGCACGATGTCGCCCGCGCCCACGGCCTCCCTTTGTCCGCCGGGCGGCGCCACCACCAGCCGGCCGTCGCCGTCGATGGCGACCGCCTCGCCGGTGAGGGTCCGGTCGCCGGGCAGTTCGGCCCGGACGGTACGGCCGAGGGTCGCGCAGCCCGCCGCGTACGCCTCCTGGAGTCCGGAGGCCGCCGGGTCGCCGCCGGCGGCGGTCCACCGGCCGTACCACTGCTCCAGTGAGCGCAGGACGGCGCGCAGCAGTGTGTCGCGGTCGGTGGAGATCGCGTTCGCGAGGAGCAGGGATCCGGCCGTGGGCACGGGAAGCTCTTCCTCGTGGAGCGTGACGTTGAGGCCGAGCCCGACCACGATGCCGTCGTCCCCGGCCCGCTCGGCGAGGATGCCGCCGGCCTTCCGCTCCTCCCCGGCGACCTTCACCATCAGGTCGTTGGGCCACTTCAGTGCCATGTCCACGCCTGCGGCGCGGGCCAGCCCGGTGGCGGCGGCGACGCCGGTGAGCAGCGGCAGCCAGGCGAGACGGGTGACGGGGACGTCGGGCTTGAGCAGGACGGAGAAGAACAGGCCGGACCGGGCGGGCGCGGACCAGGTACGGTCCAGCCGGCCGCGCCCCGCCGTCTGCTCCTCGGCGACCAGCACCGCGCCCTGGGGCAGGGCGGCGGCACGGACGGCCAGGTCGGAGTTGGTGGAGCCGGTGGCGGGCACGATGTCGAGGGAGCTCCACAACCCGCCGTGCCGCACCAGGGCGCGGCGCAGGGAGGCGGCGTTCAGGGGCGGTCGTTCGAGGTCGGACCAGGGGCTCCCTGGACCAAGTGAGGGCGTCATGCAAGCCAGCGTAGGTGTGGTAAACACCGCACTGCCGAAGGCTATGGCCGCCGATACGCTACGGGTCAGTAGCCAACGATCCCGTGACCAGGCAGGGAGCCGCATCCCGATGTCCGAGCCGGCCAAGCCCCAAGAGCCCCAGAAGATCGACATTCATACGACCGCGGGCAAGCTCGCGGATCTGCAGCGCCGTATCGACGAGGCGACGCACGCGGGCTCCGAGCGCGCCGTCGAGAAGCAGCACGCGAAGGGCAAGTTGACGGCGCGGGAGCGGATCGCCCTGCTGCTGGACGACGACTCCTTCGTCGAGCTGGACGAGTTCGCCCGCCACCGCTCCACCAGCTTCGGCCTGGAGAAGAACCGCCCGTACGGAGACGGTGTCGTCACCGGGTACGGAACGGTCGACGGCCGCCCGGTGGCGGTGTTCTCACAGGACTTCACGGTCTTCGGCGGTGCCCTCGGCGAGGTGTTCGGGCAGAAGATCATCAAGGTGATGGACTTCGCCCTGAAGACCGGCTGCCCGGTCATCGGTATCAACGACTCGGGCGGCGCCCGTATCCAGGAGGGCGTCATGGCCCTCGGCATGTACGGCGAGATCTTCCGCCGCAACACCCATGCCTCGGGCGTCATTCCGCAGATCAGCCTGGTGGTCGGCCCGTGTGCCGGCGGGGCGGTCTACTCCCCCGCCATCACCGACTTCACCGTGATGGTCGACCAGACGTCGCACATGTTCATCACCGGCCCCGACGTCATCAAGACGGTGACGGGCGAGGACGTCGGCTTCGAGGAGCTGGGCGGCGCCCGGACGCACAACACCACCTCCGGTGTGGCGCACCACATGGCGGGGGACGAGAAGGACGCCATCGAGTACGTCAAGTCCCTGCTGTCGTACCTGCCGTCGAACAACCTCTCGGAGGCGCCCGCCTTCCCGGAGGAGGCGGACCTGGAGCTGAGCGACGAGGACCGTGAGCTGGACGTCCTCATCCCGGACTCGGCGAACCAGCCGTACGACATGCACACCGTCATCGAGCATGTGCTGGACGACGGTGAATTCCTGGAGACCCAGGGGATGTTCGCGCCGAACATCGTCACCGGCTTCGGCCGGGTCGAGGGGTACCCGGTCGGCGTCGTCGCCAACCAGCCGATGCAGTTCGCGGGCTGCCTGGACATCGACGCCTCTGAGAAGGCGGCCCGGTTCGTCCGGACCTGCGACGCGTTCAACATCCCGGTCCTGACGTTCGTCGACGTGCCGGGCTTCCTGCCGGGCGTGGGCCAGGAGCACGAGGGCATCATCCGGCGCGGCGCCAAGCTGATCTACGCGTACGCCGAGGCGACCGTCCCGCTGATCACGGTGATCACGCGCAAGGCGTTCGGCGGCGCGTACGACGTCATGGGCTCCAAGCACCTGGGCGCCGACCTCAACCTGGCGTGGCCGACCGCGCAGATCGCGGTGATGGGCGCGCAGGGTGCCGTCAACATCCTGCACCGCCGCGCCATCGCGGAGGCCGACGACGTCGAGGCGACACGGGCGCGACTGATCCAGGAGTACGAGGACGCCCTGCTCAACCCGTACACGGCGGCCGAGCGCGGGTACATCGACGCGGTCGTGATGCCGTCCGAGACGCGGACGCAGATCGTGAAGGGCCTGCGTCAGCTCCGGACGAAGCGGGAAAACCTGCCTCCGAAGAAGCACGGCAACATCCCCCTCTAAGGAGCCCCCATGATCAAGGTTCTGCGGGGCAACCCGACCCCGGAGGAGCTGGCCGCCGCCCTGGCGGTGGTCCAGGCCCGCGCCGCCGCCACCGCCGCGGCGGCCTCCGGCGGCGCGGCGCACGTCCCCGAGGGCTGGTCGGACCCGGCGAGGATCGCCCAGAGCCGCCGCCCGCAGCCGGGCCCGCGGTCGTGGGCGCGCTCGTACTGGCCCGTCTAGCTCGTCACAGCAGCGCGGCGACGGCCTCCGCCATGACGCGGTATCCCGTGTCGTTCGGGTGGAGGCCGTCCTCGTACGCGTACGAGGGGTTGAGCCGGTCCGGGTCGGCCGGGTCGGCCATGAGCCGGTGGAGGTCGACGACCGCGTCGAACGCGCCGGACTCGCGGATCCAGTCGTTGACCTCGGCGCCGACCTTGGCGGCGCGCGGGCCCCAGTGGGTGGTGCCCTTGAAGGGCAGGATGGTCGCACCGACGATACGTACGCCCCGCGCGTGCGCTGCCCGTATCAGGGTCCGGTAGCCGGCGATCGGTTCGGCGGCCGGCAGGACCGGGGCGGGCTTGTAGGTGGGCTGGTCCCGGGCCTCGCTGAAGCCGATGTCGTTGAGCCCCTGGAGGAGGACGACGGTTCCTGCGCCGGGCAGGTCGAGGGCGTCGCGGTGGAAGCGGGCCGAGGCGCGCTCACCGAACCAGGCGGAGTCGTTGAGCAGCAGGTTGCCGCCGATTCCGGCGTTGAGCACGGGTCGGTCGATCCGCTCGGCGAGGGCGTCGGACCAGCGGCGGTCGGCGTTCGGGGTGGAGCCGAAGCCGTCCGTGAGGGAGTCGCCGAACAGCACGACGCCCGGCGGGGGAACGCCCGGTCCGCTCACGTCCACTCCGGTCAGGTAGTACCAGGACCGGGTCGTCTCCGTGAACGGCGCCCCGGTGACGTCGTCACGGTGGTCGCCCTCGGCTCGGTAGGTGTCGGTGAAGCCCTGGGCGTGGAAGGTGGCCGGGCCGGTGGTGCCGGCGAGGTGGAGGGTGACGGTCAGCCGGTCCAGCCGTTCGAGGGTGAGGGCGGCGGGGTCGCTCTCGATCCGTCCGTGCGCCGGGACGTCCACCGACGCCTCGCCCGTGAAGGTGAGGCGCCGCAGGGTCCCCGGCAGGACGGCCGCGCCCGTGTCCGTACGGGCGAGCGTGGCGCCCGTGATGCGGAGCGGGCTCGTCCCGTAGGCGTTGGAGAGCCGGATCCTGACCCGGTCGCCGGCGGCGGTGACGCGGACGACCTGGCGGACGGTGTGGTCGGAGAAGCCTTCCTGGGACCAGTTGGGGGTGAAGCCGGTCGAGGGAAGCTGGGGGGAGGCGGTCCAGGCGGCGGTCCAGTACATCAGCACTCCTAATGGGATTGACGTTCCATTAAGCTGGGACCCGACCGTACCATCGTCATCGCACTAAACGAAACAGGAGTCCCATTTGGAATCCCTGCCCGGCACCGTCCGCCCCGGCGGCCGCACCGCCAAGGTCCGCGCGGCCGTCCTGCGGGCCACCGAGGAGGCCCTGGCCACCGAGGGCTTCCACGCCCTGAACATGGACCGCATCGCCGCGAGCGCCGGCGTCGGCAAGACCACCGTCTACCGACGCTGGGCCTCGCCCGTCGGCCTGATCGCCGACCTGCTGCGCGACATGGCCGAACGGTCCGTCCCGGCCTCCGACACCGGCTCCCTGGAAGGAGACCTCCGCGACAACGCCACCCTTGTCGTCCAGACCCTCACCGACCCCCGTATGGGGGCCGTGTTCCGCGCGGTGATCGCGGCGGCGGCCTGCGACCAGGAGTGCGCCACCGCCCTGCGCGGCTTCTACGCCACCCGCCTGCGCACCTGGGCCACCGCCGTCGAACGCGCCGTCGAACGCGGCGAGGCCCCGCCCGGCACCGACCCGGTCGAGGTCCTCCGCGCGGTCTCCGCCCCGCTCTACTACCGCTTCGCCGTCAGCCACGAGCCGCTCACCGCCGCGGACGCGGAACGCGCGGTGGCGGCGGCGCTCACGGCCACCCGAGCGGGGGTGTTCACCACCCCCGATTAGTCCGTAAGCACCGGGGCGCCTGAGTACGGATACTCAGGCGCCGGGCGGATCCCGGCAGCAGGATCGAAGGATGCTGTGGTCCGACCCCGAGAACGAACCCCCCAAAGAGATGCGCGACATGCAGGCGATGCTGCGCCGCGCGGGGATTCTGCTGGCGCTCGCGATGGTGCTGGCGATGTTCGCGGTGGGGCTCCACTGACACGGCCGGCACCCCCGCCGGCAGGGGCGTTTTCCGTACGATGGCGCCCATGACTGCTGCCCGGCGCCGCCGCCTCGTCCTCGCCTCCGCGTCCCCCGCCCGCCTCGGTCTGCTGCGCCAGGCCGGGCTCACCCCCGAGGTGATCGTCAGCGGGGTCGACGAGGACAAGTTCACCGCCCCCACCCCGGCCGAACTGGCGCTCGCCCTCGCCGAGGCCAAGGCCGCCCACGTGGCCGCCAAGCCCGAGGCGAGCGGCGCCCTCGTCATCGGCTGCGACTCGGTCCTGGAGCTGGACAAGCAGGCCCTCGGCAAGCCCGCCGACGCCGAGGAGGCCACCGCCCGCTGGAAGGCGATGCGCGGCCGCGCCGGCATCCTCCAGACCGGCCACTGCGTCTACGACACCACCGCCAAGCGGTACGCCTCCGCGACCGCCTCCACCCTCGTCCGCTTCGGCGACCCGACGGACGAGGAGATCGCCGCGTACGTCGCCAGCGGCGAACCCCTCCACGTGGCGGGCGCGTTCACCCTCGACGGGCGCTCGGCCCCCTTCATCGACGGCATCGACGGCGACCCGGGCAATGTGATCGGCCTGTCCCTGCCGCTGCTGCGCCGCCTGCTGGCCGAGCTGGGCATCGCCATCACCGACCTCTGGAGCGACTGACCGTCACGCCGGAGCCACGCCGCCCTCCTCGACGGGCGGCGCCGGCTCCTCCTCACCCTCCGGCGCGTACAGCACCAGCGACGCGACGACGAGCCCCAGCACGACCATCATGTACGCGAACGCGCCCCACCCGACCAGGCCCACCGTCACGGCGCCCAGCACCCCGTGCGTGATCGCACAGGAGACGAGCACGATCCGCACGGCCCGCCCCGGCTCCCGGTCCCGCACGCCGAGGAGCACCAGCAGGACGCCGCACAGCGCCACGTACGCGCCGAAGACCCCGCCCATGACCCAGATCGCCGTGACCATCAGGTCCGGGTCGAGACCGTCCAGCGACATGCGCTGACCGCCCACGACCCTGGCGAGCACCATGTGCAACAGCACCAGGCCCACCGCCTCCAGGACCAGCACGGTCCCGGCCGCCACTGCTATCGGTCTGCGGCCCACCATGGGCTCTCCCCTGCCTGTTACCTGCCCCGACGAGTCGGTACGGACGACAGCGCGCAGGCTACTGACTGGTAAACGTAGGGACAAGGGTTCTGACAGGGCGGCAAAGAATCATTCGCCCATTCGTAGGGACTCCACAAAGAAACGGGATCCCCTGCTGGCCGGGAAGACAGAGACCTTGACCACACCCCGGGGTTACTGTTCCGTCAAGAAGCCCTGCGTAACGTGGTGCGACAAGGGATTTCACGACTCCACTACGCCTCGAATCACGCTCCGTGTGGGCAAGCTCACCATTGGGGACGGGTCGTAAGGCCGTGTCGGCTGTCCCTAAACTCAGCTTGTTTCAAGGAGGGAGCCATCGTGCGCAAGGTGCTCATCGCCAACCGTGGCGAAATCGCTGTCCGTGTCGCCCGTGCCTGCCGGGATGCCGGGATCGCCAGCGTAGCCGTCTACGCCGATCCGGACCGGGACGCCCTGCACGTCCGTGCGGCCGACGAGGCGTTCGCCCTGGGCGGTGACACCCCGGCCGCCAGTTACCTGGACATGGCCAAGGTGCTCCAGGCCGCGGCGGATTCCGGCGCGGACGCCATCCATCCGGGTTACGGATTCCTCTCCGAGAACGCGGAGTTCGCCCAGGCCGTCATCGACGCGGGGCTGACCTGGATCGGCCCGCCGCCCCAGGCGATCCGTGACCTCGGTGACAAGGTCGCCGCCCGGCACATCGCCCAGCGGGCGGGTGCGCCGCTGGTGGCGGGTACGCCCGACCCCGTGTCCGGTGCCGACGAGGTCGTCGCCTTCGCCGAGCAGCACGGCCTGCCGATCGCCATCAAGGCCGCCTTCGGCGGCGGCGGACGCGGTCTGAAGGTCGCCCGCACGCTCGAAGAGGTACCCGAGCTGTACGACTCCGCCGTGCGGGAGGCCGTCGCCGCCTTCGGCCGCGGCGAGTGCTTCGTCGAGCGCTACCTCGACAAGCCCCGCCACGTGGAGACCCAGTGCCTGGCGGACAAGCACGGCAACGTCGTCGTGGTGTCGACGCGTGACTGCTCGCTCCAGCGCCGCCACCAGAAGCTCGTCGAGGAGGCCCCCGCGCCGTTCCTGTCCGACGAGCAGAACGCCGAGCTGTACCGGGCGTCCAAGGCCATCCTGAAGGAGGCCGGCTACGTCGGCGCCGGCACCGTCGAGTTCCTCGTCGGCGTGGACGGCACGATCTCCTTCCTGGAGGTCAACACCCGTCTCCAGGTCGAGCACCCGGTCACCGAGGAGGTCTCCGGCATCGACCTCGTACGCGAGATGTTCCGTATCGCCGACGGCGAGGAGCTCGGGTACGACGACCCGGCCGTACGCGGCCACTCCTTCGAGTTCCGTATCAACGGCGAGGACCCGGGCCGCAACTTCCTCCCCGCCCCCGGCACCGTCACCACCTTCGCGCCGCCCAGCGGCCCGGGTGTGCGCCTGGACGCGGGCGTGGAGTCGGGCAGCGTCATCGGCCCGGCGTGGGACTCCCTGCTCGCCAAGCTGATCGTCACCGGTGCGACCCGCGAGCAGGCCCTGCAGCGGGCCGCGCGGGCGCTGGCCGAGTTCCAGGTCGAGGGCATGGCCACGGCCATCCCCTTCCACCGCGCGGTCGTCGTCGACCCGGCGTTCACCTCGGACCCGTTCCGCGTGCACACGCGCTGGATCGAGACCGAGTTCGTCAACGAGATCAAGCCCTTCGCCGCCCCCGCCGACACCGAGGCGGAGGAGGAGCCGGGCCGTGAGACCGTCGTCGTCGAGGTCGGCGGCAAGCGCCTGGAGGTCTCGCTGCCGTCCTCGCTGGGCATGAGCCTGGCCCGGACGGGTCTGGCCGCGGGTGCCAAGCCCAAGCGCCGTGCCGCGAAGAAGGCCGGCTCCGCCGCCTCGGGCGACACGCTCGCCTCCCCGATGCAGGGCACGATCGTCAAGGTCGCGGTCGAGGAGGGCCAGGAGGTCAAGGAGGGCGACCTCATCGTCGTCCTCGAAGCGATGAAGATGGAGCAGCCGCTCAACGCCCATCGCGCGGGCACGGTCAAGGGTCTGTCGGCGGAGGTCGGCGCGTCGGTGACGTCCGGCGCCGCGATCTGCGAGATCAAGGACTGACACACCTCACCACAGGGGCCCGTCGGCGCATGCCCGGCGGGCCCCTCGCCATGAGCACGATGGCATCCTGGAGACAGAGGCGGGGCCTGCGAGGGAGGACGGCGCGATGGCGACGAGTACGGCGGCGGACGGGACGCCGGACAGGGCGCCGGGCGCGCCGCGCCCCATGCGCGCCGATGCCCGCCGCAACTACGAGCGGCTGCTGGGCGAGGCGCGGGCCGCGTTCGCGGAGCACGGCACCGACGCGTCGCTGGAGGACATCGCGCGCCGCGCCGGGGTCGGCATCGGCACGCTGTACCGGCACTTCCCCAACCGGCACGCGCTGATGAACGCCGTCTTCCAGGACGCGCTCCACACCCTGCTGGAGCGGTCGCGCGACCTGGCCGGCTCGGAGCAGCCCTGCACGGCGCTCGTGGAGTGGCTGCGCGCCATCGTCACGCACGCGGGTGAGTACCGGGGCCTCGCCCGCGCGCTCATGTCGGCGTCGCACGACACGAGTTCGGCCCTGTCGCAGTGCAGCACGCCGATGCGCTCGGCGGGCGAGCGGCTGCTGGTCCGCGCCCAGGAGGCGGGCGCGGTACGGGCGGACGTGTCGATCGGTGACCTGATGCAGCTCACCAACGCGATCGCCCTGGCCGCCGAGCAGTCCCCGGACGACCCGGAGCTGGCCGACCGTCTCCTGACCCTGACGCTGCGCGGCCTCAGGCCCTGACCCGCGCCCGGCCGGAGGGCTTCCCGGCCGGCCCCGCGCCGTCCGGGCGTGACGCACGGCGGGGGTGCCTCGCGGCGCGGAGGCGGGCGCACCGCGGACGGGGCCCGGCGGGGGCCGTCAGCGGCGGCGGAGGTCCGCCACCCGTGCGCTGCGCTCCGGGGGCTGGCCGTCACCGGAGAGGGAGGCGGTGCGCAGTTGCGGGCCCCCGGGGTGACGGGCGCGCTGGCCCGGGAGGGGAACGTCCCGTCGGGCCTGGCGGCCCGGCGGCGGGGTGCCGTCCGCGCCGGAAGCGCCGGGCCCCGGTCCGGCCACCGTGATCTGCACGCCCTGGTCCGCCAGCGCCTGGAGCTCGGTGCCCGCCCGGTCGTCGTGGACGGGCGGCTCGTCGGTGACCAGCCGGGTGATCAGGTCCGTCGGCACCGTCTGGAACATGGTGTCCGTCCCGAGCTTGGTGTGGTCGGCCAGCACGACGACCTCCGCCGCCGCCTGGACCAGCGCCCGGTCGACGCTCGCGGACAGCATGTTGGACGTGGACAGGCCGCGCTCGGCGGTGAGCCCGCTCCCGGACAGGAACGCCCGCGAGACCCGCAGCCCCTGGAGGGACTGCTCGGCCCCGCTGCCCACCAGCGCGTAGTTGGAGCCGCGCAGGGTGCCGCCGGTCATGACGACCTCCACCCGGTTGGCGTGGGCGAGCGCCTGGGCGACGAGCAGGGAGTTGGTGACGACGGTCAGCCCGGGTACGCGGGCGAGCCGGCGGGCCAGCTCCTGCGTGGTGGTCCCCGCGCCGACCACGATGGCCTCGCCCTCTTCGACGAGCCCGGCGGCCACGTCGGCGATGGCCGTCTTCTCGGCGGTCGCGAGATGGGATTTCTGCGGGAAGCCGGACTCTCGCGTAAAACCGCCCGGCAGCACCGCACCGCCGTGCCGGCGGTCGAGGAGTCCTTCTGCCTCCAGCGCCCGCACGTCACGCCGTACGGTCACTTCGGAGGTCTGGACGACACGGGCGAGCTCCCGGAGCGATACCGCCCCGTTGGCGCGCACCATTTCAAGGATCAACTGACGACGTTCTGCAGCGAACACGAAACTGACAGTAACGCCAGCGACCGTTTCTTTGCAGCGGTATGCGCCTATTACGCGAAGGTGCGAACAGACGGGCCTGCCAGGTGGTATAGGCGGGCCCGTCCGAGAACGTTCCTTGACTGATCGATGTCCCGACTTGCCGGGGGTTGCCGGGTGTTGTCCCTCCCCCGGCGCCCCGCGGCGGCCGGTCAGGCCTCGGCGCTCGTCTTCCGGGTGTGCAACTGTCGTGCCACCTCGGCGATCGAGCCCGACAGGGACGGGTACACGGTGAAGGCGTTTGCGATCTGTTCGACCGTCAGGTTGTTGTCGACCGCGATCGAGATGGGGTGGATCAACTCGCTGGCGCGCGGCGCCACGACACAGCCGCCGACGACGATGCCGGTGCCCGGACGGCAGAAGATCTTGACGAAACCGTCCCGGATCCCCTGCATCTTGGCGCGCGGGTTGCGCAGCAGCGGCAGCTTCACGCACCGCGCGTCGATCTTGCCCGCGTCGACGTCCGCCTGGGTGTAACCGACCGTGGCGATCTCGGGGTCGGTGAAGACGTTCGAGGAGACGGTCTTCAGGTTCAGCGGGGTCACCGCGTCGCCGAGGAAGTGGTACATGGCGATCCGGCCCTGCATGGCGGCGACCGAGGCGAGCGCGAAGATGCCGGTGACGTCTCCGGCCGCGTACACGCCGGGCGCCGAGGTGCGCGAGACCTTGTCGGTCCAGATGTGGCCGGAGTCCCTGAGCCGTACGCCGGCCTCCTCCAGCCCCATCCCGGCGGTGTTGGGGATGGCGCCGACGGCCATCAGGCAGTGCGTACCGGAGATGACCCGCCCGTCGGCGAGCGTCACCTCCACCCGGTCACCCACCCGCTTGGCGGACTGGGCGCGGGAGCGCGCCATGACGTTCATGCCGCGGCGCCGGAAGACCTCCTCCAGCACGGCCGCCGCGTCCGGGTCCTCGCCGGGAAGCACGCGGTCGCGCGACGAGACCAGGGTGACCCGTGAGCCCAGCGCCTGGTAGGCGCCGGCGAACTCGGCGCCGGTGACACCGGAACCGACCACGATGAGCTCCTCGGGGAGCTCGTCCAGGTCGTACACCTGCGTCCAGTTGAGGATGCGCTCGCCGTCCGGCAGGGCGTCGGGGATCTCGCGCGGGTGGCCGCCGGTCGCGATCAGCACGGCGTCGGCGGTGAGCGTCTCCTCGCTGCCGTCGGCGGCGGTGACGATCACCTGCCGGGAGCCGTCCATGGCCTGGCGCCCGTCGAGCCGGCCCCGGCCGCGCAGCACGCGCGCGCCCGCCCGCGTGACGGAGGCGGTGATGTCGTGCGACTGGGCGAGGGCGAGCCGCTTGACGCGTCGGTTGACCTTGCCGAGGTCGACGCCCACGATCCGGGCGGCCTGCTCGATGTGCGGGGTGTCGTCCGCGACGATGATGCCGAGCTCCTCGTGGGAGGAGTCGAAGTTGGTCATCACCTCGGCCGTGGCGATGAGGGTCTTCGAGGGTACGCAGTCGGTCAGGACGGACGCTCCGCCGAGGCCGTCGGTGTCGACGACGGTCACCTCCGCGCCGAGCTGGGCGCCCACCAGGGCCGCCTCGTATCCGCCGGGTCCGCCACCGATGATCACGATCCGGGTCACTGGGGTTACGCCTCGCGCTCTCGTCACGGCAGGGATGCAAGTACGTACCCCATTGTCCCGCACGGTCCGGGCGGCTTCCCCCCGGGGCCCTCCAACGGGAAACAGCGCTCACCCCCGGCCCTCCCGTACCCTCGATCCCATGTCGCTCTACGCCGCGTACGCCGGCAACCTCGACGCGCGGCTGATGACCCGCCGCGCCCCGCATTCCCCGCTGCGCGGTACGGGCTGGCTCAACGGCTGGCGGCTCACCTTCGGCGGCGAGCAGATGGGCTGGGAGGGAGCGCTGGCCACGATCGTGGAGGCGCCGCGTTCCCAGGTGTTCGTCGCGCTGTACGACATCGCCCCCATGGACGAGGACTCCATGGACCGCTGGGAGGGCGTCGGCCTGGACATCTACCGGCGCATGCGGCTGCGGGTGCACACCCTGGACGGTGAGGAACCCGCCTGGGTGTACGTCCTCAACGGATACGAGGGCGGTCTGCCGTCCGCGCGCTACCTGGGCGAGATCGCGGACGCCGCGGAGTCGGCGGGCGCGCCGCACGACTATGTGATGGAGCTGCGCAAGCGCCCCTGCTGAGGGCCCGCCGACGCCCTTTGTCGGAAACGACAAGACAACGATCCGAGCTCCGTGGGCAACGTCATCTACGCGCGTAGGCAACTTCCGGCTACGCTCTTGTGCGTACTGCATTTTTTCCGGGGCCGGCCCCCGGACCCCCGGTCCTCGTGAGCGGTCCGGGGCGACTGTTACTTCGCGAGGCGAGAGACTCTGTGAACGCAACTGCCACCCCGGACCACCTCCAGGGCGACCCCTACGCCGCCGCCGCCGACGCCGCCGCGCGCCTGCGCGAGCTGACCGGCGCCGAGACCCACGACGTCGCCCTGGTGATGGGCTCCGGCTGGGCGCCGGCCGTCGACGCGCTCGGCGCCCCGGACGCCGAGTTCCCGGTCACGGAGCTCCCCGGCTTCCCGCCCCCGGCCGTCGAGGGCCACGGCGGCAAGATCCGCTCGTACACCATCGGCGACAAGCGCGCGCTGGTCTTCCTGGGCCGTACGCACTACTACGAGGGCCGTGGCGTCGCCGCCGTCGCCCACGGTGTCCGTACCGCCGTCGCCGCCGGCTGCAAGACGGTCGTGCTGACCAACGGCTGCGGCGGCCTGCGCGAGGGCATGCGCCCCGGCCAGCCGGTCCTGATCAGCGACCACCTCAACCTGACGGGCGCCTCGCCGATCGTCGGCGCGAACTTCGTGGACCTCACCGACCTGTACTCGCCGCGCCTGCGCACGCTGTGCAAGGAGGTCGACGAGACGCTGGAGGAGGGCGTGTACGTCCAGTTCCCCGGCCCGCACTACGAGACCCCGGCCGAGATCAACATGGTCCGCGTCCTCGGCGGCGACCTGGTCGGCATGTCGACCGTCCTGGAGGCCATCGCGGCCCGCGAGGCGGGGGCGGAGGTCCTCGGCATCTCCCTGGTCACCAACCTCGCCGCGGGACTCTCGGGCGAGCCGCTGAACCACGAGGAGGTCCTCCAGGCGGGCCGCGACTCGGCCGCCCGCATGGGCGAGCTCCTCACCCGGGTCCTGGACCGGATCTAGTCGGCCCGACCCGAGGCGTCCGGCCTCCGCCGGTGGAGCGGAGGCCGTGAGCGATGCCCCCGCTGTGGGCAATGGTCCCGCGGGGGTCCCCTCCTGCCCGTTGTGGGCAAACGTCCCGCTCGGCTCTCCTCCTGCCCGTTGTGGGCAAACGTCCCGCAGGGCGGGACGGGTGGGCGGGACGGGTGGGCACAACGGGACGGGGCGGCGCCTGTTCTCCGGTCACCCCGGGGCAGTGCCAGTTCCCGGTGCCCACGACGGCGGTGCCTGTTCCCGGTGCCCACGAGAGCGGTGCCCTCCCGGCGGCCACCCCCGGTGGGCGGTGGCGGGTCCCGCGCCGGGACGGGACGACCCCGCCGGGGTACCGGTAAGCGGTATGCCGTAGCGCAGACCAGTCGTACGACACCAGAGAGGCAGACACCGTGCAGCAGAACCTCATCGCGCAGGCGGAGGCGTGGCTCGCCGAGGATCCGGACCCCGAGACGCGGGACGAGCTCGCCAAGCTCCTCGAGGCACGGGACCTCGACGAGCTCGCCGCCCGGTTCAGCGGCACCCTCCAGTTCGGGACGGCCGGGCTGCGCGGCGAGCTGGGCGCCGGGCCCATGCGGATGAACCGGTCCGTGGTCATCCGGGCCGCCGCCGGACTCGCCGCGTACCTCAAGGGCGGGGGCCACACCGGCGGCCTCGTCGTCATCGGCTTCGACGCCCGCTACAAGTCGGCCGACTTCGCCCGCGACACCGCCGCCGTGATGGTCGGCGCCGGACTCCGCGCCGCGATCCTGCCGCGCCCGCTGCCGACGCCCGTCCTGGCGTACGCCATAAGGCATCTGGGTGCCGTCGCCGGTGTCGAGGTGACCGCCAGCCACAACCCGCCCCGCGACAACGGCTACAAGGTCTACCTGGGCGACGGCTCGCAGATCGTGCCGCCCGCCGACACCGGGATCGCCGCCGAGATCGCCGCGATCACGAGCCTGGACGACGTGCCGCGCGCCGAGGACGGCTGGGAAACGCTCGGCGACGAGGTCCTGGAGGCCTACCTGGCGCGTACGGACGCCGTCCTGAGCCCGGGGTCCCCCCGGACCGCGAACGTCGTCTACACGGCCATGCACGGCGTCGGCAAGGACGTCGTCCTCGCGGCCTGGGAGCGCGCCGGGTTCCCCGCGCCGACGCTCGTGGCCGAGCAGGCGGACCCGGACCCGGCCTTCCCGACCGTCGCGTTCCCCAACCCGGAGGAGCCGGGGGCGATGGACCTGGCCTTCGCGAAGGCCCGCGAGGTCCGGCCCGACATCGTCATCGCCAACGACCCGGACGCCGACCGCTGCGCCGTCGCCGTACCGCACGAGGACGACTGGCGCATGCTGCGCGGTGACGAGGTCGGCGCGCTGCTCGCCGAGCACCTGGTCCACAAGGGCGCCACCGGCACCTTCGCCGAGTCGATCGTGTCCTCCAGCCTGCTGGGCCGGATCGCCGAGGCGGCCGGGCTGCCGTACGAGGAGACGCTGACCGGCTTCAAGTGGATCGCCCGCGTGGAGGGCCTGGCCTACGGCTACGAGGAGGCGCTCGGCTACTGCGTCGACCCCGGCGGCGTACGCGACAAGGACGGCATCACCGCGGCGCTGCTCGTCGCCGAGCTGGCCTCGGAGCTGAAGGAGCAGGGCCGCACCCTCTCCGACCTGCTGGACGACCTGGCCGTCGCGCACGGGCTGCACGCCACGGACCAGTTGTCCGTCCGCGTGGAGGACCTGAGCGTCATCGCGAACGCCATGCGCCGCCTGCGCGAGCAGCCGCCGGCCGCGCTCGCCGGGCTGACCGTGACGTCCGCGGAGGACCTGACCAAGGGCACCGACAGGCTTCCGCCCACGGACGGTCTGCGGTACTACCTGGACGGCGCCTTCAGGGCCCGCGTCATCGTCCGCCCCAGCGGCACCGAGCCCAAGCTGAAGTGCTACCTGGAGGTCGTGGTCCCGGTCGCCGACGCCGGCGAGCTGGCCGACGCGCGGGCGAAGGGCGACGACGTCCTGGCCGCGATCAAGCGGGACCTGGCGGCGGCCGCCGGAATCTGATCGCACCAGCAGGCCCCGTACGGGTGAATCTCGTACGGCACTTGACGGAGGGGCCCGGTACGGACCGGGGGTCACCGAGCAGGGTGACCCCCGGTACCGCAGCCGAGCCCCTGGAGCGCCACCGTGCCGCCGTCGGTGATCAGCCCGCGCCCGACCGTCCCCGCGTCCCGCCGGCCCCCGTCGCCGGCGGGCGCGGGCGTACGGGAGCGGACCGCCCGCTCGCTGCGGCACGCCGTCCCCGCGCTGCTCGGGTACCTGGCGGTCCGGCTCCTCGGACTGCTGGTCCTGGCGCGCTGGGCGCACCTCAAGCGGCACGGCGTGTGGCCGACGCTCGCCACCTCGTGGGACTCGGACTGGTACCTGGGCATCGCCGACCACGGGTACCAGGACCGCCTCGGGACCACGTACGACTCCAACAACCTGGCGTTCTTCCCGCTGTACCCGGTGCTGATCAAGGCGGTCGCGGGTGTCACCCCCGGCTCGCGCGCGTCGGTGGCGCTGGTCCTGGCGGTGGCCTTCTCGCTGGTCGCGGCGTGGGGGGTCTACGCGGTCGGCGACCGGCTGTACGGGCGCCGGACCGGCACGGTGCTCGCCGTCCTGTGGGGCGCGCTGCCGGTCGGGATCGTCCAGTGGATGGGTTACACGGAGTCGCTGTTCACGGCGCTCGCCGCGTGGGCGCTGTACGCGGTGCTCACCGGCCGCTGGTACACGGCCGCCGCCCTCGCCGTGCTCGCCGGGCTGACCCGCCCCACCGGGATCGCCCTCGCCGTGGCCGTGACGGTGACCGGCGTGCTCGTGGCGGCGCGCACGCGCGCGTGGGCCCCGTTCGCCGCGGCGCTCACCGCGCCGCTGGGCTGGCTCGGCTACGTCGTGTGGGTGGGCGTGCGGGTGGGCCGCTGGGACGGGTACTTCGCCGTGCAGCGGCTGTGGCGCAACGCGTGGGACGGCGGCGCGGGCACGCTCCGCTGGATGCGCGAGCTGCTGGCGTACGACCGCACGCCCCAGCTGTTCCTGGTGGCCGTGTCGGCGGTGCTGGTGGCCTCGGTGGCGCTGTACGCGCTGTGCCTGGCCGACCGGCAGCCGTTGCCGCTGCTGCTCTTCTGCGGGGTGCTCCTGCTGGTGGTGCTGGGCAGCGGCGGGGTGTACTTCCCGCGTGCCCGTTTCCTGCTGCCCGGGTTCCCGCTGCTGCTGCCGCTCGCCGTGGCCGTGAGCCGGGCGCGGCCGGTGGTGGCGGGTCTGGTGCTGGGGGCCGCGGCGCTGTCGTCGGCGTGGCTGGGCGCCTACATGCTGCTGGTGTGGCCGGGGCCTCCGTGACCGTCAGACCACGAGGAGGACGACGAGCAGGACGAGGCCCGCGAGTGCGGGGGCGATGATCTCGTAGGCCCAGCGGACGTGCGGGTCGCCCTGGGCGGTGGGCCTCGACGCGCACCGCTCGGCCAGGTCGCGCAGGTCGGCGACGGTCTGGTCGGCCCCGGCGGTGCGGGGCGCCTCGGCGGCGTCGGCCCCGGCCCGGTCGCGGCGCGCCGCCTTCTTCCGCTCGCGCAGAGAGACGGGTACCGACCAGAGCTGGTACTTGGTGCCGTCCCGGGTGATGACCTCGCTGGAGTACCCCGCCCGTACGTCCGCGACCGATGCCCACGGCAGGTCGACGGTCCGGAACGGGTTGCGCACGCGCATGCGGTCGTCGTTGGCGTACACCACGGGCCGGAAGGTGAAGGCGACGATCAGCGGCACCACGAGCAGCAGCCCCGCGGCGGCGATCCAGCGCACCCGTCCTTCGCCGGTGACCAGGGCGTCACCGCCGATCCAGGCGGCGAAGCCGAGCAGCAGCAGACCGCCCACGACCCCGGCGGTCGAGCGGAAGGACCGGTCGGCGTACGGGGGCTCCTGGCTGGTCGTCATGCGGCCGATTCTGCCTCACCGGCCCGAGCGTCACACGACCAGATCGGCGTACAGGATGATGTTGTCGGGCCGGTGGCCGTCCACCAGCTCCCCGCCGCAGGTGATGAGGCGCAGCTCGGGGCGGGTGGTGTCGCCGTAGACCTTCCGCGTGGGGAAGGCCTTCTTGGCGACCTGTTCCAGTTCCCGTACGCGGAAGACGGCGGTGGTGCCGTCGGCGCGCCGGACGGTGATCTCGTCGCCGGTACGCACCTTGGCGACGTCCTTCAGTACGGCCGGGCCCTCCACGGTGTCGAAGTGGCCGATCAGCACGGCCGGGCCCTTCTCGCCGGGCGTGACGCCCTTGTCGTACCAGCCGATCCTGCCCGCGTCGGCGACGGACGGCACCTCGACGGTTCCGTCGGCGGCGAGACCGAGGTCGAGCACGGGTCCGGTGTCGACGCCCGCGGCGGGGATCTCGACCCGTACCGGCTCGGACCTGGCCATGGGGGCGGCCGCACGGGGAGGGACGGTGGCGGGCCGGACGTGGGCGGGCGGGGTGGCCTCGGGGCGGTCCGCCGGGGCGCCGCAGCCGGTCGTCCCGGCGAGCGCGGCCGGGGCGGCCAGGGCGAGGAGCGCGGCGGCGAGCCGGTGCTTCACGGGTGCTCCTGGGGCGTGGGTGGGGGGGGGGCGGGGGGGGGGGGGGTGGGGGTGGGGGGGGGGTGGGGGGGGGGGGGGGGGGGGGGGGCGGGGGGGGGGCCCCCCCCCCCCCCCCGCCCGGGGTGGCCTGCTCGGGTCAATGACAGGCGAAGGGGAGGGGCGGGAAGGACGGTGGTCAGCCGCGGTCGGCCGTCTGCCGGCGGCGCATGGCGACGAAACCGAGACCGGCCGCGGAGAGTGCGGCGGCACCCGCGCCGACGGCGACCAGCACGGTGTTGCCGTCGTCACCGGCCGTCTGGGCACCGGCCGCGACGCCGCCCTTGGGTACGACGGACGTCTGGGCCACCGCCTGGACGGTGCCGCCCTGGGCGACGGTGTTCTTGCCGGGGGCTACGGCGTTCTCGCCGGGAGCGACGGTGCCGGTAGTGCCGGTGGTGGTCTTGCCGCGGGTGGCGGGGGTGGACGGCTTCGGCTTCTCGGTGGGGTCCTCCGCGCCGAGGTGGACGGGGCGGCCCTGCTCGGCGGCGCCGAAGAGGTAGTGGCTGAAGGCCTTACCGTCCGGCGCGTAGACCGTGATCATGTCCTCGTCGACGCTGACCTGACGGGTGCCGTCCGCCATGACGATGCCCTTCGGCCAGCCGACGGCGGTCTTGACGGAGATCCCCCAGCGGCCGTCGGCGGTCCGGGTCAGCTTCACCAGCTTGCCGTCGGGCAGCTCGTAGACGCCCGGCCTGCCGCCGGAGCTGCTGTTGTCGGACCAGGTCGCGCGGGTGCCGGCGGGCTGCAGCACGACGTACTCGCCGCCGTACAGGCCCACGGCGGTGCCGACCGTGGCGTCCAGCTCGCCGACCGGGGTACCGGCGGCGAAGGCCGCGGCGTGGTAGCGGCCGAGGTCGTTCTCGTAGTACTTGACGTACGTGCCGTTGGCGAGCGTCTCGGTGCGCTTCACCTCGCCCCACTCGGCGTGGGTCTCCTCCATGGTCAGGCTGCCCTCGACGTCCAGGCTGATCCACAGGGCGTTGTACAGCTTGCCCTCGCCCCCCTCCAGGGTGAACAGGCCCGTGCCGTCCTTGAACACGTCGGCCTCGAAGCCCTCCCCGCGCGGACCCTCCACGCGGTGGAGCTCCGCGGTCATGCCCTCTGCGAACGTCAGGGTCCGGACCGGCTCGCGCTCGGTGCTTCCGGCGGCCGGACCGGTGGCCGGCCGGGTGACCTCCGTCGCGAAGGCGGCGCCGGCGGTGACCACCGGGGTGAGTGCGGCACCGGCGAGGACGGCGCCGGCGACGGCGGTGCGGAGGGCGAAACGCATGACGACTCCGTGAAGCGGAAGAGTGGATGAGGGAGGAAGAGCCGCATGCCGCCTGCTCGTTGGGTGGGGGCCGGTGAGTCCTGGCGGGCTGCACGAACAACGTTATGGATCTTGTGTGCGGGAGGCGTCCACTCCCTGTCACAGGCACGTGACAGAGCTCACTGCACCCATGGTTACCAGGGCTTTCGTACGGACCGCCGACGCGGGGCTGTACAGGCCGCTACGCGCGTAGATATGCTCAAGTGGTGACCATGCCCCCTGCACCCGCATTCGCTGACGTGACCGCGTCCGACAGCACGCTGCGCCGGTTCCTCCACGGGCTGCCCGGCGTCGACACCGTCGGCCTGGAAGCGCGCGCCGCGTCCCTCGGTACCCGTTCGATCAAGACCACGGCCAAGGCGTACGCCATCGACCTGGCCATCTCGATGATCGACCTGACGACGCTCGAAGGCGCGGACACCCCGGGCAAGGTCCGGGCGCTCGCCGCCAAGGCCGTCAATCCCGACCCCACCGACCGCACCACCCCGCACACGGCCGCCGTCTGCGTCTACCCCGACATGGTGGCCACCGCCAAGGCCGGCCTCGCGGGGACCGACGTGAAGGTCGCCTCCGTCGCCACCGCCTTCCCGGCCGGCCGCGCCGCCCTCGACGTCAAGCTCGCGGACACCCGCGACGCCGTCGCCGCCGGGGCGGACGAGATCGACATGGTGATCGACCGCGGGGCGTTCCTCGCGGGCCACTACCTGAAGGTGTACGAGGAGATCCGGGCCGTGAAGGAGGCCTGCGGCGAGCGGGCCCGCCTGAAGGTGATCTTCGAGACGGGCGAGCTGTCCACGTACGACAACATCCGCCGCGCCTCCTGGCTCGGCATGATCGCGGGCGCGGACTTCATCAAGACCTCGACCGGCAAGGTCGGCGTGAACGCCACTCCCGCGAACACCCTGCTCATGCTGGAGGCGGTGCGCGACTTCCGCGCCCAGACCGGGGTACAGATCGGGGTGAAGCCCGCGGGCGGCATCCGGACCACCAAGGACGCCATCAAGTTCCTGGTCCTGGTCAATGAGACCGTCGGCGAGGACTGGCTGGACAACCACTGGTTCCGGTTCGGCGCGTCGAGCCTGCTGAACGACCTGCTGATGCAGCGTCAGAAGCTGGCCACCGGACGTTACTCCGGTCCCGACTACGTGACGGTGGACTGATCACGATGACTAAGTTCGAGTACGCACCCGCCCCCGAGTCCCGCTCGGTCGTCGACATCGCGCCGTCCTACGGCCTGTTCATCGACGGCGAATTCACCGAGGCCGCGGACGGCAAGGTCTTCAAGACCATCTCCCCCGCCTCCGAGGAGGTCCTCTCCGAGGTCGCCCAGGCCGGGGCCGAGGACGTGGACCGGGCCGTGAGGGCCGCCCGCAAGGCGTTCGAGAAGTGGTCGGCGCTGCCGGGCGCCGAGCGCGCCAAGTACCTCTTCCGGATCGCCCGGATCATCCAGGAGCGCAGCCGTGAGCTGGCCGTCCTGGAGACCCTGGACAACGGCAAGCCGATCAAGGAGACCCGCGACGCGGACCTCCCCCTGGTCGCCGCCCACTTCTTCTACTACGCGGGCTGGGCGGACAAGCTGGACCACGCGGGCTACGGCGCGAACCCGCGCCCGCTCGGCGTGGCCGGCCAGGTCATCCCGTGGAACTTCCCGCTGCTGATGCTCGCGTGGAAGATCGCCCCCGCGCTCGCCACCGGCAACACGGTGGTCCTCAAGCCCGCCGAGACGACCCCGCTGTCGGCCCTGTTCTTCGCCGACATCTGCCGTCAGGCCGGCCTGCCGAGGGGTGTCGTGAACATCCTCCCGGGTTACGGGGACGCCGGCGCCGCGCTCGTCGAGCACCCGGACGTCAACAAGGTCGCCTTCACCGGCTCCACCGCCGTGGGCAAGGCCATCGCCCGCCAGGTGGCGGGCACCAAGAAGAAGGTCACCCTGGAGCTGGGCGGCAAGGGCGCCAACATCGTCTTCGACGACGCGCCCATCGACCAGGCCGTCGAGGGCATCGTCACCGGCATCTTCTTCAACCAGGGCCAGGTCTGCTGCGCGGGCTCCCGCCTGCTGGTCCAGGAGTCCGTCCAGGACGAGCTGCTCGACGCCCTCAAGCGCCGTCTGTCGACCCTGCGTCTGGGCGACCCGCTGGACAAGAACACCGACATCGGCGCGATCAACTCCGCCGAGCAGCTCGCCCGCATCAAGGCGCTCGCCGAGACCGGTGAGGCCGAGGGCGCCGAGCGCTGGTCCCCGGCCTGCGACATCCCCTCCTCGGGCTTCTGGTTCGCCCCGACGCTCTTCACGAACGTCACACAGGCGCACACCATCGCCCGCGACGAGATCTTCGGCCCGGTGCTGTCGGTGCTGACGTTCCGTACCCCGGACGAGGCCGTCGCCAAGGCCAACAACAGCCAGTACGGCCTGTCCGCCGGCATCTGGACGGAGAAGGGCTCCCGCATCCTCGCGGTGGCCGGCAAGCTCCGCGCGGGTGTCGTCTGGGCCAACACGTTCAACAAGTTCGACCCGACCTCGCCCTTCGGCGGCTTCAAGGAGTCGGGCTTCGGCCGCGAGGGCGGCCGCCACGGCCTGGAGGCGTACCTCGATGTCCGATAAGTCCGAGCAGAACCGTCTGAGCGTCTTCAAGACCTACAAGCTGTACGTCGGGGGCAAGTTCCCCCGCAGCGAGAGCGGCCGGGTGTACGAAGTGCAGGACCACAAGGGCAAGTGGCTGGCCAACGCGCCGCTCTCCTCCCGCAAGGACGCCCGTGACGCGGTCGTCGCGGCGCGCAAGGCGTTCGGCGGCTGGTCCGGCGCGACGGCGTACAACCGGGGCCAGGTCCTCTACCGCGTCGCCGAGATGCTGGAGGGCCGCAAGAGCCAGTTCGTGCACGAAGTGGCGCACGCGGAGGGCCTGTCCAAGGCCAAGGCGGCCGAGGTCGTCGAGGCGGCCGTCGACCGCTGGGTCTGGTACGCGGGCTGGACCGACAAGATCGGCCAGGTCGTGGGCGGGGCGAACCCGGTCGCGGGGCCGTTCTTCAACCTCTCCACCCCCGAGCCGACCGGTGTCGTCGCGGTCGTCGCCCCGCGGGAGTCGTCGTTCCTGGGGCTGGTCTCCGTCGTCGCCCCGGTGATCGCCACCGGCAACACGGTGGTCGTCGTCGCCTCCGAGAAGGCCCCGCTCCCGGCGCTGACCCTGGGCGAGGTGCTGGCCACCTCCGACCTGCCGGGCGGTGTCGTGAACGTCCTGTCCGGCAAGGCGGCCGAGATCGCCGCCCCGCTCGCCGCGCACCAGGACGTCAACGCGATCGACCTGACCGGCGCGGACGCCGAGCTGGCCCGCGAGCTTGAGGTCGCCGCCGCCGACAACCTCAAGCGCGTGCTTCGTCCCCAGGCTGTGGACGGCGAGGACTTCACCGCCGACCCGGGCACGCACCGCCTGACCGCGTTCCTGGAGACCAAGACGGTCTGGCACCCCACGGGCTCGCTGGGCGCGTCGGGCTCGTCCTACTGAGCCTCCCCATGCCGAACGGCTCCGCCTCCCCTCCGTCCGGGGGAAGCGGAGCCGTTCTCGCTCGCGGCGACGGGCGGCTCAGCCGGGGACGACCCCGCCCAGGAGGGGCCCGGCGACCGGCAGGTTCGGCAGGCTCGTCAGGGAGCCGGTCGCCGATGTGGTGTCCACCGGGCGGAAGTCGCTGACCTGCGTGCCGATGCCGTTGTTGAGCGGGTCCACCCCGGTCTGCGCCAGCGGGTTGACCTTCAGGTTCTTGGCCACCCCGGTCACATGCGGGACGGCACCCATCGTGCCCTGGAGGGCCGCCTGGGGATCCGTCTTCGGCAGCTGCGGCAACTGCGGCGGCTGTACCGCGGCGTGCGCCGTGCCCCCCGTGACACCGAGGGCGGCGCCCAGGGCCGAAACGGCCAGCCCGGCCTTCAGCAAGGTATGACGTGTCATGGAAGCTCCTGCCAGCTGCGTAACCTGTCGAGTACGCACCGTATTTGAGATGTGATGCTGGATACCAACGGGTCCCTCGCGGGGTCCCCCGACCGGGTCAATGGTTCAGACTGGTGTCCCGTGAGTTCCCAACCGATCCCGACCCGCGTCGTGCTGCTCGCGGGCCCCTCCGGCTCCGGCAAGTCCTCCCTCGCGGCCCGCACCGGCCTGCCCGTGCTGCGCCTCGACGACTTCTACAAGGAGGGCCACGACCCGACGCTCCCGCTCGTCCCCGGGAGTACGGACGTCGACTGGGACTCCCCCTTGTCCTGGGACGCGGACGCGGCCGTCGCCGCCATCGTGGAGCTGTGCGCCACCGGACGCACGACCGTCCCCGTGTACGACATCGCCACCAGCTCGCGCGTCGACCGGGAGGTCCTCGACATCGAGCGCACACCGCTCTTCGTGGCGGAGGGCATCTTCGCGGCGGACATCGTGGCCCGGTGCCAGGAGCTCGACGTCCTCGCGGACGCCCTGTGCCTGCGCGGCCGGCCGTCCACCACGTTCCGCCGCCGGCTGCTGCGGGACCTCCGCGAGGGCCGCAAGTCGGTACCCGTCCTGCTGCGCCGCGGCTGGCGCCTGATGCGTGCCGAGCGGTCGATCGTCACCCGCCAGACGGCTCTGGGCGCCCATCCCTGCGACAAGGCCGAGGCCCTGGGGCGCCTCGCCGCCGCCGCGGCCGGCCGCCACCGCACGCCGGTCGCCGCCCGGGCTCCGGAACGGACCTGACGGCCGGTTCCGCACACAGCACAGAGCCGGACAAGACCCCCCGTCCTGTCCGGCCCCGCGTGTTTCCCCCGTGTCCCCCGTTCCCCCTGGTCCCCCGTTCCCCCGTGTCCCCCCGATCGCCGGCCGCCGTCTCCCCCGAAACCGTGGCCGGCCCCCCTGCCTTCAGGCCACGAGCTGGCCGAAGGACTCCTCTTCGTCACGGCCGAAGCTGAGGACCTCGTCCTCGCGCAGCCGGCGCAGCGACCGCCAGATGCTCGACTTCACCGTGCCGACACTGATGTCCAGGATCTCCGCGATCTCCGGGTCCGTGCGGCCCTCGTAGTAGCGCAGCACGAGCATCGTGCGCTGCAGTTCGGGCAGCCGGGCGAGCGCCTGCCAGAGCACGGCGCGCAGTTCCGTGCCGCGCATCGCGTCGGTGTCGCCGGCGGACTCGGGGAGTTCCTCGGTCGGGTACTCGTCGATCTTCCGCCGCCGCCAGGCGCTGATGTGCAGGTTCGTCATGGTCCGGCGCAGGTAGCCGCCGACCGCCGCCTTGTCGCTGATGCGCTCCCAGGCGCGGTACGTCGAGAACAGCGCGCTCTGCAGCAGGTCCTCGGCCTCGAACCGGTCGCCGGTGAGGTGGTAGGCGGTGGCGTACAGGGAGGCGCGGCGCTCCCGCACGTAGGCGGTGAACTCCGCCTCCGTGAGGTTCGTCCGCTCCCCCGAGACCTCCCCGTACGCCGTTCCCCCGTCAGTCACGGCGACCATGTAGGGCGCCTTGTGCTGACGCCCGGCGCTGCGAACGCACCCCCGCCCGTTCACCGCGCCGGACTTCTCCGTGCTCCGCGTGACGTCGTGGAGACGCGTGACAACTGCGCTTGAGGTGGTGCTGTGCAGTGCGTTCATCTCGCGCCCCCCGTCGGTTGGAGTCTGCTTCGGTCCGTGTGCCAATGAGCTTGCCCTGGCGAGTTCATGACGGTGTCCGCCGACTGTCACAGACCTGTCACAGCCCCCACCGGTCGAACTGTCCCGCCCCCATGGGACAGAATGACGGCGTGCCTTTCCTGTTGCTGATCGAGGACGACGATTCCATCCGCACGGCCCTCGAACTCTCGCTGTCACGCCAGGGCCACAAAGTGGCCACCGCGGCGACGGGCGAGGACGGCCTGAAACTGTTGCGTGAGCAGCGGCCGGATCTGATCGTGCTGGATGTGATGCTGCCCGGCATCGACGGTTTCGAGGTGTGCCGGCGCATCCGGCGTACCGACCAGTTGCCGATCATCCTGCTGACCGCGCGCAGCGACGACATCGACGTGGTCGTCGGACTGGAGTCCGGTGCGGACGACTACGTCGTGAAGCCGGTGCAGGGCCGGGTGCTGGACGCGCGGATCCGGGCGGTGCTGCGGCGCGGTGAACGCGAGTCGACCGACTCGGCGACGTTCGGGTCGCTGGTGATCGACCGGTCGGCGATGACCGTGACGAAGAACGGTGAGGACCTCCAGCTCACGCCGACGGAGCTGCGGCTGCTGCTGGAGCTGTCCCGTCGCCCGGGCCAGGCACTGTCCCGGCAGCAGTTGCTGCGGCTGGTGTGGGAGCACGACTACCTGGGCGATTCGCGCCTGGTGGACGCGTGCGTCCAGCGGCTGCGGGCGAAGGTGGAGGACGTGCCGTCCTCCCCGACCCTGATCCGTACCGTCCGTGGTGTGGGCTACCGGCTGGACGTGCCTGCGTGAGAAGGACGAGTCTGCGGCTGCGCCTCGTCGTCGTCTTCGCCCTCGTCGCGCTGACCGCCGCCGCGTCCGCGTCGGGGATCGCGTACTGGCTCAACCGTGAGGCCGTGCTGCAGCGCGCGCAGGACTCGGCGCTGAACAACTTCCGCCAGGAGATGCAGCGGCGTGCGGCGACGCTGCCGTTGCGGCCGACGGAGGAGGAGCTGCGCCGGACGGCCGAGGAGATGTCGGCCGGTGGTGTCGGGTACGGCGTGGTGCTGCTGGGCGAGCGCGCCAAGGGCAAGCCGATCGCGGGGGTTTCGGACCCGGACCGGTTCACGATGGACGACGTGCCCGAGGAGCTGCGGGTCGCCGTGAACGAGCGGCAGGAGGTGGCGGACGGCAATGAGTTCCCGTACCACCTGTTCTGGCAGCGGACCACCCGTGACGGCACTCCGTACCTGGTGGGCGGGACGCGGATCGTGGGTGGCGGGCCGACCGGGTACATGTTCAAGTCGCTGGAGCCGGAGCGGCAGGACCTGAACTCGCTCGCGTGGTCGCTGGGGATCGCCTCCGCGCTGGCGCTGATCGTTTCTGCGCTGCTCGCGCAGGCCGCGGCGACGACCGTGCTGAAGCCGGTGCACCGCCTCGGGGAGGCGGCGCGGCGGCTGGGCGAGGGCGAGCTGGACACCCGGCTGCGGGTGTCGGGCACGGACGAACTGGCCGATCTTTCCCGGACGTTCAACAGTGCGGCGGAAAGCCTGCAGAAGAAGGTCGCGGACATGAGCGCCCGGGAGGAGTCGAGCCGTCGCTTCGTCGCGGACATGTCGCACGAGCTGCGGACGCCGCTGACCGCGCTGACCGCCGTGACGGAGGTGCTGGAGGAGGAAGAGGAGAGCCTCGACCCGATGATCGCGCCGGCCGTCAAGCTGGTGGTCAGTGAGACACGGCGGCTCAACACGCTGGTCGAGAACCTGATGGAGGTGACGCGCTTCGACGCGGGTACGGCGCGGCTGGTCCTGGACGACGTCGACGTCGCCGACCAGGTGACGGCGTGCGTCGACGCGCGGGCGTGGCTGGACGCGGTCGAACTGGACGCCGAGCGCGGGATCATGGCGCTGCTCGATCCTCGCCGCCTGGACGTGATCCTGGCGAACCTGATCGGCAACGCGCTCAAGCACGGTGGCTCGCCGGTCCGCGTGTCGGTGCGGACGGCGGAGGACGATCTGTTCATCGAGGTGCGGGACCACGGGCCGGGCATCCCCGAGGACGTTCTGCCGCATGTCTTCGACCGGTTCTACAAGGCGAGCGCGTCACGGCCGCGTTCGGAGGGCTCGGGCCTGGGCCTGTCGATCGCGATGGAGAACGCCCTGATCCACGGCGGTGACATCACGGCGGCGAACTCGCCGGACGGTGACGGGGCGGTGTTCGTGCTGCGGCTGCCGCGCGACGCGTCGCGGACGAGCACCGGCACGGAGCGGGACGAGAAGCAGGAGGGTGGCGGAGATGGGGCTGCGTGAGCGGCGGGGGCTGGTCGCGCTCGCGGGGGCCGTCGTGGTCGCCGCCGTCGCCGCCGGCTGTGGGATCCGTACGACGTCGGTCCCGGTCGACGCGGGTGCCGCGCCGTCGCGGCTGCCGTGCAGCGTGTCGGGTGAGGACCTGGCGTCGCGGACGCAGCCGCAGGCGGTGCCGGTCCGGGTGTACCTGGTGTGCGCGTCCGGTCTGGAGGCGGTGGACCGTACGGTTCCGGCGACCGGGGACAAGAAGCCGGAGGACAGCCGGGTGGCGGCGGCGCAGGCGCTGCTGAACCAGCTTCTCGCGGAGCCGTCGGCGGGCGAGCGCGAGGCGGGGTTCACCACTTCCGTCGAAGGGCCGTTGAGCGTGTCGGCGGGCCGGGAGGGCGACCCGGAGGGGGCGCTGCGGCTGAGCCGTCAGCCGGAGGACCTGCCGGCGGCGGCGCTGTCGCAGATCGTGTGCACGTACGCGGAGAACGCCGCGATCGCCGGCGGCGGGACGGCTCTGCTCGGTGGCCCGGGCCCCTATCCGGTGCGTGGCTACGCGTGCACCGCCCAGCTCCGGGAGCGTCCGGACTCCGCGGCGCCCACGCGGCCCGCGTCCTGAGCCACCGCCGAGCCGCCGGCCGCCGGGCGGAACCGATCGTGCCGGTCGACGCGTCTTGGGGGGCGTGCAGCGTCATGGTTCGGACGGCAATGCCGTCATCCGCTTCCGCGCGGCGGGGCTCATCCTCCTCATCGCTCATCTTGCGCTCGTGGGGTGGCTGACCCTCCGGCCGCGGGACGTGATGTGGGTGACGGCGGCCAATCTGGAGCCACTGGCCGGGATCAAGGCCGATCTGGCGCTGGGGCCGTTGGAGGCCGCGCGGCGTATTGGCGAGGGGCTGTTGCTGCTGGCGCCGCTCGGGGTGCTGTTGCCCATGGCGGGGGGCCGGCTGGCCGTGTCCCGGTGGGCGTCGCTGGCCCGTACGGTCGTGGCGGGCGCGCTGGTGTCGCTGGGCATCGAACTGTTGCAGACGGCGGTGCCGGGCCGGGTCGTGGACGTGGACGCGCTGCTGCTGAACACCACGGGCGTGGCGCTGGCTCACCTCGCGGTGGTGCCCGCGTGGCGGGGGCGGCTGCGGCGCCGGCAGCGGCGGCCGGAGCGGGACCGGCGGCCGGGCGGCAGCCGGGGCCATGGGATGGGGGTCCTGCGCGAGGAGGTCCCTCAGGGTGCGACCCCGAGGATTCCCAGGGTCGGTATCGCCCCGTAGTCCGACGTTTTGTCCTGGGCTTCGGGGCGAGGATGGAGTCATCGAAGGATTCGACTTCCTCCCGCGAAGGAGCCCACCATGGCCGCACTTGCCCGCCCTCGTGACGGACGCATGATCGGCGGAGTGTGCGCAGCGCTGGCACGGCGCTTCGGCACCTCCGCGACGACGATGCGTGTGATCTTCGTGGCCTCGTGTCTGCTGCCCGGCCCGCAGTTCCTGCTGTACCTGGCGCTGTGGATGCTGCTGCCGTCGGAGAAGGCTGCGAAGCCGGCCTGGTAGTCACTCCGCGCACGCGAAGGGGCGCCCACCTCGATCGGTGGGCGCCCCTTCGCGTGCGTGCTGCCGCCGGCTCAGGCCCCGAGGCCGGCGACCGGGAGGGTGCCGCCGATGGGCAGGCCGCCGAGGAGGCCGGTGGCGGCGGCCGGGTCGATGGGCAGACCCTGGAGCGAGGCGTTCTTGGTGGCGGCGCCGGTCAGCTCCTGCCCCGTGGCCAGCAGTTCGGTGGCGTTGTTCGGAGCCTGCTCGATGCCGGACTGGATGACCGGCACCGCGGTGGCGGTGGCGGCGCCCAGCGCGGCGCTGGTGGGCGTCGTGGTGGCCGCGGAGGCGGTGCCGGCGGTGGCGGCGGCGAACGCGGCACCGAGAGCGGCGACACCGAGGGTCTTGGCGGCAGACTGCTTCATCGAATTTCGTCCTTGGGAGAACTCGGGGAAAGATGAGCGGCTCTGCAACTTAGTCATCGTTCCGCAGCCCCCGCAAACACCCGAAACGGCCAGGTCATGGAATTTCCCGGCCGTTCCCGGGGAGGCGGCTTCAGGGCTTCTTGAGGACGGAATCGCTGGTCGCGGCGGTCTGACGGAACAGCCATTCGGACTTCAACTCGGCATAGCCGGGCTTGATCACGTCATTGATCATCGCCAGCCGTTCGTCGAAAGGAATGAATGCTGATTTCATCGCATTGACGGTGAACCACTGCATGTCGTCGAGCGTGTAGCCGAACGTCTCGGTCAGCAGCTCGAATTCACGGCTCATGCTGGTGCCCGACATCAACCGGTTGTCGGTGTTGACCGTGGCCCTGAAGTGCAGGCGGCGCAGCAGCCCGATGGGGTGCTCCGCGTACGAGGCGGCGGCGCCGGTCTGGAGGTTGGAGGTGGGGCACAGCTCCAGCGGGATGCGCTTGTCGCGTACGTATGCGGCGAGGCGGCCGAGCGCGACGGTGCCGTCCTCGGCGACCTGGATGTCGTCGATGATGCGCACCCCGTGGCCGAGGCGGTCGGCGCCGCACCACTGGAGGGCCTGCCAGATGGACGGCAGGCCGAAGGCCTCGCCCGCGTGGATGGTGAAGTGGTTGTTCTCGCGCTTGAGGTACTCGAAGGCGTCGAGGTGGCGGGTGGGCGGGTACCCGGCCTCGGCGCCCGCGATGTCGAAACCGACGACGCCCAGGTCGCGGTAACGGTTGGCGAGTTCGGCGATCTCCAGCGCGCGGGCGGCGTGCCGCATGGCGGTGAGCAGGGCGCCCACCCGGATGCGGTGGCCGTTCTCACGGGCGCGCCGCTCGCCGAGGCGGAATCCCTCGTTGACGGCTTCGACGACCTCTTCGAGGGTGAGGCCCTGGTCGAGGTGCTGTTCGGGGGCGTAGCGGACCTCCGCGTACACGACACCGTCCTCGGCGAGGTCCTCGGCGCATTCGGCGGCGACGCGGACGAGGGCCTCGCGGGTCTGCATGACGGCGCAGGTGTGCGCGAAGGTCTCCAGGTAGCGCTCCAGCGAACCGGAGTCGGCGGCCTCGCGGAACCAGATGCCGAGCTTGTCCGGCTCGTGCTCGGGAAGCGCCGTGTATCCGGCGGCGTCGGCGAGGTCGATGATGGTGCCGGGGCGCAGACCGCCGTCGAGGTGGTCGTGGAGCAGCACCTTGGGGGCACGGCGGATCTGGTCCGCGGTAGGGATCTGGGGTGTCTGGCTCGTCATTTTCGAACTCTAGCCCCTACGCGCGTAGAAGGCGCGTCGATACGTAACAGTGACCGCGCGTACGGATCGCGTACACCTCCCCTTCTGAGACTGTTCTGCCATGGCACACCACGCACTCGTAGGTACGGGGGGCGCGCGGGCGCCCAGGCTGGGCAGGCCCGTGGGGACGTCCGTCCCGGCGGTGGGCGGCGTGGTGCTGCTCCTCCCGGACGGGGAGCCGGTCTCGGGTCGCGGCCCGTCGCCGTTCGCTCACGCCGCGGCCGTGTCCCCGGCGCGCCGCCTGGCCCGCGCGGGACGGGCGGACGGACTGGTGGCCCATGTGGTGCGCTACCGGGGGCGCGGCTGGAACGGCTCGGACGCGCGGCTCGCGGCGGACGCGCGCTGGGCGGTCTCGGAGGTCGTACGCCGGTACGGCGACGTTCCGGTGTGCCTCGCCGGGCGAGGCATGGGCGGCCGGGCGGCGCTGCGGGCGGCGGGCCACACGGCCGTCAACTCGGTACTGGCCCTTGCCCCTTGGCTGCCGGAGGACGATGTGGCGGCGTCGCCCGAACCGGTGAAGCAGCTCGCCGGACGTCACGTCCTGATCGTGCACGGCACCAACGACACCCGGACGGATCCGGAGCTGTCGTACCGGCTGGCGGAGCGCGCGAAGAAGGTGAACCGGGACACGTGCCGCTTCGAGGTCCACTCGGACGGTCACGCTTTGCGCGAGCACCACACCGAAGTGGCGGCGCTGACCGCCGACTTCGTCCTGGGCGCGCTGTTCGGCCACCCCTTCTCGCGCCCGGTCGCCGACGCGTTCGCCGCACCCCCGCCGCTCGGTCTCCGCATGCCGCTGGCCTCGGGCTTCGGCAGGGCGCTGCGGCGGTAGGCGGCGGCCTACTCGGGCTCGTTCAGCAGCCGGCCCCGGCGGGAGAGCAGGAACCGTTTGAAGGCCGCCACCGGTGGGGTGTCGGGGTGACCGTCGAGCCAGGCGACACCGATCTCGCGGGCGGCGCGCGGGGACGTGACCGTGAGCTCGACGACGCCCGGCCGGGGGACGGCGGGCGGTGGCAGGAGGGCGACTCCGAGGCCCGCGGCGACCAGGCCGCGGAGTGTCTCGGCCTCCTCGCCCTCGAAGGCGATCCGCGGGGTGAAGCCCGCCTCGGCGCACAGCGCGTCGGTGATGCGCCGCAGTCCGTAGCCGGGCTCCAGGGTGACGAACGTTTCGTCGGCGGCCTCGGCGAGCCGTACCCGTTTGCGGACGGCCAGCCGGTGGTCGTCCGGGACGACGAGGCGTAGCCGCTGCTCGTCCAGGCGGCGGGACACCAGGTCGGGGGCGTCCGGCACGGGTGAGGTGAGGCACAGGTCCAGGTCGCCGGCCCGCAGGCGCTCGATCATGGCCTCGCCGTAGTTCTGGACGAGCGTGAAGCGGACCTTGGGGTGGTCCACCCGGAAGGCGCGGATGAGCTCGGGGACGGTCTCCGAGCCCATGGTGTGCAGGAACCCGAACGCCACCCGCCCCGCCGAGGGGTCGGCGTCCGCCCGTACCGCGTCGGCCGAGCGTTCCACCTCCGCCAGTGCCCGCTCGGCGGAGGCCAGGAAGGTGCGGCCGGCCGGGGTGAGCGAGACCGTGCGGCCTCTGCGGGCGAAAAGGGAGACGCCCAGGTCCTGTTCGAGCCGGACCATGGCCCTCGACAGCGTGGACTGCGGCACGCCGATCTCCTGCGCGGCGCGCGTCACGTGCTCGTGGCGGGCGACCGCCGCGAAGTACGCGAGGCGCGGCGCAAGCAGCAGCCCCATGTCGTCTTCGTTACTGTTCGGTGACAGCCACTCCTGTGAGCTGTTGTTATGCGCCATGGGAACGATTAAAGCCGTTCCATGCATTGGACGCATCAAGCGTGGGTGCCTACGGTCGAGACATGCCTTCCGCCAGTACCAAGGCGGCCGCCACCGACGCGGTCGCCGACACCCGCCTTTCCCCCGGCCGCCCCGGCTACCGCCGGATGAGCTTCGCGCTCTTCGCCGCCGGAGTCGCCACCTTCGCCCTCCTCTACTCGACGCAGGCCCTGCTCCCGGCCGTCTCCGCCGACTTCGGCGTGAGCGCCTCGGCTGCCAGCTGGACCGTGTCCGCGGCGACCGGCGCGCTCGCCCTGTGCGTGCTGCCGCTGAGCGCCCTGTCCGAGCGGTTCGGCCGCCGCACCCTGATGACCGCCTCCCTCGCGGTCGCGGTCGTCGTCGGTCTGCTCGTGCCCTTCGCGCCGAGCCTGGAGTGGCTGGTGGCGCTGCGCGCCGTGCAGGGCGCCGCGCTCGCGGGGCTGCCCGCGTCGGCGATGGCGTACCTGGCGGAGGAGGTACGCCCCAAGGCGCTGGTCGCGGCGATCGGCCTGTTCGTGGCGGGGAACAGCATCGGCGGCATGAGCGGCCGGCTCGTCACCGGCTGGGTGGCCCAGCTCTGGGGCTGGCGCGCCGCGCTCGCCGCGGTCGGGCTGATGGCCGTGGTGTGCGCGGTGGTGTTCCGGCTGATGATCCCCGAGGCACGGCACTTCTCACCCGGTTCGCTGCGGCCGCGCACGCTGGCGGCGACGGTCCGTACGCACCTGTCGGACCCGCTGCTGATGCGGCTGTACGCGATCGGCGCGCTGTTCATGACCGTCTTCGGCGCCGTCTACACGGTGATCGGCTACCGGCTCGTCGAGGCGCCGTTCTCACTGCCGCAGGGCGTGATCGGCTCGATCTTCCTCATCTACCTGGTCGGTACGGTGTCGTCGGCCGCGGCCGGCAAGCTGGTGGCGCGCACCGGGCGGCGCGGGGCGCTGTACCTGGCGGTGACCACGACGGCGGCGGGCCTGCTGCTGTCCCTGTCGGACGCCCTGCCGGCCGTGCTGGCGGGCCTGGTGCTGATCACGGCCGGGTTCTTCGCCGGGCACGCGGTCGCCTCGTCGTCGGTGAGCCGTACGGCGAGGACGGGCCGCGCGCAGGCCTCGGCGCTGTACCAGTCGGCGTACTACCTGGGCAGCAGCGCGGGCGGCACGCTCGGCGCGGTCGCCTTCCACGCCGGCGGCTGGGCCGGCACGGTCCTGCTGGGGCTGGTCGCCGTCCTCGGCGTCGTGTCCCTGACCCTGTACGGGACGCACGCCGCGCGCGTGGAAAACCGTAAATCCCGAGAGACGTACAACCGCACCGCTTCCCCGAGCGTCATAAGGGCATAACAACGACAAGGGGCTCCAGGGGGAGTGGTGTACGTGGGTGGGATTCGCAGACGGGCCGGGGTCGCGCTCGGGCTCACGGGACTCGTCGTGCCGCTGACGGTCGCGCTGGGCGCCGCGCCGGCCCAGGCGGCGTCCTGTACGACGTCGACCGGGCCGTACCAGCGGCAGGTCGAGAAGTTCATGGGCCGGCCGGTGGACGGGAAGCAGTCGCCGGCCGACTGCAAGGCGATACAGACGTTCCAGCGCTGGCACGGGATCACCCCCACCATCGGGTACGCGGGGGAGATCACCTGGCGCACGATGAACACGATCCTCCAGCAGCGGGCTGCGGGGAAGAACCCCAACGCGGCGGGGAAGTGCCCCACCGACAAGGGGCGGATCGCGTGCGTGGACCTGACGCGGCAGCTCAGCTGGATCCAGGACGGCGCCAAGCTCGCGTACGGGCCGGTGCCGGTGCGGACCGGCCGTGACGGCGACGAGACCCGTACCGGCGCGAGGAAGATCTACCACCGCAACATCAACCACTGGTCGACGCTCTACAAGGTGCGGATGCCGTACGCGCAGTTCTTCGACGGCGGCCAGGCGTTCCACTCGGTCGGCAAGTCGATGTACAACCCGCCCGGCTCGCGCGGCTGCGTCAACATGCGCGAGGCGGACGCCAAGGCGTACTGGAACATGCTGAGGAACGGCGACGACGTGTTCGTCTACGGGCGCAAGCCCGGGACGTGACCCGCACTGTCAGTCCCCTCCTGTAGCTTCCGTCGTGAGGCATGGGAAGCGCGAGTCGGGGTGGACGCGATGACGGATGTGGCGAGCGATGTGGCGAGTCTGGAGCAGTACCGGACCGAGCTGACCGGGTACTGCTACCGCATGCTGGGGTCGGCCTTCGAGGCGGAGGACGCCGTCCAGGACACCATGGTCCGGGCGTGGCGGAGCTTCGAGAAGTTCGAGGGCCGGTCCTCGGTGCGGTCCTGGCTGTACCGCATCGCGACGAACGTGTGCCTGGACGCGTTGAACGCGGGCAACAGGCGGGCGCGGCCGATGGACCTGACCGCGCCGACACCGGTGGCCCAGGCACAGCTCAACTCCCGTCCGGAGGTCACCTGGCTGGAGCCGGTGCCGGACGGGCGGGTGCTGCCGTCGGTCGCCGACCCGGCGGAGACGGCGGTGGCGAAGGAATCGGTGCGGCTCGCGTTCGTGGCCGCGCTCCAGCACCTGCCGCCGAAGCAGCGGGCGGTGCTGATCCTGCGCGAGGTGCTCGCGTGGAAGGCGAGCGAGGTGGCGGAGCTGCTCGGCACCTCGGTCGCGTCGGTCAACAGCGCGCTCCAGCGGGCCCGGGCGACGCTCGCGGAGTCCGAGCCGGCGAAGACGGACACGGCCGACCCGCTCGACGAGGAGCAGAAGAAGCTCCTCGACCGGTACGTGGCGGCTTTCGAGGGGTACGACATGGCCGCCCTGACGGCGCTGCTCCACGAGGACGCCACGCTGTCCATGCCGCCCTACGACCTGTGGCTCCGGGGCCACGACGACATCGTCGGATGGATGCTGGGCGTCGGCGAGGTGTGCCGGGGCTCGCGGCTGGTGCCGGTGGTGGCCAACGGCACCCCCGCGTTCGCGCACTACCACCCCGACCCGGAGGGCGGTTTCAGCCCGTGGGCGCTGATGGTCATCGAGATCGTGGACGGGAAGGTTTCGGGCATCACGTCGTTCCTGGACGTGAAGCGCTGGTTCCCGTTGTTCGATCTTCCGGAGCGGCTGGAGGCGTGAGGAGGCCGTCGAGCCCGACGAGCTCCAGCAGCGCCCGGAGGGCGGGCTGGGCGTCGCGTACGGTCATCCGGCGGCCCAGCCGCTGAGCGGTCAGGCGGAGCCGGGCCAGTGCCTCGGCGGTGGCGAGGCCCGGCCGGGTGACGCCGCCGACGTCGCAGATGACGTCGGGGCCGTCCCGCTCACCGAGCAGCGCGGTCAGCTCCTCGCAGAGTCGGGGGACGTCGGCGGGCTCGATCACGCCGACGACGCGGAAGACTTTCGGATCCGTGGTGTCCACAGGGAGGAGACCCGCGCCGGGGGCGGAACTCATCGATGGCCGCCATGTACGCGGGCGGATCAGCCGACGGGGAAGGCGCTGGTGTCGAGGGTGACGTCGAAGGGGGCCGGGAGGTGGATGCCCTCGCCGTACTTCACCGTGTCGAGCACACGGTAGAGGGAGTTCCTGGGCTCGCCCAGCATGCCGAACGGGACCGATGGAGGTCCATCGGTCCCGTTCAGCCGTGCGAGTGTCAGGCGATGCGTTCCAGCACGACCGGGGTCGGCTCGTACGCCGTGCCCGCGGCGGCGATGTCGTAGGTGCCGTCCAGGGACTGCAGGGCGTAGTCGAACTTCTCCGGGGTGTCCGTGTGGAGGGTCAGCAGCGGCTGGCCCGCCGTGACGGTGTCGCCCGGCTTGGCGTGGATCTCGATGCCGGCGCCCGCCTGGACCGGGTCCTCCTTGCGCGCGCGACCCGCGCCGAGGCGCCAGGCGGCGACGCCGACGCCGTACGCGTCGAGGCGGGTGAGGACGCCCGAAGAGGGTGCGGTGACGACGTGCTGCTCACGGGCGACCGGGAGGGTGGCGTCCGGGTCGCCGCCCTGCGCGGCGATCATGCGGCGCCAGACGTCCATCGCGGAGCCGTCGGCGAGGGCCTTCGCCGGGTCGGCGTCCTTGATTCCGGCCGCGTCGAGCATCTCGCGGGCGAGCGCGATGGTGAGCTCCACGACGTCGGCGGGGCCGCCGCCCGCGAGGACCTCGACGGACTCGCGGACCTCCAGGGCGTTGCCCGCGGTCAGGCCGAGCGGGGTCGACATGTCGGTGAGGAGGGCGACCGTCTTCACGCCGTGGTCGGTGCCCAGGCCCACCATGGTGGAGGCGAGCACACGGGCGTCGGCGATGTTCTTCATGAACGCGCCGGAGCCGACCTTGACGTCCAGGACCAGCGAGCCGGTGCCCTCGGCGATCTTCTTGGACATGATCGAGGACGCGATCAGCGGGATCGCCTCGACCGTGCCGGTGACGTCGCGCAACGCGTACAGCTTCTTGTCGGCGGGGGCGAGGCCGTCGCCCGCCGCGCAGATGACCGCGCCGGTGGTGTCGAGGACGTGCAGCATCTCCTCGTTGGAGAGGAGGGCGCGCCAGCCGGGGATGGACTCCAGCTTGTCGAGCGTGCCGCCGGTGTGGCCGAGGCCCCGGCCGGAAAGCTGCGGCACGGCGGCGCCGCAGGCCGCGACCAGCGGGGCGAGCGGCAGGGTGATCTTGTCGCCGACGCCACCGGTGGAGTGCTTGTCGGCGGTGGGCCGGGACAGGGAGGAGAAGTCCATCCGCTCGCCGCTGGCGATCATCGCGGCGGTCCAGCGGGCGATCTCCGTACGGTTCATGCCGTTCAGCAGGATCGCCATGGCGAGCGCGGACATCTGCTCGTCGGCGACCTCGCCGCGCGTGTAGGCGTCGATGACCCAGTCGATCTGCTCGGGGCTCAGCTCGCCCCGGTCCCGCTTGGTGCGGATGACGGAAATCGCGTCCATGGCCTAAAGGGTTCCTTCCAGCGGGGTGGGACAGTCCTGCACACGCGACTCTACGCGCATAGAGGAAGAGGGGTGGAGAAGGACGACCCCTCCGCGGACAGCGCGGAAGGGTCGTCCCGTCTTAAGCGAGGTGCTGCGGCCCGAACGCCTGCGGCAGCATCGCGGCGAGCGTCAGCACGCCCGCCGGCGTGTCCAGCAGCAGTTCGTCGCCGCCGAACTCGTACAGCAGCTGCCGGCAGCGGCCGCACGGCACCAGGACCTGGCCACGCCCGTCCACGCACACGAAATGCGTCAGCCGTCCGCCGCCGGTGGCCTGGAGCTGGGAGACGAGCCCGCACTCGGCGCACAGGCCGATGCCGTACGAGGCGTTCTCCACGTTGCAGCCGGTGACCGTGCGCCCGTCGTCGACCAGGGCCGCCGCGCCCACCGCGTAGCCCGAGTACGGGGCGTACGCGTGGGACATGGCGTCCCGGGCGGCTTGGCGCAGGGCCTCCCAGGCCTCGTCGGTCACTTGCCCTGGCCCCTCTTGTAGGGCATGCCGTCCGCCTTCGGCATGCGGAGCCGCTGTGCGGACAGCGCCAGCACCAGCAGCGTGGTGACGTACGGCGCGGCGTCCACGAACTGGCTGGGCAGGGCCTCGGTGAAGGCGTACCAGACGAAGAGACCCGCCGCGACGACGGTGGCGACGGCCGCGCTCACGTACTTCTTCTTGTAGAGCTGCCAGAGCATCATCGCCACCAGCAGGATCGCCAGCAGCAGGAGCATCGCGTGGACGTTCTCGGCACCGCCGCGCAGCTTGAGGCTGTCGGTGAAGCCGAACAGTCCGGCGCCGAGGGCCATGCCGCCCGGCATCCAGTTGCCGAAGATCATCGCGGCGAGGCCGATGTAACCGCGGCCGCCGGTCTGGCCCTCCTGGTAGATGCCGGTGGAGACGATGGCGAGGAAGGCACCGCCCAGGCCCGCGAGGGCGCCGGAGACGATGACGGCGATGTACTTGTACTTGTAGACGTTGACGCCGAGGGACTCGGCGGCGATCGGGTTCTCACCGCAGGACCGCAGGCGCAGGCCGAACGAGGTGCGCCACAGGATCCACCAGGTGCCGGGGATCAGCAGCAGCGCGAGGACGGTCAGCAGCGACAGGCCGGTGACCAGGCCGCCGAGGAGGCCGGCGAGGTCGGAGATGAAGAACCAGTGCTTCGCCTGGAGGTCGGCCAGCCCGTCCGACAGGCCGGGGATGGTGATCCGGTCGATCGCGTCGATGCGCGGCGACTGCTTGGAGGAGCCGCCCTCGGCCTCGGCGAAGGTGAAGTTGGCCAGGTAGCGGGTGAGGCCGGTGGCCAGGATCGTGATCGCCACACCGGAGACGATGTGGTTCACGTTGAAGGTGACCGTGATGACCGCGTGCAGCAGGCCGCCGAGCGCACCGCCCACGATGCCCAGCAGGACGCCGGTCCACGGGCCCCACTGGTAGCCGGCCCAGGCACCGAAGAAGGTGCCGAGGATCATCATGCCTTCGAGGCCGATGTTGACCACGCCAGCCCGCTCGGACCACAGACCGCCGAGACCGGCCAGACCGATCGGCACGGCGAGCTGGAGCGCGCCCGCGACCTGGCCCACCGAGGTGAGGTCGTTGGCGCCGCTGATCACCCGGACCAGCGAGAACAGAAGCAGTCCGCCCGCGATGATCAGCAGGATGACCGGCAGGGACAGCTTGCGGCGTCCGCCGCCCTTCTTCGGCGCGGTCGCCGCGGCCGAAACCGTGCTCGTGGACTCACTCATGAGGACACGGCCTCCTTCTTCTTGGCCTGGGCGGCAAGTTCTTCGCCGACCTTCTGCTGCTGCCGGCGCAGCCCGTACTGGCGGACGAGCTCGTAGGAGACGACCACCGAGATCACGATCAGGCCCTGCATGATCGTGGCGATTTCCTTCTCGTAGCCGTACTGGTCCAGCGAGGCCGAGGCCTTGTCGAGGAAGGCGACCAGCAGTGCGGCGAAGAAGATGCCGATGGGGCTGTTGCGGCCGAGCAGGGCGATGGTGATGCCGGTGAAGCCGATGCCCGCCGGGAAGCTGAAGCTGTACGTGTGGGTCTGGCCGAGCAGCAGCGGCAGGCCGGTCAGACCGGCGACGGCGCCGGAGATCAGCATGGCGGTGAGCACCATCTTCTTGGCGTCGACGCCGCTCGCCTGGGCTGCCGAGTCGCTGGCGCCGGTGGCGCGCAGGTCGAAGCCGAAGCGGGTGCGGTTGAGGACGAACCAGTAGACGATGCCGAGCGCGAAGGCCACGAAGGTGAAGCCGTAGATGGTGCCGCCGTCGACGTCCAGGCCCGGGATCCAGCCGGACTCGGCGATCTCACCGGTGGTGAGGTCGTTGGAGCCCTCCGCCTGCACACCGAGGTTGGTGGGCAGGATCATCCAGGCGATGAGGCTGGTCGCGATGGCGTTGAGCATGATCGTCGAGACGACCTCGCTGACGCCGCGCGTGGTCTTGAGGATGCCCGCGATACCGGCCCAGAAGGCGCCGACGAACATGGCGACGAACACGATCAGCAGGACGTGCAGCGGTCCGGGCAGTTCGACGGAGGCGCCGACGACCGCGGCGAGCATCGCCGCGAGGCGGTACTGCCCGTCCACACCGATGTTGAACAGGTTCATCCGGAAGCCGATGGCGACCGCCAGCGCGGCGAGGTAGTACGTGCCGGTCTGGTTGAGGATGAGGACCTGGACGTCGGTGAACTCGGCGTTCTCCACCATGATCCGGTACGGCTCGAACGGATCACGGTCCGAGAGGAGCAGCACCACCGACGTGAGCAGGAAGGCCACGACCAGGGCGAGCACCGGGCCGGCGAGGCCCAGGATCAGCCGGTCCTTGTCGAATTTCCTCATCGGCCCTCACCGTTCTCGTTGTGCTCAAGGTGGCCGGTGGCAGCGCCGGTCATGGCCGAGCCCAGCTCCTCCGGGGTGATCGTGGCGGGGTCCGCGTCCGCGACCAGCCGGCCGCGGTACATCACCCGCAGGGTGTCGGAGAGCCCGATGAGCTCGTCCAGGTCGGCGGAGATCAGCAGCACCGCCAGGCCCTCGCGACGGGCCTCACGGATCTGGTCCCAGATCTGCGCCTGCGCGCCGACGTCCACGCCACGGGTGGGGTGGGCGGCGATCAGGAACTTGGGGTTGTGGCTCATCTCGCGGCCGACGATCAGCTTCTGCTGGTTGCCGCCGGAGAGAGAGGCCGCGGTGACGTCGATGCCGGGGGTGCGCACGTCGTACTCGCGCACGATCCGCTCGGTGTCCTTGCGGGCGGCCTTCGGGTCGAGGATGCCGCGCTTGCTGTTGGGCGCCTCGGTGACGTGGCCGAGGATGCGGTTCTCCCACAGCGGGGACTCCAGCAGCAGGCCGTGGCGGTGGCGGTCCTCGGGGATGTAACCGATACCGCCCTCGCGGCGCTTGCGGGTCGGCGCGTGCGAGATGTCGGCCCCGTCGAGGCTGATCACACCGCCGTCCGGGGTGCGCAGGCCCATCAGGGCCTCGATCAGCTCCGTCTGGCCGTTGCCCTCGACGCCGGCGATGCCGACGACCTCGCCCTTGTGGATGGTGAAGTCGATGCCGTCGAGGACCTCGCGGACGACGCCGTCGGGGTCGGTGGCGGTCAGCCGCAGGCCCTGGACGGAGAGCATCGGGACGTCCGTCACCGTCGACTCCCGCGTCTCCGGCGACGGCAGCTCGGTGCCGACCATCAGTTCGGCGAGCTGCTTGGTGGTGGTGGTCCGGGGGTCGGCGGTGCCGACGGTCGTACCGCGGCGGATGACGGTGATGTCGTCGGCGACCGCGAGGACCTCGCCCAGCTTGTGCGAGATGAAGATGACCGTGAGGCCCTCGGCCTTGAGCTCGCGCAGGTTGGCGAAGAGTGCGTCGACCTCCTGCGGGACGAGCACGGCGGTCGGCTCGTCGAGGATCAGGGTGCGGGCGCCGCGGTAGAGGACCTTGAGGATCTCCACACGCTGGCGGTCGGCGACACCGAGCTGCTCGACCAGGGCGTCCGGGCGGACGTTCAGCCCGTACGCGTCCGAGATCTCCATGATCTTCTTGCGGGCCTTGGCGCCGATGCCGTACAGCTTCTCGCCGCCGAGAACCACGTTCTCCAGGACGGTGAGGTTGTCGGCCAGCATGAAGTGCTGGTGCACCATGCCGATGCCGGTCGCGATGGCGTCGGCGGGGCTGGAGAAGGAGACCTGCTTGCCGTCGATCGTGATGGTGCCCTCGTCCGGCTTCTGCATGCCGTAGAGGATCTTCATCAGGGTCGACTTGCCGGCACCGTTCTCACCGACCAGGGCGTGAACGGTGCCCTTGCGGATGGTGATGTCGATGTCGTGGTTGGCGACGACGCCGGGGAAGCGCTTGGTGATGCCGCGCAGTTCCACGGCGGGAGCAGCCGGCGGCGATGACGGACTGGACGCGTTGATGACGCACTCTCCTTGGCGGGAAAGGAGCTTCAGGAGCGGGAGCAGGGGGGCAGGTGCCGAAGCTATCGCGCCACGCGGGGGTCTACGCGCGTAGCGACGGCGAAGGGAAGAAACCGGGGGGCAACCCCCGGCACGGCCCGGACGTGGCGGAACATGGTCCGGGTCCGGAGGGACGGCTCGTACCGTCCCTCCGGACCCGCGGACCTGGTCGCGGCCGCGCGGTTACGGAGCGGTCTTGACCTTGATCTTGCCGGCGATGATGTCGGCCTTGGCCTTCTCCACCGCGGCGGTCACGTCGGTCAGCTTGGTGTAGGCCGGGTTGGAGGTGGCCAGGCCCACGCCGCCCTTGTCGAGGCCGTAACGGACCTCACCGGACTGCGGCTTGCCGTCCTTGACCGACTTGATCAGGTTGTAGACGGAGTCGGCCACGTCCTTGGTCACCGAGGTGAGGATGTACTCCTTGTAGGCCGCGAGGCCCTTCTGGTTGTACTGGTCGGAGTCGACGCCGATGGCCCACTTCTTGGCCTTGGCGGCGGCCTCGATCGAGCCCGAGCCGGCGAGACCGGCGGCGGCGTAGATCACGTCGGCGCCCGCGTCGAGCTGCCCCTCGGCGGCGGCCTTGCCGAGGTCCGGCTTGGAGAAGCCACCGAAGTCCGGCGGCTGCGTCAGGTACTGGACCTTGACGTTGACGTTCTTGTTGGTGTCCTTGACGCCCTGGACGTAACCCGCCTCGAACTTCTTGATCAGCGGGGTCTCGACACCGCCGATGAAGCCGACGGTGTTGGTCTTGGTCACCTTGGCGGCGGCGACACCGGCCAGGTAGGAGCCCTGCTCCTCGTTGAAGACCAGGTTGGCGATGTTCTTGCCGGTCTTCGAGGTGTCGTCGATCAGGCCGAAGGTGGTCTTCGGGAACTTCGGCGCGACCTCGGCGATGGCGGGCGCGTAGGCGAAACCGACGCCGATGACGGGGTTGTTGCCGGCGCGGGCCAGCTCGGTCAGGCGCTGGACCTTGTCCGGGTCACCCTCACCCTCGCTGGGCTCCGCCTCGGTGCCCTCGATGCCGAGGTCCTTCTCGGCCTTCGCCAGACCGGCGTAGGCGGCGTCGTTGAACGACTGGTCGCCACGGCCGCCGATGTCGTAGGCGATGGCCGCCTTGTCCTGGTCGTCGCCACCGCTGGACGACGACTTTCCGCCACACGCGGTGACGCTGAGTGCGAGAGCCGCGGACGCGACGCCCACGGTTGCGATCCTGGTGATCCGGCGCAAGGGAGGCTCCTTCAACCTGACCTAAGCGCCTCTTCTCGGCGCTGGTTTCGCGGCGATCGTAACGCGCGTAGATGTCAGGTAAAGGCCTGTTCGGTAGCCGTTACCAGATCGACGCGAACAGCGGATGGCCTTCGCGATGCCGCCACCGGGCGTAGTGGTGTCCTACCCGTTGGTGACCGGAAATGGACGCTCGGCCCACCCCGAACGGGCAGGCCGCGTCCGTCCGGTGGAGGTCAGAGCCCGCCGTCGATCAGGGCGGCGGCGGTGAACAGCTCGACACCGACCTGGATGGCCCGTTCGTCGACGTCGAAGTTGCCCCGGTGGAGGTCGAGCCGGGCCGTATCACCCGGGCGGCGGACGCCCAGCCGGGCCATCGCGCCGGGGACGTGCTCCATGTACCAGGAGAAGTCCTCGCCGCCGAGGCTCTGCTCGGTGTCCTCGATCGCGTACGTGCCGAGGCGCGCGGCCATCGCGTCGTGCAGCAGCTGTGCGACGGACGCGTCGTTGACGACCGGGGGGACACCCCGGACGTACTCGATCTGGCACTTGGCCCCGTGCAGCGTCGCCACCTCGTCGATCGCCGCGTACACCTGGTCCGGGGCGTGCCGCCAGGCCTCCAGGTCCAGGCAGCGGACCGTGCCGCCCAGCTCGGCCCGCTGGGGGATGACGTTGGGCGCGTGCCCCGCCTCGATGCGGCCCCAGGTCAGGACCAGCCCGGCACGGGTGTCGATCCGGCGGGACAGCAGCGCGGGCGCGTCGACGGCGACCCGGGCGGCGGCGGTGACCATGTCGGTCGTCAGGTGCGGGCGCGCGGTGTGGCCGCCGGGCCCGTCGAGGGTGACCTCCAGGCGGTCGCAGGCGGAGGTGATCGCCCCGGTGCGCAGCCCGATGCGGCCCGCGTCCACGCGCGGGTCGCAGTGCACGGCGATGATGCGGCCCACACCGTCCAGCACGCCGGCGTCGATGGCGGTGATCGCGCCGCCCGGCATGACCTCCTCGGCGGGCTGGAAGATCAGGCGTACGGCGCCGGGCAGCAGGCCCTCGCGGGCCAGGTCCGCCAGCACCAGACCGGCGCCGAGAACGACGGTGGTGTGCACGTCGTGGCCGCAGGCGTGGGCCCGGTCGGGCACGGTGGAGCGGTACGGGACGTCCGTCTTCGTGTCCGGGATGGGCAGCGCGTCGATGTCGGCGCGGATCGCCAGCATGGGGCGTACGCCGTCCCACGTACCGATGTCGCACGTCAGCCCCGTGCCGCCGGGCAGGACCCGGGGCGTGAGCCCCGCCGCTTCGAGGCGCGTCTTGATCGCCGCGGTGGTGCGGAACTCCTGGAAGCCCAGCTCGGGGTGCATGTGCACATCCCGGCGGAACGCGATCAACTCGGCGCGCAGGCTCTCTGGCAGCGCGCCGAGGAGGGGCGTATCGCCGGGAACGTCTGTTTCGGGGTCGCGGGACATCACCTTGTTCACCCATGAAAGGGTAGGCGCGTTTGGGCCTCAACTAACGTGTGATCTACAAAACTTCAGCCCGATAGGGGAAAGAAAGCCTGGACGGCGGGCTTGAGGGCCGGACGAAGTGGGTAAGCTCACGCGTTTTTGGGCTTGTGTTGATCTTTATCGGTCGGGTTCCGATCAGGTGTTCGCGTTCGTGATCGACTCCAGGGTGCGGGGCGTCTACGCACCCGTGAGTGACAGGCCGTGCACCGAGCGTGCCGACTCCGCCACCCCCGCGAGGAATCCCTGCGCGCGCGGCGAGGCGGTGTCGCGGAGCCACTCCGGCGCTATCCGGCACACGGTGATCGTGACACCGGTGCCTCCGAGGGCCGCCGGGAGGGTGTGCACGACCGTGGAGGGGAAGCTCAGCACCGTACGGCCGATCGGGCCGCGCCGGGCGATCAGCTCCAGCGGCAGGTCCGGCCGGACGATCTCCAGCCCCGTCTCCACCGCTATCCGGTGCAGCTTCTCCACGCCCTCGCGGCGGTGCGCGAAGTAACGCGTGGCGCCGTGGGCGGCCGCCAGCGCGGCGACGGCGCCCACGTACCGGTCGGGGTCCACCACGCCCGTCTCCACCAGCGAGGTGCCCACCAGGTCCGCGCCCCGGGTCAGACTGGGCGGGCCGAACCGGGCGCGGGTCCACGCGAAGCGGTTCGCGGTGACCGTGGTGCCCGGGGGCGCCTCGACCGGCAGGGCGGTGAAGATCTCGACCGCACGGCCCCGCCCCGGGGCGAGACGGCGGCGGGCGAGGGCGCCCACCGGCGCGAGGGCCAGCTCGCGCGGGCCCCGGACGCCGCGCCGGTGCCAGCGCACGAGCCGTTCGCCCCGGGCGAGCTGGGCGGCGAACTCCATGGTGGCCGTGCCGTCGTCGACGACCGTGAGCGCACGCGGCCCGAAGAGCGTCAGCAGGAGCTGTACGTAACGGGAGAACGGGTCGCCGATGATCACCCGCTCGGCGCGCGCCAGGGACGGCGCCAGGTCCCGCAGCGCCCGCAGCAGGGCGCCACGGCCGCCGCGGGCCTCCTGCCAGCGGACCGTGAACCCCTCGTCGCGCGCGAGCTGGGCCATACGGCGGAGCTGGCCGCGCGACATGGGGTCGGTGGGCGACAGGACGGTGACGGCGAGCTCGGGGCGGCCGGCGTGGTGGGTCCACTCCAGGACGTTCAGGAGCTGGACGGGGCTCTCGACGAAGGCCAGGTGCGACGGGGTGGTCCGGGGCGGGGACGTCATACCGTGGCCGGGACGCGGCGGAGCTTCTTCATGGGGCCCAGCTCGGACTCGTACACCCTCTTGACGCCGTCGCCGAGCGCGGTCTCGATGGTGCGGATGTCGCGTACGAGGCGGGCGAGGCCGCCCGGTTCGACCGAGGCTGCCTGGTCGGAGCCCCACATGGCGCGGTCGAGGGTGATGTGGCGCTCGACGAAGCAGGCGCCCAGGGCGACGGCGGCCAGGGTGGTCTGCAGGCCCGTCTCGTGGCCGCTGTAGCCGATGGGGATGTTGGGGTAGTCCCGCATCAGCGACTGGATCACGCGGAGGTTCAGCTCCTCGGCCCTGGCCGGGTACGTGGACGTGGCGTGGCACAGCAGGATGTTGTCGCTGCCGAGGACCTCCACGGCGTGGCGGATCTGCTTGGGGGTCGACATGCCGGTGGAGAGGATCACCGTACGGCCGGTGGCGCGCAGCGTGCGCAGCAGTTCGTCGTCGGTGAGGGACGCGGAGGCGACCTTGTGGGCGGGGAGGTCGAACTTCTCCAGGAACGCCACGGCCTCGGTGTCCCACGGGGAGGCGAACCAGTCGATGCCGCGCTGGCGGCAGTGCTCGTCGACGGCCCGGTACTCGTCCTCGCCGAATTCCACGCGGTGGCGGTAGTCGATGTACGTCATCCGGCCCCAGGGCGTGTCGCGCTCGATGTCCCACTGGTCGCGGGGGGTGCAGATCTCGGGCGTGCGCTTCTGGAACTTCACGGCGTCGCAGCCCGCGTCGGCGGCGGCGTCGATGAGGGCGATCGCCTTGTCGAGGTCACCGTTGTGGTTGATGCCGATCTCGCCGGTGACGTAGACGGGCTCGCCGGGGCCGGCGGTCTTGCGGCCGAGGCTGCGCAGACGGGAGTTCATGGTGCGTCCTTACGTTGCGGGGGTGTGCAGGGTGGGGCCGAGGAGCCAGGTCGCGATCTCGCGGACCGCCCCCGCGCCGCCGGGGGTCGCGGTGACGGCGCGGGCGGCGGCGCGTACGGAGGCGTGGGCGTCGGCGACGGCCACGGGCCAGCCGACGAGCCCGAGGCAGGGCAGGTCGTTGACGTCGTTCCCGGCGTAGAGCACGCGCCCGGGGTCGACGGCGTGGTCGTCGCACCACTGCTTGAGCGCCAGGTCCTTGCGGTCGACGCCGTGCAGGACGGGGACGGCCAGTTTGCGGGCGCGGGCGGCGACGACGGGGTTCTTCTCGGTGGACAGGATCAGCAGCCGGACACCGGCGCGGCGGAGCGCGGCGACGCCGAGTCCGTCGCCGCGGTGCACGGCGACGAGTTCGCGCCCGTCGGAGTCGACGAGCACCCGGTCGTCGGTCTGGGTCCCGTCGAAGTCGAGGACGACGGCGTCGACGTCGTCGAGCGTCGGGGTGGCCGGCGCGTCCAGCAGCGGCGCGAGCGCCCGGGCGCGGGCCAGGTCGTGCGGGTCGTCGATCTCCAGGACGCGGGCGGGGTCGGTGACGACGAGCGCGGTGCGGCCGAAGAAGCGGTGCCCGTGCTCCCGGAACCCGCGCGCCTCCATGCCGTACGCGGCGCCCGTCTCCAGGTACTCGGGCTCGCGCTCCTGGCGGTGGGGGCGATGGGCCTTGTCGTGGTTGACCCCGAGGGCGTCGTGCGCGTCCCGCCAGAGGAAGCCGTGGGACGGGGCGACCGTCAGGGCCGTGTCGGCGCCGTCCTCCAGGACCTGGCCGGCGACACCGTCGACGTCCGACGCGGTCAGGAACGGGCTGGTGCACTGGACGAGCAGGACGACGTCCGCGGGGCGGGCGTGCAGGGCCTCGAAGGCGTCCATCGCGTGCAGCACCGCCGCCTCGCTGGTCGCCGTGTCGCCGGAGAGGCCCGCCGGGCGGTGGACCGCCTCGGCGCCGGCCGCGCGGGCGGTGTCCGCGATCGCGGGGTCGTCGGTCGAGACGACGACGTCCGTCACCCGCCGGGCGCCCAGGCAGGCGCGTACCGCCCGGGCGACCAGGGGTACGCCGCCGACGGGCGCGAGGTTCTTGCCGGGCACGCCCTTGGAGCCGCCCCGGGCGGGTATGACGGCGAGGACGGTGGGGCGGGTGGGACCGTCACGGTGGCCGGTCACGGCTGGGGACGGCTGTGCTCGGGGTGTCACGGCTGGGGACGTCACGGCTCGGGGTGTCACGGCCGGGGACGGCACGGCTCGGGGTGTCACGGCTGGGGACGGCACGGCTGGGGGCGTCGCGGCTGGGGACGGCTGTGCTTCGGACGTCACGGCTCGGGATGTCACAGCTCCCCCAGGCGGCGAATCACCGGGGCCACGCGCTGCACCCCGTGGCGGTAGACGCCGCGTGCCGCGTCGCGCAGCATGCGGCGCACCGGGCCGGCGGCGGGCGGCTCGGTGGCGTCCAGGCGGTGGCGGGCGAGGATCCCGGGCAGGTAGCCGGGGGCGGTCGCCGGCGTGTAGTAGGGCGCGACGGGCGGCAGCGGGGGCCCGGCGAGCAGGTCGAGCACGCGGGCGCGGGCGGCGTCGAAGGCCCCCTCGTACGAGCCGTCGGCCGCCACGCCCTGGTCCGCCAGCCACGCGGCGTCCGGCCGGGGGCGGTGGCCGCCGTCCAGCCGGTCCCAGGACGTGAGCAGACCCGAGCCGATGAAGTGGTGGTTGCCGAGCGCCTCGCGTACGCCCAGGTCGGTCAGGACCGCCGTCGGGATGCCCCGGTGCAGGGCCTCCAGGGCCGCCGTGGAGGAGACGGTGACCAGCAGGTCGGTCCGGTCGAGGACCTCGCCCATGTGGCCGTGGACCAGCCGGAGGTTGGGCGGGAGCGGGCCCTTGGCGAGCTTCTGGTACGGGTGCTCCTCCACGTGCGTGGTGTGCTCGCCCGGCTTGGAGCGGAGCTTGAGCAGCACCTCGCGGTGCGGGTGGAGCCGGGCGTGCTCGACCAGCCGGCACAGCAGGTGGGCCCGTTCGTCCCGGGACGCCGGCACGGACGGCTGGGCGGCGAAGACGACCGTGTCCCGGTCCGGGACCGGCGCGTACCGCCCCCCGCCGAGGAACGGCAGCGCCGCCTCCACCACCGCCGACGCGTCGGCGCCGACGCCCTCGTACACCGCGCGGAACCGCCGGGCGTCGGCCCGGGAGTTGGCGAGCACGACGTCCGCGCCGTGCCTCAGCAGCAGCCCGTCGGCGAGCTTCTCGTACACGACGCCGACATAGCCGGTGACGACCACCGGGCGGCGTGGCAGCACCACCCCGGCCAGGCCGTGCAGCATCGCCTGCACCGTGCCGCCGACGAGCGCGAGGACGACCACGTCGTACGCCTCTTCCCGCACCGCCGCGAGGAACTCCGCCCCGGTCACCTCCCGGGGGGCGCCCACGTCCGCGCCGACCTCGGCGAGCTGGCGCGGGGTCGGCGTGGCACGGCCGCGCAGGACGAAGCCGGTCACCCGGTGACCGGGCGGGCTGATGCGGCGCGCCGTGAGGGCGCCCCATTTCCATCGGGTGTCGGAGTCCGCGAGTACCGCGACCCGCACCGCTTCACGATTGCGTGAGGGCACGCCGAGGACGTTAGAAAGACGCACGGCCGCTCGGCCCAACTCGGCCGCAACAAACGGTGAACAGGGGCCGGCGGCAATCCGGCGGCGACCCGGTTAATAAGCGCGCCCCTCAGTGTTCACCGCGCATCTCTTTCCCGGTCGGGTCGAATGACGGCGGCTGCGCCTAGCGTCTCGCGAGTGGTCAAGCTCTCCGTCGTCGTGCCGTTCCACAACGTGCAGACATACGCCCCTGACGCCCTCATGAGCCTGCGCGCCAACGCCCGGGAGGACTTCGAATTCCTGCTCGTCGACGACTGTTCGACGGACGGGACGCCGGAGCTCCTCGCGCGCGCGGCGCGCGACATCCCGGGGGCGGTGCTGCTCCGCCACGAACGCAACGGCGGGCTGGCGACCGCCCGCAACACCGGTATCGACGCGGCCCGTGGCGAGTACCTGGCGTTCCTCGACGGCGACGACTGGCTGGCACCCGGCCACTTCGCCCGGGTCCTCGCCGCGATCGAGGGACTGGGCTGCGACTTCGTCCGTACGGACCATGTGCGGTGCACCGCCAAGTCCCGTACCGTGCACCGCGTTCCGGTGGGCCGGCGCGGGGTGGTGCTGAGGCCGCGCGACGCCATACTGCCGGCCGAGAGGTCCACGTCGGTGGACTACCCGTACGCGTGGGCCGGGATGTACCACCGGCGCCTGGTCGACCGGGGGCTGCTGCATTTCACGGACGGTCTGCGCACCGCCGAGGACCGGCCGTGGATATGGCGGCTGCACCGCGAGGCGGATTCCTTCGCGGCGATCGGGACGCTCGGGGTCTTCTACCGGCGCGGTGTCTCCACGTCCCTCACACAAATCGGCGACATTCGCCGGCTTCATTTCATCCGCGCTTTCGACCAGGTGTTGTCGGAAACGGCGGAGGACGTGGATGCGGAAAGGCTGCTGCCGAAAGCGGTACGCACCTATTGCGCGATCATCGCGCACCATCTGGGCTCGGTGGAACGGTTCGAGGCGCCGGTCGCCCGGAAATTGCGCACGCTCAGCGCCGCGGCCCTGAAACGGATGCCGCAGGACATCCTCGACGACGCCCTCGACACGATGGACGCCGAGCGGGCGTCCCGGCTGCGCAGGCTGCGCCGCCGCCCCGTACCGGGCTCCGCCGCCCTGGAGGCCACCGCATGACCACGCAGATCTTCCTCGCCTCCACCCTCTACGGCGCCGTCACCCTCGCCGCCGCCCTGGACAGCGGCTGCTTCCCGCCCGCCGACCGCAGGCTGCTGGTGGTCACCAACAACGCGGCGGTCCCCGAGACGGCCGTCCCCCTGGACCGGATGCCCGGTTTCGAGCGGCTGCGGGACCGTTTCGACTCCGTACTGTCGTGGAACGACGCCGTCGCGCCGTTCCACCCGGGCGGCTGGTCGCCCCGGCCGGACGACGTGCCGTTGTGGGAGCGGTACCTGCGGCTGCTGTGGCGGCTGGGCGACGAGGAACCGGTCGAGCTGGTCGCCGAGTCCCTCCATGTCGCGCCCGCGCTCAGCGTCGCGCAGCTTTTCCCGGACGCGGCCATCGACGTGTACGCGGACGGGCTGATGAGCTACGGCCCGACGCGCGACAAGCTGGACCCGCTGGTCGGCGAGCGGGTGCGGCGGCTGCTGCACCTGGACCTGGTGCCGGGGCTGCGCCCGCTGCTGCTGGCGGAGTTCGGGGCGGCGGCGGAGGTGGTGCCGACGGAGGCGTTCACGAAGGTGGTGGACGAGCTGGCGGACGCCGAGGCCGTCGACGAACCCGAGGGCTCCGCCCTGCTCCTGGGCCAGTACCTGTCCGCCCTCGGCATCCTCTCCCCCGCCGAGGAGGAGGCCCTGCACGTACGGATGGTGCGCGGCGCGGTGGCGCGCGGGCACCGGCGGCTGGTGTTCAAGCCGCACCCGATGGCGCCCGCGTCCTGGTCCCGTGCGCTGGAGCGGGAGGCGGAGGAACTGGGCGCCGAACTGACCGTGCCGGTCCGGCCGGTTCTCGCGGAGGTGCTGTTCCGGCGGCTGCGGCCCGCGCTGGTGGTGGCCTGCTTCTCGACCGGGCTGTTCACGGCGGCCCGCTTCTACGGCGTCCCGGTCGCCCGCCTGGGCACCGGCCCGTTGCTGGACCGGCTGTCGCCGTACCAGAACAGCAACCGGGTGCCGGTGACGCTCGCCGACGCCCTGGTGCCGGACCTGGAGAGCGGCGAGACCCACGGCGTGGACGACCTCACCGGTCTCCTGCACGCCGTGGGCTTCGCGATGCAGCCGCAGGTCCGCCCGGACCTCCGCCCGGCGGCCGAACGGTACCTGTCCGCCCACCTGGACGCCCGGACGCGCCGCTACTTCAAGCGCCGCCGCCTCACCGTGCTCGGCCTGCCGGGCGGCGTGCCGGTGCCGCGCCACGCCCTGGTCCGGCGGGCCGCCCGGCAGGTGCGGCGGCTCACCCGGCGGGTGTTGCGCGGCTGACGGGCTCCTGGAGCTCGGTGACCCACTGCGCGCGGTCCTCCGGGACCTCCAGGTACAGCTCGCGCGTGTATCCGGTGGAGCGGTAGCCGTTGGTGTCGATCCAGGAGGCCAGGTTCTGGGCGGTCACCAGGAGGTCGTCCTCCAGCGGCCCCCGGTGGACGACGGTCGCCGCCTGCTCGATGCCGGGCAGCACGACGATCTCCACGTCCGGCACGGTGACGCCGTCCGGCACGGTCATCCCCGCGTGGACGACGATCGTCCCGTCACCGGCCGGCGCGTCCTCGTAGTAGGCGATCCCGGGGCCGAAGTCCTTGAGCCCGGCGGCCTCCAGCCGTGCGCACAGCTCGTCGTACAGCGGATCGATGACGGGGCCGACGTCGGCCGGCTCGAAGCTCGCGGCGACGCCCGTCAGCACGGCCAGCCGCGCGGCCGGAACGCTCTTCAGCACGACGTCCTGTGTGGACATGTGTCCCTCGCTCTCGATGGCTCGGAGCCTCGCGCCGACCTGCGCCAGCCGCGCGGCGGCCTGGCCCATCGCCGTTTCCAGCTCGGCCTGCCGCAGCCGCAGCATCCCGCGCAGTTCCTCGGGCCCGACCTGTTCGTCGAGGATCGACCGCACCTGGTCGAGCGTGAAGCCGAGGTCCTTGAGCGCGATGACGCGGTTGAGCCGGGCAAGCTGACCGGCTTCGTAGGAGCGGTAGCCGCTGTACGGGTCGACATGGGCGGGGCGCAGCAGTCCGATCGCGTCGTAGTGGCGCAGCATCCGGACCGACACCCGGCCGTGGCGGGCGAAGTCTCCGATGGTGAACATGACGCCTCCTACGACACGGCCTCACACGGTGTCAGGGTCAAGCCCGTCCGGCGCTCAGGCGGCGCTGCTGAGCGAGAGCTTCACCGCGAAGCCGAGGAACAGCGCGCCGGCCGCCGAGGTGGCGGTGGCGGACAGCCGCTTGCGGCGTCGGAACGCGGCGGCCAGGTGCGTGCCGGTGAATATCAGCAGGGTGAGGTAGAGGACGCTCGCCGCCTGCGCGAGCGTGCCGAGCACCACGAAGGACAGTGCGGGGTACTGGTACGCCGGGTCGACGAACTGCACGAAGAAGGCGATGAAGAACAGGATCGCCTTGGGGTTCAGCAGGCTGATGACGAAGGCCCGCCGGAACGGCCGCTCCGAGGCCGGTGCCGGGCCGGCCTCGCCCAGCTCCTCGGCCACCCGCTCCCGCCGGGTCCGCCACATCGACCAGGCCGCCCGCAGCATTCCGACGGCGAGCCACGTCAGGTACCCGGCGCCGGCGAATTTCACGATCCCGAACAGCAGCGCGTTCGCCTGGAGCAGGGAGGCGACACCGGCCGCCGACAGCGTCATCAGGACCGTGTCGCCGCACCACACGCCGGAGGCGGCGACGTACCCGGTCCGTATGCCGCGCCGGGCGGCGACGGACAGCACGTACAGCGAATTCGGCCCCGGCAGCAGAATGATCAGGACGAGGCCCGCGAGATAGGTCGGCAGATCGGTGACACCCAGCATGAGGCGGAGTGTCGCACGTGGGTACGACACTCCGCCTCGGTGTTTCGTCACACGGGACGCGTCAGAACGCGTCCGTCGGGACGTACGTGCCCCACACCTCACGCAGCGCGTTGCAGACCTCGCCGACCGTGGCGCGGGCCTTGAGGGCGTCCTTCATCGGGTAGAGGACGTTGTCGGTGCCCTCGGCGGCCTTCTTCAGCTCCGCGAGCGCCGCGTCGACCGCCGCCTGGTCGCGCTCGGCGCGCAGCTTGGCGAGGCGCTCGGCCTGCTGGGCCTCGATCGCCGGGTCCACCCGCAGCGGCTCGTAGGGCTCCTCCTCGTCGAGGGTGTAGCGGTTGACGCCGACGACGACCCGCTCGCCGGAGTCGGTCTCCTGGGCGATGCGGTAGGCGGAGCGCTCGATCTCGTTCTTCTGGAAGCCGCGCTCGATGGCGTTGACGGCGCCGCCGAGGTCCTCCACCTTCGTCATCAGTTCGAGGGCGGCGGCCTCCACCTCGTCGGTCATCTTCTCGATGACGTAGGACCCGGCGAACGGGTCGACGGTGGCGGTGACGTCCGTCTCGTACGCGAGGACCTGCTGCGTACGCAGGGCCAGGCGGGCGCTCTTGTCGGTCGGGAGCGCGATGGCCTCGTCGAACGAGTTGGTGTGCAGCGACTGCGTACCGCCGAGGACGGCCGCGAGGCCCTGCACGGCGACGCGCACCAGGTTCACCTCGGGCTGCTGCGCGGTGAGCTGCACACCCGCCGTCTGGGTGTGGAAGCGCAGCATCATCGACTTGGGGTTCTTCGCGCCGAACTCGTCCCGCATCACCCGCGCCCAGATCCGGCGGGCTGCGCGGAACTTCGCGACCTCCTCGAGGATCGTGGTGCGGGCGACGAAGAAGAACGACAGGCGGGGCGCGAAGTCGTCGACGTCCATGCCCGCGGCGACGGCCGTACGGACGTACTCGATGCCGTCCGCGAGGGTGAAGGCGATCTCCTGCGCGGGCGAGGCGCCGGCCTCCGCCATGTGGTAGCCGGAGATCGAGATGGTGTTCCACTTCGGGATCTCGGCCTTGCAGTACTTGAAGATGTCCGCGATCAGCCGCAGCGACGGCTTCGGCGGGAAGATGTACGTGCCGCGGGCGATGTACTCCTTGAGCACGTCGTTCTGGATGGTGCCGGTGAGCTTGTCCGCCGGGACGCCCTGCTCCTCGCCCACGAGTTGGTACAGGAGCAGGAGGAGGGCGGCGGGGGCGTTGATCGTCATCGAGGTGGAGACCTTGTCCAGCGGGATCCCGCCGAACAGCACACGCATGTCGTCGATCGAGTCGATCGCCACGCCCACCTTGCCGACCTCGCCGTGCGCGATCGGCGCGTCGCTGTCGTGCCCCATCTGGGTCGGCAGGTCGAACGCGACCGACAGGCCCATGGTGCCGTTGGCGATCAGCTGCTTGTAGCGGGCGTTGGACTCCACGGCGGTGCCGAAACCGGCGTACTGCCGCATGGTCCACGGCCGCCCGGTGTACATGGTCGGGTAGACACCGCGCGTGAAGGGGTACGAGCCCGGTTCGCCCAGTTTCTCGTCGGGGTCCCACCCGTTCAGGGCGTCCGGCCCGTACACCGGCTCGATGGGCAGTCCCGACTCCGACTCGCGCGCCATGTGCTGTGCCTTCCGATTCGACCTACTCGCTGGTACCGACCCTCGCGACGGACTGTAGCGGCGGGCGTGCGACGGGTGGAGGGCCGCACGCTGGGACCTTCCTCACAGCATGCTCCGCGCCGCGCAACCAAGCACCCCTGGGAAGCATCCATTAGGTACAGGTCATCAACTCGGGGGGCTCACATGCATCGCACATCCGTCATACGCAGATCCGTCCTGGCCGCCGCGGCCGTCGCCCTGGCCGCCACCGGCTGCACCGCCCAGGCCGTGGGGGCGGCCGGGGAGCCGTCCTCGCCGTCGGAGGGCTCGCCCACGGCGTCCTCCTCGCCGTCGTCGGGCGCCTCGGCCGCCGGTGGCGCCGAGCCGACGTCCTCCGCACCGGCCTCGCCGGCCGCCGACAAGGTGCTGATGGCGGAGGGTACGGAGAACGAGCAGGTCCGCGAGCTCCAGGCGCGGCTTCGCCAGCTCGGCCACTTCCACCGCAGCCCCACCGCCTTCTACGGCTCGATGACCGGCAAGGCGGTCTCGGCGTTCCAGAAGAAGCAGGGGCTGTCCGCCACCGGCGAGGTCGACGGCACGACGTGGGCCGAGCTGACGTCGGCCTCGCGCAAGCCGAGCGCCGAGGAGCTGCGGCCGCCGACCACCAACGAACTCGACAAGCCGGACGCGCGCTGTATGACCGGCCGGGTGCTGTGCATCAGCAAGGAGAGCCGGACCCTCGCCTGGATGATCGACGGCAAGGTCGTGTCGGCGATGGACGTGCGGTTCGGCTCGGAGAACACCCCGACCCGCGAAGGCATCTTCAAGGTCGACCGCAAGGAACGGGAGTGGGAGTCGACGCTCTACCACACGTCGATGCCGTACTCGATGTTCTTCAGCGGCGGCCAGGCCGTGCACTACTCGTCGGACTTCAAGGCCCGCGGTTACAACGGCGGCTCGCACGGCTGCGTGAACGTGCGGGACATGGACCGGCTCGCCACGGTCTTCGGCCAGGTGAAGGTCGGCGACAAGGTCGTCGTCCACTGGTAGGCGAAGGAGTGGGAGGAGAGGGCGCGGGCGGGACCGGGGGAACGTGTCCCGCCCGCGCCATGTGCGCTGAGCCGTAGGTACGGGGGGAACCCCGGCTCTTGCGCTGCCGATGACCAGTCGGCTCACTCATTACTGCGCCGCGGGGTGGAAAAACGTCACACCCTCGCGGAAGAAATTTCAGAACCGCAGGTCAGAGCGGGTGCGCAGGGGCTGAGCGGCTAGAACACCCATCCGGTGCGGCGCACCGAGAGCGCCGGGGCCAGGGAGCGCCAGGAGACCGACGGGCGCGCCGTGTCCGAGTCGTCGCCGTCACCGCGGTCCTCGTCCTTGCCGCCGTCGCCGTCGCCGGCACCGGAGCCACCGCCCGTGGCGGAACCGGTGCCGGTACCGCCGCCGGAATCCTCACCGCCGCTCCCGCCGCTGCCGGAGCCGGTGGAGCCGTTCTGCTGCTGGGCGTCGCCGGACAGCACCTTGTCGCAGAGGACCTCGATGTAGGCCAGGCCCTTGGCCTCGTCGGCCAGCCGCTCCCGGCTGTCCCGGTCGAGACGGCCGTCGCGGTAGTCCCGGCAGTCGTCGACGGTCCGGGCCGGCCAGCCGTGACCCGAGCCGGAGATGCCGGAGGAACCCGAGCCGGACTCCGCGCCCGTGACGTCGCCGTCGCCCCCGGGCCACCCGCCCGAGCCGCTGTCACCGCCGACGCCGCCGCTGTCCTCCGGGTCCGGGCGCCCCGGAACACGCTCCTCGCCCGCCCCGGGCGTCGCCGACGCCGACGGCGGCACGCTCCCGGGCTCGCCGTCCGTGCCCGGCGTGGCGGAGCCCTGCCCCGCGGTCGCCTCACCCGACTCCGGGGACTCCGGCGTGGCGGCGACGGACACCGTCGCGGCGGGCATCGGCTCGCTGTCGCCACCCAGCACCGGCAGCACGCCCGTACCGGCGCCGACCGCCACGCCGCCGACGGCCAGGCCGGCGACCGAAGCGGCCAGGCCCCACCGCACGGGCCGCGCCCAGCGCATACGTCTCCTGGGCCCCGGCCGACCGCGTACCGTGCGCGGCTCCGACCCGCCCGGCACGTCGGAGACGCCCGGCACGTCGGACAACGGTGTCACGATGGCCCGTGCCCCGGCGGCCCTCTCCGCCCGCGCCTCCCGGAACGCCGCCAGCGCGGCCTCCTCACCGGGCAGCTCGCCGAGCGCGGGGTCGGCGGCGGCGCGCAGGGCGTCGAGCGCCCCGGCGATCTTCCGCGCCCGCTCCCGCGCGTGATCGTCGACGGGACCGACCGGTTCACCCCGCAGCAGGTTCTCCGCCACGTCCTGGTCGAGCCATTCATCCCGCTCGTCGGCCATCACATGTCCTTCTGCGTCCGCGAGCGCCAATGCGTCACACCGGTACGCACCCCGGAACCCGCACGGCGCTTGGGCTGTGGCGGTACGGCGCTCAGCGCGCCGGGCGGGGTTCCGGCCGGTGCGCCGCCGCTGCCGGCGGCCGCGGTGTCGGCGTCCAGCAGCTCGGCCAGCCGCTTCAGTCCACGGTGCGCGGCGGTACGTACGGCGCCGGGGCGCTTGCCCAGCGTCTTGGCGGCGCTCTTGGCGTCGAGCCCGACGACGACGCGCAGGATCACGGCCTCCGCCTGGTCCTGCGGGAGCTGCGCGATCAGGTTCATGGTGCGGCCGGTGGCCAGGGATTCCATCGCCTCGTCCGCGGTGTCGGACTCGGCCGGCTTGTCCGTGAGCTCGGTCTCGTCCCCGCCGACGGCGGGGCGCCTGCCGCGCATGCGCAGGTGGTCCAGCGCGCGGTTGCGGGCGATACGGGCGGCCCAGCCCCGGAAGCGGTCGGCGTCCCCGCTGAACCGGTCGAGGTCGCGGGATATCTGGAGCCAGGACTCGGACGCGACGTCCTCCGCGTCGGCGTCGCCGACCAGCGTGCGTATGTAGCCGAGCAGCCGCGGGTGCACGGCGCGGTACACAGTACGGAAGGCGTCCTCGTCCCCGTCCTGCGCCGCGAGCACCGCGGTGGTCAGCTCCGCGTCGTCCCCCAGCACTCCCACTACCTGTTCGTCATCGCGGCTGGTCACCGCCGTCACCACGCCCGGCGCGCAGCAGCACGCTACGTGGTCATCCGCCGTCCCGTCCACGTCTTGTACAACCTGCAACATCACGTTGACCGACCGAGGTGTGACAGAAACCGCACGCGTGGCGCTGATAGGAGTACGGGGCCGTACCGCGGACCCGTGGACGACGACCGGGGCCTCTCCTGTGGGGGGTGGCGGCCCCGGTCGTCCTCCGCCCCGGACGCGCGTGCAGGTCACGGCGTGCTGTTCGTGCCGGTCCGGTGGCCGGGACGACCCGGGTTCGCGCCCGCCTTCTGCGCAGGGGCGCCGGTCGCCGCCTTCGGCCCACCCTTCGAGCCACCGCCCGGCCCACCGCTCTTCGTACCCTGCTTCCCGTCGGCCGGCTTCCCGTCGCCCGGCTGCTGCGCGCGCTGGGAGCCGCCGTTCGAGCCGCTGCCCGTGCCGCCCTTCGCGGCGCCCTTCGAGCCGCTGCCGGTGCCGCCCTTCGCGGCGCCCTTGGAGCCGCTGCCCGTACCCGGCTTCCCGCCGGGGGCCGTGCCGGACTTCCCGCCCGGCTTCCCACCCGGCTTCCCACCGGTCTTCGCGCCCGGCTCGGCGTCCGACTTCCGCCCGGCCTTGGCGTCCGGGGACTGCCCGGTCCGCGCGCCCGCCCGGCCACCGGGATTCGCCCCGGAGGTGGCGCCCGTCTTGCCCTTGGGCTTGGACGCGGACGTCCCGTCGGGACGACCGTCGGCGCCTTCCGTGCCGGTCCCGAGGTCCGTGCCGGCCTCGGACGTGCGCGGCGCACCCGTCGGCCGTGCCGTCGGTCCCCGCCGCGAGCCCGGCCGCTCCGCGAGCGGCGTCGCCGGCACGCCGCCTTCAGGGGTGGACGCCGTCGAGGGCCGTGGCTTGGGGGCCGTACCGCCGTCACCGCCGCCGAACGGCGAGGGGATCGCACCGGTCTGCGCCGCCACCGCGACCCCGCCGAGCAGCACGGTCGCCGCCAGTCCCATCGCCGTGGCCCGCAGCGACCGCCGACGGCGCCCCTCGCGGCCCGGCCGCCAGTCGTCGCGCCGCCGGGTCCTGCGTCCGGCGTGCCGGCCCTCGTCACGGGCCGCCCGGAACGCCGCGACCGCGCGCTCCTCACGCGCCGGGTCGACCTCGGCGTTCCGCACGACCGCCGCCAGCAGCGCGGCCGGCACCGCGGTGTCACCGGCCGCGGCGTCACCGTCCCGCGGTTTCCTGTCCCTGCTCATCCTCTGGCTCCGCCCTGCGCCAGTCGCCCGGCGAGTTTCTTCAGTCCTCGGTACGCGGCGGTGCGCACCGCTCCCGGCCGCTTGCCCAGCACCCGCGCGGTCGCGGGTCCGTCCAGCCCCACGACCACGCGGAGCAGCACCGCTTCGGCCTGCTCGCGGGGCAGCCCGCGGATCATCGCGAGCGCCTGCTCCGTCGAGAGGCTCTCCAGTGCCGCGGCGGCCGTGTCCTGGCCACCGGGCAGGTCCAATACGTCCTGTTCGATGAGGGCGGTACGAGGGCTCCGCCTCTGCTTGCGCAGATGGTCGAGCGCCCGGTGGCGGGCGATGGTCGCCGTCCACCCGCGGAAACCCGCGCCGTCACCACGGAAACGCCCGAGGTCCCGGGCGATCTCCAGCCACGCCTCGGCGGCGACGTCCTCGGCGTCGTCGCCGACGAGCCCGCGTACGTATCCGAGCAGCCCTGGATGGACCAGCCGGTACGCCCGCGCGAACGCGTCCTCGTCCCCCCGCTGGGCGCGCTCGACGGCAGCGCCGAGCTCCGTGTCGTACGCCCCCACACTGCCCTCTTCGCGCCGCCCGTCACAGATCCCCCATCATCCTCTGCGCCCGGACGCGCGGAAGTGTCACAGCATCACTTTCCGGCGGGCGGCCCGGCCGTGCAGCATCAGATAGAAGTGATGGACGGACTCCTCCGGGCCCGCCTCGAACCGGTTCACGACCTTGCCCAGCGGGTTCCAGGCCCGCCCGTCCGGCATCACGATGCCGACCGGCTGCCCGAAGTACTCCCGCTGTCCGGCGTCGAAGTCCACCCACTGCGCCCCCGCCCGCCGCACGATGACCTCTCCGGTGTACGCGCCGAGCCCGCACAGGAACGGCTCGACCCGCGACCTCTCCGGCTGGTCGCGCCGCAGCCCGTCCACCACGAGGTCGACGAGCCGGAGGCTGTTGACGGTGTAGTCGAGCGGCAGCCGGTTCCGCTCGGTGACCCGCGCCACGAACTGCGTCACATAGGCGCGGACGCTCCGTGCGGCCGGCAGTGTGCTGAAGTCCCCATCCATGCCAGACCCAGCGACACACGCGTCACAACCGTCACGCGAAACGGATCGTGTCACTTCTCATACGAGGACTTCACCGGATCCGTACAACCATTCGCATCGTTCGATCGTCCGCGAAGGCTCCTGCACACTCACTGCACGGGTTCCGCCCAGGCGGCGTAGGTGAGGACCGTCTCGCCGTCCGCCAGGTCCAGGCGGGCCCGCAGGCCGTAGTGGACGCGGTAGGCGAGCCCCTCGATCTCCACGAGCCCGCATTGCGTGCCGCCGTCCCTGGGCTCCTGGAACCCCGGGCTCTCGACCACGTCCCACCCGGCCTCACGGGCCAGGTACACCCACTCCTGGTAGGCCTCCTCGTTCCCACCGGCATCCGGATCGGTGTCGCCGACCCGGATGAGGATCTGCACGGGATCCACTCGCCGCCCCTGCGCCATCGCCGCCGACCTCCCGCCGTACCGGGCCTGTTCCGCCTGTGACGACGAGTCCCCCCGATGAGCCGCGTCAGACCCGGCTCAGAAGACGCCGGTCTCCTCCCCGGCCCAGATCGCCGCGGAGGCCATGCCCAGGACGCACACCCCGATTCCGGCCAGGACGCACGCCACCACCGGCACCCCCTTGCGGGAAGTCGCGAAGCGCCGGACGAACAGGGCCGCCGCGACGAGGCAGAGAAGACCGCCCCCGAGGCGCGTCAGCTCCAGCGACCACTCGACGAGGGCGAGGAGCACCACCGAGATCCACATGCCCATACCTACCCCCACTTTCCTGGTGCGGGGTGCGCCACCCACCGTGGCCCACCCCGCCCGACGACCGACCCGTCGAAGTCCTAGGCGGCGTCCTCGGCGAAGTCCTCCTCCGAGAACTCGCCGTCCTCGAAGCCCTCGTCCCCGAACCCCTCGTCGGCCATCATCGCGCCGGCGAATCCGCCGAGCGCCTCTTCGATGTCCAGCTCCGTGGCGCCGGCCGGGGCCGTGGGCTTCTGGCCCTCGCTCATCCGCAGCACCAGGCCGAACTTCTTGACCTTGGCGTCCTCGGCCAGCTTGGCGAGGTCGACGTTCACCTCGGTCAGCTCACCGTTCTTCAGCGTGAAGTCGGCCGTGACCTTGGCGTTCGGGGCGTCCTTGAGGTCCTTGTCCGTCGGCAGCACGCCGGGCGGCAGGTCCTTGGAGAGCGGGCGGATCTCGCCGATCAGCTCCGTGATCAGTGTGCGGAACGGCGCCGTGGCGGTGATGTGCTCGGTGCCGTCCTCACCCCCGGCGGTCGTGAAGTCGACCTCGCGGGCGACGACCTTGCGGAGGGCGTCCATGAGTTTCTTCTGGGTCTTGGCGTCCAGGGTGGGCTCCGGCGAGGGCTCACCGCCGGGTGCCGCCGCACCCATCTCCTGGCCGGCCTTCTCCATCTCCTTGGTGTTGATCTTCACCCACTTGCCCTCGAGGGCCTTCTTGAAGCCGTCCGCCTCCGGGGGCAGGTCCTTCGCGGACGGGACGGGGGCGCCCATCGCCTTGCCGAGGGCCTCGACGTCGGAGCGGATGTACGTGTAGTCGCCGACGACCCGGTACTCGACGAGGTCGCCGTCCGGAGTGCTGACCTTCATGGCCATGCCGACGTAGTCCTTCTCGCCGGACTCGTCGAGCGGCTTCTTCGACTCCACGGTGACGCTGATCTTCGCCCCGCTGAGCAGGTCGGCGGCCTCGTCGGGGATCTCCTCCCCGGGCTCCGGGTCCGACGAGGCGTCCAGCGCCTTCAGGGACGCGGCGTCGGTGTCCAGGTCGAGCTCGAAGGAGATCGACTTCTCCTTGCCGAGCTTCTCGAAGGCCCGGTCGAGCTTCTTCCCGGCGGACAGCTGCTCCACCGTGCCGCAGGCGGCCGAACCCGCCAGAACGGCGCCGACGACTGCGGTGGCGGTCAGGGTCTTGCGTATGGCGGTGATGATGGTCTCCTCGTCAGTGCGATCACGGCGTGATCGTTCAGGAGACTCACCACTGCCCCAAAGGGTTGCCCACGCTTCTCGCGCACGGCCGCCCGCCCGGACGGGCGGGCGGACGTTCCGTTCCTACTTGGCGATCCAGTCCGTGAGGAGCACGCCCCGGTCCGTCAGCACGCGCAGGTCCGTACCGTCGGCGTCGACGACGTGGATCGCGCTCGTACCGGTGGCGTCGTCGAGGGCCCGGAAGGCGATCCGGCTGCCGTCCGGGGAGAACACCGGCGTCCGGAAGCCCGAGAGGCCGGCCGTGGGGAGCTCCGTGACCGTGCCCGTCGCCGCGTCGACGACGCGTATGCCGTACTCGGCCGCGTAGACGACGCGCCGGCCGTCGGCGGACCAGTCGGGCGCGTCCGTGGCGTGCTGCCGCGTGGTCAGTTGGCGGACCTCGCGGGTGGCGAGGTCCATGACGTGCACGTCCTGGCTGTACTCCCAGCCGTCCCACGTCTCGTACCGGGTGGTGCCCAGGTAGGCGATGCTCCGGCCGTCGGGCGAGAACGTACCGCCGCTCCCGCTCGTGGTGAGCACCTCCGCCCCGCTGCCGTCCGCGCCGATCCACTCCAGGCCGCGCGGAGTGTCGTACACGAGCCGCTTGCCGTTGGGGGACCAGTCCGGGCGGCCGACGTAGTACTCGCCCGTCTCGGCCTGCACGCCCGGCACCAGGACGCGCTGTCCGCTGCCGTCGGCCGCGGCCGTGACGAGGTCCGGAACGCGCGTGCAGCCCTCCGGCTCGGGCACGCACGTGTCGCGGTGACGGATGTAGGCGATCCGGGTGGTCTTGGCGGAGAGAACGCCGTCCACACCTTCGACGAGCGCGCCGGACACCGCGCCGGTCGCCGGGTCCATCACCCGCAGGGCCGGGGCGGCGGCACTGTAATCGGTGACGGTCAACCCGCCGGTGCCCCCTGCTTCGTCGGCCTGTGCGGTCCCCGCCACGGGCAGACCGAGCACAAAAGCGGTTCCCAGGGTCAACGCAACGTGCGAAAGACGCACTTGAGCTCCTTCTTCGTTCGACGGCCGGATTTCCCGGCCCATCAGGAGAAGCGTGGAGGGAACAGAAATTGTCACACCCTCGATGTTCACGATACGGCGGACCGCCATTTACCGGAAAGGCGCGGGAGGCCATGCCCGCCGGCCGCCGAACCCCGGTAATCCGGGACGGTTCCGCGCCTCACCCACCCGGTCAGCGCCGGTGCGACGGTGGCGTGGCGGGATGGTCGCATCCCCGTACTCATAAGCACTGAGGGAATGTCAACCGTCCGGACAATCGGGACGGTTCACGGCCGAAATGGCCGCCGATTCGCCCCATTTTTCCAGCCGCTCGCGCAGAGTTGACGGCCTGGTGTATAACCGCCCGGTTCCGCACCCAAGCGAATTCCCAGCACGCCGATTTCCCAAGGAGTGGCGCATTTGAGCCCGCGACGCAAAGCGCACGCGTACAAACCTCTGAGCACGAAACGCAGAGCCTGGCTGACCCTCGGCGCGGTCGTGGCCGGCGGCGCGGGGATGGTCACCGTCGCGGTCGCCGGGCCGTCCGGCGAGGGACCGGCCAAGGGCCCGGCCGAGCGGCCGGCGAAGCTGCGGACCCTGGGGCTCGGCGAGGGCAAGGCCGGCGAGCGGTCGCTGCCGAGCACCGAGACCGAGGAGTTCTCGCTCGTCGGAATCGGCTGGGGCGACGCGAAGACCCGCGTGACGGGTGACGCCCGGATACGGACCCGGGACGCCGTGACCGGCAAGTGGACCGATTGGCGGCCGCTGGACCTGGACGCCCACCTGCCCGACGGCGCGGAGGTCCCCGAGCGCGGGGCGTCCGAGCCCACCTGGGTCGGCCCCTCCACCGCCGTCCAGGTCAAAGTGACCTCCGGCAAGGCCCTGCCCAAGGACCTGAAGCTGCACCTGGTCGACCCGGGCGTCACACCGACCGAGTCGGCCAACGGGGCGGCCCTGCCGAAGGACCGTGAGCCGGAAGCGGCCGTCGCCGCCGAGAACGCGGCGTACGCGGTCGAGGAGACCACCGCGCCCACCCCGACGGGCACCGAGACGGCGCCCGTCCCCACTGATACGCCGGCCGGGCCCACCCCGACGGCCACGGAGACGACGCCCACCGGGCCCACCCCCACGGCCACGGAGACGACGCCCACCGCGACCCCCGTGCCGACCGCGACGGTCCCCGCCCCGCCGCCCTCCACCGTCAAGCGGCCGCCGATCGTCTCGCGCGCCGAATGGGGCGCCGACGAGTCGATCGTCGACGACCCGCCGGAGTACCTGGACAAGATCCAGGCGGTGTTCGTCCACCACACCGTCGACACCAACAACTACAGCTGCGCCCAGTCCCCCGCCATGGTCCGCGCGATCATGACGTACCACGTGCAGACGGAGGGCTGGAACGACCTGGGCTACAACTTCCTGGTCGACAAGTGCGGCCGGATCTTCGAGGGCCGTGGCGGCGGCGTCGACCTGCCGGTCAAGGGCGCGCACACGTACGGCTTCAACAGTTACTCCACCGGTATCGCCTTCCTCGGCGACTTCGAGGGCGACGCCGCCGCGGGCAAGCCCGCCGGGAGGCCCACCCGGGCCGCGCTGGAGTCGGCGGCCCGCGTCGCCGCATGGAAGCTCGGCCAGTACGGCGGCGACCCCAAGGGCAAGGTCACGCTGACCGCTCAGGGCAACACCGGCGTGTGGGACGAGGGCGAGAGCGCCACGCTCGACGTCATCTCCGGGCACCGGGACGCCTTCGCGACCGCCTGCCCCGGCAAGAACCTGTACGCGAAGCTCACACCGATACGCGACTTCGCCGCCGGTGCCGGCCGTAACTCCGCGATCCCGACGGACGACATCGACCGTGACGGCATCACCGATCTGGTCGCCCCGCTGCCCAAGTACGCCTCCGGCGCGGGCCAGGTGAAGGTGGCGCGCGGCACCACCGCGGGGCCGAGCCTCACCGCCCGCCTGACGATCGACCAGAACAGCACGGGGGTGCCGGGCGACAACGAGGCCTCCGACTCCTTCGGCACGGCCACCGCGTACGGCGACTTCAACGGTGACGGCTACGCGGACCTGGCGGTCGGCGCGCCCGGCGAGGACGACGACTCGGGCCACACGGACACCGGTTCGGTCACCGTCCTCAACGGCCCAAGGCTCGACTCCGGCGTCTCGTACATGACCTCGCCCGCCTACCGGGTCAACGGTGACAAGCTCGGCACCGCCGTCACGATGGGCGACTTCAACGCCGACGGCAAGGCCGACGTGCTGTCGGTCGCGCCCGGCATCCCGGGCCGCTGGTGGGTGTTCGAGTCGAGGAACGCGTCCTACCCGACGAAGGCCGGTTACCTGAGCGACACGGCCAACACCTCGGTGGTGTCCTTCGCGTCCGCCGCGAGCGGCGACTTCAACAGGGACGGGTACGCGGACGCCGCCATCACCTACCGCGACTCCTCCGGCGTCGGCCGGATCGTCGCCCTGAAGGGTTCGGCGAACGGCCTGGAGCGGATCGGTGTCCTCTATCCGCGCGGCGGCCGCTCGCTGGCGGCCGGTGACATCAACGGCGACGGGTACGACGACCTCGCGATCGGCCAGCCCAACGCCACCGAGTCGGGCCACACCGCCACCGGCGGCGCGGTCGCCCAGGTGCTGGGCTCCGCGACGGGCCTGACGGCGACCGGCAGGGCCACGTTCCAGCAGAACTCCACCGGTGTGCCCGACACCGACGAGTCCGGCGACACGATGGGCGCGTCCGTCGCGATCGGTGACGTCGACCTCGACGGGTACGAGGACGTCCTGACCGGCCTGCCGGGCGAGGACCTCGTCCGGGGCGGGGCGAGCCAGGCCAACGCCGGGCAGGCGATCCTGTTGCGCGGCTCGTCCACCGGTATGACGGCCACCGGATCGGTCGCGTACTCGGAGGACACCACCGGGGTGCCCGGTGACTCGGCCCCGAACGAGCGGCTGGGTTCGGCGGTCGTCCTGACCGACCTGTCCGGCTACGGCCGGGCCGACCTGGCGCTCGGCGCGGACGGCGAGGACGCGGGCAACGGCGTGATCCTCCAGCTCGACAACAGCGGTACGTCCGGGGTGATCCCGTCGTCGGGCGTCTACTACGGCGTCAACAGCCTGGGGGCCCCGGCGGGCCTGAACATCGGCCGCCTGCTGGCGCCCTGAGCCGTCGGCGCCCGGTCACGCGCCGCGTTCGCGGCGCGAGACCACGGCCCGCAGCACCCGCCGGCCCTCGGCCGAGACGTCCAGTACCGGACGGAGACCGGCGGGCGGGCCGTCGGACGGTGTGTCGGCGAGGAACTCCAGGATCTGCACCTGGCGTCGTTCCTCGGCGTCCACCAGCGGCCCGCCGCCGAGCTGTTCGTGCAGCTCCAGCGCGGTGAGCGAGCATGCGGACGCCCATGCGCGCAGGGCCGCCCCGTCCCACGCGGAGGGGGCGGCGCCCAGCATGCCCCGTACGAGTACGGCGGAGTCGGCGTCGTCGGACTCCTCGACCGCTGCCCGGACCTCCCCCAGCCGGTCGGCCCAGCCCGCCCCGCCCTCGGCCACGCAGCCCCACAGCGGCCGGAGGAGATCGTCGGGCGCGGGGCTCAGCAGGGGAAGGCAGCGGTCGAGGCAGGCCAGCGCGGAGGCGGCCAGCCCCCGTTCGCCGGCCTCGGCGATCAGTTCCTGCGCGCTCTGACTCATGGACGTCTCCCGTCGCGGACGCGGTACTCCCTTTACTGCGCCACATGGCCGGAATTCGTCACTGCGTGTGGCGGGAAACCATTGGTTCAGCGACGACGACGGGCTCCGGACCCCGGCTCAGCCGCCCAGCCGGTCGGCCAGGGACCGGAATTCCTCCCAGGTCAGCTCGGGGGTGGCCGGATCCCACAGCTTCTGGGCGGTCGCCCGCAGCGGCATCCGGACACCGTTCGCCACCTGTGCGGGGGTCTGGGAGCCGGCCAGGTCGCACCAGATGGCGAACCGTCCGCCGAGGATCTGGCCCGCGTACCGCTCCGGCACCGCCGAGGATCCGCGCAGCACCCGTGGCGTCCACTCCTGGTAGATGCGGCGGCCGGTGGGGTACGTGAACTCGTTCGGCTCACCGAGGACGTAGTAGAGGTACTCGTCGTTGAGGTTGACCACCTTGCGGCCCTCGCGCAGGTACTCCAGCGGTTCGCGCGCGCCGATCTCCTTGCCGGTCCAGTACTCCACCTCGATGTCCTTGGCGGCGTTCACCACGCCACCGGCGAAGAAACCGTCGTTCCAGGCCTTGGCCTTCTTCCTCGCGGCGTTCACGACCGCCGCCCGGTCGTTCAGCCAGCCGGTCGCCAGGTCCTCCACGTCGGCGTCGGCGCCGTACTTCTCCCGCGCGGCCCCGGCGAGCTGCGGATAGGAGGCGGCCGGGTCGCTCACGGTCAGCGCCTGGTACTCGTCGGCGCCGATGTGGAACCACGGGCCGGGGAACAGCTCCGCGTACTCGCGCAGCAGGTCGTCGACGATCCTGGCCGACGCGGGCTTCGAGATGTCGATGGCACCCTGCCGGGGCGTGCCCTGGACATTGCGGAGCTGGAGGTCGGGGTGGGCCCGCAGGACCGCGCCGAGGTGTCCGGGCGAGTCGATCTCGGGGACCACGGTGATGTGCAGCCGGGCGGCGAGCGCCAGGATGCGGCGCACCTCGGCCTTGGTGAGGTGCTGCCGCGCGACCACCTCGGGGTGGGAGGTCGACTCGATGCGGAAGGCCTGGTCGTCGGAGAAGTGCAGGCCGAGCTGGTTGAGCTTGAGGTCGGCCATGTCGCGCAGCCGGTCCTCGAGCCAGGCGGCGCTGAAGTGCTTGCGGGCGATGTCGACGTTCAGGCCGCGCTGCGGCTTGGCGGGCCGGTCGCGAATGACGCCCTCGGGGACGGTGCCGCCCGAGCGGAGGGCCTGCTTGATGGTGCGGGTGCCGTAGAAGGCCCCGGCCTCGTCCGGCGCGGATATCCGGACGCGCCCGCCCCGGGTGGTGAGCGTGTACGACTCGGGGCCGCCCGCCTGCCCGGAGTTCAGGGCCAGCTCGATGTCACCGGGGCGGGCGGCGGTCTCGCCGCGGTACGCGGTCCTCAGCTCACCGGCGAGGAGGCGGGCCTCGTCCGCGAGGGCGCCGCTGCCCTTGGCGACCACCACCGCGCTCCCGCCGCCGGGCCGCCAGCCGGGGCCCCGGGCGGGCTCGTGCTCGCGCACGGAGGGGATGGTGCGCGGCTCGGTCGAGAGCGGATACGTCCGTGTGGGTGACGGAGTGGGGGAGGTTTCGGGCGGGGTGACCTTCGAGGTGGTCGTCGGGGTGGTCGCCGCCGGCGTCGTCGCCGTGCCGGGCGCCGCGGTGCCCAGGTCGCCGTCGCCGCCGTCGCCGCAGCCCGCGACCGTGAGGGAGAGCACCACGGCCGCGACGAGACCCCCTGTGGAATGCCGGTTCACGCGCGTACCTCCATGCCTGGAATGTCCATGGCCGTACGGAAACTCTCTCTTCCGAGTGAACTTCTCGCATCTCCCGTACCGCGTACGCTCACCCTGGGTAATGTTGTGCCCCTTCCCTCACACCTTCCTCACACATCTCCCGCTGCCCCGTCCCGCTGTCCTTTTCGAGGAGCCCACGATGGCCGGCGACTCCACCGCAGGCGCCCCGAAGCGACCGCCCACGCTCCCGGCCAGGGCCGGTACGCCCGGTACCGGCGCCGCCGGCACGGGCACCGCCCGCTCGCGACACGCCCAGGGGGAGGCCGCCCGCGCGCCGGCCGGCGCGGACCGGACGGGACTCGCCCGCCGGGGCGCCACGCCCGAGGCCGTACCGCTCGCGGCACCTCGCCCCGAAGCCACCCGCACCCGGGCCATACCTGCCCCGAGTCGCGGCGCCCACGCCCTGGAGGGCCTGGTGCGGTTCAACGCCGCCCCGGCCGACGCGGCCGAGGTCGCCCTGCTGGCCTGCTGCGGCAGCCGGAGCTGGGCTCGGCGCGTCGCCGCCCACCGCCCGTACCCGACGCTGGACGCCCTGCTCGCCGCCGCCGACGAGGCCAGCTACGACCTGTCCGGCGCCGACCTCGACGAGGCGCTGGCCGACGAGACCTCGGCGGGCCTGCCGCCGGGCACCCCCACGGCCGCGCACACCGCCTGGGAGGCCGCCCACACCGAGTACGAGAGCCGCTTCCGTCACGCGTTCGTGATCTGCCTGGACGGCCACCGGCCGGAGGAGCAGCTCAATCAGGCGCTGTCGGCCATCCACGCCCGGATGAGCCACCCGCCGGAGAAGGAGCGGGCGATCGCCGCCGACGAGCTGCGCCGCCTGGCTCGTGCCCGTTTGTCCCGTCTGATCGGACGAGCCGGCCCCTCGGGTAGCCCGTCCGTGCCTGTTTGATCACACCTAGGGACCCCGGGCGAGGGATCCGACAAGTCGTCGCTACGATGACCGGGGCCGGTGGACCGTACCCGGCCGGGTCAGACCGACATCGAAGCCGGCCGACCCTGATCCCCGCTCCCGGAGGGTTTTTCCGTGCCGGCTGGAACGCTGTACCGCGGCCGGGAAGGCATGTGGTCGTGGGTGGCTCATCGAGTCACCGGCGTCCTCATCTTCTTCTTCCTGTTCGTACACGTGCTGGACACCGCTCTCGTCCGTGTCTCCCCCGAGGCGTACGACGAGGTCGTCGCCACCTACAAGACGCCGATCGTCGCGCTGCTGGAGTACGGCCTCGTCGCCGCCATCCTCTTCCACGCGCTCAACGGTCTCCGCGTGATCGCCGTGGACTTCTGGTCCAAGGGGCCCCGCTACCAGAAGCAGATGCTCTGGACCGTGATGGGCATCTGGTTCGTCCTGATGGTGGGCGCCCTCTACCCCGTCCTCGGCCACGCCGTACGCGAAGTGTTCGGGAGCTGACGCCAGACATGTCCACTGATCTGACCAAGTCCGCCGTCGGCCCCGTCGAGGACGAGAGCCTCTACGACGCCGACAACCCGGCTCCCCTCATCGAGCCGCCCCGCAAGCGGACGGGGAAGACCCCGAAGTCGACCCGCGGCAACTTCGAGATGGCCGCGTGGCTCTTCATGCGTCTGTCCGGCATCGTGCTGGTCGTCCTCGTCATCGGCCACCTGCTGATCCAGCTCGTGCTGGACGGCGGCGTCTCCAAGATCGGCTTCGCCTTCGTGGCGGGCCGCTGGGCGTCCCCGTTCTGGCAGGTCTGGGACCTGTTGATGCTGTGGCTGGCGATGCTGCACGGCGCCAACGGCCTGCGTACCGTGATCAACGACTACGCCGAGCGCCCGAACACGCGCCTGTGGCTCAAGGGCCTGCTGTACACCGCCACGGTGTTCACCATCCTTCTGGGCACGCTGGTGATCTTCACCTTCGACCCGAACATCCGCTAGGCACGGGGCTGAGGAAATCCGCATGAAGATCCACAAGTACGACACCGTCATCGTCGGCGCCGGTGGCGCGGGCATGCGCGCCGCCATCGAGGCGACGAAGCGCAGCCGTACCGCCGTGCTGACGAAGCTCTACCCGACCCGCTCCCACACGGGCGCCGCGCAGGGCGGCATGGCCGCCGCGCTGGCGAACGTGGAGGAGGACAACTGGGAGTGGCACACCTTCGACACGGTCAAGGGCGGTGACTACCTGGTCGACCAGGACGCCGCCGAGATCCTGGCGAAGGAGGCCATCGACGCCGTCCTCGACCTGGAGAAGATGGGCCTGCCGTTCAACCGGACCCCGGACGGCACCATCGACCAGCGCCGCTTCGGCGGCCACTCCCGCAACCACGGCGAGGCGCCGGTCCGCCGGTCCTGCTACGCCGCGGACCGCACCGGCCACATGATCCTCCAGACGCTGTACCAGAACTGCGTCAAGGAGGGCGTGGAGTTCTTCAACGAGTTCTACGTCCTGGACCAGCTGATCACCGAGGTCGACGGCGTCAAGAAGTCGGCCGGTGTGGTCGCCTACGAGCTGGCCACCGGTGAGATCCACGTCTTCCAGGCGAAGGCCGTGATCTACGCGTCCGGCGGTACCGGCAAGTTCTTCAAGGTGACGTCCAACGCGCACACCCTGACCGGTGACGGCCAGGCCGCCTGCTACCGGCGCGGTCTGCCGCTGGAGGACATGGAGTTCTTCCAGTTCCACCCGACGGGCATCTGGCGCATGGGCATCCTGCTGACGGAGGGCGCCCGTGGTGAGGGCGGCATCCTCCGCAACAAGGACGGCGAGCGCTTCATGGAGAAGTACGCGCCCGTCATGAAGGACCTCGCCTCCCGTGACGTCGTCTCCCGCTCCATCTACACGGAGATCCGCGAGGGCCGCGGCTGCGGTCCCGAGGGCGACCACGTCTACCTGGACCTGACGCACCTGCCGCCGGAGCAGCTGGACGCCAAGCTCCCGGACATCACCGAGTTCGCCCGGACGTACCTCGGCATCGAGCCCTACACGGACCCGATCCCGATCCAGCCGACCGCGCACTACGCGATGGGCGGCATCCCGACCAACGTCGAGGGTGAGGTCCTCAGCGACAACACCACCGTCGTCCCCGGTCTGTACGCCGCCGGTGAGGTCGCCTGTGTCTCCGTGCACGGCGCCAACCGCCTGGGCACCAACTCGCTGCTGGACATCAACGTCTTCGGCAAGCGCGCCGGTATCGCCGCCGCCGAGTACTCGGCCAAGGCCGACTACGTCGACCTGCCGGAGAACCCGGCCTCCTTCGTACAGGAGCAGGTCGAGCGCCTCCGCAACTCCACCGGCAGCGAGCGGGTCTCGGTGCTGCGCAAGGAGCTGCAGGAGACGATGGACGCCAACGTGATGGTGTTCCGCACCGAGCAGACGATCAAGACGGCGGTCGAGAAGATCGCCGAGCTGCGCGAGCGGTACAAGAACGTGGCCATCCAGGACAAGGGCAAGCGGTTCAACACGGACCTGCTGGAGGCCATCGAGCTGGGCAACCTGCTCGACCTGGCCGAGGTCATGGCCGTTTCGGCGCTGGCCCGCAAGGAGTCCCGCGGCGGTCACTACCGCGAGGACTACCCGAACCGCGACGACGTCAACTTCATGCGCCACACCATGGCGTACCGCGAGGTCGGCGCCGACGGCTCCGAGACCGTGCGTCTCGACTACAAGCCCGTCGTCCAGACCCGCTACCAGCCGATGGAGCGTAAGTACTGATGGCAACCCCCGTACTGGACAAGGTCGAGGCGGGCTCCGCCGCCTCCCCCTACATCACGGTCACCTTCCGGATCCGCCGGTTCAACCCGGAGGTCTCGGACGAGGCGCAGTGGCAGGACTTCCAGATCGAGATCGACCCGAAGGAGCGTGTGCTCGACGGTCTCCACAAGATCAAGTGGGACGTCGACGGCTCGCTGACCTTCCGGCGGTCCTGCGCGCACGGCATCTGCGGCTCCGACGCGATGCGGATCAACGGCAAGAACAGGCTCGCCTGCAAGACGCTGATCAAGGACATCAACCCGGAGAAGCCCATCACGGTCGAGGCCATAAAGGGCCTGACGGTCCTCAAGGACCTGGTCGTGGACATGGAGCCGTTCTTCCAGGCGTACCGCGACGTGATGCCCTTCCTCGTCACCAAGGGCAACGAGCCGACGCGTGAGCGGATCCAGTCCGCCGAGGACCGCGAGCGGTTCGACGACACCACCAAGTGCATCCTGTGCGCCGCGTGCACGTCGTCCTGCCCGGTGTTCTGGAACGACGGCCAGTACTTCGGCCCGGCCGCGATCGTCAACGCGCACCGCTTCATCTTCGACTCGCGTGACGAGGCCGGTGAGCAGCGGCTGGAGATCCTCAACGACAAGGACGGCGTGTGGCGCTGCCGCACCACGTTCAACTGCACCGAGGCCTGCCCGCGCGGCATCGAGATCACCAAGGCGATCCAGGAAGTGAAGCGGGCGCTGATCACGCGCCGCTACTGACGCCTCCCGGCGTCCGCTTGCGACGCCGCACCGAAGGGCCCGTTTCCTCACGGAAGCGGGCCCTTCGGCCTACGCGTCGCACGTTCCGGTGGTTTGGCCGAACTACGCGTAGACCAAATGGATGCCTGAGGCATGTAGTGGAGACCGGCAGTCCGAGATCCCGTGCTTGCGAGGCCACCATGACGGAAGCCGTAGCGTTCCCCCAGAACCGCACGTGTCCTTACCACCCGCCCGCCGCCTACGAACCACTGCGCGAAGCTCGGCCGCTCTCCCGGGTCACCCTCTACGACGGCCGCTCGGTGTGGGTCGTCACCGGGCACGCCGCCGCCCGCCAACTCCTGTCCGACCAGCGGCTGTCCACCGACAGCACCCATGACGCGTTCCCGTTGCCCTCCGAACGCTTCGCGGCCGTACGCACCCGCCGCCGTGTCGCCCTGCTGGGCGTGGACGACCCCGAACACCATGCGCAGCGGCGGATGCTCATCCCGAGCTTCACGCTCAAGCGCACGGCCGATCTGCGGCCGCGCATCCAGCGGACGGTGGACGGACTGATCGACGCGATGGCCGAGCAGGGCCCGCCGGCCGAGCTGGTGTCCGCCTTCGCCCTGCCCGTGCCGTCCATCGTCATCTGTGACCTCCTGGGCGTGCCGTACGCCGATCACGACTTCTTCGAGGAGCAGTCGCGCCGGCTGCTGCGGGGCCCGGCGGCCGAGGACACGGAGGACGCCCGGGAACAGCTGGAGGGCTACCTCGGCGACCTGGTTGAGCGGAAACGCGACAAACCCGGGACCGGCGTCCTCGACGACCTGGTCGCCCAAGCGCTCGCCGAGGGCCGGCTCGACAAACAGGAGCTGGTGGAACTGGCCACCATCCTGCTCGTGGCGGGCCACGAGACCACCGCGAACATGATCTCCCTCGGTACGTTCACGCTGCTCCAGCACCCGGAGCAGCTCGCGGAACTGAGGGCGGACCCCACGCTGATGCCCGCCGCGGTGGAGGAGCTGCTGCGGTTCCTGTCGATCGCGGACGGCATGCTCCGGGTGGCCACGGAGGACATCGACGTCGAAGGGGTGACGATCCGGGCGGACGAGGGCGTCGTCTTCTCGACGTCGGTCATCAACCGGGACACCTCCGCGTACACCGCACCGGACACGCTGGACTGGCACCGGTCGGCGCGACATCACGTCGCGTTCGGCTTCGGCATCCACCAGTGCCTGGGACAGAACCTGGCGCGGGCGGAGATGGAGATCGCGCTGGGGACGCTCTTCGAGCGGCTGCCGGGACTGCGGCTGGCGGCGCCGGCGGAGGAGATTCCGTTCAAACCCGGAGACACGATCCAAGGGATGCTGGAACTGCCCGTCACATGGTGAGGATGACCCCCATGGACATTTTGATCGACAGGGACGTCTGCATCGGTGCGGGGCAGTGCGCCCTGACCGCGCCGGACGTGTTCACGCAGGACGACGACGGTTTCAGCGAACTGGTGCCCGGAAGGGAGGAGGGTGCCGGCAGCCCACTCGTACGGGAGGCGGCCCGGGCGTGCCCGGTGAGCGCCATCAAGGTGACGCCCTGACCCGACCGGCCCGGTGGGCCCCGCCCGCCGGGCCGGTCGGTGGTGCGCGCGGGACGACTAGGCTCGGGCACCGTGAAGGACGTGAACGACGTGACGGACGCCCAGGTGCCGCAGCCCACTCGGCCCGCCAGGGCACCCAAGAGCGAGCAGACCCGCACCCTCATCCTCCAAACCGCGCTCCGGCTGTTCCAGGAGCGCGGCTACGACAGGACGACGATGCGGGCCATCGCCCAGGAGGCGGGCGTCTCCGTCGGCAACGCCTACTACTACTTCTCCTCCAAGGAGCACCTGGTCCAGGGCTTCTACGACCGGCTGGCCGCCGAGCACGAGGTGGCGGTCCGGCCCGTCCTCGCGGGCGACGGGGACCTGGCGGTACGGATCCGCGACTCGCTGCTGACGTGGCTGGACGTGGCCGAGCCCTACCACCCGTTCGCGACGCAGTTCTTCAAGAACGCCGCCGACCCCGACAGCCCGCTCAGTCCCTTCTCGCCCGAGTCGGGCGCGGCCCGCGAGGCCGCGATCGCGATCCACGAGCGGGTGCTGTTCGGCTCCGACACCAAGACCGCGCCCGAACTGACCGAGCTGCTCCCCCACCTGATGTGGCTGATGCAGATGGGGCTGGTGCTGTTCTGGGTGTACGACCGGACGGAGGGCACCGAGCGCAGCCGTCGCCTGGTCGAGCGCACGGCGCCCCTCGCCGCCCGGACGATCGCCCTGTCCCGGTTCCGGGTGCTGCGGCCGCTGGTGCGGCAACTGCACGGGGTGCTGGAGGAATTCATGCCGGGAGGGGTCACCAAGAGGGCTACGCCTGTTTCGACGCCAGCTCCACGAGTGTGATGTCGGAGGGCGCGCCGACGCGGACGGGCGGCCCCCAGGCGCCCGCGCCACGGGACACGTAGAGCTGGGTGTCGCCGTACCGTTCGAGCCCGGCGACGGTGGGGTTGGCCAGCTCGGCGAGGAAGTTGCCGGGCCAGAGCTGACCGCCGTGGGTGTGGCCGGAAAGCTGGAGGTCCACCCCGTGCTCCACGGCGTCGTGGATGACGACCGGCTGGTGCGCGAGCAGCACGGCGGCGCGCGCCCGGTCACGGTCGCCGAGCGCGGCGGCGAAGTCGGGGCCGTCGTCGTAATTCTCGCCCGCGACGTCGTTGACACCGGCGAGGTCGAACCCGGCGATCTCGACGCGCTCGTTGCGCAGCGGGCGCAGTCCCAGCTCCCGCACGTGGTCCACCCACTCCTCCGCGCCGGAGAAGTACTCGTGGTTGCCGGTCACGAAGAACGAGCCGTCCCGGGCGCGGAGCTGCGCGAGCGGCTCGGCGGCCCGGCCGAGGTTCTCCACGCTGCCGTCGACCAGGTCGCCGACCACGGCGACCAGGTCCGGCTGGGCGGCGTTGATGGCGTCCACGATGCGCTGGGTGTGCGCCCGCCCCAGGATGGGACCGATGTGGATGTCACTCACCACCGCGATCCGGTACCCGTGCACGCCACGGGCCAGCTTGGCGAGCGGCACGGTGACCCGCTTGACCCGGGGCCCGCGCAGAACGCCGTACGTGCCGTACCCGACGGTCCCGAGCGCGGCGGCCGCGGCGGCCCCGCCGACGACGCGCGACACGAACAGCCGCCGTGACAGGGCGGCCGCGCCGGAGGCCTCCGGGGCGGGGGCGTCGGGCTCGGCGGCGGGGGCGGCGGGCTCAGGGGCGTCAGGGGCGGGGGGCTCGGCGACGGCGGCCCGCGCGGAGGCGGGGGCGGTCGCGGAGGCGGCACCGGTGGGCTCGGGCGCGGCACCGGTCGGCTCCGGCGTGCGGGCGGGTGCGGGTGCGGCGGACCGCGCCGGGGCGCCGGGGGCGACGGAGGCCGGGGGCGGCCCGGCCGTCGCGCGTATCGGCCCGTGCCCGGCCCGCTCGGCAGCCGCCCGGCGTTCCAGGGCACGGCGCAGCAGGGGGCGTACCGCCTCTCCCACCACCAGGGCGAGCACCACGTACAGCAGCAGCGCGAGCCACATGAAGCCCGGCCAGGCCAGCGCCTGCTGGAGCGGGAAGGGAGCTCCCGCCCTCCCGGCCGTCAGCGCGCCCAGCGACAGCAGCGGCAGTACGACCAGGGCGACCGTGCCCAGCCGCCGTGCCGCGCTCCCCGGCACCGTCACATCGCGCACCAGGCGCCGCCACACGTACCAGTGCACGGCGGCCAGCAGGGCGAGGACCCCGACGAGCACCAGCAGGACGAGCAACACCGGCCCCTACCCCCTATTCGCCGTGCGCGCCGCGACGCAATGCGCGTACACCACGCAACCCGATGACGCCCACCACCGTCCCCAGAACAAAGGACGTGATGGCGAGCAGCAGATGAACCCAGAAGTAGGCAGTCGGGTCGCCCGCGTCGTCGAAGGCGAGACCGCTCCCGTCGTTCCAGAGATTCTTGACGAAAGTGATCCAGATGAACCAGCTCCACACCCCGAAAGCGAGCAGGAACCAGGAGGCGGAGCGGCTGAGCTTCATGGGTTCAGTATCACCGCCGCCGGCCGGGGGCCTCCTGCGGGGTGTGGTGTCGGCTTCCGTGAACGCTCCCTGTACGTTCTCGACCGTGTCCGCTTTGAAGAAGACCGCCCTGACGGTCGCTGCCGCCGCGCTGCTGCCCGTCCTCACCGCCGCCCCGGCCCTGGCGGCTCCGGGGCCGGACAAGGAGGACAAGCAGCCGAAGCCGCCCGCCGTCATGTCCACGGTCGGCGGGGTGAAGCTCGGCAAGCCCGGCACGCAGGTGAACCTGGCCCCCGGGGTTCCGGTGCTCCCCAAGGAAGTGACGGGCCGCTCCTGGATCGTGGCCGACGCGGAGAGCGGTGACGTGCTGGCCTCGCACAACGCCCACTGGCGGCTGCCTCCCGCCTCCACCCTGAAGATGCTCTTCGCGGACACGGTGCTGCCGAAGCTCCCCAGGAACCGGTCCCATGTGGTCACCCCCCAGGACCTGGCGAAGGTCGGAGAGGGCTCCAGCCTCGTCGGCGTCAAGGAGAAGCAGGCCTACACCGTTCACGACCTGTGGCTGGGCGTCTTCCTCCGTTCCGGCAACGACGCCGTGCACGTCCTGTCGGCCATGAACGGCGGCATCGGCAAGACCGTCCGGGACATGAACGCCCGCGCCGCCGAGCTCCAGGCGCTCGACACGCACGTCGTCTCGCCGGACGGGTACGACGCCGTCGGCCAGGTCTCGTCCGCCTACGACCTCACACTGATCGCGCGCAGCGGCATGCAGAACAAGGACTTCCGCGAGTACTGCTCGACGCCGCGCGCGAAGTTCCCCGGGGAGGTCAAGCCCGGCAACAAGAAGCGTTCGACGTTCGAGATCCAGAACACCAACCGGCTGCTGACGGGTGACTTCGGCATCCCGGCGTACCAGGGCATCGCCGGGGTGAAGAACGGCAGCACGACGCACGCGGGTGCCACCTTCACCGGGGTCGCGGAGCGGAACGGCAAGGTGCTGCTGGTCACCGTGATGAACCCGTCGGCGAAGGAGGGCCACGCCGTCTACAAGGAGACGGCACGCCTGCTGGACTGGGGCTTCGCGGCGGCCGGGAAGGTGAGGCCGGTCGGTGAGCTGGTGCCCCCGAAGTCGGCGAGGACCGGGACCGGGACGGACGACAGCGGCGGGACCGGGCAGACCGGCCCGGGCGGCGGTGACCAGGCCGCCGGTGAGGGCAGCGGGAAGGCGACGGTCGCGGCGGCCGGTGGCTCGGGCGGCGCCGGGACGGCGCTGGCGGTGGCCGGCGGGGTGCTCGTGCTGCTGGCGGCCGGGTGGTTCATGGTCAACCGCCGCTGGCCGCTGCCGGAACTGGTACGCCGTCGTCGTCAGCAGCCTCCTTCTTAGAGCCGGTCGCCGTCCACGCGGCGCAGAACAGCAGCAGCTTGGCGGTGAAGTTGATCCACAGCAGGAGCGCCACGGGCACCCCGAACGCCCCGTACATCGACTTCGCCGCCACGCCCCGCATGTAGCCGCCGAGCAACAGCTTCAGGGCCTCGAAGCCGACCGCGCCGATGAGCCCCGCCACGACGAGGCGGCGGCGCGGTGGCTGGACGCCGGGCAGCAGGGTCAGGACGTACAGCAGGATCAGGAAGTCGGCGAGTACGGCGGCCGCGAGGGCCGCGGTCTGGAGGAGCACGCCACCGGCGCCGCTCCCGGAGATGCCGAGCCGTTCGGCGGTCCAGCCGACGGCGGTCGAGCCGAGCCCGGAGGCGGCGACCGAGGCGAGGCCGGTCACGCCCAGGCCGAGGAGGACCACGGCGTCCTTGCCCTTGCGTACGACGGGGTTGTCGTCGTCGCAGTCGTCGGTCCCCCACACGGCGCGCAGGCAGTCACGCATGGAGCCCACCCAGCCGATGCCGGTGAGAAGCAGCAGGGCGCCGGCGACCAGTCCGACGGTGCCGGCGTTGGCGACGAGCGCGTCGAGGTCGAGCTGGTCGGAGATGCCGGGGACCTGCTCCGCCAGCTTGTCCTCGATGCCGCGCAGCTGTTCGTCGCTGAGGAGCGCGGCGCCGACGGCGGCGGCGACGGTGATCAGCGGAAAGAGCGCCAGGAAGCTGATGAAGGTGATGGCGGCCGCCAGCCGCGTCCAGTGGGCGCGGTCGAGGGTTTCGTACGAGCGCCAGGCGTGCGTCCGCATGAGGCGGGCGGCCCGGGGGCCGATGACGGGGAGCTTGGTCAGCCAGTCCATGACGTGCCCCTACCCCCGTGGTCGGAACACGAGTGTCCGCGTCCCCCAGAAGCGCACACAGGTGCCGAGGGCCATGCCGACGCCGAGGCCGGAGACCGTGTCGGCGAGCGGTGAGGTCAGCCCGAGTCCGTAGTGCGACGCGCCGAGGCACGCCAACTGGACGGCGGCGCCCGCGAGGTTGACGCCGAAGAACGCCCCGTACTGGCGGAGATGGAGGGTGCGGCGGCGGTAGGTGCCGAGGGCGTTGCCGAGGTAGGCGACCGTGCAGCCGGCGAGGAAGGCGACGGCCTTGGCGGGCAGCGGGTCGAGGTGGGGCCGGAGGACGAGGAAGAGGGCGAGGTCGGCGGCGTACGCGACTCCTCCCGCGATCAGGAAGCCCGCCGCCTCACGCCTCACAGGTCCGCCACCGCCATCCCGTACATCGACAGCCAGGCCAGACCGATGACGGCGAGGGGGCGGTCGCGCAGGACCACGTCCTCGGGGGCGCCGGCGGTGCCGCGGTCGGCGAAGACGGCGTAGCGCAGGACGGCGAGGATGAAGGCGATGGTGGACAGCTGGCGCCAGGTGCCGCTGTGCTCCAGGGCCCACAGGCAGTAGCCGAGCACCGCGACCCCGGCGGCGAGCTGCCACACGAAGCGGAGGTAGCCGGTGGTGTACTCGGTGAGCAGGACGCGGGTCTCGCCGCCCCGCCCGGCCATCTGGACGGCTTCGGAGTAGCGCTTGGCGGCGACCATGAACAGGGCGCCGAAGCCGGTGGTGATGAGGAACCAGCGCGAGAGCGGGATGCCGAGCGCCACGCCGCCGATCATGGCGCGCATCACGAAGCCGGTCGTGACGACAGCGAGGTCGACGACGAGGACGTGCTTGAGGCGCAGGCAGTAGGCGAGCTGCATGACGAGGTACGCGGCCAGCAGCGCGGCCGTCAGGGCGTTGCACAGCGCGGCGGCGCCGAGGAGCGCCCCGAGCGCGAGGACGCCGCCGGTGCCGTACGCCACGGACACGGGGACGTCCCCGGCGGCCACGGGGCGGCGGCACTTGACGGGGTGGGCGCGGTCGGCGTCGGCGTCGCGGGCGTCGTTGACGAGGTAGACGGCGGCGGCCGCGGCGGTGAACAGCACGAAGACGATGCCGAGTTGGAGGGCGGTGTGCCGGGACACCAGCTGCCCGGCGGCGGCGGGAGCGGCGACCACGAGCAGGTTCTTGACCCACTGGCGGGGCCGCGCGGCCCGTACCAGCCCGAGCGGCACCATGACCGCCTGGGGCATCGCGCGGGCGGCGGGCGGCGCCGCGGCGACGGTCGGTTCACCCACGGCGCCTCCCGGAGAAACGATTTTGCACCGTGGGGGGCACGCACCGTCCGCCCACCGCGCCGGTCACGGCCCCCAGCAGGGCGCCGGCCACCACGTCCGTCGGGTAGTGCACGCCCACCACCAGTCGGGACAGGCACATCGCCGCCGCGACCGGCGCCCCGACCCAGCGGACGCCGGGCCGCACCGCCGCGAACGCCACGGCGGCGGCGCACGCCGAGGCGGCGTGCGAGCTCGGGCACGAGTACCGCCCGACGACGGGCCGGAACGGCCCCCGCACCCACGCGAACGCCCGGCCGACCGGGCGGGTGCCGGTGCTGGAGTCGGTGCGGGGGCGGGGGGCGGTGTTGGAGTCGGTGTCGGTGTCGGTGTCGGTGCCCGTGCCGGAGTCGGTGCCGGTGCCGGTGCCGAAGTCGGTGCGGGGGCCGGTGTCGGTGCGGGCGTCGGTGCCCGCGCCGGTGTCGGTGCCCGTGCCGGTGTCGGTGCGGGGGTCGGAGTGGGTGCGGGTGCCGGTGCGGGGGCCGGTGCCCGCGCCCGCGCCGGTGGCGGTGTCGGTGCCCGTGCCCGCGCCGGACGGGTGCGGCGTGGCGTGGCAGCCGCGGTCCGCGGTCGGCGGGGGCAGGACGCGCGGCCCGGGCGTCGCGGGAGCAGCCACCCCGACCCGGGCGCCCGACACGGCGGCCGCCCCCGAGCTGCGGCAGCCTCTGTCGGGGACGGCCCGGGACACGGGGCCGGTGTGGGTGCCCGTTCCGGCCGTGGACGTCGGACCCGAGGGGTCCGGCAACAGCACGGGTCCCACGGGCGGGGCCGGGCGGCGGCCGGGCGGGGGTGGGCCGTCCGGACCGCAGGGATCGGGGCGGGGGCGGCGCACCAGGCGTTTGAGGGCCATGCTCGTCAGGTGGGCCGTGGCCGTCAGGGCCGTGGCGCGGAGCCAGGGGCCCCGGCGTGGGCGGTCGGCCGCCGCGCCGACGAGGCCGGCCGCGAGCCAGAGCACGGCGTGTTCGCCGGCGTACGACAACGTCCGGGCGGTCGCCGCCACCGCCGGCCGGCGGCGCCCGTAGGCGTGCAGCGCGTTCAGCAGTGACCGGTCGGCCCCCGCGTATCGCATCCTCCGCCACCCCTTTCGTCGTCCGTGGACGGTGCACCAGGGCGACTCTGGCGCGCCGGACGCCCAAGGACGCGGCAATCTTTCATGACACTCGTTTAATCACCCATTTCGGCGAGTCGGGCGACTCAGCCGACAAACCCCTCAAACAACCCAAGTCCGGCGATACGGTCACATTCATGTCTGACGCCGACACCTCCACCGAGCCGGCCGAGCCGGTGACCGGCTGGGGCCGCACCGCCCCCACCGTCGCCCGAGTCGTCCGCCCCCGCAGCTACGAGGAGGCCGCCGCGGCGGTCCGCGCCTGCGGCACACGCGGGAGCATCGCCCGCGGCCTCGGCCGCGCCTACGGCGACGCGGCGCAGAACGCCGGCGGCTCCGTGCTCGACATGACCGCCCTCGCCCGCATCCGGTCCATCGACGTGGATGCCGGGCTCGTGGTGTGCGACGCGGGCGTCAGCCTCCACCGCCTGATGGAGGTGCTGCTGCCGCTCGGCTGGTTCGTCCCGGTCACCCCCGGCACCCGGTACGTCACCGTCGGCGGAGCCATCGGCGCCGACATCCACGGCAAGAACCACCACGTCTCCGGATCCTTCAGCCGCCACGTACGCGCCTTCGACCTCCTCACCGCCGACGGCACGATCCACACCGTGCTGCCCGGCACCGACCTCTTCGACGCGACCACCGGCGGCATGGGCCTGACCGGGGTCATCCTCTCCGCGACCGTGCAGTTCCTCCCCGTCGAGACGTCCCTGATGTCCGTCGACACCGAGCGCGCCACCGACCTCGACGACCTGATGGCCCGCCTCACCGCCAACGATCACGGCTACCGCTACTCCGTCGCCTGGATCGACCTCCTGGCGCGCGGGGCCGCCACCGGCCGGGCCGTCCTCACGCGGGGCGACCACGCCCCGTACGACGCGCTCCCCCGCCGCGCCCGGCGCGACCCGCTCGCCTTCCGCCCCGGCCGGCTGCCGTCCGCGCCCGCCTTCGTACCCGAGGGGCTCCTCAGCCGCCCGGCCGTGGGCCTGTTCAACGAGCTCTGGTACCGCAGGGCGCCCCGCCACCGCACCGGCGAACTCCAGCGGCTGTCCGCCTTCTTCCACCCTCTGGACGGTGTCCCGCACTGGAACCGGGTGTACGGCCGCGGCGGCTTCGTCCAGTACCAGTTCGTCGTCGGGTACGGGCGGGAGGACACCCTGCGCCGCATCGTGCGCCGGATCGCCCGCCGGGGCTGCCCCTCGTTCCTGGCGGTCCTGAAGCGGTTCGGCGAGGGCGACCCGGGCTGGCTGTCCTTCCCCATGCCCGGGTGGACGCTGGCGCTCGACATCCCGGCCGGGCTCACGGGCCTCGGCGCGTTCCTGGACGAACTCGACGAGGAGGTGGCGGGCGCGGGCGGGCGCGTCTACCTCGCCAAGGACTCGCGGCTGCGCCCGGACGCGCTGCGCGCCATGTACCCGCGACTGCCGGACTTCCTCGCCCTCCGCTCCGAGCTGGACCCCGGTTCGGTGTTCACCTCGGACCTCGCCCGCCGCCTCGGCCTGTAAGGAGTACGTCGTCATGAAGGATGCCTTCGGCGCCCCCCAGTCCCTGCTCGTCCTCGGCGGCACGTCCGAGATCGCCCTCGCCACCGCCCGCCGTCTGATCGCCAGGCGTACCCGCACGGTCTGGCTGGCCGGCCGCCCCTCCCCCGCCCTGGAGGCCGCCGCCGAGTCGCTGCGCGAGCTGCGCACGGAGGCGGACGGGGTGACCGTCCGCACCGTTCCGTTCGACGCGCTGGACCCGGCCGCGCACGAGGAGGCGCTGGGCAAGGTGTTCGCCGAGGGCGACATCGACATGGTGCTGCTCGCCTTCGGCGTCCTGGGCGACCAGGGGCGCGACGAGGCGGCGCCGCTCGACGCCGTGCGGGTCGCCCAGACCAACTACACCGGCGCCGTCTCCGCTGGTCTGACCTGCGCGAACGCCCTGCGGGCCCAAGGGCACGGATCGCTGGTCGTGCTGTCGTCGGTGGCCGGTGAGCGGGTCCGCCGGGCCAATTTCATCTATGGCTCCAGCAAGGCGGGCCTGGACGCGTTCGCCCAGGGCCTGGGCGACGCCCTGCACGGCACGGGCGTGCACGTCATGGTCGTCAGGCCCGGCTTCGTACGGACCAGGATGACCGCCCGGCTGGCGGAGGCGCCGATGGCGACGACCCCGGAGGCGGTGGCGCACGCCATCGAGCAGGGGCTGTGGCGACGCTCGGAGACGGTGTGGGTGCCGGGGGCGCTGCGCCTGGTGATGTCGGCCCTGCGGCATCTGCCGCGCCCGGTCTTCCGGCGCCTGCCGCTGTGAAACCCCGGTCTCAGGTGCGGGTGGCGGCCGGTTCGTCGACGGGTGAGCCCTGGGCGGGCACGGACGGCGCCGGGCGGCCGGCGCCGAACTCGTACTCGGACAGCTTCCGCCACACCCCGTCCGCGCCCTGCTCGTACAGGGCGAAGGAACCGACGTTCCACGACGCCTCGAAGTCGGCCAGCTCCTCGTACGCCCGGTCCATCGCCTCCTCGGCGATCCCGTGCGCCACGGTCACATGCGGGTGGTACGGGAACTGCAACTCCCGCTCCAGTGGGCCCGACGTGTCCCGGACCCGCTGCTGGAGCCAGGAGCAGGCCGCGGCGCCCTCCACGACCTGGACGAAGACGACCGGCGACAGCGGCCGGAACGTGCCCGTGCCGGACAGCCGCATCGGGAACGCCCGGCAGGCCGCCGCGACCTCGGTGAGGTGCGCCCGGACCACGGGCAGCCGCGCCGCGTCGACCTCGGTCGGCGGGAGCAGCGTGACGTGCGTGGGAATGCCGTGCGCGGCGGGATCACCGAAGCCCGCGCGCCGCTCCTGGAGCAGGCTGCCGTAGGGCTCCGGGACCGCGATCGAAACGCCGAGCGTTACGGTCCCCACGTCGTTCTCCTCAGGTGTCGGTTCGGTCGTCGGTGGTGGTCGGTCGTCGGTCGTCGTCGCCGGTCGTCGTCGCCCGTCGTCGCCGTCAGCCGCCAGTGTGGCGGCTGGACCCGTCGCGTGGCCAGAGTCGTTGGCCCCGGCACCGGAGCAGCGCCGGTTCTTCGCCGGCGCTCGCGCCGGTCTCAGTGCTTGGCGGGCAGGAAGCCGACCCTCTCGTAGGTCCGCGCGAGCGTCTCCCCGGCGACCGCGCGTGCCTTCTCCGCACCCTTGGCCAGGATGGAGTCCAGCGTCTCGGGGTCGTCCAGGTATTCCTGGGTGCGGGTCTTGAAGGGGGTCACGAAGTCGACCATGATCTCCGCGAGGTCGGTCTTCAGCGCGCCGTACAGCTTGCCCTCGTAGCTCCGCTCCAGGTCGGGGACGGAGGTGCCGGTGAGGGTGGACATGATCGTCAGCAGATTGCTGACGCCCGGCTTGTTCTCGGGGTCGAAGCGGATCACGGTGTCGGTGTCGGTCACCGCACTCTTCACCTTCTTCGCGGTCGCCTTCGGCTCGTCCAGGAGGTTGATCAGGCCCTTCGGGGTCGAGGCCGACTTGCTCATCTTGATCGCCGGATCCTGAAGGTCGTAGATCTTCGCCGTCTCCTTCAGGATGTACGGAGCGGGGACCGTGAACGTCTCACCGAAGCGGGCGTTGAACCTCTCCGCGAGGTCGCGGGTGAGCTCGATGTGCTGGCGCTGGTCCTCGCCGACCGGCACCTGGTGGGCCTGGTACAGGAGGATGTCCGCGACCTGGAGGATCGGGTACGTGAACAGGCCGACCGTGGCGCGGTCGGCGCCCTGCTTGGCCGACTTGTCCTTGAACTGCGTCATGCGGGAGGCCTCGCCGAAGCCGGTGAGGCAGTTCATGACCCAGCCGAGCTGCGCGTGCTCGGGAACGTGGCTCTGGACGAAGAGCGTGCAGCGCTCGGGGTCGAGCCCCGCGGCGAGCAGCTGGGCGGCGGCGAGCCGGGTGTTGGCGCGCAGCTCCACCGGGTCCTGCGGGACGGTGATCGCGTGCAGGTCGACGACCATGTAGAAGGCGTCGTGGGTCTCCTGCAGCGCGACCCACTGACGGACCGCACCGAGGTAATTGCCGAGGTGGAACGAGCCGGCGGTGGGCTGGATCCCGGAGAGCACGCGAGGACGATCAGAGGCCATGTTGCTCATTCTCTCAGTTGCCGCCGACAGGTCGGGAACGGTCGTGCGTGAGACGAGCGACACAGGCGGAAACCGCCGCCGTGCGACGGCCTCGGAGAGGCAGGATCCGCCGGCGCCCCGGCGGCCGTGGGCGCACGGCACCGCGCACCGGCCCCGGCCTTCAGCGGCGCGCCCCCGCCCCCGACCGGGACGGTCAGCGGCCCCTCAGCCCGGGGTCGGGGGCGATGCCGACCGTGGCCGACTTCGTGACCGAAGGGCATGGTCAGAGGGCGTGGCCACAGGCGTGACGAAGGGCGTGGCCGAAGGTGACGAAGGCCCGCCCCTGGGGGCACCGAGCCGGGTGCGGCCCTGTCGCCCGGGTCCCGCCCGGTCGCCCAGGATCCGTCCCGGGCGCCCGGGACCGCCCGGTCGCCCCGGGATCCGGGCCGGAGCCGCGAGCGGTCCGGGCCGGGAGCCCCGGGGGCTGGGGTCAGGCCGGGATGCCGGGGGCCGGGTGGGTGGACATCAGGTCGGCGACCTCGGCGCGGATGGTGGCCAGGGCGGCCTCGTCGCCGGTGCGGGCGGCGGTGACGCCCCGGTCGATCCAGTCGGCGACGGCCGCCATGTGCTCCGTACCGAGGCCCCGGGAGGTGAGAGACGGGGTGCCGATGCGGATGCCGGACGGGTCGAAGGGCTTGCGGGGGTCGAAGGGCACCGTGTTGTAGTTCACGACGATGCCCGCCCGGTCCAGGGCCTTGGCGGCGACCTTGCCGGGGACGTCCTTCGGGGTGAGGTCCATCAGGATCAGGTGGTTGTCCGTACCGCCGGAGACCAGGTCGAAACCGCGGGCGAGGAGCTCGTCGGCGAGGGCCCTGGCGTTGGCGACGACCGCGTGCGCGTAGGTGCGGAAGGACGGCTGCGACGCCTCGTGGAGGGCGACCGCGATGGCGGCGGTGGTCTGGTTGTGGGGGCCGCCCTGGAGTCCGGGGAAGACCGCCTTGTCGACGGCCTTGGCGTGCTCCTCGCGGCACATGAGCATCGCGCCGCGCGGCCCGCGCAGGGTCTTGTGGGTGGTCGTGGAGATCACGTCCGCGTGCGGCACCGGCGACGGGTGGGCGCCGCCCGCGATCAGACCGGCGATGTGGGCCACGTCGGCGACCAGGACGGCACCCGCCTCACGGGCGATCTCCGCGAAGGCGGCGAAGTCGATGGTCCGGGGCAGGGCGGTGCCACCGCAGAAGATGACCTTCGGGCGCTCCTTGAGGGCGAGGTCGCGCACCTCGTCGAAGTCGATGAGCCCGGTGTCCTGGCGTACGCCGTACTGGACGCCGCGGAACCAGGTGCCGGTCGCCGAGACGCCCCAGCCGTGGGTGAGGTGACCGCCCATCGGGAGGGCCATGCCCATCACGGTGTCGCCGGGCTGGGCGAAGGCGAGGTAGACGGCGAGGTTGGCCGGGGAGCCGGAGTAGGGCTGGACGTTGGCGTGGTCGACGCCGAAGAGCGACTTGGCCCGGCCGACGGCGAGCCGCTCCACCTGGTCGATGATCTGCTGGCCCTCGTAGTAGCGCCGGCCCGCGTAGCCCTCGCTGTACTTGTTCTGCAGGACGGTGCCGGATGCCTCCAGGACGGCCCGCGAGACGTAGTTCTCGCTGGGGATCAGGCGCAGGGTGTCGGCCTGGAGCCGCTCCTCCGCGCCGACGAGCGCGGCGAGTTCGGGGTCGGTGGCGACGAGGGCCGGGTGGTGCGCGGGAAGGGCGGGGCTGGTCATGGCGTCCTCCAGGGGGCCGGCAGCACGGACGAAGGTCTCCGGGTGCCCAGGCGGGCGGCACCCTCGTGTGGTCTGCCGCGCACGGCTCCCCCGGGGTCGCTTCCCCGTACGCCAGTCGCCGCGCGTACCACCCACCCTAGCCGCCACACCCTCAGCGAGGTTTCTTCGTCCGCATGGCGAGCGACGATAGAAAGGGGCGCCACCACCGCCCCACGCCGCAGGACGAACGGAGACCCCGTGTCGAGAACACAAGAGGCGATCGCTTCCGCGGAGGCGCACAGCGCGCACAACTACCACCCGTTGCCCGTCGTCGTCTCGTCGGCGGACGGTGCCTGGATGACCGATGTCGAAGGGCGCCGCTATCTCGACATGCTCGCCGGTTACTCGGCGCTCAACTTCGGCCACGGCAACCGGCGGCTGATCGAGGCGGCGAAGGCGCAGTTGGATCGGGTGACGCTGACGTCGCGGGCGTTCCACCACGACCGGTTCGCGGACTTCTGCGCGCAGTTGGCCGAGTTCTGCGGCATGGAGATGGTGCTGCCGATGAACACCGGGGCGGAGGCGGTGGAGACCGCCGTGAAGACCGCCCGCAAGTGGGGGTACCGCGTCAAGGGCGTGCCGGACGGCATGGCGAAGATCATCGTGGCGGCGGACAACTTCCACGGCCGGACGACCACGATCGTCAGCTTCTCCACCGACCCCGAGGCGCGGGCGGACTACGGCCCGTACACGCCGGGGTTCGAGATCGTGCCGTACGGGGACCTCGCGGCGCTGGACCTGGCCATGACCGACAACACCGTGGCCGTGCTGCTGGAACCGATCCAGGGCGAGGCGGGGGTGCTGGTGCCGCCGGCCGGGTATCTGCCGGCGGTCCGGGAGCTGACCCGGCAGCGGGACGTGCTGTTCATCGCGGACGAGATCCAGTCGGGCCTGGGCCGCACGGGCCGCACGTTCGCGTGCGAACACGAGGGCGTGGTCCCGGACATGTACGTGCTGGGCAAGGCGCTCGGCGGCGGGGTCGTCCCGGTGTCGGCCGTCGTGTCGAGCGCGGCGGTGCTCGGTGTCCACCGGCCGGGCGAGCACGGGTCGACGTTCGGCGGCAACCCGCTGGCCTGCGCGGTGGCGCTGGAGGTACTGGCGATGCTGCGCACCGGCGAGTACCAGCAGCGGGCGGCCGAGCTGGGCGACCACCTCCACCACGAGCTGGGGCTCATGGTCGGCGGAGGTGCCGTGGAGGCGGTGCGCGGACGCGGCCTGTGGGCGGGCGTGGACATCGTGCCGACCCTGGGCACGGGCCGGGAGATCTCGGAGAAGCTGATGGATCGCGGGGTCCTGGTGAAGGACACCCACGGCTCGACGATCCGGATCGCCCCGCCCCTGGTGATCAGCAAGGAAGACCTGGACTGGGGCCTGGAACAACTGCGCCAGGTCCTGCGGTGAGCACGGCGCCGCCCCGGGCGGTGAAGCACCGCCCACGGCGGTGAGAGCACGGCGCCGCCCGGGGCGGTGAGAGGGGCCCGCCGGGGCATGAACAGGGGCCCGCCGGGGCATGAACGCGGCGCCGCCCGGGGCGGGTGACAAGAGCGGCTCCCGGGCGGTGAGAAGAGCGCCTCCCGGGGCGTGAGAGGGGCGGCCCGCCGGTACCGTCACGGGAGGGCGCGGCAGAGGGCGTCCAGGGCGCCGGACCAGGCGCTGTCCGTGGGGGTGGCGTAGCCGACCACCAGGGCGTCGCGGCCGGGCGGTGCGTCCGGGTGGCGGAAGCCGTCCAAGCCCTGGACGGCCAGGCCCTGCCAGGACGCGGCCTGGACCACGGACCGTTCGGTCCCGGGCGGGAGCTCCAGTACGGCGTGGAGCCCGGCCGCGATGCCGCTCACGCGGATGGCCGGCGCCCGTTCGGCGAGCGCGGCCACGAGCTGGTCGCGCCGCCGGCGGTAGCGCAGCCGCATGCCCCGTACGTGCCGGTCGTAGGCGCCCGAGCGGATGAACTCCGCCAGCGTCAGCTGGTCCAGCGCGCTCGACACCCACTCGGAGTGGCCCTTCGCCGCCAGCACGTCGCCCACCAGGCCCTCCGGCAGGACCATCCACCCGAGCCGCAGTCCGGGCGTCAGGGACTTGCTCGCCGTACCGAGGTAGACGACCCTCTCAGGGTCGAGGCCCTGGAGGGCGCCGACCGGCTGGCGGTCGTAGCGGAACTCGCCGTCGTAGTCGTCCTCCAGGATCAGCGCGCCCGTCCGCCGCGCCCAGTCGACGGCGGCGGCGCGCCGGTCCGGCGGCAGGGCGCCCCCGAGCGGGAACTGGTGCGCGGGCGTGATGAGCACCGCGCCCCGGCGGTCCAACTCGCCGGTACGGGTGCCGTGTTCGTCGAAGGGCAGCGCGGGCGTACGCAGGCCCGCCTCGGCGAGCAGGTTCCAGTGGATGTCGAGCCCGTACGACTCGACGGCCACGTCCCGCACCCTGCGGCCCCGCAGCACCTGCGCCATCAGCCGCAGGCCGTGGACGAAACCGGAGCAGACGACGATGCGGTCAGGGTCGGCGTACACGCCTCTGGCGCGTGCCAGGTAGTCGGCGAGGACGGTGCGCAGCTCGATGCGGCCGTGTGGTCCGCCGTAGCCGAGTGCCTCGTGCGGGGCGGACGTCAGGGCGCGGCGGGCCGCCCTGAGCCACTCGGCGCGCGGGAAGGACCCGAGGTCGGGCGAGCCGGGGTACAGGGTGTGCGTGGGAGGGCGGCGTACCGGAGGGCGCCGGGGCGGCACCGGGGCGGTCGGCGCACCCCCGCGCGCTGGGGCGCGGTGCCCGGCGGCCGGGCCGGGGCGGGGGGCCGCGCGCCGGGCCACCCGCGTACCGGAGCCCTGCCGGGCGGTGAGCCAGCCCTCGGCGACCAGCTCGGCGTACGCGTCGGCGACCGTGTTGCGGGCGACGCCCAGGTCGGCGGCGAGCGACCGGGAGGACGGCAACCGCGTCCCGGGCGCCAGCCGCCCGGTCCGAACGGCCTCCCGCAGCGCCTCCATCAGCCCCGACCGCAGCCCGGTGCCCCGCAGTTCCAGATGGAGGTCCGCCCCGAAAGTGGCCCAGGAATCCGTCATGGAAGTGGACCATACCGGTGCGCCACACTCCCCGTACGGTCGTACCCATGACGACAGAGACGCAGACGACCGAGCACACCCCCCGCCTCTCCTGGACCGAGCACGCGCCCGAGGTGTTCAAGGCCATGATCCGGCTGGACGCCGCCGCACGGCAGGGCGTCGACCCGGTGCTCCTGGAGCTGGTCAAGATCCGCGCCTCGCAGCTCAACCACTGCGCGTACTGCCTGGACATGCACACCAAGGACGCGCTGGCGGCCGGTGAGTCGGCCGAGCGGATCATCCAGCTCAGCGCCTGGGAGGAGTCGCGCCACTTCTACACCGAGAGGGAGCTGGCGGCGATTGAACTGACGGAGGCGGTCACGGTCCTGACGGACGGTTTCGTCCCGGACGAGGTGTACGAGAAGGCGGCGAAGCAGTTCGACGAGAAGGAACTGGCCCAGTTGATCGCCGCGATCACCGTCATCAACGCCTGGAACCGGTTCGCCGTCACGTGCCGGCTGGTGCCGGGCCACTACACGCCGGGGCAGTTCGGCGGGTCGGCCAAGTGACCGGTGCCGTCGGGGTGCTGCGCGCCCTGCACCACGGCCGCGACCCCGGGCGGGGCCCCCTGGTCCTGCCCGGCCCGTGGGACGCGGCGAGCGCCCGCGCCTTCGAGGAGGCGGGCTTCCCGGCCCTCGCCACACCGTCCGCGGCGGTGGCGGCGTCGCTGGGGTACGAGGACGGGGCGACGCCCGCGGACGAGATGTTCGCGGCCGTCGCCCGGATCACCCGGTCGGTGTCCGTGCCGGTGACGGCGGACGTGGAGGGCGGTTACGGCCTCGCGGCCGAGGAGTTGGTCGACCGGGTCCTGGAGGCCGGCGCGGTCGGTGTGAACCTGGAGGACTCCCGGGGCGGCGTGCTGCTGGACCCGCGGGCGCACGCCGACCGGCTGGCTCAGGTGCGGGAGGCCGCGGGCGGCGCGCTGTTCGTGAACGCCCGGGTGGACAGCTTCCTGCGGGGCGTCGCCGACCCGGAGGAGGCGATCGCCCGGGCGCGGCTGTACGTCGGGGCGGGGGCGGACTGCGTGTACCCCATCGGCGTCCCGCCGGAGCACCTGCCGCTGCTGCGCTCCCGGATCGAGGGGCCCCTCAACGTGGCGCACCTGCCCGGCGGTCCGTCCGTCCGGGAGCTGGGGCGGCTGGGCGCCACCCGTGTCACGTTCGGCCCGGGGCTGATGCACCGCGCGATGGCGGCCGTGCGGGACATCGCCGGTCAGGTGCGGCGCAGTTCGTAGACGGCACGGTCCGCGTCCTCGGCGACCCTGGTGAATCCGGCACGGGTGACGACCCCGTGCGACGGGTCGTTGCCGTGGTCGACGACGGCGCGCAGCACGCCGGTCTCCGGCCGGGCGAACGCCCAGTCGGCGAGGGCGCGCAGGGCCTCGGTGGCGTAGCCGTTCCCGCGGGCGCCCTCCACCAGGTCGTAGCCGATCTCGGCGCGGCCGTCGGCGTCCGGGGCGGCGTGGAAGCCGATGGCGCCGAGCGCGCGGCGGTCGGAGGCGCGGACGATGGCGTAGGGGCCCCAGCCGGGGCGGTAGGTCCCCGCCTCGCGCGCCTCGGCCACCAGCCGGCCGGCGATCCGGGTGCCCTCCGGCGGGCCGCCGTCCGCCCAGGTGAATCCGCCGTTGCCGCCGCCGTGGAGGTCGGCGCCCACGTTCGGGGACACCTCGCACAGCAGGAGTCTGTCCGCCCGGACCGGGTCGTTGTACCAGCGCCAGGCCACCGGCTTCGCCGCGTCGTCCAGGTCGGCGCGACCTGTGGCCCACAGCAGGGTCCGCCACGGGTCCTCGGTGCGCGGGACGTGCGGGAAGAGGCGGTCCAGGACGCGGGCGCTCAGGTGGTCGGGCGGCCGCCAGCCGGGGGCGTCGAGGGCGCCGAGGATGTCGTACGTGTGCAGGAGCACCTCGACGACGCCCATCGCCGCGAAGCCGTCCGCCCCGGCCATGCCGGAGGGGTGCCAGGCGCGCACGTCGTGGGGCGTGGTGCGGACGGCGGCGGACAGGAGCCCGCCGGTGGCCTCGATGACGCGGACCAGTCCGGTGGGGGTGGTGCCCGGCGCGGCCGTGATCTCGAAGGGGGCGTAGGAGTCGGTGGCGCGGCCGGTCAGCTGGGTGGCGTAGCCGGTGAAGTCGTCGGCGATGTGGACGGCCGTGTCGTGGCAGCTCCACTCCAGCCCGGCCGCCGGCCCGGACCAGTCCCGGTCCGCCACGCCGCGCAGCGCGCGGGCGGTGACCTCGACCGCTTCGTCGATGTCGTGTGCCCCCATGATCGCCATGACGGTGACCCTAGACGGGTACGCCCCGCCGGGGCCACCGGTATCCGGCCCGTCCGCGGCGGACGGCGGCCGATATCCGCTGGGCCGCGCGGGCGCGGTGATCCATCCTGGGGCCAACCACGTATGGACGCCGGGCACTTCGAAGGGACCTTCTCGTGACGACCGAACGCATCGACCCCCCTCTGGTCGGTGACGAGCGCGAGATGCTCCGCGCCTTCCTGAACTACCACCGCGCCACGCTGGCCATGAAGTGCGAGGGCCTCGCGGACGAGGACCTGCGGTGCCGTTCCATGCCCCCGTCGACGCTCTCCCTCCTCGGCCTGGTGCGGCACATGGCGGAGGTGGAGCGCGCCTGGTTCCGCCGGACCATCAACGGCGAGGACGTCCCGCTGGTGTGGTCGACGACCGACGACTACCAGGTGGCGTACGACCCGACGGGGTCGACCCGGTCGGAGGCGTTCGCCGCCTGGGAGGCGGAGGTCGAACACGCCCGCCGGATCGAGGAGTCCGCCCCGTCGCTCGACGTCACGGGCCACAACGCCCGTTGGAACGTCGATGTGTCCCTGCGGCACGTCATGCTGCACCTGATCCACGAGTACGCGCGCCACAACGGACACGCGGACTTCCTCCGCGAGGGCGTCGACGGGACCGTCGGCCCCTGATCCCGAACTCGGGCCGTCGGCCCCTGATCCCGAACCGGACCGTCGGCCGTGATCCCGAACCGGCTTGACCTCGACCGAGGTTGAGGTCGCAGGCTGGAGCGTGCAACCAAGCCCGCGCACTTGTCAGGAGAGACGTCATGAGCCCCCAGGTCACCGGAGTCGCCGTCCCGCAGGCCGACGTGGACGCCATCGTCGCGTTCGTCGCCGGCGTCCAGCACGCGCAGCAGAACGCCCTTCCCGACGCCTTCATGAGCGGTTTCCGCGAGGACGCGTTCTGGACCACGGCGCACGGGAAGCGGCTGACCGGTTTCGAGGAGATCAGCGCTTTCACGCACGCGGTCCTCCCCGGCACGATCGACCACGACGTGACCGCCACCTACGAGGTCGAGCACATCCTGTTCGTCCGCCCGGACGTCGCCGCGGTCAAGGTCCGGCAGCGCCCGGTCACCCGGGACGGGAAGCGGCTGGACGAGGTGTTCCGCGGGCAGGCGGACCCGGCCGCGCTGGTGGCCGGGAATCCCGACGCCGTGCCCGGCACGCCGCTGTACGTGCTGGCCAAGGACGACGGCGTCTGGCGGGTCGCCGCCGCGCAGAACACCAAGGTCATCGACCCGGAGACGCTCGCGGCGAGCTGACGTCCGCATTGCCCGATTATCCTGGGTTTGTGGATGATCGCGGTGAGCAGAGGCCGCCCGACGGCGGAGTGCGTCCGGAGATCCTTGCCTCCTGGCGGCGCTCGCGGTCCCTCGGGATCGACACCGAGGGTGCCACCTTGCCGGTCGGGAGCGACCGCGATCCGGATTCCCGGCTCATCAGGGCCGCCGCGCCGGTGCTGGACCAGCTGTGCGAGCGGTTCTCGGGCCTGCCCGTCACCGTGACGCTGGCCGACGCCCAGGCGAACATCGTGGACCGGCGGGGCGACCCGGTGGGGCTGGAGCTGATGGACGCCGCCTCCCTGGTGCCGGGCGCCAATGTCGACGAGCGGTTCATGGGCACGAGCAGCGTCAGCATGGTGCTGAGCACCAGGGCACCCTTCATGGTCGTCGGGCACGAGCACTTCCTCCACAACCTCAAGGAGCTGACCTGCATGGCCGCCCCGGTGCGCGACCCGGTGGGCGGCACCGTGCAGGGCGCGGTCAACCTCTCCGTACCCAGGGAGCTGGCCGAGCCGGGGATGGCGGTGGCCCTCCAGGACGCCACCGACCGCATCGCGGAGCGCCTGCTGGACCTGAGCACGGCCAGGGAGCGCAACCTGATGAGCTCCTTCCTCCACGCCCGCAGGCGCGGCGAGCACGCCCGGCTCCACCTCGACTCGGGCGAGCTCGCGCCCCTCGGCGCGGCGGCCCCCCGGCTTGCCCCGGAGGAGCGGCTGGCGCTGCTGGAGAGCGCCATCGAGCTGATCGGCTCCCCCGGCGAGGCGTTCGCCGAGGTCCCGCTGGCGGGTGGCCGCGTGGCGACCCTGCGCCGCCAGGAGCTGCACCACGGTGACGCGGAGGGCGCGGCGGTCGAGGTCAGCTTCGCGGACACCCGTGGTGGCGGTGGCGGCGACGCCGGCGACGGTACGGGGGCCACCACAACCGCCCCGGACGGCCGGGACGTCCCGCTGCTCGGCGGCCCGCCCGACGCGTCGGGTGCGTCGGGCCCCACGGACGCCGTCGGCGACCGCACCGACGCGTGGCTGCTGCTGGTGGGCGAGCCGGGCGTCGGCCGCCTGGCCGCCGAGGCGCGCGGGCGGTTGTCGCTGCTCAACGAGGCGGGCGTCCGCGTCGGCACCACCCTGGACATGCGGCGCACCGCCGAGGAGCTTGCGGAGATCGCCGTGCCGCGGTTCGCCGACCTCGTCGTGGTCGACCTGGTGGAGGGCGCCCTCGCGGGCGAGGAACCCCCGGCGGGGCGGCCGGGCACGGGCGCGGCGCTGCGCCAGGTGGCGGCCTGGGCGGGCGAGGACTCGCGCGGCGTGCGGGCCGGCGGTGTCGACGAGGCGGTGACCTACCCGTCCGGAAGCGCGCAGGCCCGGGCGCTCGCCACCGGGCGGCCGGTGACGGACGCGGTGCTGACCGGCTCCCCGGCCGGGCCCCCGCCCGCCGTGGAGCACCCCGTGGACCTGCTCGGCGAGGGCGCGCACTCCTACCTGGGTGCCCCGCTGTGCGCCCGGGGCGCCGTCCTGGGCCTGGCGGGGTTCTACCGGCGCGGTCGGACCCGACCGTACGAGCAGGACGATCTGGCGCTCGCGGGCGAGCTGGCGGCCCGTACCGCCGTCAGCCTGGACAACGCCCGCCGCTACAGCCGTGAGCACCATTCCTCCCTGACCCTCCAGCGGAGCCTGCTGCCGCGCGACATGCCCCGGCTGACCGCCGCCGACCTCGCGTCCCGTTACCTGCCGGCCGATGCCAGGGCGGGTGTGGGCGGGGACTGGTTCGACGCGATCCCGCTGTCCGGGATGCGCGTGGCCCTGGTCGTCGGGGATGTCGCCGGGCAGGGGCTCCAGGCGGCGGCCACCATGGGCCGGCTGCGCACGGCGGTGCACACCCTGGCTGCCCTGGACCTGCCGCCCGAGGAGGTGCTGACCCACCTGGACGACCTGGTCAGCCGGGGGCCCACCGACGAGGAGGACCCGGCGACCGCGGCGACCTGCCTGTACGCCGTGTACGACCCGGTCTCCTGCCGGTGCACGGCCGCCAGGGCCGGTCACCCGCCGCCCGCGGTGCTGCCGCCGGACGGTCCGCCCCGGCTGCTCGACCTGCCGGCCGCCCCGCCGCTCGGGCTCGGCGGGGTCCAGCCGTACGAGTCGGCCGGTGTGGACCTTCCGGAGGGCAGCCTGCTGGCGCTCTACACCGACGGCCTGCTCAAGGAGAGCCGCGGTCTCGGCGGCACCGACACCGACGCCCGCACCGCTCAGCTCCTTGCTTCGCTCACCGGGGCCGAAGCGTCACTGGAGCACATCTGCGACCGGGTCACGGGCACCCTGTTGCCCGACGGCCCGCGCGACGACGTGGCGCTCCTCCTGGCCCGCGTGCACGCCCTGCCGGACGACCGGGTGGCGTCGTGGGAGCTGCCCTCCGACCCCTCGATGGTGGCGAGGGCCCGTGAGCTGACGCACCACCAGCTCGCCGAGTGGGGTCTGACGGAGCTGGACTTCAGCACCGGCCTGGTGGTCAGCGAACTGTTCACCAACGCGGTGCGGTACGGCGGCAGCGGCCCGGTGAACCTGAGGCTGCTGCGCAACGGTTCGCTGATCTGCGAGGTCTCCGACCGCAGCAACACCTCCCCGCGCATCCGCCGCGCGGCCACCACCGAGGAGGGCGGGCGGGGCCTGTTCCTGGTGGCCCAGTTCACCAAGAGCTGGGGCGCCCGCTTCATGCCCCAGGGCAAGACGGTCTGGGCCGAGCAGGTGCCGCACACCGGCCGGCCCGCCCCGGAGCCGGACGAGCAGGCCCTGCTGTCGATGTTCGACGACCTCGGCTGAACGACCGCCCCCGGCCCCGGGTCAGTCCGTGTTCCGCTCCCCGGCGGTCGCCTGCCACTGGCGGCCCATCGCCCGGAACAGCGCCGGGTACACCCCGACGTACCGGAAGGGCTTGATGCCGGCCATGTAGAGGCTGCCGAAGAACCCGTTCGGCTTGACCAGGACGGCCATCTGGCCGCGGTGGCCGCCGTCCTCGGCGGGGACCCAGCCGATGTGCATCACCGCGTGCACGGTCCGGTTGGCGAGCTCGGCCGCCCACTCGTCGTGCAGCTGGTAGACGGACCGGAACGGGACGGAACGCGGGTCGGGTCCCCGGGGTGCCTCGAGCAGGTCGGCCGGCAGCCGGTCGCGCAGCGTCCCCACCCGGGTGCCGAGACCGTCGTCGGGCTTGTCCCAGCCGAAGAGCTTGCCGAGCTTCCAGCGGAGCGCGAAGAGCCCGCGGTACACGGGCGAGGAGATGGTCGTCCCGTCCCCGGCGCCCTCGGTGATCTGGCGCACCAGGTACGGGAGGTCGTCGGGCCCGCCCGGCGTGGGCAGCGCCCACACGTCCTCGACGTCGAAGTCACCGGCGATCTCGTGGATCCGCCAGGGACGGGTGGTGTGTGCGGTCGTGGGCAGCCTCATGCGGGGACCCCTGTCTATACGATGGCGTATAGATCAAGGCTAGCCCCATCTATACGCCCCCGTATAGATTTTGGGGGGACGTGAGGGGAGACACACCATGGCCACCGCCCGCACCCCGCGCGGCAAGTGGATCGAGGAGGGCCTCCGGGCGCTGTCCGCCGGCGGCCCCGAAGCGGTCCGCATCGAGGCGCTGGCGACGGCCCTGGGCGTCAGCAAGGGTGGCTTCTACGGGTACTTCCGCAACCGGGGCGCGCTGCTCACCGAGATCCTCGACACCTGGGAGCGCGAGGTCACCGAGAACGTGATCGAACGGGTGGAGAGCGGCGGCGGGGACGCCAGGGCCAAGCTGGGACGGCTGTTCACGATCACCGGGTCGGGCGACAGCCCGATGACGGGCACCACCGCCGAACTGGCTATCCGCGACTGGGCCCGGCGCGACGAGGACGTAGCCGAGCGCCTGCGCCGCGTCGACAACCGGCGCATGGACTACCTGCGCGCGCTGTTCGGCGCCTTCTGCCCCGACGAGGACGACGTCGAGGCGCGCTGCCTGATCACCTTCTCGCTGCGGATCGGCAACCACTTCATCGCCGCCGACCACGGCGCCCGCAGCCGTGCCGAGGTGCTGCAGCTCACCAGGAAGTGGCTCCTGCGGTAGCCGCCCCGGCCATACGGCATCCCCGCCTCCGCCATACGGCGCCCCCGCCCCGGCGGGCGTCACCGCGCCAGGGCCCCGGGGCGGCACCGGGGCCGGCGCCCACGAAGGGGCCGGCGGCCGCGCGCCGCCGCCGTTGGCACCCCGCACCGCGCCTGCGGCGGCGCCCACAGGGGGCGACGCCGGGACGGGCTCCTGCGAGGGAGCCCGTCCGCGGGTCCCGGCTCCGCCGGGCCCCGCGTGAGCGGCTACGGCAGCCACGCCCGCCAGGTCGGCTCGTTCTCCTCGACCCACTTCTTCGCCGCCGCCTCCGGCGAGAGCTTCTGCTCGGCGATCATCAGCGCCACGTCGTTCTGCGCCTCCGTCGTCCAGCGGAAGTTCTTCAGGAAGGCGGCCGCCTTCCCGCCCTTCTTGGCGAAGTCGGCGTTCAGGAACTTCTGGAGCGGGGTGTGGGGGTAGGCACAGGCGACCTTCTCCGGGTCGGCGTCGCAGCCCTCCTTGTACGCGGGCAGCTTCACCTCCGTCATCGGCACCTTCTCGAACAGCCACTGCGGCTTGTACCAGTACGTCAGGAAGGGCTTCTTCTCCTTGGCGAACTGCTTGATCTGGGTGATCTGCGCCGCCTCGGAGCCCGCGAAGACGACCTTGTAGTCCAGGCCGAGGTTCTTCACCAGCGCCTTGTCGTTCGTGATGTACGACGGGGAGCCGTCCAGCAACTGGCCCTTGCCGCCGCTCTCCGCCGTGCGGAGCTGGTCGGCGTACTTGTTGAGGTTCTTCCAGTCGGTGACGTCCGGGTGGGCCTTGGCGAAGTACGTGGGGACGAACCAGCCGATGTGGCCGGTGACGCCCAGTTCGCCGCCGGGCGCGATGGTCTTCTTGTCCTTGACGTACCGCTGTTCCTGCTCCGGGTGGCCCCAGTCCTCCAGGAGGGCGTCCACCCGGCCCTGGCTGAGGGCGTCCCAGGCGGGCACCTCGTCGACCTGGACGGTGTCGACGCGGTAGCCCAGCTCGTGTTCCAGCAGGTACTTCGCCACGGCGACGTTCGCCTGGGCGCCCACCCACGACTGCACCGACAGGGTCACCGTCTTCGCGCCCTGCGCGGCGGCGTACGGGGACGCCTGCTTGGTCATGTCGGCCGCGCCGCAGGCGGTCAGGGGAAGCAGGGTCAGGGCGGCGATCAGCGGCGCCATGATGCGTTTACGCATGCCGGGCCTCCTTTCGGGTCGGCTGGGTGACCCGGTCGAGCATCAGGCCCAGGCAGACGATCGCGGCGCCCGCGACCAGGCCCGTCGCCAGGTCGCCCTGGGCGAGGCCGAAGACCACGTCGTAACCGAGTGCGCCACCGCCCACCAGGCCGCCGATGATGACGACGGCGAGGACGAGGACGACCGCCTGGTTGACGGCCAGCAGCAGCGCCGGACGGGCCAGCGGGAGCTGGACCTGGCGTAGTTGCTGCCAGCCGCTGGCGCCCAGCGAGCGGGCGGACTCCAGCGCGACCGGGTCGACGCCGCGCAGGCCCTGGGTGGTGATGCGGACGACGGCGGGCAGGGCGTACACCACGGCGGCGGCGACCGCCGGGGCGCGGCCCACGCCGAACAGGGCGACCACCGGGATCAGGTACACGAACTGCGGCATGGTCTGGAACACGTCCAGGACGGGGCGCAGCATCCGCTCCACACGGGCGCTGCGCGCGGCGCCCACCGCGATGCCGAAGCCGAGCACCAGCGTGACGGCCACGGCGGCCAGCACTTGGGAGAGGGTGTCGAGCGACGCGTCCCACACGCCCAGGACACCGATGGCGGCCAGCGCGGCGACGGCCGTCAGCGCGGTGCGCCACGTGCCGACGAGCAGTGCGAGGGCGCCGACGAGCAGCAGCAGCGCCCACCAGGGCAGGGCCTGGAGGCCGTCCCGTACCGGGTCGAGCACCCAGCCGGTGAAGTGCGCGGCCCAGTCGGCGGTGCCGCCGATGACGGGGACGCCCGAGTAGAGGTGGGCGGTCATCCAGTCGACGGCCCGGTTGACGGGCTCGGCGATGTCGACGTGCCACGCCCCGGGCCAGGTGAGTCCGCCGGTGAGGCGGCCGGTGACGGCGACGGCGACCACGGCGGCGCCGCCGGCGAGCAGGCCGCGTCCCGAACCGTCCCGCGTCCGCGCGCCCGTGGCCGTACGGTCCATGACCACGGCGAGCAGCACGATCGGGACACCGGCGGCCAGCGCCGCGCCCACGTCGACGGACGCGAGGGCCTGGTAGACGCGGTCGCCGAGGCCGCCCGCGCCGATGACGGACGCGATGACCGCCATCGACAGGGCCATCATGATCGACTGGTTGACGCCGAGGAGGAGCTCCTTGCGGGCCAGCGGGAGGCGGGCGGTGAGCAGCCGCTGCCTGCCCGTGGCACCGAGGGAGGCCGACGCCTCCAGGACGCCGGGGTCGGCGGCGCGCAGGCCCAGCGCGGTGAGGCGGGCCATGGGCGGGGCGGCGTACACGACGGTCGCGAGGACGGCCGCCGGGACGCCGATGCCGAAGACCAGCACCACGGGGAGCAGGTAGGCGAAGGCGGGCAGCACCTGCATGGTGTCGAGCACGGGCCGCAGCGCCCGGTACGTACGGTCCGACAGCCCGGCGGCGAGGCCGAGGGCCGCGCCGAGGACCACGGACGCGGCGACGGCGACGACCATGAGGGCGAGGGTCTGCATGGTGGGCACCCACATGCCGAGCAGCCCGCAGACGGCGAACGCGGCGACGGCGGTGAGCGCCAGACGGGGGCCCGCCACCCGCCAGGCGACGAGCCCGGCGGCGGCGGTGACGCCGGCCCAGCCGGCGGCGAGCAGCACCAGGTAGACGCCGCGCACGGCGAGGACGACGGCGTTGCTGATGTGCCCGAAGAAGTAGAGGAACAGCGGGTGGCTGTCGCGGTTGTCGACGATCCAGTCGCTGGCGGAGCCGAGCGGTCCCGACAGGTCGACGGAGAGGGAGGCGGGCCAGCTGCCGCCACCGGCGAGGAGCAGCCCGAGGGGGGCGAGGACGAGGACGGCGGCCAGCGGCCAGTACCGGCGGGCGGCGACCGGCAGGCGGGGCTGGGCGGGGGCTGTCACAGCCGCGGTCATGCCGCCGCCTTCCCCACGGGGACGCCCGCAACGACCGACAGCAGGCCCTCGTGGTCGACGACGCCCACGCAGCGGCCTGCGTCGACGACCCGCACGGGCCCGCCGCTGCGGGCGACCGCCTCGATGGCCTCGGACACGGTCGCGCCGGGCGCGACGGCCGGACCGGAGTCGGCGTCGGCGTCACAGGGGGGCCGCATGGCGGTGCGTACGGTCATCACCTGCTCGCGCGGCACGTCGCGCACGAAGTCGCGTACGTAGTCGTCGGCGGGCGAGCCGACGATCTCCTCGGGCGTGCCGAGCTGCACGATCCGGCCGTCGCGCATCAGCGCGATACGGTCGCCGAGGCGCAGCGCCTCGTTGAGGTCATGGGTGATGAAGATCATCGTGCGGCCCTCCTCGCGGTGGAGCCGGATGACCTCCTCCTGCATGTCGCGCCGGATCAGCGGGTCGAGTGCGCTGAACGGCTCGTCGAACAGCAGGACTTCGGGGTCGACGGCGAGGGCGCGGGCGAGGCCGACGCGCTGCTGCTGGCCGCCGGAGAGCTGGCCGGGCTTGCGGTCCTCCATGCCGGCCAGGCCGACCTTGGTGACGACCTCGGCGGCCTTGGCGCGCCGTTCGGCGCGGCCCATGCCCTGGATCTCGAGCCCGTAGGCGACGTTGTCGACGACCGAGCGGTGCGGCAGCAGGCCGAAGTGCTGGAAGACCATGGCGGCGCGGTGGCGGCGCAGTTCGCGCAGCCGGGACTTGTCCATGGACAGGATGTCCTCGCCGTCGATGGCGACGCTGCCGGAGGTGGGCTCGATGAGCCGGGTCAGGCAGCGTACGAGGGTGGACTTGCCGGAGCCGGACAGGCCCATGACGACGAAGACCTCACCCTTGCGGACGTCGAAGGAGACGTCCCGGACGGCGGCGGTGCAGCCGGTGCGTTCCCGCAGTTCGGCGGCGGGGAGTTCCGCGAGGTCGGAGCCGGGGACGCGGTCGGCCTTGGGGCCGAAGACCTTCCACAGGCCTTCGACGGAGAAGACGGGGGCCGTGTCGGCGGGGGTCGCGTCGGTGGGGGGTACGTCGACGGGGGTCACGTCGACGGGGGTCGTGTCGACCGGGGTCGTACTCATCAGGCACCGCCTCCCAGCAGTTCCGCGGCTTTTTCGCCGACCATCAGCACCCCGATCATCGGGTTGACGGCGGGCATGGTCGGGAAGACGGACGCGTCGGCGATGCGGATGCCGTCGAGCCCGCGGATCTTCAAGTCGGGTCCCACGACGGCCTGCTCGTCGTCCACGGCGCCCATGCGGCAGGTGCCGGCCGGGTGGTAGACGGTGTGTGCGACCTTGCGGGCGTACTCGCTCAGCTCCTCGTCGCCCGTCACGTCCGGGCCCGGGCACACCTCGCGCTTGAGCCAGCCGGCGAGCGGCTCGGCCTTGGCTATCTCGCGGGCGATGCGGATGCCGTCGACGAGCGTGCGGCCGTCGTAGTCGTCCTCGTCGGTGAAGTACCGGAAGTCGAGGGCGGGCTTGACCTCGGGGTCCGCGCTGGTGAGGTAGAGGCGGCCACGGCTGCGCGGCTTGGGTATGTTCGGCGTCATCGACACGCCGTGGGCGGGCCGCTGGTAGCCGAGCCGCTCGGGATTGTCGGTGAACGGGATCTGGTAGAAGTGGAACATCAGGTCCGGGCCCTTGGACTCGGGGTCGCGGCGCACGAAGAGGCCCGCGTCGCTGTCCATGGCCGAGTTCTCGGGGATCGGCCCGTTCGTCTCCCAGACGATGACCGACTCGGGGTGGTCGAGCAGGTTCTCGCCGACGCCCGGCAGGTCGTGGACGACCGGGATGCCCAGCTTCTCGAGGTCCTCGCGGGGGCCGATGCCGGAGTGCAGCAGCAGCCGGGGCGTGTCCACGGCGCCCGCGCAGACGAGGACTTCGCGGCGCGCGGTGACGAGCCGCTCGGTGCCGTCCTTGGCGCGGACGTGGACGCCGGTCGCCGTCGTGCCGTCGAGCTCCAGCTTGTACGCCCAGGTCTCCAGCATCAGGTGCAGGTTCCGGCGTTCGCCCATGATGGGGTGGAGGTACGCGACCGACGCGGACGAGCGCTTGTTGTTCTCCGGGTGGTACGCGAGGTCGAAGAACCCGACGCCCTCGTGGAACGGCTTGCTGTTGAAGCCCTCGACACACGGGACTCCGAGCGCGGCCTGGGCGGCGTCGACGAAGTCGCGGGCGATGGCGTTCCGGTCCTTCTCGTCGACGGAGACGATGTTGTTGAGGAGCTTGTCGAAGAACGGGTCCATGGAGGCGGCGTTCCAGCCCTCGGCACCGGCCTCCTCCCACTCGTCCCAGTCGGACGGCAGCGGCTTGAAGGAGATGAGGGTGTTGTGCGAGGAGCAGCCGCCGAGCACGCGGGCGCGGCTGTGCCGGATGTGGGAGTTGCCGCGCGGCTGTTCGGTGGTGGGGTAGTCGTAGTCGAGGTCGCCGCCGAGCAGGCCCATCCAGCGGCGCAGCGTCAGGACGTCGGGGCGGTCGACGTCGGAGGGGCCGCCCTCGATGACGGCGACGGTGACGTCGGGGTTCGCGGTGAGCCGGTGGGCGATGACGCTTCCGGCGGTGCCGCCTCCGACGATGACGTAGTCGTACACGGTGTTGTCGGTCATGGTGCGTTGTCCTCTGTCCCCTGCCTCAGCCCGCGAACCAGCGCACGGGGCGCGGGGCGAGGTTCTGGTAGACGTGCTTGGTCTCGCGGTACTCGGCCAGTCCGGCGGGTCCCAGTTCGCGGCCGATGCCGCTCTTGCCGAAGCCGCCCCACTCCGCCTGCGGCAGGTAGGGGTGGAAGTCGTTGATCCAGACGGTGCCGTGGCGCAGCCGTCCGGCGACGCGCCGGGCGCGGCCGGGGTCGGCGGACCAGACGCCGCCCGCCAGGCCGTACTCGGTGTCGTTGGCGAGGGCGACGGCCTCGTCCTCGGTGCGGAACGTCTCGACGGTGAGGACCGGGCCGAAGACCTCCTCCCGCACGACACGCATGCCGCGGTGGCAGTGGTCGAGGACGGTGGGGCGGTAGAAGTAGCCGTCGCCGTAGGCGGGTCCGGTGGGGCGTTCGCCGCCGGCGCGCAGGACGGCGCCCTCGGCGAGGGCGGAGGCGACGTACTCCTCGGTGCGGGCGAGCTGCTGCGCGGAGACGAGGGGGCCGCACTCGACGCCCTTGTCGGTGCCGCGGCCGATGCGGATCTTCTCGGCGCGGCGGGCCAGTTCGGCGACGAAGCGCTCGCGCAGCGACTCCTCGACGATGAGGCGGGAGCCGGCCGAGCAGACCTGGCCGCTGTGGATGAAGGCGGCGTTGAGCGCCTGGTCGACGGCGGTGTCGAAGCCCTCGTCGGTGGCGCAGGCGTCGGCGAAGACGACGTTGGGGTTCTTGCCGCCCAGTTCGAGGGCGACCTTCTTGACGCTGTCGGCGGCGGCGCGCATCACCTTCGTACCGCTGACGAGTCCGCCGGTGAACGACACCAGGTCGACGTCGGGGTGTTCGGACATCCGGGAACCGACGGGGTCACCGGGGCCGGTGACCAGGTTGGCGACGCCGTCGGGGAGTCCCGCCTCGGCGAGGAGCCGGATGAGGGCGACGGTGGTCAGCGGGGTGATCTCGCTCGGCTTGATCACGAAGGTGTTGCCCGCCGCCAGCGCCGGGGCGATCTTCCAACTGGCCTGGAGCAGCGGGTAGTTCCAGGGGGTGATCAGCGCGCAGACGCCGACGGGTTCGTGGACGACGACGCTGTGGATGTCCGGCGATCCGGCGTCGACGACCCGGCCGCCGCTCTCGTTCATGACGAGGTCGGCGAAGTAGCGGAAGGCGTCGGTGACGCAGTCGATGTCGACGCGGCCCTCTTCCAGGGTCTTTCCGGCGTCACGGCTCTCCAGCAGGCCGAGGCTCTCGCGGTCGCGCTGGAGGAGGTCGGCGACACGGCGCAGCAGCGCGGCCCGCTCGGCGACGGGGGTGCGCGGCCAGGCGCCCTGGTCGAACGCGGTGCGCGCGGCGGCTATCGCGGCGTCGGTGTCCTCGGCCCCGCCCTCCGCGACGACCGCGAGGGTCGTGGCGTCGGCGGGGTCGAGGATCTCGCGTGTGGCGCCGGTGGCGGCTGCTCGCCACTCCCCGCCCACGTGGATGGTCTGTTGGTCCGACACGTCGCGTTTGCCTTCCGTTCCCGATTCTCGTCACCGACGGTGGTCGGCGACCCGGGTCCCTGCCCGGAGGAACGGAAAGCATGCGCGAAAGTGGGTTTGCTCACTCCCGTCCGGGGTAGCGGCGCCGTCGCACTCAGTCGCGGGCGTCGTCGAAGGCGACCTCGTCGGGCGCGTCGTCCTGCACCCGGAGGCAGGCCACCCACGCGGGCAGCATCCAGTGCGTGACCAGCAGGGCGAACAGCGCCGGGAACAGCAGGGCGCCGTCGAAGCGGACCCCGCCGAGCCACGCGGCGAGCCCCACTCCGGCCGCCCCGGCGAGGAGCAGCCCGAGGGTGATGCGGTGGGCGATCGCCCGGACCCGGTCCCGCTCGACGATCTGGCGCTCGTCCAGCATGTGGCCGCGCAGCTCCAGAAGTCCGCGCGTGGCGCCGTTGATGGCTCCCATGGCGACGCACCACGGCAGGATCAGGGCCAGCAGGACGAACGGCATCCACAGGGTGCCGAGGTGGACGCTGCCGAGCCAGAACGCCACCGAGGTGGCGGTGAGCACGATGTGCGCCGCTACCCAGGCGCGCCTGCGTGCCGCCGTCCGGGTCAGGGCGTGCGTGTCCCGCCGGTTCATGATCTCGTACATCCGCCGGTCGTGACGCGTCGCGGCGCGCGTTGCGGTGGTGCTCATTGCTTCCTCCCGTTTACCCCGTAAACCTCTTCGGTGAGCGGCTGGAACGGCTCCAGGGAGAACAGCGCCTCCACCGGGAGCCCGAAATAACGGGCCGCCTTCAACGCCAGGTCGAGGCTGGGGTTGTACTGACCCCGCTCGATGTAGCCGATCGTCTGGTAGTGGACGCCCAGGGCGTCGGCGAGTGCCTGACGCGACACCTTCCGCTCCGCCCGGACCACAGCCAGCCTGTTGTGCACCTGCTCGCTCATGTATAAGAAGTACTACATCTCATAGCGCTTTCGCAATGATCCGAATGGATGACCGGTGCGGGCGTCGCTCCCCGCCGGGGCCGCCGGGCCGACCTAGGGTGCGTCCATGCGCAGCAGCGACGACCGCGTCTACCTCGCCCCCGTCGACCACCTGCGGGCTGCCGCCGCCGTGCTCGTCGTCCTGTACCACGGGTGCCAGTTGCTGAGCGCGCGCATCGAGGGCCGCCGCTTCGTCCCCGCGACGGACTGGCTCTACTCGTCGAACCCGGCCGCCACGCTCGTCTTCGAAGGCCATACGGGCGTGGCGCTGTTCATGGTCCTGTCCGGCTTCATCTTCACCGTCGGCGCGTACGGCAGGCCCGTCCGCTACGGCCGCTTCCTCACCAACCGGCTGCTGCGCGTCTACCCGCTCTACCTCGTCGTCGCCGTACTGGGGCTGGCCACCCAGGTCGCCCTGCCCACCTTCCAGGACCTGGTGCGCATCCTGACGTTCGCGACGCCCGCGCAGCCGTACGGGGGCGTCTTCTGGACGCTGTGCGTGGAGATGCAGTTCTACCTGGTCTTCCCGCTGCTCAACCGGCTCCTCGGCGAGCGCGGGCCCGGCGCCCTGCTGCGGCTGCTGGCGGCGGTGTCACTGCTGCGGGCGCTGGTGTGGTTCAGCAGTCCGGCGACCGAACCCCACACGGCGTCGCTCTACCTGGGCCTGGCCGGGCGGATCGACCAGTTCCTGCTGGGGATGCTCGCCGCCTGGGTGTACGTGCACCACAGGGACCGGCTGCGGGCCCGGTGGCTGCCGCCCGTCGCCCTGGCCCTGACGGTGGGCCTGCTGTGGTCGTTCAACCAGGTCCACGGGTTCGTCTCCAACAGCCCGCTGAAGCTGGCCTGGAGTGCGGCGGAGGGTGCGGTGTGGGCACTGGTGGTCGTGGCGTACGTGGCGAACGGCCCTGCCGCCGGCGCCTTCTCGCGGGCCCTCGCCCGGCTCGGGGAGGTCAGCTTCTCGGTGTACCTGACGCACTTCATGGTGCTGACGGTGATCGGCGAGTGGGGGTGGTTCCCCGGCGGCCTGCCGCCGGTGTGGGCCGCCTTCGCCGTCACGCTGCTGGTGGCCCTCCCGCTCACGGTCGCGGTGTCGTTCGTGACGTACCACGCCATCGAACTGCCGTTCCTGCGGCTCCGGCGGCCGTACGTCGGCACCCCGGCCGCCCCGGAAACACCGCGCCCCCGGCAGCGGGAGAGCTACCGGGGGCGGTGAGTTCCGTACGCCGTACGGGTGGTGCGCCGTACGGCTGGTACGCCGTACGGGTCAGATCAGGCCGAGACCGCGGACCGCGTCCCGCTCCTCGGCGAGCTCCGCGACCGAGGCGTCGATGCGGGTGCGCGAGAACTCGTTGATGTCCAGGCCCTGGACGATCTCGTACTTGCCGTCCTTGCAGGTGACCGGGAAGGAGGAGATCAGGCCCTCCGGGACGCCGTAGGAGCCGTCCGACGGGATGCCCATGGAGGTCCAGTCGCCCTCGGCGGTGCCGTTCACCCAGGTGTGGACGTGGTCGATCGCGGCGTTCGCGGCGGAGGCGGCCGAGGAGGCGCCACGGGCCTCGATGATCGCCGCGCCGCGCTTGGCGACGGTCGGGATGAAGTCGTCGGCCAGCCACTGCTGGTCGCCCACGACCTCGGCGGCGTTCTTGCCGGCGATCTCCGCGTGGAAGATGTCCGGGTACTGGGTCGCCGAGTGGTTGCCCCAGATGGTGAGCCGCTTGATGTCGGTGACCGGGGCGCCGGTCTTCTTCGCCAGCTGCGAGATGGCCCGGTTGTGGTCCAGGCGGGTCATCGCGGTGAAGCGCTCGGCCGGTACGTCCGGGGCCGCGGCCTGCGCGATGAGCGCGTTGGTGTTGGCCGGGTTGCCGACGACGAGGACCTTGATGTCGTCCGCGGCGTTGTCGTTGATGGCCTTGCCCTGCGGCTTGAAGATGCCGCCGTTGGCCTCCAGCAGGTCACCGCGCTCCATGCCCTTGGTGCGCGGGCGGGCGCCGACGAGGAGGGCGACGTTGGCGCCGTCGAAGGCGACGTTCGGGTCGTCGGTGATCTCGATGCCGCGCAGCAGCGGGAAGGCGCAGTCGTCGAGCTCCATGGCGGTGCCCTCGGCGGCCTTGAGGCCCTGCGGGATCTCCAGGAGGCGCAGCTTGACCGGCACGTCCGCGCCGAGCAGGTGGCCGGAGGCGATGCGGAAGAGCAGCGCGTAACCGATCTGGCCGGCCGCGCCGGTCACGGTGACATTCACGGGAGTGCGGGTCATGGCGATCTCCGTAAGACAGCTGGCGGTGGGGGTCCCTGCCCCTGATGCTGGACATCCCCTGTTGATCGATCGGTGTCTCGACGTGAAGAGATATCCAGCGGTCAGGCTATCCGACCCGGGCCCCCGCCAACCCCCGCCCCCTTGTGTCGCGGCTCACTGCTGCTCCGTGCAGCCCTTGGTGCCGCTCGCCAGCGTGGCGCACGCCTTCGGCTCGGTCCCGTCGGCGGCCGCGACCATCGGCGTGTACGCGTCCTTGTCGATCTTCACCGCGCCGTTCTGCGTCTCGCCGCCCGCGCTGATGGTGACCGTGTCACCCGCCACCGCCTGGGAGATGCGGGCCCAGGCGGCCCCGCACGTCTTGCTGTAGCGGACCTCGACCTTCGTGGTGCCGACGGTCGCGGAGGAGGTCGTGGTGGCGTACTCGCCACCGCAGCCCATGGCCTCCGGGTCCTGGCCCGTGCAGTCGTCGCCGCTGCACTTCACTCCCGCGGGCAGTGCCTTGGAGGCGCTCGTGCTGGGGGTGGCCGTCGGCGACTGCGCGACGTTCTTGGCGGGGCCGTCGTCGCCGCCGAGGTCGGTCAGCAGGACGGCCGCGGCTATCACCAGCAGGGCGCCCACGACACCGGCCACGAACATGACCATCTTGCGCCTGCCCTGCGGCGCCACCGGCCGAGGAGCGGACGCGGGCGCGCGCCCGGGGGCGGGCGCGGCGGCGGGCGCGGGACCGCGGCGGGCGGGTCCGTTGGGGCCGCCGTCGGGCGGTATGACGGACGGCCGCTCGGCGCGGTCGGCACCCCGGGCGGCGGGCCGGTCCGGCCCCGGTGCCGCCTTCACCCGTGACGAGCCGTCGGCGCCCGGTCCGGCGGTGCCGCCGAACTCGCCGAGCGCGGCGCGCGCCTGGGAGATCCGTATGGCCTCCATCGTCATGTCGTGGCGCATCTCGGCGCGGCTCCAGGCGCGCTCCGCGAGCTCCCACATGGTCGTGAGGTGCACCGGGTTCGTCCCGGTGACCTCGGCCAGCGCGACGATCGCCCCCTTGGGCGCGAGAAGCCGCCCGTTCAGATAGCGCTCCCACGACGTCTTGCTGTACCCGGTGCGGTCCGAGACCGCGGCGATGCTCAGACCGCTGCGGTCCACCAGCCGGCGCAGCTGACTCGCGAACTCCTTGACCTGCGGGTCGAGTTCCTCCGGTAGCGCCTTCCAACGAGGCATTGCTTCCCCCTTGTCCCCCCGTACGTGCCTGATGTGCTCCCCGCGCTGCGTGCCCCCTGACGCCTCCCGGAGGACACCGGGGCCTCGACCCAGGTGTCACCGAGAGGGATGCGCGCAGCCAGGATGACAGTTCCTGAGGCGGGGGCGCACGGGCGCATCCGGAACATGGGCGTGCCCCCTTACGCGCCCCTGTGCCGAGTGCCGCCCCAGTTTCGCATCCGTTGCGGGTCGATCACACCATGCCGGAATGGTCACCTCCGTGCCACAGGCCCCGGACATGTCTTGATCGGGCTTGGCGGGTGCATGACGCTCGTACGCAGGTCCCGGCGCCCGTCCTGCTCGGGGGAGAGGACGGGCGCCGGGACTCACGTGGCGCGACTCACCTCGACAGCATCTTCTTCTGGAGGCCGGTGTCGAGAACGTCCAGGAACTGCTCCGTGGTCAGCCACGGGTGCTCCGGCGAGATCAGATCGGCCAGGTCCTTGGTCATCTGGCCGCCCTCGACGGTCTCGACGCAGACCTGCTCCAGCGTCTGCGCGAACCAGGTCACCTCCGGCGTACCGTCCAGCACTCCGCGGTGGGCGAGGCCCCGGGACCAGGCGAAGACCGAGGCGACCGGGTTCGTCGACGTCGACCTGCCCTGCTGGTGGCGGCGGTAGTGGCGGGTGACGGTGCCGTGGGCGGCCTCCGCCACGACGGTCCGGCCGCCGGGGGACATCAGGACGGACGTCATCAGCCCCGGCGAGCCGAAGCCCTGGGCGACGAGGTCGGCCAGGACGTCGCCGTCGTAGTTCTTGCACGCCCAGACGTAGCCGCCCTCCCTCTTCAGGGCGGAGGCGACCATGTCGTCGATGAGGTGATGCTCGTAGGTCAGGCCCGCCGCGCCGAAGTCGGACGTGAACTCGGCGTCGAAGACCTCCTGGAAGATGTCCTTGAAACGCCCGTCGTACTTCTTCAGGACCGTGTTCTTGGTCGTCAGGTGGACCGGGTAGCCACGGGCCAGGCCGTAGCGGAACGAGGCGCGCGCGAAGTCGCGGACCGACTCGTCGAGGTTGTACATCGACAGGGCGACACCCGCGCCCGGGAACTCGTACACCTCCAGTTCGACCGGGTCCGAGCCGTCTTCGGGCGTGAAGGTCATGGTGAGCGTGCCGGGGCCGGAGACCCTGAGGTCGGTGGCGCGGTACTGATCACCGAAGGCGTGGCGGCCGATGACGATCGGCCTGGTCCAGCCCGGGACGAGCCGCGGCACATTGCTCATGATGACCGGCTCGCGGAAGATCACCCCGCCGAGTACGTTGCGGAGGGTGCCGTTGGGCGAGCGGTACATCGCCCTGAGGCCGAACTCCTCGACGCGCGCCTCGTCCGGCGTGATCGTGGCGCACTTGACGCCGACGCCGTACTCCCTGATGGCCTCGGCGGCGTCGACCGTCACCCGGTCGCGGGTGGCGTCGCGGTTCTGAATGCCCAGGTCGAAGTACTTCAGGTCGACGTCGAGGTACGGCAGGATCAGCCGGTCCTTGATGAACCGCCAGATGATGCGGGTCATCTCGTCGCCGTCGAGCTCGACGACGGGGTGGGCAACCTTGATCTTGGACATGAGGCGGTACGTCCCTCTCGCGCGGCGACGACATGTCTCGTCGTCAAGGTAGAGCGCGAGGACGTACGCGGCCGCCCGACGCGCGGTGCGGCCGCCGCCCGGGGCCCACGGGCCTGCCCGTTCTAGCGGACCGCGAACCGGACGGCGTCCTCCAGGAACGGGATCTCCAGCCAGGGATTCGGCTGGGTCATCATCGACAGCAGCACGATGCTGGCGCCCAGCACGCCGTACGCGGCCATGTCGGTGAACCGCGACCGGACCGCGAGCATCCCCACGGAGGGCAGGGTGCGCCGCATGGCGGCACCGGTGAGCAGGGCGAGGCCGATGAGGATCGCCCCGATCCGGGGCGCCTGCGGGAACGGGTCGAACCCGACGACCAGCAGACCGAGCGCGGTCAGCCCGAGCACGGTCAGCAGCGGCCACTGCCGCGCGGGCGCCGGCGCGTCCCCCGGCGCGGCCCGCCCGCCGCCCTCCGGCCGCGCGGTGTCCCGCGTAACGGTCGGCGGCCTCCGTGACGCCCGCACCGGCCGTGGTGCCCCGGCGGGCTGGGCGTCGGCGAGGCCCTCGGCCGACCGGGCACCGGGCGCGTCGGCGGGGCCGGCGCCGGGTGCGCCGGTCCGGCGCGCGGCGGGGGCGGCGGGGGCGGCGGGGGCAGTGTCGGCGGGGTCGGTGTCGGGACCCTTGGGCGGCTGGGCGTCGGCGGCCCGGGCATCGGCGCGCGCGGGGTCGGCGTCGGCGTCGGCGGCGGGGCTCTCGGACGGCGGGGCAGCGGCGCGGGCGGTCCGGGCGTCGGCGGGGCTCCCCGACGGCTGGGCATCGGCGCGGGCGGGGTCGGCGGCGGCCTCGGGGGTGCCGGTGCCGCGCGCGGCGGGGGCGGTGTCGGCGGCGGCCTCGGGCGCCGTGGCGCGGGGCGGGTCCTCGGAGGGGCGACCGGGCCGGGCGGTGGCCGGGCAGTCGCCCGCCGCGGCAGCGCCCGCCGCGGCAGCGGCCGTCGTGGGACGGCCGCCCTCGCCGGACCCGGCCGCGCCGGGCCGGGTCGGGGTGGCGGAGTCGTCGTTCGCCCGTACGCCCATGGGGTCGCCCTCTCCGGTCCGGCTCAGCTCGCCGCGGCGGCGGCGCGCTCGGCCGCCTCGACGACGTTGACCAGCAGCTGCGCCCGTGTCATCGGGCCGACACCGCCCGGGTTCGGGGCGCGCCACCCGGCGACCTCGTTGACCCCCGGGTGCACGTCGCCCACGATCTTGCCGCTCTCGTCACGGCTGACGCCCACGTCGAGGACGGCCGCGCCCGGCTTGACGTCCTCGGGCTTGATGAGGTGCGGTACGCCCGCCGCGGCCACGATGATGTCGGCCCGCCGCAGGTGGGCGGCGAGGTCCCGGGTACCGGTGTGGCACTGCGTGACCGTGGCGTTCTCCGACTTGCGGGTGAGCAGCAGCGGCATCGGGCGGCCGATCGTGGTGCCACGGCCGACGACCACGACCTCCGCGCCGTTGATCTCCACGCCGTGCGCGCGCAGCAGCGTGATGATGCCGTTCGGGGTGCAGGGCAGCGGGGCGGGCTCGTTGAGCACGAGGCGGCCGAGGTTCGTCGGGTGCAGCCCGTCCGCGTCCTTGGACGGGTCCATCAGCTCCAGGATGCGGTTCTCGTCGATGCCCTTGGGGAGCGGCAGCTGCACGATGTAGCCGGTGCAGGACGGGTCCTCGTTCAGCTCCCGTACGACCGCCTCGATCTCCTCCTGCGTGGCGGTGGCGGGCAGCTCCCGCTGGATGGAGGCGATACCGACCTCCGCGCAGTCGCGGTGCTTGCCCGCGACGTACTTCTGGCTGCCGGGGTCGTCGCCGACCAGGATGGTGCCGAGGCCTGGGGTGATGCCCTTGGCCTTGAGGGCCGCCACGCGGGCGGTCAGGTCGGACTTGATCGCGGCGGCGGTGGCCTTGCCATCGAGAATCTGGGCGGTCATGCCCCCATCCTCGCGGATGACCCCGCCCCGGTTCCAATTCGCGTGCCGTTCGCGCCCACTCGAGGTTGCACTTGCACAACACCTCGTTATTCCGACTGGACAAAAAGTCGACGATACGACGACGATGATCCGCGCAGTGCCGCGGGCAGTGCCGGGGGGCAAAACCGCTCAAATGTATGTGAAGTTCCTCCGCGCGGGCCGCGCCGTCCCCGCACATCAACGGAGGAAACCCGCCATGAGCTTCGGCGACCCGAACAATCCTTACGGCCAGCCCCAGGGCCAGCCCCAGCAGCCCGGCTACGGCTACCCCCAGCAGGGCCAGCCGCAGCAGCCGGGTTACGGCTACCCGGCCGCCCCGCCCCCGCCGGCGTACGGCGCCGGCTACCCGGGCGGCGCGCCGATGTCGATGCCGGGCCTGATGCAGACCGCCCGCGTCCTGCTGTTCATCGTCGCGGGTCTGCAGATCATCTTCGGCATCATCTTCGCCTTCGTCATCGCCGCGGCGCAGGACGTGTCGGACTCGGTGGGCGCGGGTGACGCGACGGACGGCCTCGCCGGGCTCGGCTTCATCGTCGTGCTGATCCTGCTCGCCTTCGCCGTCTGGGCCATCGTCCTCGGCGTCAAGTTCTCCAAGGGCGGCAACGGCGTTCGCATCACGACGATCGTCTACTCCGCGCTGTTCATCCTGATGAGCCTGAGCAACTTCACCCAGGGCACCACCAGCGCGGCCGTGGGCGGCATCATCGGTCTCGCCATCGGTGGCATCATCCTGGCCTCCATGGTCAACAGCGCCGCCACCGCGTGGTTCAACCGCCCGCGTTACTGATACGCGCGCGTCTCGCACGAAAAAGGCCGCGGCCCACCGCTGTTGAGCGGTGGGCCGCGGCCTTTTGCTGTTCGTACGGCCCGGTTCACACCGGGTCAGGGGAAGCCGTGTCAGTGGAAGAAGTGGCGCGTGCCGGTGAAGTACATCGTCACGCCCGCCTTCTTCGCCGCTTCGACGACCAGTTCGTCCCGCACCGAACCACCCGGCTGCACCACGGCCTTGACGCCCGCCGCGGTGAGGATCTCCAGACCGTCGGGGAACGGGAAGAAGGCGTCGGACGCGGCGTACGAGCCACGGGCCCGCTCCTCGCCGGCGCGCTCGACGGCGAGCTTGGCGGAGTCGACGCGGTTGACCTGGCCCATGCCGACGCCGACGCTCGCGCCGTCCTTGGCGAGCAGGATGGCGTTGGACTTGACGGCGCGGCAGGCCTTCCAGGCGAAGGCCAGCTCGGCCAGTTCGGCCGCGGAGAGGGCCTCGCCGGTGGCGAGGGTCCAGTTGGCCGGGTCGTCGCCGTCCGCCTGGAGGCGGTCGGTGACCTGGAGCAGCGCACCGCCGTCGATGGGCTTGACCTCGACGCGGCCGGCCGGGGCGCCGGGGGCGCGCAGCACACGGATGTTCTTCTTGCGGGCCAGGACCTCGACCGCGCCGTCCTCGTAGCCGGGCGCGACGATGACCTCGGTGAAGATCTCCGCGACCTGCTCGGCCATCGCCACCGACACCGGGCGGTTGACGGCGATCACACCGCCGAAGGCAGACAGCGGGTCGCAGGCGTGCGCCTTGCGGTGCGCCTCGGCGACGTCGCCGCCGGTCGCGATGCCGCACGGGTTGGCGTGCTTGATGATCGCGACACACGGGTCGGAGTGGTCGTACGCGGCCCGGCGCGCGGCGTCGGTGTCCGTGTAGTTGTTGTACGACATCTCCTTGCCGTGCAGCTGCTCGGCCTGGGCGAGCCCGCCCGTGCCGTCGACGTAGAGCGCGGCCCCCTGGTGCGGGTTCTCGCCGTAGCGCAGCACGTTCTGGCGCTCGTAGGTGGCGCCGAGGAAGTCGGGGAAGCCGCTGTCGTCGGCCGCGGCGTAGTCGTCGGCGAACCAGGAGGCGACGGCGACGTCGTACGCGGCGGTGTGCTGGAACGCCTCGGCGGCCAGACGCTTGCGCGCGGTCAGATCGAAGCCGCCCGCCTTGACGGCGTCGAGGACGTCGGCGTACCGCGCCGGGGAGGTGACGACCGCGACGGAGGGGTGGTTCTTGGCGGCGGCGCGGACCATGGAGGGGCCGCCGATGTCGATCTGCTCGACGCACTCGTCGGCCGTGGCGCCCGAGGCGACCGTCTCGCGGAACGGGTACAGGTTCACGACGACCAGCTCGAACGGCTCCACGCCCAGCTCCGCGAGCTGCTCACGGTGCGCGTCCAGGCGCAGGTCGGCGAGGATTCCGGCGTGCACGCGCGGGTGCAGGGTCTTGACGCGGCCGTCCAGGCACTCGGGGAAGCCGGTGAGCTCCTCGACCTTGGTGACCGGGACACCGGCGGCGGCGATCTTGGCGGCCGTGGAACCGGTGGAGACCAGCTCGACGCCGTTCTCGTGCAGCCCGCGGGCGAGCTCCTCCAGCCCCGTCTTGTCGTAGACACTGATCAACGCGCGACGGATGGGCTTATTCACCGACATGAACCTTTCGTCCCTCAATGCGGTAGCCGTGCCGGGCCAGACGCCCCACGACCTCGACGAGCAGCGAGCGCTCGACTTCCTTGATGCGCTCATGGAGAGCGGCTTCGTCGTCCTCGTCCCGGACCTCGACCACGCCCTGGGCGATGATCGGGCCGGTGTCGACGCCGTCGTCGACGAAGTGGACGGTGCATCCGGTGACCTTCACGCCGTGCGCGAGCGCGTCCCGCACTCCGTGGGCACCGGGAAAACTGGGCAGCAGGGCCGGGTGCGTATTGACGATCCGGCCGCCGAAGCGGGCCAGGAACTCCTTGCCGAGGATCTTCATGAACCCGGCCGAGACGACGAGATCGGGCTCGTACGCGGCGGTCGCCTCGGTCAGCGCGTGGTCCCACTCGTCCCGCGTGGCGTGGTCCTTGACCTTGCACACGAAGGTGGGCAGCCCGGCCCGCTCGGCCCGCTCCAGGCCTGCGATGCCGTCGCGGTCTGCGCCGACCGCGACGATCCCGGCCCCGAAGCCTTCCGGGTCGTCGGCGATGGCGTCGAGCAGAGCTTGCAGATTCGTCCCCGATCCGGAGACCAGGACGACGAGGCGGGCGGCGGCCACGGGGAAACCCTTTTCGCGTTGCTTTGTATGGTCGTACGAATGAATCGGGCCCCTCGATACGGGGAACTCTACGAGAGAGCCGACCGTCAGCAACGATACCGGCACACCGAGCCGCCCCCACGGGACGGGGGCGGGGCCGGGGGGTAGCGTCTGACGCAGGGCCGTCCCCGAACGGACGGACACGACGACACGAGACCCCCGCCCGCGCTGTCGCGCCGGCCCGGGGTCTGAGGGGAAGACGTTCACCACATGCCGGACCGACGCCGCCGCACGGCCATCCACCTCCTGCCGCGGGAACGCCAGTCCACGGAGCCCAGGGACGAGAACAATCCGTTCGCCCCGCCGCCTGAGGGCAGGCCGGACCAGCCCTGGCAACCGCGCCGACCGGAGAGTGGCGACGGCCGGGACACCCCGGAGGGCTCGCCCGAGGAACCGGAGCGGGACCGCCCGGTCTGGGGCAGCCAGTGGAGCCCCCGGCAGCCGGGGCGCTCCTCGGGCGGATTCGGCAACCGCCCGAGCGGTGACCAGCAGGGCGGCGGCCAGGGCCGGGGCGGGCCGGAGACGCCCACTCCCCGCTGGGACCCGACGGACCCGGCGCAGCGCCGCGCGCGCTACGCGCTGCTGTCGGGCATGTGGGCGTTCTTCTTCGCGATCTTCGACTTCCCGGAGATCGGTCTGCTGCTGGGCGCCCTCGCGCTGTACTGGGGCATCAGCTCCCTGCGCGCCAAGCCCCGCGCCGGCGCCGACCGGGCCGCCGCGGCGCGGGCGGCGATGACCGGCGCCCCGGGCGGCGGTCCCGGCGGCCCGGGCGGCGCCCCGTCCCCGGCCGCCCCGGCGCCCGGTTCGGGCCGTCCGCAGACCACCGCCGCGGTGAGCGGCCTGGTCACGGCGGGGCTGGCGCTGATGATCGTGGCGGCGACGTTCACGGTTCAGCTCGTCTACCGCGACTACTACGCGTGCGTGGACGACGCCCTGACGAAGACGGGTCAGCTTTCCTGCAACGAGATGCTCCCGGAGCCCCTGCGCGACGTCTTCGGCGTCCAGGAGTAACGGGCGGTCAGGGCTCCGGATCGGCTACGGGCTCCGGAACATGGGGGCCTTCCGCCGGAGGCTTCAGATCCGGCGGAGGCTTCGGGCCCGGCGGATGCTTCGCGCCCGGCAGGGGCTCCTGGCACGAAGGGGGCGTCGCGGGGGTCGCGGGGGTCGCGGAGGTCGCGGAGGTCGCGGGGAAGGTGGCCATGAGGCCGCCCGAGGCCTCCTTCAGAGCCGTCCAGCGGGCTTCGCGCGCCGCCGGGTCCTCCCACGCCGCGGGGAGGCAGTCGTACGGCTCGAAGGCCGGATCGCCCGGGTCGTCCTCAGGGGCCGGCCGCTCCGGCGTAGGCACCGGGGCACGAACGGCCGCGTCCGGCGACGGTTCGGCCACGCACGGCGGCACCGCCGCCGGCCCGGCCACGCCCCAGCGCCGCCACGCCCGCAGGGCCAGCGCCGCGGGAACGCCGAGACCCGCCGTCCACGCCACCGCCGCCCCGCCCACGTGCCACCACACCGGGCCGAACGCCGCCAGGCGCCCCGTCCCCAGCGGCCCGCCCGCCACCGCCGCCAGCACCGCCACCGCCGCCCCGACGAGAACGGCCGCCAGCAGAGCGGCCCAGGCCGTGTCCCGCATACCCCCGCGCCCCGCGTCCTCGCCGCGTGCGCCCGCGTCACCGGAGCCCCCGCACCCCTCACCCTCGCCCCGTGCGCCCGCGTCCCGCGTCCGCCAGCCGCAGTACCACCCGACCGCCGCGCCCGCCGCCACGGGCACCACCGCGGCGGTCCAGTTCAGCCAGCTCCCCCGGCCGTCCGCCGGTACCGCGGCCAGCAGCGGAAAGGGCGGCATCGCGACGGCCCCGGTCGCCCCCAGCGGGGTCACCGTCGTCCCCGTACCGAGCAGGAAACCCGGCCCGAGGCCGTACGCCGCGCCCCACACCGCCGCGTTCGGAAGGAGTGCGACGGTCAGCAGCACAAGCGCCAGCCGACCCGACCACACACCGGACACGCCCAGCAGCGACTCGCGCGCCGCGCCCGCGTGCCACAGCAGCGACACGGCGACGAGCACCGCTCCCCCACCGACCAGCACGCCCAGCCCCACGCCCGCGGCGCGGACGGCGACGGCCGTCCGGGAACGGGCCAGCCCGATCCGGATCCGCTCCGGCACCCGGGCCGGCAGCGGCCCCGTGGGCCGCCCGTACGCCGTCCACACCCCGGCCGCCGCGGCGAGCACGACGAGTGGCGGCAGGTGGAGGGCCGCGCCGAGGGGGTCGGCGGGCAGCGGCCCGCCCGCCGCGTACCCGAAGGCGCCGGCCGCGACCAGCAGGTAGCCACCGGTCACCCCGGCCACCGCGCAGCCCGGCGACGGCCTCGGCAGCGCGCCACCGGACGCGGCCCCGCCGGGCGTGGCGGCACCGGGCTCGGCGGCGTCCCGCGCGGTCCGGTACACCAGCCAGACCGGCAACCCCACGAGCAGCAGCGGGACGACGCCGACGGGTGCGGGCCCGCCGGAGAGAGTGGTGGGGCGGACCAGTTCGGCGCCGTGGGCGAGCAGCCAGACGCCCGCGGCGACGTGCAGGGCGCCGCCGGGGCCGCTGTCGGGATACGGGGAAATGATCCACATCACCATCACCAGGACGGTGACGGAGCCGAGCCCGAGCCCGGCGGCGAGCGCGCCACGCACACAGGCACCGGCGAGCGCGGCGGTCCGGCCGCCGTGCACGAGGGCCGGCGGATGGTCGGTCGCTTCGGTCACGGCGCCATGCTGCCAACGACACGCGCTTGATCCATGTAACGGGAGAATGGCCGGTGTGGCGCGCAATATACGTTTATGTACTTTTTCGTCGAGTGCAGCCCTGCCGGGGGCCGGCCATGACCCAGACCACGACCACAAGCACCGCCACCCCTTCCGCGCCCCCGCTGCCGTCCCCCAAGGAACGGCGCCGGCTGCGCGAGGCGATGTCCATGACGGAGGAACAACTCGCCCAGCTCATCGGGGTGACCCGGGCGACCGTGCGTTCCTGGGAGACGGGACGCACAAGCCCGCGCGGGCGCAAGCGGGAGGTGTACGCGAGGCTCCTGAGCGCCGATCGGCGGGACGAACCGGGGCGCACGCGGCACACGCCCGAGCCCGAGCAGCCGCAGTCACCGTCGCAGGAACCACCGTCGCAGGAACCGACAGCGTCACAAGCGGCAGCCTCACGGTCCGGAGCGGAGTCCGGCTCCCCGGTCGGGGTCGTCCCCGGGACGGGGCCCAAGGCCACGCCCGCCACGCCCGCCACGCCCGCCGCGCCCGCCGACGCGTTCGACGCGCTGTACGCGTACGCCGCCCCCGCCCTCGTACAGCAGGCCTACCTGCTCACCGGCCGGCGGCGGCTGTCCCGCGAGGCCGTGGAGTACGCCTTCCACCTGGCCTGGGAACGCTGGCCCGAGGTCGCGGTCGACCGTGACCCGGTGGGATGGGTGAGATCGGCGATGCACGAGTACGCCCTGTCGCCCTGGCACCGGCTGCGCCGCTCGCACCGGTTCCCCGACGCCCCGGCCACCGAGCACGCCGCACAGGCGCTGCGCGGCGCGCTGCTGGACCTGCCGCCCGCGTACCGCCGCACGCTGCTGCTCTACGACGGCCTGGGCCTGGACCTGCCGGAGACGGCCGCCGAGACCGAGGCGAGCACCCCCGCCGCCGGCAACCGCGTCCTGCACGCCCGGGAGCTGCTCGCCCAGCGGATCCCGGAACTCGCCGACCCGGAGGTCCTGCACCAGCGGCTGGCGTCCCTGCTCGCCAAGGGCCCCGCCATGGTGCTGGCCGCGCCCCGGACCGTACGCACCGGCAGCGAGCGCCGGGCGAGATTCTGGACCCGGGCGGCCGTAGGGCTGACCGCGCTCATCATCGGTGCGACCGCGTTCACGCTGGCCACCGCGCCGACCGCGTACCGGCCGCCGCTGGCGCCGGGCGAGGCGGTCGACGGGGTGCCGGTCCTCAGCGGCCCCCAGCGACTCACCCCCCAGGAAGCGGCGCTGCGCGACAAGCTCCGCTCCGTACCGGTCGCCGGTCCCGCCCGCCTTGTGCCGGACCCGCACTGATCCCCCGCCGGAAACGGCGGCGGGGGGGGGGGGGGGGGGGGGGGGGGGGGGGGGGGGGGGGGGGGGGGGGGGGGGGGGGGGGGGGGGGGGGGGGGGGGGGGGGGGGGGGGG
>NZ_JBVJAH010000014.1:0-119258 GCF_055590785.1 Streptomyces sp. NPDC041796
GGGGGGGGGGGGGGGGGGGGGGGGGGGGGGGGGAGGAGGGGGGCCGGGGGGGGGGGGGGGGGGGGGGGGGGGGGGGGGGGGGGGGGGGGGGGGGGGGAAAGGGGGGGGGGGGGGGGGGGGGGGGGGGGGGGGGGGGGGGGCTTCCGCCTTTTTTTTTTTGTTCGGCCTTCCCCCCCCCCCCCCCCCCCCCCGCCGTGGCACTGGCGGCCGTCACCGGGTGTTCGGTACCCGCGTCACCGCGACGCGGGGGGCCCACCGCCGATCCCGCGCCGGGGATCCCGATCACCAGCTCGCGGCGCGCGCAGCTGATGCAGATCGCGGCGCATCCGGACGACGACCTGTACTTCATGAACCCGGACAGCCGGCGGATGCTGGACGCCGGAGTCCCCCTGGTCTCCGTGTACGTCACCGCCGGCGAGCACGACGGCAAGAACCACATACCGGGCCGCAAGGACATCCCCGCCGACAAGGCGGCCTACTCCTCCGCCCGCCACCAGGGCCTCCGCCAGGCGTACGCGACCATGCTCGGACTCGACATGTTCACCACCTGGCAGAAGGGCGTCATCACCCTCCGGGGCGATCGCCGTGCCGAGATCAACACCCTCACCCACGGCAACCGCCGCGTCGAGCTGATCTTCCTCAACCTCTCCATGCACGCCCCGCGCCGCTGGATGGCACTGCCGAGCCTGTGGAAGGACCGGGCGCTGGGCCTCAGGACCCTGGTGGCCGACGACTCCCCCGTACGCAAGGCGGACACGTACGACTACGACTCCCTCGTCGACGTCCTCGTCGGGCTGATGGAGCTGTACCGGCCGACCGTGATCCACACGCTGGACCCGGACCCCGACATCCAGCACAGCGACGAGGAGACCCGGAAGAAGGACTCCGAGCAACCCGGCTACTCCGACCACGCCGACCACACCGCCGTCGCGTCCTTCAGCTGGGCCGCCATGGTCCGGTGGGTCGCGGAGGCGACCAAGGACGGCGGAGCTCTGCCCGCCTTCGTGACCACGGCCTTCCGCGGCTACTACAACCGGCACTGGCCCAAGAACCTCCCGGCCCCGGTGCTCAAGGAGAAGGCCGCGCACCTCGTGCCGTACGGCGGCGACCCCTCCTGGAACTGCGGCAACAGCGGCGGCTGCGGCGACTACAACGTCGGCGGCGTCCGCCCGCTCACCAACAAGAAGGGCTGGGTACGGGCGACCCACTACCGCTACCCGGGCGCCGGGCCCGTCGTGGCCACCGAGCCTGACGGGCGGCTCGCCGTGTACGGGGTGCTCGGCCTGCGTGCGGTGCGCTGGCGCGAGACGGAGCCCGGCAGCGGCCAGTGGGGCGCGCCGGGTGACCTGGGCGGCGGGCCGCTGGCGCCCGGGCTCGGCGGGGTGACCCTGGAGGACGGCCGGCAGTTGCTGTTCGGGCTGCGGTTCGCGGCGCTCGGCGGGCACGGCGGGCCGAACAAGCGCGAGATCGTGCTGCTGGAGCAGCGGGAGCCGGGCGGGGCGTTCCTCGCCTGGACCGGGCTCGGCAATCCGGAGCACGGCGACGACCGGGGGCGGCGGCTGGGCGTCCCGGTGGCGGTGGCCGACCGTGACGGCCGGGTCCACCTCTTCGTACGCAACGCGGACAAGGGCGTGAGCGGCCGGATCCGCGAGGCGGACGGTACGTGGGGGCCCTGGAGCGACCTGGGCGGGGCCGAGGTGCAGGACGGGCTGTCGGCGGCGGTGGACGCAACCGGCCGCGTCCACCTGTTCGCGGCGGGCCGCGACAGCGTCCACCACTGGACACAGGACGCCCCGGGCGGTGCCGTCACCTCACGCGCCGGTGACGCCGTACCCGTCTCGGGCGGCCCCGTGGCGGTGGCCACGACCCGCGACGGCGGCCTGGCGCTCTACTACCGCGCGCCCACCCGCAAGGAGCTGACGGCAGTACGCCCCGACGGCACACCCCTGCCCGGGGTCGCCCTCGACGGGTACGGCCCGGTCGCCGTGACGGCCACGCCCCAGGGCCCCGTGCTCCTCGGCAAGGACCTGCGCGGCCGCCTCCAGGTCCGCACCCCCGGCCCCGCGGGCCGCCTCCTGACCCGTACGCAGGGGGCTGTCGCCCTGGAGACGGCCACCCTCCACGCCGGCGCCGGGCACGGCGTCGTCGCCGTAGGCATGGGCGCGGACGCCCACCCCTGGACCTGGACCCCGGAGCCCCGCACCCGGAGCTGAGCCCGAACCCCAAGCCCCGCACCCGGAGCTGAGCAGGACCTCCCAAGCCCCGCGCTCGGGGCCGAACGCAAAGCGAAGGGCCCCGCACCTGACGGTGCGGGGCCCTTCTTGCAGCTCGGTGACGAGCCACCAGGTCGGATCAGGAATTACTTCGTGATCTTGGTGACCTGGCCGGCGCCGACGGTCCGGCCACCCTCACGGATGGCGAACTTGAGGCCCTCCTCCATGGCGACCGGCTGGATCAGCTGGACGGACATGGTGGTGTTGTCGCCCGGCATGACCATCTCGGTGCCCTCGGGGAGGGTCACGACGCCGGTCACGTCCGTGGTACGGAAGTAGAACTGCGGGCGGTAGTTGTTGAAGAACGGCGTGTGACGGCCGCCCTCGTCCTTGGACAGGATGTACGCCTGCGCCTCGAACTCGGTGTGCGGGGTGACCGAACCCGGCTTGATGATGCACTGGCCGCGCTCGACGTCCTCGCGCTTGATGCCACGGAGGAGCAGACCGACGTTCTCACCGGCCTGGCCCTCGTCGAGCAGCTTGCGGAACATCTCGATGCCGGTGACCGTGGTGGTGGTCTTCTCGGTCTTGATGCCGATGATGTCGACGGTCTCGTTGACCTTGAGGACACCACGCTCGATACGGCCGGTGACGACCGTACCGCGACCGGTGATCGTGAAGACGTCCTCGATCGGCATCAGGAACGGCTTGTCGACGTCGCGCTCGGGCTGCGGGATCGACTCGTCGACGGCGGCCATCAGGTTCAGGACCGACTGGCCCCACTCCTTGTCGCCCTCGAGCGCCTTGAGCGCCGAGACCTTGACGACCGGAACGTCGTCGCCCGGGAACTCGTACTCGGTGAGCAGCTCACGAACCTCGAGCTCGACGAGCTCCAGGATCTCCTCGTCGTCCACCATGTCGGCCTTGTTCAGGGCGACGACGATGTACGGAACGCCGACCTGGCGGGCCAGGAGCACGTGCTCCTTGGTCTGCGGCATCGGGCCGTCGGTGGCGGCGACCACGAGGATGGCGCCGTCCATCTGGGCAGCACCGGTGATCATGTTCTTGATGTAGTCCGCGTGACCGGGGCAGTCGACGTGGGCGTAGTGACGCGACTCGGTCTGGTACTCGACGTGCGCGATGGAGATGGTGATACCGCGCTGGCGCTCCTCAGGAGCCTTGTCGATCTGGTCGAACGCCGAGGCCTCGTTCAGGTCCGGGAACGCGTCGTGCAGCACCTTGGTAATGGCGGCCGTGAGGGTCGTCTTACCGTGGTCGATGTGACCGATGGTGCCGATGTTGACGTGCGGCTTAGTCCGCTCGAACTTCGCCTTCGCCACTGGGGTCCTCCTGAGAGTGGTTCTGGTACGCCTTACTCATCGGCGCCAGGTGATCTTTGCTGGGTGGCCACCCGCCGGGGACCCTGCCTCGGGTTTCGGGGCCGAAGCCCCGGCGGATGGTGTCAAGCCTAAAGCGTGAACCCGGGAGAGTTACTCGCCCTTGGCCTTCGCGATGATCTCCTCGGCGACGTTCCGCGGAACCTCGGCGTAGGAGTCGAACTGCATCGAGTAGCTTGCGCGACCCGAGGTCTTGCTGCGGAGGTCGCCGACGTAGCCGAACATCTCCGAGAGCGGCACCAGGCCCTTGACGACCCGGGCACCAGCCCTCTCCTCCATGGCCTGGATCTGGCCACGGCGGGAGTTGATGTCACCGATGACATCGCCCATGTAGTCCTCGGGCGTGGTGACCTCGACGGCCATCATCGGCTCAAGGAGCACGGGGGACGCCTTGCGCGCGGCCTCCTTGAAGGCCTGCGAACCGGCGATCTTGAAGGCGAGCTCGGAGGAGTCGACCTCATGGTAGGCACCGTCGAGAAGCGTGACGCGAACGCCCGTCATCTCGTAGCCCGCGAGGATGCCGAACTGCATGGCCTCCTGGCAGCCGGCGTCCACCGAAGGGATGTATTCCTTCGGGATACGGCCACCGGTGACCTTGTTGACGAACTCGTACGAGGCGTCGCCGCCCTCGATCGGCTCGACCGCGATCTGCACCTTGGCGAACTGACCGGTACCACCGGTCTGCTTCTTGTGGGTGTAGTCCACGCGCTCGACGGCCTTGCGGATCGTCTCACGGTACGCGACCTGAGGCTTACCGACGTTGGCCTCGACCTTGAACTCGCGCTTCATGCGGTCGACGAGCACCTCGAGGTGAAGCTCGCCCATACCGCCGATGACGGTCTGGCCGGTCTCCTCGTTGGTGTGCACCTGGAAGGAGGGGTCCTCCTCCGCGAGACGCTGGATGGCGACACCCAGCTTCTCCTGGTCACCCTTGGACTTGGGCTCGATGGCGACCTCGATGACCGGCGCCGGGAAGTCCATGGACTCCAGGATCACCGGGTTCTTCTCGTCGCACAGCGTCTCACCGGTCGTGGTCTGCTTCAGACCCATGACGGCGATGATGTCGCCGGCGCCCACCGACTCGATCTCCTCACGCTTGTTCGCGTGCATGCGGTAGATCTTGCCGATGCGCTCCTTCTTGCCCTTGACCGAGTTCAGCACCGAGGTGCCGGACTCCAGGCGACCGGAGTAGATCCGGACGAAGGTGAGCTTGCCGAGGTGCGGGTCGCTCATGATCTTGAACGCCAGCGCCGACAGCGGCTCGTCGTCGGACGGCTTGCGCTTGACGACCGTCTCCGCGTCCTTGACGTCGTGGCCCTCGATGGCCTCGATGTCGACGGGCGACGGCAGGTAGCGCACGACCGCGTCGAGCAGGGGCTGGACGCCCTTGTTCTTGAACGCGGTGCCGCAGAACACCGGGGTCACCGTGGTGCCGGTGCCCTTGCCGGAGGCGATGGTGATACGACGGATCGCGGCGTACAGCTGCTCCTCGGACGGCTCCTGGCCCTCCAGGTACAGCTCCATGATCTCTTCGTCGTTCTCGGCCACGGCCTCGAGCAGCTTGCCGCGGTACTCCTCGGCAGCCTCGGTGTGGGTGTCCGGGATGTCGACGATGTCGTACATCTCGCCCTTGGCCGCCTCGGCGGACCAGACCAGGGCCTTCATACGAACGAGGTCGATGACGCCCTTGAAGTCGGCCTCGGCACCGATCGGGAGCTGCATGACGATCGGCTGCGCGCCCAGGCGGTCGCTGATCATGTCGACACAGCGGTGGAACTCGGCGCCGGTGCGGTCGAGCTTGTTGACGAAGCAGATACGCGGAACGCCGTAGCGGTCCGCCTGACGCCACACGGTCTCGGACTGCGGCTCAACGCCGGCGACGCCGTCGAACACCGTCACCGCACCGTCGAGCACGCGGAGCGAACGCTCCACCTCGACGGTGAAGTCGACGTGGCCCGGGGTGTCGATGATGTTGATGGTGTGGTCAACGTCTTCCAGCGGCCAGTGGCAGGTCGTCGCGGCAGACGTGATCGTGATGCCGCGCTCCTGCTCCTGCTCCATCCAGTCCATCGTGGCAGCGCCGTCGTGGACTTCACCGATCTTGTAGGAGACACCGGTGTAGAACAGGATCCGCTCGGTGGTGGTCGTCTTGCCCGCGTCGATGTGGGCCATGATCCCGATGTTGCGGACCTTGGCCAGGTCAAGCGAAGTGGTAGCCATAAGGCTTCAGTCTTCTCTCGGTCTCGATGTGGGTGCGACTACCAGCGGTAGTGCGCGAAGGCCTTGTTGGACTCGGCCATCTTGTGCGTGTCCTCACGCTTCTTGACCGAAGCACCGAGGCCGTTGGAGGCGTCGAGGAGCTCGTTCATGAGGCGCTCGGTCATGGTCTTCTCGCGACGGGCGCGGGAGTAACCCACGAGCCAGCGCAGCGCGAGCGTGGAGGCGCGACCGGGCTTGACCTCGATCGGCACCTGGTAGGTGGCGCCACCGACGCGGCGGGACTTGACCTCGAGAGACGGCTTGACGTTCTCGAGGGCGCGCTTCAGCGTGATGACCGGGTCGTTGCCGGTCTTCTCGCGGAGGCCTTCCATGGCGCCGTAGACGATCCGCTCGGCGGTGGAGCGCTTGCCGTTCAGCAGGATCTTGTTGATGAGCGAGGTCACCAGAGGAGAACCGTAGACCGGGTCGATGATGACCGGGCGCTTCGGGGCGGGGCCCTTACGAGGCATTCTTACTTCTCCTTCTTGGCGCCGTAGCGGCTGCGGGCCTGCTTGCGGTTCTTGACACCCTGGGTGTCGAGCGAGCCGCGGATGATCTTGTAGCGAACACCCGGCAGGTCCTTCACACGGCCACCACGCACGAGCACGATGGAGTGCTCCTGCAGGTTGTGTCCCTCACCCGGGATGTAAGCCGTGACCTCGATCCCGCTGGTCAGACGCACACGCGCGACCTTGCGGAGGGCCGAGTTCGGCTTCTTCGGGGTGGTCGTGAACACACGCGTGCAGACGCCGCGACGCTGAGGGGAACCCTCGAGTGCGGGCGTCTTGTTCTTCTCGACCTTGTCCTGCCGGCCCTTCCGGACCAGCTGCTGGATCGTAGGCACTACTTCTCCGGTTTCTGTGTGCCGTGTAGTAAAGCTAACCTGGAACGTCGCCGACCCACGCGGTCGGGTGTGTCGAATACTGCGAACTCCCGCCGCATGGCGGAAAGGGGCGCAGATTACGGTGGCCGATGCTCGACTCGCCGTGCGGCTGAGGACACGCACAGGAGCCCAGGCACACCCCAGGCACAAGGTCTGAGCGTACCTACCTCACGGACTTCGGTCAAAACAAATGCGGACGGCAGCGACACGCCGCAATTGATCACCCCGGATACGACCGTTCGTGGCTCGATCTCATCATTCGGTCCCCCGCCGTGCCGCGTCTTCAGTACGTTGATCGGTCCGCTCGACGATCGGGGGACACATGACGGCGGCGAATTTATCCGGCGGAGGCAGCCGGCCGGGCAGCGCGAACCGCGACGCCGACAGCGACGCGGCCGCCCCCGCCGGCCGGCCCGACACCGCCCGCCCGGTCCCGGCACCCCGCCCCACCGCCCCCGCGGGCCCGGGCACCGGGCCGGGCGCGGTCGGGGGCGGCGGGGGGCTGGACGACCGGGTGCCGTTCCTCGCACGGCTGGAGACGGACGACCGCCACGCACTGCTGGGGCTCGGGCGCGAGCTGGGCTTCGCGCCCCGCATGGTCCTGCTCCACCAGCACGAGCCGTCCTCGCACGTGCTGTTCCTCGTCCACGGCTGGACCAAGGTCACCGCGTCCGCCGCCAATGGGTACGAGGCGCTCCTCGCCCTGCGCGGGCCGGGCGACATCGTCGGCGAGTCCGCCGCCCTGACCGGCCGCCCCCGCTCGGCGACCGTGACCGCGCTGGAGCCCGTGCGGGCGGTGGCCGTGGAGCACGAACGGTTCACCGACTTCCTCGCCCGCTCCCCGGCAGTCTCGTTCGCCCTGCTCGGTCTCACCTCCGACCGCACGCGCGCCGCCGACCGCCGGCGGCTGCAGTTCGCGTCCATGAGCGTGCGGGAGCGGTTCGCGGCGCTGCTGCTGGACCTCGCGCGGATGCACGGCCGGCGTACGGACGAGGGCATCGAGGTGGCCGTACCGCTGAGCAAACAGGAGCTCGCCGGGTCGGTGGGGGCCTCCCGGGAGATGGTGCAGCGGCTGCTGAAGGAGCTGCGGACGCGGGAGGCGGTGGCCACCGGGCGCCGCACGCTGCTGATCATGCGCCCCGACGTACTGCGCCGGATCGCCCGCGCCGAGCGCCCCGACGACTGACCCCACCGTCCGCACGCGTCCTTCTGTGCACACGGTCACACTTGGAGTGGGTCATCGTTCCTCACCACACGGGTCACCGGGTCGCCACTCTGCTGTTGCTCCCCTCCCACCGGAAAGGCGACCATGACCGACCCCGTGAGCCGGACGATCCTCCTGCTCGACATCGAGAAGTACAGCGACCGTGACGACGTCGAGCAGGCGTACCTGCGCCGCATGCTGTACGGCATCAGCGACGGCGCGCTGGAGCGCGCGGGCATCGACGAGACCCTCCGGCTGCGCGCCGACCGCGGCGACTCCGTCATGGAGCTGATCGACGCCAACGCGTCGGTGACCTCGCTGCTGCGGGCCCTGCTCACCGAGGTACCGGTCCAGCTCAGGGCCGTGAACCGGATGGCGTCCAGTTCGGCGCAGATCCGGCTGCGCGCCGTGCTCGCCACCGGTTACGTGGCGGTCGACGAGCTCGACGGCTGGGTGGGCTCGGACCTGAACCACGCCTGCCGCCTGCTGGACGCCGAGCTGCTGCGCGCCGCGCTGCGGGAGCGCGCGGACGACTTCGCGCTGTGCGTCTCGGAGGGCGTGCACTCCGGGATCGTGCGCCACGGGCACCCGGGCATTCCGGCCGAGGACTTCCACCCCATCACGGTGACCAGCAAGAACGGCCCCCTGCGGGCATGGCTGCACGGCCCGGTGCCCACGCGGGCGGCCGGGGCCGGCGCCACCGCAGCGGGGCCCCGCACTCCGGTGCCGGGCGGATCGGGGGACCGCCCGGCACCGGGACCCGCGTACGACTTCCGTGGCGCGGACGTCCGCGTCGACGGCGGGTTCGTCGGCGGCAGCCACCACGGCATCAGCGGCGGCACCTTCCACGGTGACGTGACGATCGGCGGTGACGCGTGAGCACCGAGGAGGCGGGCGCCGGACCCCCGGCGCCCGAGCCCGAGAACCCGGCCGAACGGACCGACGGGGCCAAGGACGCCGCAGGGGAGACTCCGCCGGAGGAACAGGACCAGCGCCAGAACGCCTGGTCCGCACGGCGTGACCTGATCAACCACAGCCCCTGGAACGTCACCGGCGGCGTCGTCGGGGCGGACCACCACGGCATCAGCGGCGGCCACTTCTCCGGCAACGTCCACCTGGGCGCCAAGACCGAGATCGTCTACCAGTTCGGTGGCGCGACGACCGCCCACTCCTCCGGCGAGGTGCCGGAGACGACGCTCACCCGGCTGGCCGCCCGCTTCGTCACCGGCGGGGACGAGGCCTTCGACGCCCTGGTCGAGCGGTTGCGCGCCGAACGGGTCCTGGTGCTCTCGGGCGCCCGGTTCACCGGCCGGCGCACCGCCGCCCTGATGCTGCTGCACCGCCTGGGCGCCACGCCCGTACGCGCACTGGACCGCGAGACCGGCCCCGGCGAGCTCGCGGGGCGGATCGAGGCGGGCGGGCAGGTGCTGTGCGATCCGCTCACCCGGCGTGACCGGCCCCTGCGGGAGGCGCACCTGCTGGCCGCCCGGGACCGGCTGGCCGAGAAGGACGCGTACCTGGTCATCACGGTCGGTCCCACCGCCGCCCTGGAGGACGTCACTCCCGCCGCCTGGCAGCCGCCCGCCACCGCCGCCGTACTGGAAGCCCACCTGCGCGCCGGGACGGACGACGGGACCGTACGGAAGCTGCTGGCCCTGCCACCGGTCACCGAGTTCCTCTCCCGCAGCCACCAGCTCCGCGAGGCGGCCGCGTACGCCCCGGTCCTCGCCGGGTACGCGGCCGGGCGGGCCGAGGAGCGGCAGGTCGAGCAGTTCTCGCAGGCCGCGCTGGAGAGCCAGGTCCAGGAGTGGTTCGAGCAGGACGAGGACTCCCTGCACCTGCGTGACAAGGCGTTCCTGGTCGCGCTGGCCGCCTTCGACGGCGGGCCGTACGCGCTGACGGCCGAGCTGAGCGACCTGCTGTACGCCTTCCTCCAGAAGACGGAGAACCCCTCACGGCCGCCCGAGGTCCCCGTCTTCGGTACGCACATCGGCAAGCGCCTCCAGCTCGCCAGGGCCAGACGGTACGAGGAGGAGGAGCACACCGAGTGGGGCCCGGTCAGCCAGCTCAAGGCACGGTACGAGGACGACCGCGCCGCGCTGGTCCTGTTACGTGAGGTGTGGACGGGCCACCCGTCCGCCCGGCCCGCCCTGATCGCCTGGTTGCAGCGGCTCGCGGGCGACGGCCGCCCCCTGGTGCGTACCCGCGCGGCGGCGACCGCCGCCGTCCTCGCGTTCACCGACCTTCCGTCCGCGATGGCCCTGGTCATCGAGGTGTGGGCGACCTCGAACCGCTTCCGGCACCGCCTCGTCGCCGTGAACGCGCTCACCCTCGCCCACCTCATCGGCACACCCAACGTGCCACGCATCCTCGACTCCTGGTGCGAGAGCGACGACCAGCGCCTGTGCTGGGTGGCGATCCGTACGCACGGGCTGATCGGCCCGGGGCGGCCGGTGGAGGCCCTGGCCGCGCTGCGGGCGGCGGCCCGCCACCAGGACGCCCAGGACAAGCCCGACGAGCTGCTGACGGCCGAGCTCTCCGAGTCGGTGGAGCTGCTGCTGCTCTCCCCGGCCGGTGACCGGGTCCTGTCGGAACTGATCCGGACCATGTACGACGACCGGGCCGTCCTGGAACTGGCCGTGCGCGGCTTCGTCAGGGCCTGCCACCACACCGAGCACGACGAGCGGTACGGCCGGCCCCTGGTCCTGCACTGGTACGCGCGCGCCGCCACCGAGCAGAGCCCGGCCGCGCGCCACATCGCCACCCTGTGGCGCACCGCCCTCGGCGACCGCGCCCACACGGACAACGCGATCGACGTACTGCACCGCTGGGTCCTGGCGGCCGAGCGCGACCAGGGCGTCGAGTGGCAGCTCGCGGCGCTCCTGCCCGCGCTGGTCACCACGACCTCCGAACACCAGCGGCTGGACCACCTGCTGCGGACCAAGCCCGGCGAGGACGGGGCTCCCCCGCCACCCGTCGCGAGCCGTCTGCTCACCGTCCTGCCGCGCCCGCCCCACTGACACCCGCGAGGAGTAACGTCCCCATGCCCGACTTCCGCCGCCCGTTCGACTGGGTGCAGGACGCCGACCGGCACACCCAGTTGATCGACCCGGTGCTCACCGTGCGGCAGCTCGCGCGGTTCGACTTCGCCCGGAAGTCCCTGACCCGGATCGACCACGCCCTGGTCTTCGCCACCCCGAAGGGCACGTACGACGCCTATCTGCCGCCGCGGCGGCCGTCCCGCTCGGAGGCCGCGGCCCGGCGGTACACCGCGGTGTACGAGGTCGACATGGGCGTCCACCCGGTACGGGCGGAGATCAGGCTGCCCAGCGACAACGACGCCTTCGAGTTCGGGGTCGTGGCCGAGCTGTCCTGGCAGGTGGCCGATCCCGCCCGGTTCGTGGAGAGCGGCCACCGGGACGTGCCGCGGCTGCTGCTCGGCGAGCTGGAGCAGGCCGCCCGGCCGGTGGCGCGCCGCTTCGCGATCGCCGAGAGCGCGGCGGCCGAGCGGGAGCTGCTGCACGCCGTCACCGCGCGGGGCCCGCTGGGCGCGTCGGTGGGACTGACGGTGACGTGGACGGTCCGGCTGCGCCGCGACCAGGAGAACATCGACCACCAGTTGCGGCTCCAGGCCATCGACCACGCGGCCACGGAACAGATCCACACCGAGCGGCGCGGTATGGAGTACGACGTCGCCCTGGACCGTCGCAGCAGACAACAGGACGCCCTCCAGGTGGGCCGCGCCATGGAGTACGGACAGCAGCAGCAGGAGCTGGCGCTGCAGCAGCAGGCGTGGCAGCACGAACGGGCCGTGCTGGAGGCCCGCCAGGCGGTCGAGATGCAGCAGATCGAGGCGCAGAAGATCGAGTTCTACCAGTGGCACCTCCAGCAGGGCGGCGTCCATGCCTGGGCCCTGCACCTGGCGCAGCACCCCGAGGACTCCCGGCTGGTCATGAACAGCATGCGGGAAGACCAGCTGCGCCTGATCCAGGCCCAGATGGACCTGGTCGGCCAGCTGCTGGGCAGCGAGGGCGCGGAGAACTACGAACTGGAGGGCCCCAAGCAGCTCGCCCTGCGGGCGGTCAGCGACATCCTGAACCAACGCCTCCCGGGCGTGGCCCAAAACGCCCCGGCCCACTCCCAGTTCCCCCTCCCTCCGACCGCACCACCGCCCGTCACACCACCACCGCCCGCCGCCCAGCCGCCCGCCGCGCCACCGTCCACCCCCCAGCCCGGTGCCCCGCAGTCCCCCGCCGCGCCACCGTTCACCCCGCAGCCCGCACCGCACCCCGCTGACCCCCAGCCCAGCACCCAGCGGGAGGCGCCCCCGCCGTCTCGACCCGCCAGCCTGCCCGGGGGCGGCACGTTCCAGGGCTGGCAGCCGCCACCGGGGTACGGCAGCGCCCCGGCCATGCCCCCGCAGCCACCGGCGGGGCCGCCCGTGCCGCCGCGGGCCCCCGCCGATCCGCGCGAGCCGCAGGCCCCCGCCGATCCGCAGGCTCCCGCCGAGCCGCGCGCCACCCCGGCCCCGGCGGACGCGGCGCCCGAGGACGGCCCCGCCCAGGGGGCCGGTGCACCGTGACGGACCCCGTCCCGGAGGCCGCCGCCCGGCTGCTGGCCGACCTGCGCTCCGAGATCGCCCGCGCCGACCACAAGGCGTCCGTCCTGGTCGCCGCCCTCGGTATGACCGCCGGAGTGGTCAGCGGTCTGCTCGCCGGCCGCGGGTGGAACCCCGGCACGCTGTCCCCGCCCGGCGCGGCCGCCTGGTGGGCCGGCGCGGCCGCGCTCGCCCTGGCCCTGCTGGCCCTGCTGATGGCCATCGTGCCGCGGTACGGCGGGAGCGACTGGGAGCCGGGGCAGCCCCTGTCGTACTTCGGTGACATCCAGGAGGCCGTACGGCACGGCCTGCTGGCGGAGGCGCTCGCCGAAACCGAGCGCGCCGGCGCCGCCTCGCTCCTCGCGGCGCTGACCGAGAACAGCCGCATCGCCGCTCGCAAGCACCAGTGGATACGGACCGGCGTGCTCGCGTTCTCGGCGGGCGCGGTCCTTCTCCCCGCGTCCCTGCTCGTCGGCTGACGTCGTCCCCACACCGCGAAGGATCTCGAAGGAACACCATGTCGCAACCCCAGGAACCGCAGTACCCGGGCTCGCCGCCCCCGTACCCGGAGCCCTCACCCGCCGCCCCGCAGTACCCCGAGCCCACCCCGCCGGCCCCGCCGCCCGCGTACCCCACGGCCACGGCCCCGCCGCCCACGTACCCCGGGACACCCCAGGCCGCCGTCCCACCGCAGTACCCCCAGACTCACGCGCCTCAGAGCCCGCAGTACCCCCAGACACACGCCCCTCAGCCCCCGCAAAACCCTCAGTACCCCCAGCCACCTCACGGCCCCCACATCCCGCAACACCCCCACCCCGCCCCAGCCGCACCCGACCCCGCCGCTCACGCCGGCCCGTCAGCCGCAACGCTGCCGCCCACCGCCGCCCTCCACCCCGACGACCCCTCCCACCCGCACCACATCAGCACCGACCGGCGCCGTATCCACATCTCCGACAGTCAGCGGGGCGCGGACGCCACGGCCGTCGGGAACCTGCTGCTCTACCTCCCCCACTTCCTCTGCAGCGTGTTCGTCATGGCCCTGGTCTCGCTGATCTTCGGCGGCCTCGGCGTCATCGTGTTCGTCGCCTGGCTGCTCAGCGGGGCCCTGGTGTTCCACCGGCCGACCGAGAGTGCCGTCGCCCGCCGCCTGCTGCGCCTGCGCTACCCCACCGCGCAGGAGCGCGCGAGGCTCGAACCGGTCTGGCGGGAGGTCACCGCACGCGCCGGGGTCGAGGGACGGAACTACGAGCTGTGGGTCGAGGACAGCGACCACCTCAACGCGGTCGCCGCCGCCGGCCACATCGTCGGGGTCACCCGCTTCGCCATGAACCAGCTGCCCAACGGCGAGCTCGCCGCCGTCCTGGCGCACGAACTGGGCCACCACGTGGGCGGCCACGCGTGGTCCTCGCTACTCGGTTACTGGTACGCGCTTCCCGGCCGTATCGCCTGGCGCGTGCTGCGGGCCGTCTCGTCGGCGGTCTTCAAGGTGTCCCGCCTGTTCTCCTGCTTCGGCATGGGGATCGTCGTCCTCGTCTTCGGTGCCATCGCGCTCGCGACGATCAGCACCCTGTACGGGCTTCCGCTCCTCATCCTCGGCGTTCCGTACGCACTCGCCGCCGTCGGCCGGCGTGCCGAGCTGCGGGCCGACCAGCACGCGGCGGCGCTGGGCTTCGCGCCGATGCTGGCCGCCGTCCTCGACAAGCTCCACCAGGCGGAGCAGCAACAGCAGGCGCAGGCCGCGGCCGTCGCGGCGTACCACGGCCAGCCGCCGCCGCAGGAGAGCGCGCTGAGCAAGCTGCTCGCCTCGCACCCGGACCACTACACCCGGCTGCACCACCTCCAGCCGTACCTGCAACCGCGGCGATAGACACGGCGGAAACGCCGAAGGGCGGTCACCCCGTACGAAACGGGGTGACCGCCCTTCGGTCGATCAAGCGACTCGCTTACTGGTTGTACGGACCGTAGTCGTAGTCCTCCAGCGGAACGGCCTGGCCGGAGCCGGTGCCGAACGGCGAGTAGTCGATGTCGTCGTAGCCGACGGCCGAGTACATCGCGGCCTTGGCCTCCTCGGTCGGCTCGACCCGGATGTTGCGGTAGCGGGACAGGCCCGTACCGGCCGGGATGAGCTTACCGATGATGACGTTCTCCTTGAGGCCGATCAGGGAGTCGGACTTGGCGTTGATCGCCGCGTCCGTCAGGACCCTGGTCGTCTCCTGGAAGGAGGCCGCGGACAGCCACGACTCCGTCGCCAGCGACGCCTTGGTGATACCCATCAGCTGCGGACGGCCGGAGGCGGGGTGACCGCCCTCGGTGACCACACGACGGTTCTCCGACTCGAACTTCGACCGCTCGACCAGCTCGCCCGGCAGGAGCTCCGCGTCGCCGGACTCGATGATCGTCACGCGGCGCAGCATCTGCCGGATGATGATCTCGATGTGCTTGTCGTGGATCGACACGCCCTGCGAGTTGTAGACCTTCTGGACCTCGCCGACCAGGTGGACCTGGACGGCACGCTGGCCGAGGATGCGCAGCACGTCGTGCGGGTTGGTGGCACCCGCGGTGAGCTTCTGGCCCACCTCGACGTGGTCGCCCTCGTGCACCAGGACCTTGGCGCGCTTCGAGATCGGGTAGGCCGTCTCGTCGCTGCCGTCGTCCGGGGTGACGACGATCTTCTTGGTCTTCTCGGTCTCCTCGATCCGCACGCGGCCGGAGGCCTCGGAGATCGGGGCGACACCCTTCGGCGTACGGGCCTCGAAGAGCTCGACGACACGGGGCAGACCCTGGGTGATGTCGTCACCGGCCACACCACCGGTGTGGAAGGTACGCATCGTCAGCTGGGTACCGGGCTCACCGATGGACTGGGCGGCGATGATGCCGACCGCCTCACCGATGTCGACCAGCTTGCCGGTGGCGAGCGAACGGCCGTAGCAGAAGGCACAGGTGCCGACCGCGGACTCACAGGTCAGGACCGAGCGGGTCTTGACCTCCTCGACGCCCGCGTTGACCAGGGCGTCGATGAGCACGTCACCCAGGTCGACGTTGGCCGGCGCGATGACCTTGCCGTCGACGACGACGTCCTCGGCGAGCATCCGCGCGTACACGGACGTCTCCACGTCGTCCGCCTTGCGGAGGACGCCGTCGGCGCCGCGCTCGGCGATCCGCAGCTTCAGACCGCGCTCGGTGCCGCAGTCCTCCTCGCGGATGATCACGTCCTGCGAGACGTCCACCAGACGACGGGTCAGGTAACCCGAGTCGGCGGTACGCAGGGCGGTGTCGGCGAGACCCTTACGGGCACCGTGCGTGGAGATGAAGTACTCCAGCACCGACAGGCCCTCACGGAAGGACGCCTTGATCGGACGCGGGATCGTCTCGTTCTTCGCGTTCGACACCAGACCACGCATACCGGCAATCTGACGCATCTGCATCATGTTGCCTCGTGCACCCGAGTTCACCATCATGAAGATCGGGTTGGTCTTCGGGAAGTTGTCGTTCATCGCCTCGGCAACCTCGTTGGTCGCCTTGGTCCAGATCGCGATGAGCTCCTGCGTGCGCTCGTCCTTGGTGATCAGACCGCGCTCGTACTGCTTCTGGACCTTCTCGTCCTGAGCCTCGTACGACTTGACGATCTCCTTCTTCGCCTCGGGAACGACGACGTCGGAGATGGCGACGGTGACACCGGAACGGGTCGCCCAGTAGAAGCCGGCCGCCTTCAGGTTGTCGAGCGTCGCCGCCACGATGACCTTGGGGTAGCGCTCGGCGAGGTCGTTGACGATCTCGGAGAGCTGCTTCTTGCCGACCGAGTAGTCGACGAACGGGTAGTCCTCGGGCAGCAGCTCGTTGAAGAGCGCACGGCCCAGGGTCGTCCGCAGGCGGAACGAGTCACCCTGCTGCCACTCCGGCTCGCCCTCTTCGGCGACCGGCGGGGTCCAGCCACGCGGCGGGACGGTGCCGATCGGGAAGCGGATGTCGACCTTCGCCTGGAGCGAGAGCTCGCCCATGTCGAACGCCATGATCGCTTCGGCGCTGGAGTTGAAGGCGCGGCCCTCACCCTTGACCTCGCGCTCCTCCTCGTCCGTGGTGAGGAAGAAGAGGCCCAGCACCATGTCCTGGGTAGGCATGGTGACGGGACGGCCGTCGGCCGGCTTGAGGATGTTGTTCGAGGACAGCATCAGGATGCGGGCCTCGGCCTGCGCCTCCGCGGACAGCGGCAGGTGCACGGCCATCTGGTCACCGTCGAAGTCCGCGTTGAACGCGGTGCAGACGAGCGGGTGGATCTGGATGGCCTTGCCCTCGACCAGCTGCGGCTCGAAGGCCTGGATGCCGAGGCGGTGCAGCGTGGGCGCACGGTTCAGCAGCACCGGGTGCTCGGCGATGACCTCTTCGAGGACGTCGTACACCACGGTGCGGCCGCGCTCGACCATGCGCTTGGCCGACTTGATGTTCTGCGCGTGGTTCAGGTCGACCAGGCGCTTCATCACGAACGGCTTGAAGAGCTCCAGCGCCATGGCCTTGGGCAGACCGCACTGGTGCAGCTTGAGCTGCGGGCCGACGACGATGACGGAACGCGCCGAGTAGTCGACTCGCTTACCGAGCAGGTTCTGACGGAAGCGGCCCTGCTTGCCCTTCAGCATGTCGCTGAGGGACTTCAGCGGGCGGTTACCGGGACCGGTGACCGGGCGACCGCGGCGGCCGTTGTCGAACAGCGCGTCGACGGCCTCCTGCAGCATCCGCTTCTCGTTGTTCACGATGATCTCGGGGGCACCGAGGTCAAGGAGACGCTTGAGGCGGTTGTTGCGGTTGATCACACGGCGGTACAGGTCGTTCAGGTCGGAGGTCGCGAAGCGGCCACCGTCCAGCTGCACCATCGGACGCAGGTCCGGCGGGATGACCGGGACGCAGTCCAGGACCATGCCCTTGGGGCTGTTGGAGGTCTGCAGGAACGCGGAGACGACCTTCAGCCGCTTCAGGGCGCGGGTCTTCTTCTGGCCCTTGCCCGTGCGGATGATCTCGCGGAGCTTCTCGGCCTCCTCGTCGAGGTCGAAGGACTCCAGGCGCTTCTGCAGCGCCGCGGCACCCATCGAACCGTCGAAGTACGTGCCGAAGCGGTCGCGCAGCTCGCGGTAGAGCAGCTCGTCGCCCTCGAGGTCCTGGACCTTGAGGTTCTTGAAGCGGTTCCACACCTCGTCGAGACGGTCGATCTCGCGCTGGGCGCGGTCGCGCAGCTGCTTCATCTCGCGCTCGGCGCCCTCGCGCACCTTGCGGCGCACGTCGGCCTTGGCGCCCTCGGCCTCGAGCTCGGCCAGGTCGGTCTCGAGCTTCTTGGCGCGGGCCTCGAGGTCGGCGTCGCGGCGGTTCTCGATCTGCTGGCGCTCGACGGAGACGTGGGCCTCCAGCGAGGGCAGATCGCGGGTGCGGCGCTCCTCGTCGACGTACGTGATCATGTACGCCGCGAAGTAGATGACCTTCTCCAGGTCCTTCGGGGCGAGGTCCAGCAGGTAGCCCAGACGGGACGGGACGCCCTTGAAGTACCAGATGTGGGTGACGGGAGCGGCCAGCTCGATGTGGCCCATCCGCTCACGGCGCACCTTGGCACGGGTGACCTCGACGCCACACCGCTCACAGATGATGCCCTTGAAGCGGACGCGCTTGTACTTGCCGCAGTAGCACTCCCAGTCCCGGGTCGGGCCGAAGATCTTCTCGCAGAAGAGTCCGTCCTTTTCGGGCTTCAGGGTGCGGTAGTTGATGGTCTCCGGCTTCTTGACCTCGCCGTGGGACCACTGACGGATGTCGTCCGCGGTGGCCAGGCCGATCCGCAGCTCGTCGAAGAAGTTGACGTCGAGCACTATGCGTCAATCCCTCTCAGGGTTCGTGTCTCAATCATGGTCTGTACGGGTCCGGGGCAGGGCCGGGGCCTCACGAGGAGGCCCCGACCAGACCCGTCAGACCTCTTCGACGCTGCTCGGCTCGCGCCGGGACAGGTCGATGCCGAGCTCCTCCGCAGCGCGGAAGACGTCCTCGTCGGTGTCGCGCATCTCGATGGACATGCCGTCCGAGGACAGCACCTCCACGTTGAGGCACAGGGACTGCATCTCCTTGATGAGCACCTTGAAGGACTCGGGGATGCCGGGCTCGGGGATGTTCTCGCCCTTGACGATGGCCTCGTAGACCTTCACGCGGCCGGTCACGTCGTCGGACTTGATCGTCAGCAGCTCCTGGAGGGCGTACGCGGCGCCGTAAGCCTCCAGCGCCCACACCTCCATCTCACCGAAGCGCTGGCCACCGAACTGAGCCTTACCACCCAGCGGCTGCTGGGTGATCATCGAGTACGGGCCGGTCGAACGCGCGTGCAGCTTGTCGTCGACCAGGTGGTGGAGCTTGAGGATGTACATGTAACCGACCGAGATCGGGTCCGGGAACGGCTCGCCGGAGCGGCCGTCGAACAGCCGGGCCTTGCCGGTGGGCAGCACCATCCGGTCACCGTCGCGGTTCGGGATGGTGTGCTGCAGCAGACCGGCCAGCTCGTCCTCACGGGCACCGTCGAAGACGGGGGTGGCGACGTTGGTACCGGGCTCGACCTGGTCGGCGCCGATGGCCTGCAGGCGCTGCGCCCACTCGTCCGCGAGGCCGGAGACGTCCCAGCCGCGGCTGGCGAGCCAGCCGAGGTGGATCTCCAGGACCTGTCCCGGGTTCATTCGGGACGGGACACCCAGCGGGTTGAGGATGATGTCGACCGGGGTGCCGTCCTCCAGGAACGGCATGTCCTCGATCGGCAGGATCTTGGAGATGACGCCCTTGTTGCCGTGACGGCCGGCGAGCTTGTCACCGTCGGTGATCTTGCGCTTCTGCGCGACGTACACGCGCACCAGCTGGTTCACACCGGGGGGAAGCTCGTCGCCCTCCTCGCGGTCGAAGACGCGGACGCCGATGACCTTGCCGGTCTCGCCGTGCGGCACCTTCAGCGAGGTGTCACGGACCTCACGGGCCTTCTCACCGAAGATCGCGCGGAGCAGGCGCTCCTCCGGGGTCAGCTCGGTCTCACCCTTGGGCGTGACCTTGCCGACGAGGATGTCGCCGGCGACGACCTCGGCACCGATACGGATGATGCCGCGCTCGTCGAGGTCGGCGAGGACCTCCTCGGAGACGTTCGGGATGTCCCGGGTGATCTCCTCCGGGCCGAGCTTGGTGTCACGGGCGTCGACCTCGTGCTCCTCGATGTGGATCGAGGAGAGGACGTCGTCCTGCACGAGGCGCTGCGACAGGATGATCGCGTCCTCGTAGTTGTGACCCTCCCACGGCATGAACGCGACCAGCAGGTTCTTGCCGAGCGCCATCTCACCGTTCTCGGTGGCGGGGCCGTCGGCGAGGACCTGGCCCTCGATCACGCGGTCACCCTCGGAGACGATGACCTTCTGGTTGACCGAGGTGCCCTGGTTGGAGCGGGAGAACTTGGCGACGCGGTACGTGGTGTACGTGCCGTCGTCGTTGGCGACGGTGATGTAGTCGGCCGAGACCTCCTGGATCACACCGTCCTTCTCGGCCTTGATGACGTCGCCGGCGTCGGTGGCACAGCGGTACTCCATGCCGGTGCCGACCAGCGGCGCCTCCGCCTTGATGAGCGGAACGGCCTGGCGCATCATGTTCGCGCCCATGAGGGCACGGTTGGCGTCGTCGTGCTCGAGGAACGGGATCATGGCGGTCGCGACCGACACCATCTGGCGCGGCGAGACGTCCATGTAGTCCACGTCGTCGGGCGCGACGTAGTCGACCTCGCCGCCACGACGGCGGACCAGCACGCGGTTCTCGGCGAACCGGAGCTCGTCGGTCAGCGGCGCGTTGGCCTGGGCGATGACGAAGCGGTCCTCTTCGTCGGCGGTCAGGTAGTCGACCTCGTCGGTGACCTGGCCCTCGACGACCTTGCGGTACGGCGTCTCGACGAAGCCGAACGCGTTGACGCGGCCGTACGAGGCGAGCGAACCGATCAGACCGATGTTCGGGCCTTCGGGCGTCTCGATCGGGCACATGCGTCCGTAGTGGGACGGGTGCACGTCACGGACCTCGAAGCCGGCCCGCTCACGGGACAGACCACCCGGGCCGAGCGCGGACAGACGACGCTTGTGCGTCAGCCCGGACAGCGGGTTGTTCTGGTCCATGAACTGCGACAGCTGGCTGGTGCCGAAGAACTCCTTGATGGAGGCGACGACCGGCCGGATGTTGATCAGGGTCTGCGGCGTGATCGCCTCGACGTCCTGGGTCGTCATGCGCTCACGCACGACGCGCTCCATCCTCGCCAGACCCGTACGGACCTGGTTCTGGATGAGCTCGCCGACGTTGCGCAGACGGCGGTTGCCGAAGTGGTCGATGTCGTCGGTCTCGACGACGATCTGCGTGCCGTTCTCGCCGACCGTCTCGGTCTCGCCCGCGTGGAGCTTCACCAGGTACTTGATGGTGGCGATGATGTCGTCGGTGGTGAGCACACCGGCGTCCAGCGGCTCGTCGGCGCCGAGCTTCTTGTTCACCTTGTAGCGGCCGACCTTGGCGAGGTCGTAGCGCTTGGGGTTGAAGTAGAGGTTCTCGAGCAGCGTCTGAGCGGCCTCACGCGTCGGCGGCTCGCCCGGGCGCAGCTTGCGGTAGATGTCGAGCAGCGCGTCGTCCTGGCCCTGGGTGTGGTCCTTCTCCAGGGTGGCGCGCATGGACTCGTACTCGCCGAACTCCTGCAGGATCTGCTCGGTGGTCCAGCCGAGCGCCTTGAGGAGGACGGTCACGGACTGCTTGCGCTTGCGGTCGATGCGGACACCGACCATGTCGCGCTTGTCGATCTCCATCTCCAGCCAGGCACCCCGGGACGGGATGATCTTGGCGGAGAAGATGTCCTTGTCGGACGTCTTGTCGATGGAGGAGTCGAAGTAGACACCCGGCGAGCGGACGAGCTGCGACACCACGACACGCTCGGTGCCGTTGATGACGAAGGTGCCCTTGTTGGTCATGAGCGGGAAGTCGCCCATGAAGACCGTCTGGGACTTGATCTCGCCGGTCTCGTTGTTGGTGAACTCGGCCGTGACGAAGAGCGGCGCGGCGTACGTGAAGTCGCGCTCCTTGCACTCGTCGATCGAGTTCTTCGGGGGCTCGAAGCGGTGGTCGCGGAAAGTCAGCGACATCGACCCGGAGAAGTCCTCGATCGGCGAGATCTCCTCGAAGATCTCCTCCAGACCGGACTTGGTGGGGACGTCCTGTCCGGATTCCAGAGCCGCCTCGACACGAGCCTTCCACGCGGCGTTGCCGAGCAGCCAGTCAAAGCTCTCGGTCTGCAGCGCGAGGAGGTTCGGAACCTCGAGGGGCTCCTTGATCTTTGCAAAGGAGATGCGCAGCGGGGCAGTGCTTGCGCCGTTGTTCGTATTCGCGGTCGAGGCGTTGCGCGAGGCGGCCAAGAGGGGGTCCTTCCGAGGGCTCGGACTCACTACGCGCGTACCGGTCCCACGCCGGACACGGAGACAGACTTCCTGATTTCAGCCAAAAGGCCTGGTCAGGGCATTCGGTCAACTGTGCTCTTGCGAGGGGATGCCCCTGGTGACGGGCAGGGGGCAGCTAACAGGCAGCGCAAAGGGTCAGTGTAGCCACTTGGCCCACTGATGTCCAGGGCGAGTAAATCGCGACCCTCGTTGTTCTCAACTCCGCGGCACCTCGCGCCGTTGGCGCACATCGATACTGCCCGTTCGGCCGTCGATCCATGCCTCGGATCCGGATCGTGTGACGGCGCGTCCTGAGAATTGCGCGCGGCGTGCGGTTCGTCAAGGCCCCCAGCCGTGTGGGGCCATGTGGGGCGCACGGCGAAGATCACCATACTCCGCGCCGGGCCCAGCGCAAGGCAGGCGTTCCGACAACGCGGAAGGGCGACCACCCGGATGGGTGATCGCCCTTCGAAACGCCCTGTGAGGGGCGCTGAGCGAGTCAGGAGACTCGCGAGGTGTTACTTGACCTCGACGGAGGCGCCGGCAGCCTTGAGGGACTCGGCAGCCTTCTCCGCGGCGTCCTTGGCGACCTTCTCGAGGACCGGCTTCGGGGTGCCGTCGACGAGGTCCTTGGCCTCCTTCAGGCCCAGGGAGGTCAGCTCACGCACGACCTTGATGACCTGGATCTTCTTGTCACCGGCGCCGGTGAGGATGACGTCGAACTCGTCCTTCTCCTCGACGGCCTCGGCGGCACCGGCACCGGCGCCACCGGCGGCGGCAACGGCCACGGGGGCGGCGGCGGTGACGTCGAACTTCTCCTCGAACGCCGAAACGAACGCGGCGAGCTCGATGAGGGTCATCTCCTCGAACTGCGCGAGCAGGTCTTCCTGAGACAGCTTCGCCATGATGGCGGTCCTTCCACTAAATCGGCTGGTGCCGGGTGTACATGTGAGGCGGGCGTACGTTGGGCCCGCTGCGACCGTCGCCCCAGGGGGCCACGATCAATGCGCGAGCCGAATTACTCGGCACCGCCCTGCTCGGCCTGCTTGGCACGGAGCGCGTCCACGGTGCGGACGAGCTTCGAGGGAAGCGCCTGGAAGAGCGCGGCAGCCTGGGACTGCTTGCCCTTCATGGCGCCCGCCAGCTTGGCGAGCAGAACCTCGCGGGACTCGAGGTCCGCAAGCTTCTTGATCTCATCGGCGGACAGCGCCTTGCCGTCAAGGACACCGCCCTTGATGATCAGGTTGGGGTTCTCCTTGGCGAAGTCACGAAGACCCTTCGCCGACGTCACCGGGTCACCGGTGATGAAGGCAACCGCCGTCGGACCAGCGAACTGGTCGTCGAGCGAGGTGATCCCGGCCTCGTTGGCCGCAATCTTGGTCAGCGTGTTCTTCACCACGGCGTACTGGGCGTTCTCACCGAGCGAACGGCGCAGCTGCTTGAGCTGTGCCACGGTGAGACCGCGGTACTCGGTCAGCACGGCGGCGTTCGAGCTGCGGAACTTGTCCGTCAGCTCGGCAACCGCAGCAGACTTGTCGGGCCTCGCCATGAGCCTCGGCCTCCTTCCGGGTGATTCGGACCGCATGGGCTGAAGGAAGGAGACTGGGCAAAACGAAACGCCCCGGCGCAGGCGCACGGGGCGTGACTCGACCGACTGCGCTCAGGAAAGAGCGACATCCGGGAGTTACATCCACAGTCACCTGCGCGGGTCGTCCGCAGCTAGCGGATCCTTCGGCCGCCGCGACTCTTACGAGCGCAGCAACGACCAGCGGTCTTTGGCTTCTGTGGAAGAGTACGGGACCGCCCCGACGTCAAGCAAATCGACCCACTCGGGTGATCCGTCCCCCGCCGGTCACCGCCCGTCCCTGCCGGGGGTCGGCGCTACGCGACTCGGGTGATCCGCCCTCGGCCGGGCACCGCCCGAGCCCGGCAGTGCCCGCAGCCCGCCGGGCCGGCTCTGCGCGTCCGCGCACCGCCCGAGGCCAGGCACCGCCCGTCCCCGCCGGGCCGGCCCTGCGCGGCTCGGGTGATCCGGCCTGTCGGGGGCGCCGCCCAAGCCCGGGAAGCTCCCGTGGCCCGCCGGGCGGGCGCTGCGCGGCCGCGCACTGCTGAAGGCCAGGCACCGGCCGTAGCCTGCCGGGCCAGCCTTGCCCGGCTCGGCGATCCGTCCTCTCGGGGCACCGCCCGAGCCCGGGAAGCTCCCGTGGCCCGCCCGGCGGGCGCTGCGCGGGGCGCGCACTGCCAGAGGTCTGTCACCGCCCGAGCCCGGCAGCGCCCGCAGCCCGCCGGGCCGGCTCTGCCGCGGCCGCGCCCTGCCGCAGGCCTGGTTCAGGCCGTAGCCCGCCCAAGCGGGGCCAGGCCCGGCGGGGGCGGGCTTCAGGGCCCCTGACGCCCGGGGAGCCGACGAGCGCCCGCCCGGCCGCCCCCGGGCCCGGCCCGGGCACCGCCGTCGCCCGGCGCGGGCGGCTGGGCGCCCCGTGCCGGGCCGGGCGGCCGTCCGGTGGCGGACGTCGGTGCCCGGGGTGGACGGGGACGGTCAGATACCGCTTTCCGGGTCGGCGGCGCCCGTGCCGGCTCCGGCCGCGCCGAGCTCCTCCATCATCTTCATGAAGTCGAACGTCTCCGCGGCCGGCGGGGCCACCACGGCGGCCTTGACCCCGTAGTCGGAGTAGTGGGCGGTGACCTTCACGGTGCCCTGGGGCATGGTCATGCCGATGTCCATCTTGACGGGGAAGCCGTCCCCGTCGACCCAGACCTCGGTGTCGTAGCCCTTGATCCCCGACTTCTCGGCCTGGTCGACCAGCTCCTTGCGCTCCTTCTCCGTGAGCACGTCGAGCGACTTGTTGGACTTCACCATGTCCTGGAAGGTCAGGGTGCCCTTGTAGTGCTCGGCATCCACGCCGTCGACCTTCTCGGATCCGACGTGCTTGAGGTTGGGCGAGTCCAGGAGCAGGGCGAGCTGCTGGGCCGGGGACTGGTTCATGTCCTCCAGGCCGCGCGTCATCTGCTTCTGGAGCTGCTTGTCACCGGACGCCTCGGCCATCGCGCCGAGGTCCATCTTCATCCAGCGCTTGCCGTCCATCTCCTTGGCGGCCTTGGCGCCCAGGTCCATGTACATGGCGTCGTCGAGCCACTTCACACGGAGCTGCTCGGGCATGTCCGCATCCGCGCCCGCCATCCCCTTGGGCATCTTCATGGTCATGTCCATGAGCGTGGGGTCCCACCCCATGACGCCCGACATCTCCATGGTCCCGGCGACGTCGGCCGATCCGGACATGGCCATCGTCATCCGGACCTTGGCCGTCTTGGCCTCCGCCGTCTTCTTGTAGGCCGCCTGGACGACCTTGGTCACGGCGTCCCGGGACTGCAGCTCGGGCACCCCCGTGGCCTTCTTGTCCCCCTCGTCCCCGCCCTGACAGCCGACGGCACCGACCAGCACCGTCACCGCTACCAGCGTGATTCCCGCGCGCTTGCGTACGGACATGCGTGTGTCCCCCACCCCTGCGTTCCCCTATGAATACGAGAAACGACCCTAACGCAGCCCTCTGACAACGTCGCCGAAAATAAAACCGGCCCCCGCCGCTCCGAAGAGCTGCGGGGGCCGGTTCAGCACGCGTGACCCGCGACTGCCGTCAGATTCAGACGGCGGCCGGGTCCTCCTCGACGAGGAGGTTGCGGGTGCGGTTGGCGTCCAGCGGGATGCCGGGGCCCATCGTGGTGGAAAGGGTCGCCTTCTTGATGTAGCGGCCCTTCGCGGCGGACGGCTTCAGACGGAGGATCTCCTCCAGCGCCGCCGCGTAGTTCTCGACCAGCTTCGTCTCGTCGAAGGAAACCTTGCCGATGATGAAGTGCAGGTTCGAGTGCTTGTCGACGCGGAACTCGATCTTGCCGCCCTTGATGTCGTTGACAGCCTTCGCGACATCCATGGTGACGGTGCCGGTCTTCGGGTTCGGCATCAGACCACGCGGGCCGAGGACGCGGCCGAGGCGGCCGACCTTGCCCATGAGGTCCGGGGTGGCGACGACCGCGTCGAACTCGTTCAGGCGGTTGCCCTTGGAGATCTCGTCGATCAGTTCGTCGGAGCCGACGATGTCGGCGCCCGCGGCTTCCGCGGCCGCAGCACGGTCACCGGTCGCGAAGACCAGGACCCGGGCGGTCTTACCGGTGCCGTGCGGAAGGTTCACGGTGCCACGGACCATCTGGTCGGCCTTGCGCGGGTCAACGCCCAGGCGGAAGGCGACCTCGACGGTGCCGTCGAACTTGGTGGCGGCGGTGTCCTTGGCGAGACGGACGGCCTCGAGGGGGGCGTAGTTACGCTCCCGGTCGACCTTGGCGTCCGCGCCGCGGAGTGCCTTGCTGCGCTTCACTGCTTCTCCTGGTGTGGTTCAGGTGTGGAGTTGTGGTCCGGGCCAGCGCGTGGCCCTCCCACAGGTCAGACGGGGGCTGCTCAGCCCTCGACCGTGATGCCCATGGAACGGGCGGTGCCGGCGATGATCTTCTCGGCGGCGTCCAGGTCGTTGGCGTTCAGGTCGGGCAGCTTGACCGAGGCGATCTCGCGGACCTGGGCGCTCGTGAGCTTGGCGACCTTGGTCTTGTGCGGCTCGCCGGAGCCCTTGTCCACACCCGCGGCCTTGAGGATCAGCTTGGCGGCCGGCGGAGTCTTGGTGATGAAGGTGAAGGAACGGTCCTCGTAGACCGTGATCTCCACCGGCACGACCATGCCACGCTGCGACTCGGTCGCGGCGTTGTAGGCCTTGCAGAACTCCATGATGTTGACGCCGTGCTGACCCAGGGCGGGGCCGACCGGCGGAGCCGGGTTGGCCGCACCGGCCTGGATCTGGAGCTTGATAAGCCCCGTGACCTTCTTCTTCTTGGGAGGCATTGCTCTCTCCGGGTCCTAGTGAGAGTTTCCAGCCACCATCCGACGTCATCCGGATGGAGGCATACCGCACAACGATAACGGGTATCCATGCGCGGCCAAAAACCGAGCAGGTCAGAACGGGCGCGAGACCCGGTCTGACCTGTTCGGAAACCTGTGGAGGTTAGTTCTTCTGGATCTGGTCGAAGCTCAGCTCGACCGGGGTCTCGCGGCCGAAGATCTCGACGAGGCCCTTGACCTTCTTCGAGTCGGCGTTGATCTCGTTGATCGTGGCCTGCAGCGTCGCGAACGGACCGTCGGTGACGGTGACCGAGTCGCCGACCTCGAAGTCCAGGACCTGAACCTCGACCTTGCGGGCCGGAGCCGGCTTGCCCTCGGCCTCGGCGGCCTCACGGGCGGCCTTCTCCTCGGCCTCCGGGGCGAGCATCTTGACGATCTCGTCCAGGGTCAGCGGGTACGGGTCGTAGGCGTTGCCCACGAAGCCGGTGACGCCGGGGGTGTTGCGGACGACGCCCCAGGACTCGTTCGTCAGATCCATGCGGACCAGAACGTAACCGGGCAGCTTGTTCTGCCGGACGTTCTTGCGCTCGCCGTTCTTGATCTGGACGATCTCTTCCTCGGGCACCTCGGCCTGGTAGATGAAGTCCTCGACGTTGAGCGAGACGGCGCGCTGCTCCAGGTTGGCCTTCACGCGCTTCTCGTAGCCCGCGTAGGTGTGGATCACGTACCACTCGCCGGGCAGACCGCGCAGCTCGTCGCGGAGCGCGGCGATCGGGTCGACCGGAGCCTCGGGCTCCTCCTCGGCCTCGGCCTCGACCTCGTCAGCGGCGGCCTCGTCCTCGACGGTCTCGTCGGCCTCGGCCTCGACCTCGGCGAGCTCCTCGTCCGCGTCCTCGTCCTCGACGTGGAGCGCGGCCTCCTCGGCGGCCTCGCCGACAGCGGCGTCCGCAGCATCCGCCTGGTCCTCGTCGGCCGCCTCGACGACGTCGAGCTCGTCCTGGGCGGACTCGTTCAGGTTCGGGTCAGACACGGTGGCTGCTTCTTCCTGGATACAGATGGGGTGGAACATGCGAAAAGGGGCGCCGGGTGGGCGCCCTCCGCGGGAATCAGCCGAAGACGTACTTGACTGCTTCCTGGAAGCCAAGGTCAATCACGGTCACCAGACCGATCATGATGACGACGAAGACGATAACGACGGTCGTGTACGTCGTCAGCTGGCTGCGAGTCGGCCAGACGACCTTGCGCAGCTCGGCGACAATCTGACGGTAGAAGAGCGCGAGACGGCCCAGCGGGCCCTTCTTTCCGCGCTTGCCGCCCTTGCGGCTCTTCTTCTTCGACTCCTGTGCTTCGTCCTCGGCATCAGGCATGTCGATGGAGCCTACGGCATCCGTCACGTCTCTCACCTGATTCCGGGTCGGCCGTGCCGCGCCCGGGTGGAGCCGCACGGCGGTGCAATGAAGTACATACCTGCGCACACAACCTGGCGGTGTGTGTAGCAGGGCCGGAGGGACTTGAACCCCCAACCGCCGGTTTTGGAGACCGGTGCTCTACCAATTGAGCTACGACCCTATGTCGTTCTCCCCCAACCTACCGCATCCGCAGAGGTGGTCGGTGAGGGCCAACGAGCAGAGAGTGTACGTGGTCAGCGGCGCCGCGTCGAACAGATAGCTCCTGACACGGCCCGCGCACCCGCTGTCCGGCCCCTGTCCGCACGGTGAAACCTGTGTGCCGCGCTCTTTCCCGGTCTGGGACGATGGGCCGCATGAGCGCTGCAACCCCTCCCACCGAGCGCCGGGTCTCCGCCCGAGTCGGCGCGATCTCCGAGTCCGCGACCCTCGCCGTCGACGCCAAGGCCAAGGCCCTCAAGGCCGCCGGGCGACCGGTGATCGGCTTCGGCGCGGGTGAGCCCGACTTCCCGACGCCCGACTACATCGTCGAGGCCGCGGTCGAGGCCTGCCGCAACCCGAAGTACCACCGCTACACGCCGGCCGGCGGCCTGCCCGAGCTGAAGGCCGCCATCGCCGCGAAGACGCTGCGGGACTCCGGGTACGAGGTCGACGCCTCCCAGGTCCTGGTGACCAACGGCGGCAAGCAGGCGATCTACGAGGCGTTCGCCGCCATCCTGGACCCGGGTGACGAGGTCATCGTCCCGGCCCCGTACTGGACGACGTACCCCGAGTCGATCCGCCTCGCCGGTGGTGTCCCGGTGGAGGTCGTCGCCGACGAGACCACCGGCTACCGGGTGTCCGTGGAGCAGCTGGAGGCGGCCCGTACGGAGAAGACCAAGGTCGTCCTCTTCGTCTCCCCGTCCAACCCGACGGGCGCCGTCTACACCGAGGCCGACGCCGAGGCGATCGGCCGCTGGGCCGTCGAGCACGGCCTGTGGGTCATGACAGACGAGATCTACGAGCACCTGGTCTACGGCGGCGCGAAGTTCACCTCGCTGCCGGCGATCCTGCCCGAGCTGCGGGACAAGTGCATCGTCGTCAACGGTGTCGCCAAGACCTACGCCATGACCGGCTGGCGCGTGGGGTGGATCATCGGCCCGAAGGACGTGGTCAAGGCCGCGACGAACCTCCAGTCGCACGCCACGTCGAACGTGTCGAACGTCGCACAGGTCGCCGCGCTGGCCGCCGTCTCCGGGAGTCTGGACGCGGTGGCGGAGATGCGGGCCGCGTTCGACCGCCGCCGCCAGACCATGGTGCGGATGCTCAACGAGATCGAGGGCGTCTACTGCCCGACTCCGGAGGGCGCCTTCTACGCATACCCGTCGGTGAAGGGGCTGCTGGGCAAGGAGATCCGCGGCAAGCGCCCGCAGACCTCCGTCGAGCTGGCGGCGCTGATCCTGGACGAGGCCGAGGTGGCGGTCGTGCCGGGTGAGGCGTTCGGTACTCCGGGCTACCTGCGGCTGTCGTACGCGCTGGGCGACCAGGACCTGGTCGAGGGTGTGTCGCGGATGCAGAAGCTGCTGGCGGAAGCGCGCGACTGACGGCCTCCGGATTTTCGGAGGTGACAAGCGGGCTCCCGGTCGGGGGCCCGCTTTTCCGTTCCCGCGGGCACCCGATCGGTGAAAGGGCCTCCCGCCCGGGGTTCCGGTTTGGCAAGATCCCCAGATGGAGCACGTTCGAGATCTGCGGTTGTTGCCCAAGGCCCATCTGCACCTGCACTTCACCGGGTCGATGCGGCCCGCGACCCTGCTGGAGCTCGCCGACAAGTACGGCGTCCATCTGCCCGAGGCGCTGACGGGCGGGGAACCGCCGAAGCTGCGGGCGACCGACGAGCGGGGCTGGTTCCGCTTCCAGCGGCTGTACGACATCGCCCGGTCCTGCCTGCGTGAGCCGGAGGACATCCGGCGGCTGGTGCGCGAGACGGCCGAGGAGGACGTCAGGGACGGGTCGGGGTGGCTGGAGATCCAGGTGGACCCGACGTCGTACGCCCCTCGGCTGGGGGGTCTGATCCCGGCGCTGGAGATCATCCTGGACGCGGTGGAGGCGGCGTCGCGCGAGACCGGCCTGGGCATGCGGGTCCTGGTGGCTGCGAACCGGATGAAGCACCCGCTGGACGCCCGTACGCTCGCCCGCCTCGCCGTCCGGTTCGCGGACCGGGGGGTGGTCGGGTTCGGGCTGTCGAACGACGAGCGGCGCGGTATGGCGCGCGATTTCGACCGGGCGTTCGCGATCGCGCGGGAGGGCGGGCTGCTGGCTGCGCCGCACGGCGGCGAGCTGACCGGGCCCGCGTCCGTACGGGACTGCCTGGACGACCTGCGGGCGGCGCGTATCGGCCACGGGGTGCGGGCGGCCGAGGACCCGCGGCTGCTGCGGCGGCTGGCCGAGAAGGGCGTCACGTGCGAGGTGTGCCCGGCGTCGAACGTGGCGCTGGGCGTGTACGAGAAGCCCGAGGACGTCCCGTTGCGGACGCTGTACGACGCCGGGGTGCCGATGGCCCTCGGGGCGGACGACCCGCTGTTGTTCGGGTCGAGGCTGGCGGCGCAGTACGAGATCGCGCGCGTGCACCACGGTTTCACCGACCAGGAGCTGGCGGAGCTGGCCCGCCAGTCGGTACGCGGTTCGGCGGCGCCCGAGGACGTCAAGGCGAAGCTGCTGGCGGGCGTCGACGACTGGGCGGCCTAGGTTCGGGCGAGCGGCGGGTGGCGGCCGCGTACTACCGGTCCTCGGGGCTCAGAGGCTGACGCCGACCGTCACGGGCTCGTTGACCAGCGTGACGCCGAAGGCGTCCCGTACGCCCGCGACGACCTCGCGTGCGAGGGCCAGGAGGTCCTCGGTGGTGGCCTCGCCGCGGTTGGTGAGGGCCAGGGTGTGCTTGGTGGAGATACGGGCGGGGCCGGTGCCGTACCCCTTGGTGAACCCGGCCTTGTCGATCAGCCAGGCCGCCGAGGTCTTGACCCGGCCGTCGTCGCCGGCCGGGAAGGCGGGCGGGGTGACGTCGGGGCCGAGCCGGTCACGGACACGGCCGAGGAACTCCTCGTACTGCTCCCGCTCCAGGATCGGGTTGGTGAAGAACGACCCCGCCGACCACGTGTCGTGGTCCTCGGGGTCCAGGACCATGCCCTTGCCCGCGCGGAGCTTCAGCACCGTCTCGCGGGCGGTGGCGGCCGGGACGCGGTCGCCGGGCTCCACGCCGAGCGCGCGGGCCGTCTCGGCGTACTTGATGGGCGCGCTCATGCCCTGCGCGTCCTCCAGCTCGAAGCGGACGCGCAGCACGACGAACCGGTCGGGTTCGGCCTTGAAGCGGCTGTGGCGGTACGAGAAGTCGCAGGCGGCGTTCGGGATGGTCACCGTCTCGCCGGTTCGGCGGTCGTACGCCACGACCTCCGTGATGGTGGCCGACACCTCCTGGCCGTACGCCCCCACGTTCTGGATCGGCGTGGCGCCCGCCGAACCGGGGATACCGGCCAGGCACTCGATACCGGCCAGTCCGGCCTCCACCGTGCGGGCCACGGCGTCCGTCCAGACCTCACCCGCGGCCAGCTCCAGCGACGTGCCCTCCAGGGCGAAGCCCCGGGTGGCGATGCGCAGGGCGGTGCCGTCGAAGCCCTTGTCGCCGATCACCAGGTTGGACCCGCCACCGATGATCAGCAGCGGGGTCCCGGCCTCGTCCGCCTCACGTACGGCGGCGACGACCTCGTCGTCGGTCGTGGCCGTGACGAGCCGGCCGGCGGGCCCGCCGAGCCGGAAGGTGGTCAGCGGGGCGAGGGGAGCGTCATGGATTTCCTGCACGGGCCCAAGACTACGGGCCGCCGCACGACGCCCCCACCCACCGGGCCCACCATGACCGGCACGGAGCCGGTGACCGTCGGCCGGGCGGCCGGGCGCCCGGGCGGCGGAAGGCGCGGCCCGGACCGGCCCGGCCGGGGCGGCGCGGCGCCGTCGGCCGGGCGGCCGGGCGGCGGAAGGCGCGGCCCGGACCGGCCCGGCCGGGGCGGCGCGGCGCGGCCCGGCGCGGCCCGGCCGGCCGGGGCGGCGGCGGCGTCAGGCGAGCTGTACCACCGCGCGAGACATGCCCAGCACCTTCTGGCCGGCGCTCATGGCCGTCAGGTCCACGCGGACCCGGTTGTCGTCCAGCTTCGCGGCGACCTTGCCGCTGACCTCGATCAGGGCGCCCGTCTCGTCGTTCGGCACGACGACCGGCTTGGTGAACCGCACCCCGTACTCGACGACCGCTCCGGGGTCACCCGTCCAGTCGGTCACCACCCGGATCGCCTCGGCCATGGTGAACATGCCGTGCGCGATGACGTCCGGCAGCCCGACCTCCTTGGCGAACTTCTCGTTCCAGTGGATCGGGTTGAAGTCACCCGAGGCGCCCGCGTACCGCACCAGCGTGGCGCGCGTCACGGGAAAACTCTGCGCCGGCAGCTCGGTGCCGACCTCGACCTCGTCGAATGCGATCTTCGCGGTCATCGCCTCACGCCTCCTCTGCCGCCGCACGGGCGACGAGCTTCGTCCACGCCGTCACCACGTGCTCCCCGGCCTCGTCGTGGACCTCACCGCGGATGTCGACAATGTCGTTGCCGGCGAGCGACTTGATCGCCTCGATGGTCGAGGTGACCGTCAGCCGGTCCCCCGCCCGCACCGGACGGGTGTACGCGAACTTTTGGTCGCCGTGCACCACGCGGCTGTAGTCCAGACCCAGCTGAGGATCCGCGATCACCTCGCCGGCCGCCCGGAACGTGATGGCGAACACAAAGGTCGGCGGCGCGATCACCTCGGAGTGACCGAGCGCCTTGGCGGCCTCCGTGTCGGTGTACGCCGGGTTCGAGTCCCCGATCGCCTCGGCGAATTCGCGGATCTTTTCCCGGCCTACCTCGTACGGCGCGGTGGGCGGATAGGTCCGCCCCACGAAGGACTGATCGAGCGCCATGTACTCGCTACCTCCTGGGTGTGTCTTTCGAACAAACGACACGAGGCCGCCCCCTGACGGGGACGGCCTCGTGTACGAGCCTGGTTCAGCGCGTTTCGCGGTGCGCAGTGTGCGCGTTGCAGCGCGGGCAGTGCTTCTTCATCTCAAGACGGTCCGGGTTGTTACGCCGGTTCTTCTTGGTGATGTAGTTCCGCTCCTTGCACTCCACGCAGGCCAGCGTGATCTTCGGGCGGACGTCGGTGGCAGCCACGTGAGTGCTCCTTGGACGGACGTTGGACGGATGAACGCATAAAAGAGTAGCCGATCGAAGGACCGACCCCACAATCGGCTACTGTGTGTAGCGGTGACCGGACTTGAACCGGTGACACAGCGATTATGAGCCGCTTGCTCTACCGACTGAGCTACACCGCTTTGATACGGAGTCCCTCACCCGAAGGTGAGGGCTACCGCACCAGAGCCCCAATACGGAATCGAACCGTAGACCTTCTCCTTACCATGGAGACGCTCTGCCGACTGAGCTATTGGGGCGAGCGATGAAGACATTACACGGTCGGCCGCCGTTCGCCCAAATCCGATTCCCGGCGGCTACCCCGCCACGCCCCGGCCACTCCTCCGGACGCCCGAAGGACGCTTCGGGTGCGGCTGCTTGCACCCTTCGACGCCCGGCCGCCGGGCCCTTCGAGACCCGGCGGCCGGGCCGCGCGAGGCAGGCTTGTCAGGCCCTGCCGAGCACGCTTGTCGGCTACAGGCAGGGACGTCGTCGGCCACGGGCAGGGAGCTGCGGGAGGGGGCAGGGGGCAGGGGGCCGCTGGGCGGGCATGGTCGGGGGCGTGCGGGGTGGGTGCTGATCGCGGGGCGGCGTCGGCCACGGTCAGGGACCCGCGGGGCGGGCACGTGTCGGGGGCCGCATCGGCCACGGGTCGGGGCCGCGTCGCTGCCGTCAAGCGCCCGCGCGACCACGGTCAGGGGCGCGTGGCCACGGTCAGGGGCGCGTCGCCGCCGTCAGGGACCCGCGTCGTCGCCGTGGTGACCGCCTCACCGCCGTGGTGACCGCGTCGCCGCCCTGCGGACCGCGACCGCCTCACCACCGTGGTGACCGCGCCGCCGCCCTGCGAACCGCGTCGCCGCCGCTCCGCAGACGCGCGCCGACCATCGGCCACGGACCGCCTGGACCGCCGTCGGTCCCTCGGGGGCGAGCCGTGCTCCCGGGCCCTGTCCGGGCTCGCCGGACCGGAGTCAGACGCCCGGCCGCTCCAACGGCCTCGCGCAGACGCCCCGCACGTGCGGCGCGGGCCGACCAGCCGGCCGCTACGACGGCGTGGCATCGGCCCCTCAGCCCCGTACGCCACTCGTGCCCCGCGCCGGTACGACTATTGCGCTCCTCCTCGATGCCCAGTCGAACGGCCCCTAGGCTCGGTTCACGCTGCGTGATCGCGCCAGTACACCGCCAGTACACCGCCAGTGCACCCCTACGGCCGCGGAACCGGCAGCCCCCCTCCGGGGCCGCGCCCGAGCCACCGAGCCCCCGAAGCCCGCCAGGAGCCCGATGTCCTCCGACAGCCAGCAGCCACAGCCACCCGAGGGCGCCACCGCCGACACCACCGCGCTGCTGCTGTGCGGCGCCCGCCTCACCGACGGCCGGACCGTCGACGTACGGCTCAGCGGCGGGCGCATCGAAGCCGTGGGCACCGCGGGCAGCCTGCCCACCCACGGCGCCCGCGTCGACCTCGCCGGTTACCTGCTGCTGCCCGCCCCCGCCGAACCGCACGGGCACGCCGACACCGCGCTCAGCGCCGACTGCCCCGGCCCCGTCTCGTACGCCACCGAGGACGTCCAACGCCGCGCCACCGAAGCCGCGCTGCTCCAGCTCGGGCACGGCGCGACCGCGCTGCGCGCCCACGTTCGCATCGGTGACGTCCAGGGGCTCGGCCCGCTGGAGGCGGTTCTCCAGGCGCGGCGCTCGCTGCGCGGGCTGGCCGACCTTACGGCGGTCGCCGTGCCGCGTCTGCTGACCGGCGTGGCGGGGGCGGACGGGCTCGCGATGCTGCGAGACGCGGTGAAGATGGGCGCCGGGGTGGTGGGCGGGTGCCCGGATCTGGACCCTGATCCGGCCGGGTACGCGGAGGCCGTGCTGGAGGTGGCGGCCGAGCACGGCTGCCCGGTGGACCTGCACACGGACGGCGACGACCCGGCGCGCCTCGCACGGCTGGCCGCCATGGTGGGAGGGCTGCGGCCGGGGGTCACCATCGGGCCGTGCGGGGCGCTGGGGCGGCTCCCCGGGGACGCGGCGGGGCGGGCGGCCGACCAGCTGGCGGCGGCCGGTGTGACGGTCGTGTGCCTGCCGCAGGGAGGCTGTGGCGGTACGGAGGTACGGGGTGTCGCGCCCGTGCGGCTGCTGCGGGCGGCGGGGGTGCGGGTCGCGGCCGGGAGCGGGGCGCTGCGGGACGTGGCCAACCCGGTGGGGCGGGGCGATCCGCTGGAGGCGGCGTACCTGCTGGCCTCCCAGGGCGGGCTGCGGTCCACGGAGGCGTACGGGGCGGTGAGCGGGGCCGCGCGGGGGGCGATGGGGCTGCCCGCCGTGCGGGTGGAGGCGGGGTTTCCGGCGGAGCTGCTGGCGGTGCGCGGGGAGCGGCTGTCGGGCGTGCTGTCACTGGCGTACAGCAGGATCGTGGTGCACCGCGGTCGGGTGGTGGCGCGGACCAGCGCGGTGCGGGAGTACTGCGACTCGGCGGCGGCGCTCGAACTGCCGCGTCAGGGGCGGCCGGACGCCCGTCCGTGAGCACTTCGGGCCGCGACGTCGTACGGTCGGGAGCATGCGCATTGTCATCGCTGGAGGACACGGTCAGATCGCCCTGCGGCTGGAGCGGTTGCTCTCGGCGGGCGGACACGAGGTCGCGGGCATCATCCGCAATGCCGACCAGGCGGACGCCCTGCGGGAGGCGGGCGCCGAACCGGTGGTGATGGACCTGGAGTCGGCGACCGTGGACATGGTCTCGGAGGTGCTGACGGGCGCCGACGTGGTGGTCTTCGCGGCGGGCGCGGGGCCGGGCAGCGGTGCCGAGCGCAAGGCGACCGTGGACCGGGGTGCGGCGGTGCTGTGCGCGGACGCGGCGGAGCGGGCGGGCGTACGGCGCTACCTCGTCGTGTCGTCGATGGGCGCCGACGCGGACCGGGCCGGGGACGAGGTCTTCGACGCGTACCTGCGGGCGAAGGGCGCCGCGGACGACTACGTACGGGCCAAGCACGGGCTGGAGTGGACGATCCTGAAGCCCGGCATGCTGACGAACGACGCCGGCACGGGCCTCGTACGGCTGGAGGCGTCGACCGGGCGTGGACCGGTACCGCGCGACGACGTGGCGGCGGTGCTGGCCGAGCTGGTGGAGACACCGGCCACGGCGGGGCTGACGCTGGAGCTGGTCAGCGGTTCCGTGCCCGTGACGGTCGCGGTGAAGGCGGTCGCGGGCGAATGACGTTCCCCGAACCGGTCGTGGTGGAGCGCGCCGAGCAGCCGTACGTCTTCATGCGCCGCTCGGTGACGATGGACGGCTTCGGCCGGATCGCCGACCGGCTGCCGGAGCTGGTGGGTTGGCTCGCCGCGCGGGGCTTCGAGGTCGCCGACGCGCCGTTCTTCCGCTTCAACACGGTGGACATGGCGGGCGAGTCGGAGGTGGAGGCGGGGGTTCCGGTTGCTGGGCACCCGTCGCTGCCGGAGCCGGAGGGCGACATCGGCGTGGCCCTGCTGCCGGCCGGCCGGTATGCGACGCTCACCCATGTCGGCCATCCCGACCGGCTGCTCGCGGCGGCCACCACGCTGCGGAAGTGGGCGGACGAGCGGGGTCTGGAGTGGGACATGCGGGAGGTGGACGGCGTCGAGCGGTGGGGGTGCCGCATCGAGTCCTACCGCACGGATCCCCGTGTGGAGCCGGACCCGTCCCGGTGGGAGACGGAACTGGCCTTCCGCCTCGCCGACTGAGCCCGCCCGCTGCCACCGGCGCCGCATACCGGCTCGCATGTCGGCTCGTATGTCTGTCGCGCCCCGGCACGCAAACGGCCCCTGACCGCGTTTCCGCAGATCAGGGGCCGTTCATCGCGTGGCGGCGCCAGGATTCGAACCTGGGTAGGCTAAGCCGACGGATTTACAGTCCGCTCCCATTGGCCACTCGGGCACACCGCCATGGGATGTCGCCAGGAGTATGGCCGCTTTTCAGCGGTGCTCCCCGGCAACGACGTAAACGATACCTGATGTCCGGGGGTGCTTCGCCACCGGATTGATCAGCACTCGCGGTGGGCGGGATGGCTAGGCTTTGGGGTGGCGGTCCGGCGAGCCGGCCGTACCTCTCAGCAACCTCTACGCACGCGACCCAAGGAGCCACAGGACATGGCCGACTCCAGTTTCGACATCGTCTCGAAGGTCGAGCGGCAGGAGGTCGACAACGCCCTCAACCAGGCGGCGAAGGAGATCTCGCAGCGCTACGACTTCAAGAACGTCGGGGCCTCCATCGCCTGGTCCGGCGAGAAGATCCTGATGCAGGCGAACTCCGAGGAGCGGGTGAAGGCCATCCTCGACGTGTTCGAGTCCAAGCTGATCAAGCGCGGTATCTCGCTGAAGTCGCTGGACGCCGGTGAGCCGCAGCTGTCCGGCAAGGAGTACAAGATCTTCGCCTCGATCGAGGAGGGCATCTCCCAGGAGAACGCCAAGAAGGTGGCGAAGATCATCCGTGACGAGGGCCCGAAGGGCGTCAAGGCGCAGGTGCAGGGCGACGAGCTGCGCGTCAGCTCCAAGAGCCGCGACGACCTCCAGGCCGTCATCGCGCTGCTGAAGGGGCAGGACTTCGACTTCGCCCTGCAGTTCGTGAACTACCGGTAGGACCGTTCACGGGCGGACCGGGCGCGGGCCGGACGCGGCCGGGCGTGGACCGGACATCGGGCGGATCGGGGGCGGGTACGGCTTCGGCCGGCCCGCCCCCGCCCTGTGCGCGGGCACCCTGGGCGCGAGCATCCTGGGCGGCGGGGGAACCGTCATGTCCGAAAACCGCCAGCTTGTGGGTGCTCGGGCACCCAGACTGGTGGGCAGGCGAGGAAGGGAACGGATCATGACGGTGTACGCGTACGTCGACGGCCCGCTGGGCGAGATGCTGCTGGTCGGCGAGCAGTCCGCGGACGGCCGGACCGCTCTCGCGTCGCTCTCCCTGCCGGGACAGAAGGGCGGGGCGACCGTCCGGGACGGCTGGCGGCACGCTCCGGAGGCGTTCGAGGGCATCGCGGCTCAGCTACGGGCGTACTTCTCGGGCGGGCTGAACCGCTTCGACCTCGCGTACGCCGACGCCGGCACCGACTTCCAGCGGCGGGTGTGGCGTGCGCTCGAGGACATCCCGTACGGCACGACCGTGACGTACGGGGAGATCGCGGCGCGCGTGGGTGCGCCGGGTGTCGGAGTACGGGCCGTGGGGACCGCGATCGGGCGCAACCCGCTCCTGGTGGTGCGGCCCTGCCACCGGGTGATCGGAGCGGACGGGGCGCTGCGGGGGTACGCGGGCGGGGTGGAACGCAAGGAGCGGCTGCTGGGGCTGGAAGGCGCGCTCGTACGGTGACGGACGGGCTGTTCCGGCTGCCGCGCGAGCCGGCGGAGGTCGCCCCCGGGGCGGTGCACGTGCCGGGGTGGCTGCCGTTGGAGCGGCAGCGGGAGCTGGTCGAGGCGTGCCGGGAGTGGGCGCGCGGTCCGGTGCCGATGCGGCACACGGTGTTGCCTGGCGGTGGGGTGATGTCCGTTCGGACGGTGTGTCTGGGGTGGCACTGGCAGCCGTACCGGTACACGAGGACGGCCGATGACGTGAACGGCGCCCGAGTGACTCCTTTCCCGGACTGGCTGGCGGACCTGGGGCGGGCTGCGCTGGTGGCGGCGTATGGGGACGGGAACGGGTGTGACGGGGTTTACGCCCCGGACGCAGCGCTGATCAACTTCTATGACGGTGCCGCCCGTATGGGCCTGCACCAGGACAAGGAGGAGCGGTCCGCCGCCCCGGTGGTGTCGCTGAGCATCGGGGACACCTGCGTCTTCCGGTTCGGGAACACCGAGACGCGGAACCGCCCGTACACGGACGTGGAGTTGGCGTCGGGGGATCTGTTCGTCTTCGGTGGTGCCTCACGCTTCGCGTACCACGGGGTGCCGAAGGTCAGGCCGGGGACGGCCGACCCCGCGGTCGGGCTGGGCTCGGGCCGGCTGAACATCACGCTGCGGCAGACGGGACTCGCGGGCTGAGCCCCGGCACTCGCGGGCTGAGCCCCGGCGTTCAGCGTGAGCGGGAGTGGCCGAACAGGATGCGGTAGGCGATCAGCAGCACCAGCGAGCCGCCGATGGCCGCGAGCCAGGTGGGCCCGTCGTAGAACTGGTTGCTGATCGTCCGGTCCAGGAACCGTGCCGATATCCAGCCGCCGACGAAGGCGCCCGCGATGCCGATGAGCGTCGTCCCGATGAGCCCGCCCGGGTCACGGCCGGGGAGCAGCACCTTGGCTATGACGCCGGCCAGCAGCCCCAGGATGATCCAGCTGAGGATGTCCATGCCGTGAACCTGCCTTTCGTGCGGTGTTGTCCTGGAGGACGCCGGTGGTGCGGGCGGTGGTTGCGGAGATCAGTAGGGTGCGGTGCATGACACAAGAGCTACGGCGGTCGCTGGGCGTCTTCGACGCGGTCGTCATCGGTCTCGGCTCGATGATCGGAGCCGGGATCTTCGTGGCTCTCGGCCCGGCGGCCGGGGTGGCCGGGAGCGGGCTGCTGCTGGGACTGGCGCTGGCCGGAGCCGTCGCGTACTGCAACGCCATGGCGTCGGCACGGCTGGCCGCCCGGTACCCGGCTTCCGGCGGGACGTATGTGTACGGGCGCGAACGGCTGGGTCCTTTCTGGGGCTACCTCGCGGGCTGGGGATTCGTGGTCGGCAAGACCGCCTCGTGCGCGGCGATGGCGCTGACGGTCGGTTCGTACGTGTGGCCCGAACAGGCGCACGCGGTGGCGGTCGCGGCGGTCGTAGCGCTGACTGCCGTGAACTACGCGGGCGTCCAGAAGTCGGCCCTGCTCACGCGCGTCATCGTGACCGGCGTACTGGCGGTTCTGGTCGCGGTGGTCGTCTCCTGTCTCGGATCGGGCGCGGTGGACGCCGGGCGTCTGGCGCCGGGCGGGGATGTGACGGCGGGCGGGGTGCTGCAGGCGGCGGGGCTGCTGTTCTTCGCGTTCGCCGGGTACGCGCGGATCGCCACGCTCGGTGAGGAGGTGCGGGACCCGGCGCGGACCATCCCACGGGCGGTACCGCTGGCGCTGGGTATCGCACTGGTGGTGTACGCGGGTGTGGCGGTCTCCGTCCTGTCGGTGCTCGGGGTGCGGGAGTTGGGCGACTCGGTGGCTCCGCTCGCGGACGCGGCACGGGCGGCGGGCGCGGACTGGCTGGTGCCGGTGGTGCGTGTGGGCGCGGCCGTGGCCGCGCTGGGTTCGCTGCTGGCGCTGATCCTCGGAGTGTCCCGTACGACGCTGGCGATGGCGCGTGACGGCCACCTGCCCCGTACGCTCGCCGCCGTGCACCCGCGCTTCAAGGTGCCGCACCACGCGGAGCTCGCGGTGGGGCTGGTCGTCGCGGTGGTGGCGGCGACGGCGGACGTGCGGGGGGCGATCGGCTTCTCGTCGTTCGGGGTGCTGGTGTACTACGCGATCGCCAACGCCGCGTCGTGGACGCTCGGTTCGGGGCGGGTTCTGGCGGTGGCCGGGCTGGCGGGCTGCCTGGCCCTTGCGTTCGCCCTGCCCCTGTCGTCGGTCCTGGCGGGCACGGCGGTCCTGGCGGCGGGCGCGGTCATGTACGCGGTGCGGCGGAGCTGACGCGCCGCGTCGCGTCATATTCGGGTGCGGGGCGCGCCCTCGCAGCCGACCGGCAACTGCTGCTTCTCGGTCATGTGTTCATGGTGCACCACGGCACTGACAATCACGCGAGGACGACCTCGACGCCCCGTTCGACGATCAGGTCGACGAGTTGGAGGGGTCCTCGTCGTCGACGGGTCGCCGGGCGATGGCGGGGTCCGGCGTCACTGGGTGGCGAAGGGGCGGTCGCTCGGCACGATTTCCTTGCCGAGCGGCAGCAGGCAGACCGGGATGAGCTTGAAGTTGGCGATTCCCAGGGGAATGCCGATGATCGTGACGCACAGGAGGAGGCCGGTGACCACGTGTCCGAGCGCCAGCCACCAGCCGGCGAGCACCAGCCACAGGACGTTGCCGATGCAGGAGGCGGCGCCGGCGTCGCGGCGGTCGACGACGGTCTGGCCGAAGGGCCACAGCGTGTAGAGGCCGATGCGGAAGGCCGCCACGCCGAAGGGGATGCCGAGGATGGTGATGCAGAGGAGCAGGCCCGCGACCATGTAGCCGAGGAACAGCCAGAAGCCGCCCAGGAGCAGCCATATGAGGTTCAGGATTGCTTTCACGGGCGATGACCTGCCATCTGTTCGAGTCGGGCGATGCGTTCCGCCATCGGCGGGTGGGTCGAGAACATCTTGGCGAACCCCTGACCGGGACGGAACGGGTTCGCGATCATCATGTGGCTGGCGGTCTCGATCCGGGGCTCCGGCGGGAGCGGGAGCCTCTTGGTGCCCGCCTCCAACTTGCGCAGCGCACTGGCCAGGGCGAGCGGATCGCCGGTGAGCTGGGCTCCGGAGGCGTCCGCCTCGTACTCCCGGGAGCGGCTGATGGCGAGCTGGATCACCGACGCGGCGAGCGGGCCCAGCAGCATGATCAGCAGCATGCCGAACAGGCCCGGCCCGTCGTCGTCGTCGGAGCGGCCCACGGGGATCAGCCAGGCGAAGTTGACGAGGAACATGATCACGGAGGCGAGGGCTCCGGCGACCGAGGAGATCAGGATGTCGCGGTTGTAGACGTGGCTCAGCTCATGGCCGATGACGCCGCGCAGCTCGCGCTCGTCGAGGATCTGGAGGATCCCCTCGGTGCAGCAGACCGCGGCGTTGCGCGGGTTGCGCCCGGTCGCGAAGGCGTTGGGGGCCTGGGTGGGCGAGATGTAGAGGCGGGGCATCGGCTGGCGGGCCTGCGTGGAGAGGTCCCGGACCATCCGGTACAGCTGGGGTGCCTGGAATTCGCTCACGGGGCGTGCCCGCATGGCTCGCAACGCGAGCTTGTCGCTGTTCCAGTACGCGTACGCGTTGGTGCCGAGGGCCACGAAGAGCGCGACGACGAGACCCGTACGGCCGAAGAAGCTGCCGATCAGGATGATGAGTGCGGACAGTCCCCCGAGGAGTACGGCGGTCTTCAGCCCGTTGTGCCGGCGGTGCACGGTACGCCCTCCAAATGGTGCGGCAGGGGAACCCTTTGCCTGGTGCTGGTCCACTGTTCAGTGGACCCTCCCGTACTGGTCAACGCCAGGCGGGCATGGCGGGTTCCCTTGTGCGCCGGGGGCGGGGGGTGGGCCGTCCGGGTGACTCAGCGCTGGGCGGGCAGCCCGGCCTTCTCCAGTGCCTCCGCCACCGGCTCGACCTCGCTGGTGCAGTGGGCGCAGCGGCTGGCGACGGCGGGGATCTCGGTGAAGCAGCGCGGGCAGTCGCGGACGGCCGCCTTGATGTCGAAGGGCTCGTCGCGCTTGAACCGGGTCTGGATCTTCATCATCGGGACGACGACGCAGAAGTAGAGCACGGCCGCGGTGATCACGAACGCCAGGGCGGCACTGATGAACAGACCGTAGGGGAACTTGGCGTCCCTGACCGTGAAGTAGGAGTGGCTGAAGTCTCCGACCGTGCCCGTGGCGAGACCGATGAGCGGGGTGATGAAGGCGTTGCTGAAGGCGGTGACGACCGCCGTGAAGGCCGCGCCGACGGCCAGGCCGATCGCCATGGAGATGACGTTTCCCCGGAGGATGAAGTCCTTGAAACCGTTCAGCACGGCCGTGCTCCTAGGTAGTGCGGGGGCTGTGGAGGGCTGGGCATGGGTCAGAAGAGGCTGTCGGCGGCGAAACGCAGCACCAGTTGGGGGTAGCCGGACAGCACCACACCGGCGACGGCCGTGACGACGATGGCCACGGTGACGGGCGCGGGGACGGGCTGCTTGAGCGGCGGCTGCGCGGGGGCCCCCTCGGGCGCCCGGAACAGCAGCCCCGTCCATTGCAGGTAGTAGTAGAGGGCGATGACGACGTTGAGGCCCATGACGACCGCGAGCCAGCCCAGGCCCGCGTCGACCGCCGCCGAGAAGACGGTGACCTTCGCGAAGAGGCCGATGATGCCCGGCGGCAGGCCGGCCAGGTTGAGCAGGAAGAACCCCATCGCGAGCGCGGCGCCGGGCCGGGTGGCGTACAGGCCCCGGTAGTCGGAGATCCGGTTCAGCGGGTGCGTACGGGCCACCAGGGCGGCGACCGCGAAGGCGCCGAGGTTCACCACGGCGTACATCAGGGCGTACGCGACGGTGGCGCCGATCTGGTCGTCGCCGGAGTACGCGGCCGCCGCGATCGGCACCAGGAGGTAGCCCGCCTGGGCCACCGACGACCAGGCCAGCAGCCGTACCGCGCTCCACGCGCGCGTGGAGACCTGCCGGAGGGCGGCCACGTTGCCGACCGTCATGGTCAGCGCGGCGAGCACCGCCAGGGCCGGGCCCCACACGTCCGCGTACGTCGGGAAGGCGATGACGGTCACCAGCACGAGGCCGGTGAACCCGACCGCCTTGCCGACGACGGACAGGTAGGCGGCGATGGGCAGCGGCGCGCCGACATAGGTGTCGGGCACCCAGAAGTGGAACGGCACGGCGGCCGTCTTGAAGGCGAAGCCGACGAGGGTGAGCGCGACACCCGCCTTGGCGAGGGTTTCGAGCTGCCCCGGGACGTCGTCCAGGCTCTGGGCGATCTCCGTCAGGTGCAGGGTGCCGGTCGAGGCGTACACGAAGCTGACGCCGAGCAGCATGACGGCCGTGGCGGTGACGGAGGAGAGGAAGAACTTCAGCGCCGCCTCGCCGGACATGCGGTCGCCGCGCTTGAGGCCGACGAGCGCGAAGGCGGGCAGCGAGGCGACCTCCAGGGCGACGACCAGGGTGGCCAGGTCGCGGGAGGCGGGCAGCAGAGCGGCACCGGCGGCCGAGGAGAGCAGGAGGAACCAGAACTCCCCGGCCGGGAGCCTCTCCTTGGTGTCGTGGAGCGACAGGAGCGCCGTCAGGAGCGCCCCGCCCAGGACCAGGAACTGGATGACCAGGGTGAAGTGGTCGGCGGTGTAGCTGCACGCGTCGGCGTCGGTGGTCAGGCAGAAGGTGCTGCGGTCGCCCTTGCGCAGTGGTACGAGGGTGAGGATCGCCGCGACGAGGCCGGCGATCGCGCCCCAGCCGAGGAGCTGCTTGCGCGCCTTCGGTACGAAGAGGTCGGCGACGAGCACGACAAGGGCGACCACGGCGGCGATGGTCGGCGGTGCGACGGCGGCCCAGTCGACGGACTGGACGAGGTCGCCCGCGCTCGGAGCACTCGGGGCGCTCGTGGCTGCGAGGGTCACGACTTGCCTCCTGCGAGGAGCTTCTGCACGGCCGGGTCGGTCAGGCCGAGGAGGACCGCGGGCCAGAGGCCGGCGACGACGGTGAGGACGGCCAGTGGCGACCAGGCGGCGTATTCGTACGGCTGGACGTCGGCGAGGGCCGGCTGTTCGGCGGTGGGCCTGGCGCCCATGCAGACGCGCCGTACGACGACGAGGAGGTACGCGGCGGTGAGCAGTGTGCCGAACGCGCCGACGGCCATGAAGGTGAGGAAGGCGGGGCGGCTGAGTCCCTCGGCGGGCTGGAACGCGCCGAACAGGGCCAGCATCTCGCCCCAGAATCCGGCGAGGCCCGGCAGTCCGAGCGAGGCGACGGCGGCGAAGGCGAGGAGGCCGCCGAGGCGGGGCGCGCGGCCGTAGAGCGCGGCACCGGTGGCTCCGGCGAGGATGTCGAGGTCGGCCGTGCCGTACCGGTCCTTGATGGCGCCGACCAGGAAGAACAGGAGGCCGGTGATGAGGCCGTGGGCGATGTTGGCGAACAGCGCGCCGTTGACGCCCGTGGGCGTCATGGTCGCGATGCCGAGGAGGACGAAGCCCATGTGCCCCACGGAGGAGTACGCGATCAGGCGCTTGAGGTCGCCCTTCGCGCCGGTACGGGCGAGGGACAGGCACGCCAGCGATCCGTAGATGATGCCTGCGGCGGCGAACGCGGCGAGGTAGGGCGCGAGGATGTGCATGCCGTCGGGCGTGATGGGCAGGGCGATCCGGACGAATCCGTACGTACCCATCTTGAGCAGGACGCCGGCGAGGAGGACGGAGCCGACGGTCGGCGCGGCGGTGTGGGCATCCGGCAGCCAGCTGTGCAGCGGCCACATCGGGGTCTTCACCGCGAGGCCGATCCCGACCGCGAGAACCGCGATGACCTGCACGGACGTGGTGATGTCGCGGCCGTTGTCAGTGGCGAGTGCCACCATGTCGAAGGTGCCGGCCTTCAGCCCGATGAGCAGCAGGCCGAGCAGCATGACGACCGAACCGAGCAGTGTGTAGAGGATGAACCGCCAGGCGGCCGGCCGCCGCCCCTCACCGCCCCAGCGGGCGATGAGGAAGTACATCGGGATGAGCACCATCTCGAAGGCCAGGAAGAACAGCAGCAGGTCGAGGACGGCGAAGGTCGCCAGCGTGCCGGACTCGAGGACGAGCAGCAGGGCGACGAAGGCCCGGGGGGACGGGCCCGCGGGCATCTTGAAGTAGCTGTACAGCGCGCACAGGAAGGTCAGCAGCGCGGTCAGGACCAGGAGGGGGAGGGAAATGCCGTCGACACCGAGGTGGATCCGTACGTCGAGTGCGGGGATCCAGCTGATGTCCGTCGTGGCCTGCATCCTGGACGGCTGGTCGTGGTCGAAGCCGAGCGTGAGGACGATCGCGGCGGCGAGGATCGCGCCGGTGACGGTCACACCGTGGCGCAGGACGGCCTGGTCCGGGGACTTCCCCTTCAGCCCGGGCGGGGCGGGCAGGAGGGCCGCCGCGGCGCCGATGAGCGGGCCGACGACGAGGAACGCGAGAAGGAACTGCATCACGGATTCGCTGATATCGATCACGGCTCACGCTCCGGCGGCTACGAGGACGGCGGCGATCGCCAGGACGACGGAGCCGGCGAGCAGGGCGCTGAGGTAGGTCTGCACGTTGCCGGTCTGGGCACGCCGGACGGCCCGTCCCAGCAGGTTGGTGCCGCTGCCCGCTCCGCGCACGTAGGTCTCGACGACCTCGCGGTCGAGGAAGCTGACCAGTGAGGCCCCTGCCCTGACGGGGCGTACGAAGAGGGCGGAGTAGACGGCGTCGAGATGGAAACCGGCGGCGGCGTGGCGGTGCAGCGGGCCGAGCAGCAGGCGTCCTGGGTCGGCGGGGTCCGGGAGGGGTGAAAGCGGCTCGGCGAAGCCGGTCGACGAGGGGTGGCGGTCGGGCGACGGGCGGGCGATGTCGCCGTGGGCGGGGGTGTGGGTGGCGATCGCCTCCGCCTCGGACACGGCGGGCTCGGCCTCGGGGTGGGCGGCGACCGCGCCGATCGGGTGGCGGGCGGCCATCGCGGTGGTGTGTCGCCAGGCGGCGTAGGTGACGAGTCCGCCGACCAGGGCGATGCCCGTGCCGAGGACGGCCGTGGTGACGGTCGGGGTCAGGGCGTGGCCGTCGAACCAGTCCCCGAGCACGCCCACGGTCAGGCCGAAGGCGAGGGAGGGGACGGCGAGCACCCACAGGACGGCGTTCATGACGATCGGCTGGTGGCCGTGCCGGGGGGCTTCGGCGCCGCGTCCGCGGAAGGCGAGCAGCCACAGGCGCATCGCGTACGCGGCGGTGAGGAGGGCGGTGAGCAGTCCGGAGACGAGGACGATCCAGCCCGCCCCGGCCGGGGCGACGGTCCGGTCGCCGAGGGCGGTGTGCTCGGCGGCCACCAGGACGGCTTCCTTGGAGAAGAAGCCGGCGAAGGGCGGGATCGCGGCGAGGGCCAGCAGGGCGACCGTCATCGTCCAGTAGGCGTCGGGGATGCGGGAGGTGAGGCCCCGCATGCGGGACATGGCGGCCAGGGAGTTCGTGCCGGCGGCGTGGATGATCACACCGGCCGCGAGGAACAGCAGCGCCTTGAAGGCGCCGTGCGACAGGAGGTGGAAGACGGCCGCGCCACGGTCACCGACGGCCAGGGCGCCCGACATGTAACCGAGCTGGCCGATGGTCGAGTAGGCGAGGACCCGCTTGATGTCGTCCTGGGCGAGGGCGGCGAGTCCGGAGCCGACCATCGTGACCGCCGCCATCACGGCGAGCACGGTCATGGCGGCCGCGGAAGCGGCGAACACGGGAAGGAGCCGGGCCACGAAGTAGACACCGGCGGCGACCATCGTCGCTGCGTGGATCAGCGCGGAGACCGGCGTCGGGCCGGCCATGGCGTCCGGGAGCCAGGTGTGCAGCGGGAACTGCGCCGACTTGCCGGCGACGCCCGCGAGCAGGAGGAGCGCCACCAGGGTGGGGTGATCGATGCCACCGGCCGCGACGGCGCCGAGGATCCCGGTGATCCGGAAGGTGCCGGCGTCGGCGGCCAGCGCGAACAGACCGATCAGGAAGGGGACGTCGCCGAGTTTGGTGACCAGGAAGGCCTTGAGGGAGGCGGCGCGCGCCTCGGGCGTCTCCCAGTAGTGGCCGACGAGGAAGTACGAGCAGATGCCCATGATCTCCCAGCCGACCAGCAGCACCATCAGGTCGCCGGAGTAGACGACGAGCAGCATCGCGGAGGTGAAGAGGGAGACCAGCGCCGCGTACGAGGGGTAGCGCGGATCGTCACGGAGGTAGCCGGTCGAGTAGATCTGCACGCACGAGGCGACCAGGCCCACCAGGACGGCGGTCAGCACGGCGAAGCCGTCCAGGTGCAGGGCCAGGTCGATCGGCACGGAGCCGGTCGGGGTGAGCTGGGTCGACGCGTCGATCGCCTTGCCGCCGCCCTGCCGTACGGCGACGAGAACGGCGAGCACGAGGGCGGCGAGGGTCGGCAGGACGGCCAGGGGTCGCACGAACCCGGGTGCGGTGCGGCCGAGGAGCAGCCCGGCGGCGGCGCCCAGGAACGGAAGGAGGGGAACGAGGACGGCGAGGGTCGTGGTGGTCACGCGGCGGCCTCAGCCTTCTCGTCGGGGCCCGCGGTCTCGTCGGCGCCTGCTGTTTCGTCCGCGCTCGCGGTCTCGGCGTTGTCGCGGAGCTTGTCGATGTCCGAGGTGCCACGGTTGCGGTAGACCATCAGGACGATCGCCAGGCCGATGCCGATCTCGGCGGCGGCGATGGCGATGGTGAAGAGGGTGAGCGCCTGACCGGCGTGCAGGGTGTCGCGGAGCCAGACGTCGAAGGCGACCAGGTTGAGGTTGACGGCGTTGAGCATCAGCTCGACGGACATCAGGACCAGGATCGCGTTGCGACGGGCGAGCACCCCGTACAGGCCGGTGCAGAACAGCAGGACGGCGAGGACCGCCGGGTAGGCGAGGTGCATCAGTTCCCGCCTTCCTGTTCGCGGTCCCGGCGGGACAGGACGATGGCGCCGACGAGCGCGGCGAGCAGGAGGACGGAGAGCGCCTCGAAGGGCAGCACCCAGTGCCGGAAGAGGATCGCGCCCGACACCTTGGTGGAGCCCTGGGCCGGCCCGTCGAGGTCGATCCAGGTGGCGCGGAACGCGTCGACGACCACCCAGATGAGGGCGCCCGCGGAGGCGACGGCCACCGCGAGGGCGGCGGGGCGGTTGGCCGAGTCGGCATCGGGAGAGCGGCCGATGGGTGCCTTGGTGAGCATCAGACCGAAGAGGAGGAGGACGACGACGGAACCGACGTAGATCAGGACCTGGACCCAGGCGATGAACTCCGCGGTGAGGAGGAGGTACTCGACGGCGAGCCCGCCGAGCGCCACGACCAGCCACAGGGCGGCGTGCACCAACTGCTTGGTGGTGACCGTTATGACGGCGGCGCCGAGGGTGACGATGCCGACGAGGAGGAAGGCAATCTCGACGCCGGTGGGCGACAGGAAGCCGTTGGTGGCGGCGAGCGTCACGCGGTTCCTCCCTCGGCCGGGGGCTGCGGCTGGCCGGTTGCGGGGCCCGCGTCCGGGCGGGTGGTGGTGCCCGGGCTCTTGCCGGTGCTCGTGTCCGGTCGGGTGGCGGGATCGCCGGATGCGCCGGGCGCGGTGGTGGTGCCGGTGGCGCCGGGCGGGCCTGCCACGGTGGCGGCGGCCTGGGCGGCGGCGAGCTTCTCCGCGGCCTTGCGGGCCGCGGCGATCTCCTTCGGCTCCTCGGCACCGGGGTCGAGGGCGGGCGGTTCGGGCACCGTCCACATCCACTCGCGGAGCTTGTCCCGCTCGTGGGTCAGGTCGTGGATGTCGGTCTCCGCGTACTCGAACTCCGGCGACCAGAACAGCGCGTCGAAAGGACAGACCTCAATGCAGATACCGCAGTACATGCACAGGGCGAAGTCGATGGCGAACCGGTCGAGGACGTTACGGCTGCGCTCCCGGCCGCCTGGGGTGGCGGCGGGGATCGTCTCCTTGTGGGAGTCGATGTAGATGCACCAGTCGGGGCACTCACGGGCGCAGAGCATGCAGACCGTGCAGTTCTCCTCGAACAGGCCGATCACGCCACGGGTGCGCGGCGGCAGCTCGGGCTGGGCGTCGGGGTACTGCGCGGTGTGGCTCTTCTTCGTCATCGTGCGCAGGGTGACGGCCAGGCCCTTGGCGAGGCCGGACCCGGGAATCGGTGCCATTACTGGTTCACCACCTTGACGATGCCGGTGAGGGCGATCTGGGCGAGGGCGAGCGGCACGAGCGTGGTCCAGGCGAGCTTCTGCAGCTGGTCCTCGCGCAGCCGCGGGTAGCTCACGCGCAGCCAGATCACGATGAAGGCGAGCACGGCCGTCTTGAGCAGGGTCCAGACCCAGCCGAGGCCCTCGGCCCCGAACGGGCCGTGCCAGCCGCCGAGGAAGAGGACGGTGGTCAGACCGCACAGAACGACGATGCCGGCGTACTCCGCCAGCAGGAACAGTGCGAAGCGGAGACCGGTGTACTCGGTGTACGCGCCGAAAATGATCTCGGAGTCGGCGACCGGCATGTCGAACGGAGGGCGCTGGAGTTCGGCGAGGCCGGCGACGAAGAAGACCAGGGCGCCGACGATCTGCCAGGGCAGCCACCACCACTCGAAGGCGTTGACGATGCCGGGCAGGGACACCGTGCCGGCCGCCATCGCGACGGAGGCGGCGGCGAGCAGCATGGGCAGTTCGTAGGCGAGGAGCTGGGCGGCGGTGCGCAGCCCGCCGAGGAGGGAGAACTTGTTGGCGGACGCCCAGCCGGCCATGAGCGAGCCGAGCACGCCGACGCCCATGACGGCGAGCACGAAGAAGATGCCCGCGTCGACGACCTCGCCGACGGCTCCTTCACTCGGACCGATCGGGATGGCGACCAGGACGAGCAGGTAGGGGAGCAGGGCGACGGCGGGGGCGAGCTGGAAGATGCGGCGGTCGGCGTTGGCCGGGACCACGTCCTCCTTCTGCGCGAACTTCACCCCGTCGGCGACGAGCTGTGCCCAGCCGTGGAACCCCCCGGCGTACATGGGGCCGAGGCGGCCCTGCATGTGGGCCATCACCTTGTGCTCGGTCTGACCGATCACCAGGGGCAGGACCAGGAATACGGCGAAGACGACGAGCAGCCGGAAGGCGACGTCGAGTACGTCGTTCACGCGTCTCCTTCGGTGTTCGTCCGTCGTGGTTCGGTGCCCTCGGTCCCGGACGCGGCGTCCGGCGCGGGCGCGTCCGGGGCGTTCGGGGCGTTCGGGGTTGCTCCGTCGGGCACGGCGTCGGGGGCGGGCTCGGGCGCGGCGTCCGGCGCGGGCGCGTCCGGGGCGTCCGGGGCGGGCGCGTCCGGGGCCTTCGGGGTGACTCCGTCGGGCGCGGCGTCCGGGGCGGGTGCCTCCGGGGCGGGCCCGGGCGCGGTGTCCGTGGTCTCGGGCTTGGTGTCCGGGGTCTCGGACGCGGTGTCCGGCGACTGGGCACCCGGTGCCGTCTCGGGCGTGGTGTCCGGGGCCGGGGTGTCGTCGAAGGCCGGGCGCGGGTTGTTCCAGGGGGCGTCCGCGCTGCGGGTGCGGGGCGGTGGCGTCGGGGACGTCTCCGTCGCGGGTTCCGTGCCGGGCCGGCCGGCCGAGCCCGCGCTCGCGCTGCGCGTGCGGCGGGGGCCCGCCGGGGCGGCGGACTGGCTCGCGGAGCCCTCCGAGGCGCTGCGTGCGCGGCGCGGCCGGGCCGCCTCCGCCGCGGCAGCCTCCGTCGCGGCCGCCTCCGGTGCCGCCTGGCTCGCCGAGCCCTCGCCCGCCGTGCGCGTACGGCGGACCGGGCGGTCGCCCGCGGGACGCGCGGCGCGCGCGGGACGGGCCGGGGCGGGCGGGAGCTGGCCCTTCATGGGGCCCCAGTCGTTCGGGTCGGGGACGCCCGGCGGCAGCATCTGGCGCCGCTTGGGTCCGCCGTGCTCGGACTCGCCCGGCTCCTTGGCGCCCGGCCACGCCTTGGCCACGCGGGCGGCCAGCACGAAGTCCTTGCGCAGCGGGTTGCCCTCGAAGTTCTCGGGGAGCAGGAGGTGGACCAGGTTGGGGTGGTCCTCGAAACGGACGCCGAACATCTCGTACGTCTCGCGTTCGTGCCAGGCGGCGCCCGCGTAGACGCCGATGGCGCTCGGCAGGGCGGGAGCGTCGTGCGGCACGGTCGTACGCAGGAGGAGCCGCCGGACCCGGCCGCTCTCCAGGGCGACGACGTGGGCGCAGACGCGGAAGCCCGTGGCGGGCTCGTCGACCGCGCTCAGCCAGTCGAAGTAGGTGCAGCCCAGCTCGTCCCGGGCGGTCTCCAGTGCGGTGATCCAGGACCCGGCGGGGACGTCGACCGTCAGCAGGTCGTACGTCTGCTCGGCCGTGGCCTCGTCGCCGAACAGCTCGGTGACGGCATCGGGAAGACGGTCGTACGCGTTCACTCCGTACCTCCCGGAGGGGGCACCAGGCCGCTGCGCAGCTGGCCGACCGACGGCGGACGCCCATGGCCGTACCGCTCGCTCAGCGACTCCCGGGCGATCTTCTCCTGGAGCTTGAGGATGCCCTGGAGCAGCGCTTCGGGCCTCGGCGGGCAGCCGGGTACGTACACGTCGACCGGGATGATCTGGTCGACGCCCTTGGTCACGGAGTACGAGTCCCAGTACGGGCCGCCGCAGTTGGAGCAGGCGCCGAAGGAGATGACGTACTTGGGCTCGGGCATCTGCTCGTAGAGCCGCTTCACCGCGGGCGCCATCTTGTCCGTGACCGTACCCGAGACGATCATGAGGTCGGCCTGGCGCGGTCCCGGTGCGAACGGGATCACGCCGAGGCGGATGAAGTCGTGCCGCGCCATCGACGCGGCGATGAACTCGATCGCGCAGCATGCGAGGCCGAAGTTGAAGACCCACAGGCTGTAGCGGCGGCCCCAGTTCAGGACCACCTTCATCGGCTCTGGCGCGAGCCGGGCAAGGGCTCCCAGCCTCTTCGGCTCGGGGAGGTCGACAGGGGTCACGTCCATGTCAGGACGCCCTTCTTGTACGCGTAGAGCAGTCCCACGGCCAGGAAGCCGAGGAAGATGAACATCTCGACCAGCGTCGTGGCGCCGTAACCGGGTGCGGCGAAGACGGTCGCCCACGGGAAGAGGAAGATCGAGTCCACCGCGAAGATGACGTACAGAAAAGCGTAGACGTAGTAGCGGACCTGCGTGTGGGCCCAGCCCTCGCCGACCGGGTCGACGCCGCATTCGTACGTCAGCAGCTTCTCCGGCGTCGGCACGACGGGCCTCAGCAGCCGGCCGGCCGCGAAGGCGACCGCGACGAACAGCACGCCGATCAGGGCGAGCAGGCCGACGACCGAATAGCTCTGGAAATAGTCGACGGCGAGTACGGTCGGTTCGGTGCGTACGGTCGGTTCCGGCACGTCCGTTTCCCTCGCTCCCTGCTCTCGCGGCGATGCTTATGCGATCTGTACGCACGGGAGTCTAGGCCCTGGCTATGCGGCGGTAATCAGCCGTGCCGCACTTCAGGTGGGGTTACCCCTACTTCGTCTCCCCCCACGAACCCCATGGCGTGCGCCGGTCGTGCCCGGCAGGCTGGGCCGCATGACCGCACGCATCGCATTCGACCGGCACGTCTGGAAGGAAGTCGCCCACCTTCTGGCCAACCTTCCGATCGCCCTGACCGGCTTTGTTTACGTGGTGTTCATGGTGGCCGTCGGTGCGGGGCTGTCGGTGACCGTCGTCGGTCTTCCGCTGCTCGGCGCCGGTCTGGTGGGGGCACGGTGGCTCGGCAGGGCGGAGCGGGCGAGGGCGAGGGCCCTGCTGGGCATACGCATCGACGAGCCGAGCCCGCTGCCGCACAGGCCGGGCGGGGGTTTCCTGGCCTGGTTGTGGACGGTGCTGAAGGACCCGGTGGCGTGGCGGACGGTGCTGTACGAGTTCATACGGCTGCCCTGGGGTGTGCTGACGTTCACCGTGGCCCTGGTGGGCCTGATCGTCCTGTGGCCGGTGCTCCCCTACCTCGCCAGGGCGCTGACGAACGCCGACCGGGCGATGGTGCGCGGACTGCTGTCGCCGTCGGACGAACTGGAGCGGCGGATCTCGGAGCTGGAGTCGGACCGGGGCGTGGTCGTCGACACGGCGGCCGCCGACCTCCGCCGAATCGAGCGTGACCTGCACGACGGCGCCCAGGCCCGCCTCGTCGCCCTCGCCATGGGCCTCGGTCTGGCGAAGGAGAAACTGCTGGAGGACCCGGACGCGGCCGCCGCCATGGTCGACGAGGCGCACGGCGAGGTGAAGCTCGCCCTGCAGGAGCTGCGGGACCTGGCACGCGGCATCCACCCCGCCGTCCTCACCGACCGCGGGCTGGACGCGGCCCTGTCCTCCGTCGCCTCCCGCTGCACCGTGCCCGTCGCCGTGACCGTCGACCTGCCGGAGCGGCCGGCGGAGGCGATCGAGGGCATCGCCTACTTCACCGTCTCGGAACTGCTCCAGAACGTCTCGAAACACTCCGGGGCACGCACCGCCGCGGTGGATGTGTGGCGAGCCGACGACAGGCTGATGCTCCAGGTGACCGATGACGGGCGCGGGGGTGCCCGGCTCGACGGGGGTACGGGCATGGCGGGCCTGGCGGAGCGGCTGGGGTCGGTGGACGGCCTGTTCGCCCTGGACTCGCCGGCCGGCGGGCCGACGACGGTCACGGCCGAGCTGCCGTGGCGCCACCGCGGCACCTCCCGCCCCGCGCGACAGCAGGTACCGCCCGCCCGGTAGGGGGGATAACCCCCGGTCAAAGACGGATACGAGCCTCATGGTGTCCGTCCGGCCGAGCCAGCAGGCTTGACGCAGTGAACGCACCGCCCTGGTGCACCGCTCGAGCGCACTCCACACACCCACACGCCCTTCCGTGGACATGGGGACATGCGGACATGGCGACGGCGAGAAGACGACGAGAGAACACGAGAAACGGACGGACGACCCGATGGCCCTGGCTTACGGACCGGAGACCCGGCACCACCGCCTTCCCGTGGCGCTGCGGGCGCCTTTCGAGGCCCGCACCTGGCGCGAGCTCGGCTACCTGCTGATCGGTCTGCCGCTGAGCGTCCTCTACTTCACCTTGTCCATAGCCATGGTGTCGCTCGGCGCGGGCCTGGTGGTGACCTTCCTGGGCATTCCGCTGCTCGCCGCCGCGCTCGCCATGTGCCGCGGATTCGGCACGGTGGAGCGGGCGCGGGCGCGCGGCCTGCTGGGGGTGGAGGTCGCCGAGCCCTCGCCCGTGCGCAGCCGGTCCGGAGGGGGGCTGATGGACTGGGTGGGCGGTGTCCTCAAGAGCGGAGAGTCCTGGCGGCACTTCCTCTACGCGGTGGTGCACATGCCGTGGGCGATCTTCGCCTTCACCGTCGCGGTGGTCTTCTGGACGTACGGCTGGGGCCTGCTGACGTACCCGCTGTGGCGGTGGGTTTTCCCGGTGTACGCGGGTGTGGACGGTCTTCAGCTGTACGGGGACGGGACGCACAACTTCTACCTGGACTCGCCGGTGGAGATAACCGCCACCAGCTTGTTCGGCCTGTTCTTCGTCCTCGTGACGCCCTGGGTCGTCCGGGCGCTGGCGGCGGTCGACCGGCTGCTGGTGACGGGCCTGCTGAGCCCGTCCCGGCTCGCGACCCGGGTTTCGGAGCTGGAGTCGGACCGGGGCGTGGTCGTCGATACTGCGGCCGCCGACCTGCGCCGTATCGAGCGTGACCTGCACGACGGCGCCCAGGCCCGCCTCGTCGCCCTCGCCATGGACCTGGGGCTGGCGAAGGAGAAGCTGCTGGAGGACCCGGACGCGGCCGCCGCCATGGTCGACGAGGCCCACGGTGAGGTGAAGCTCGCCCTGCAGGAGCTGCGGGACCTGGCACGCGGCATCCACCCCGCCGTCCTCACCGACCGCGGGCTGGACGCGGCCCTGTCCTCCGTCGCCTCCCGCTGCACCGTGCCCGTGAGGGTGGAGGTGGATCTGCCGACCCGGCCGGCCCCCGCGATCGAGGGCATCGCCTACTTCACCGTCTCGGAACTGCTCCAGAACGTCTCGAAGCACTCACGAGCAAGCCGTGCGACGGTCGACGTATGGCGAGTGGACGACAGGCTGATGCTCCAGGTGACGGACGACGGCCGTGGCGGCGCGGGTGTGACCGAGGGCAGCGGTCTCGCGGGGCTGACGGAGCGGCTGGACGCGGTGGACGGCATCCTCGCCGTGCACTCGCCGGTCGGCGGGCCGACCACGGTCACCGCCGAGCTGCCCTGGCGGGGCTGACACCGCCGGTCCACTGTCGGCGCCCGTCTCCCCGACCGGCCGTACCCCCGCTCCCCCACCCCCATGTCGCCTCCCACCCCCATGTTGCCTCCCGCCTCCATCCACATCTCCGCCATCTCCCGGCTCCTCTTCTCCGCCGTGCCTTCGCCCATCCCCACCGGACGGCTGCCGGCCGACCAGTTGTCCACAGGCCGACGCGCCGGCATCCGGATGCTGGAATGCTGGGTCGCAGACGCGGAAGTCGCGTGGTGCACATCGATACATGGGGGATGCGGCTTGTGGTGGAGGACAGGGTGCGCGTGGTCATCGCCGAGGATTCCGTGCTGCTCCGGGAGGGTCTGACCCGGCTGCTGACGGACCGGGGCCATGACGTCGTCGCAGGTGTCGGGGACGGGGCGGCGCTGGTCAAAACGGTGGGTGAGCTGGCGGACGAGGGAGCGCTGCCGGACGTGGTGGTCGCCGATGTACGGATGCCGCCGACCCACACCGACGAGGGGGTGCGGGCGGCGGTGCAGCTCCGCAAGGAGCACCCGGACATCGGGGTCCTGGTGCTTTCGCAGTATGTGGAGGAGCGGTACGCCACCGAGTTGCTGGGCGGCAACAGCCGCGGGGTGGGCTATCTGCTGAAGGACCGGGTGGCCGACGTCCGCGAGTTCGTGGACGCGGTGGTGCGGGTCGCCCGGGGCGGCACCGCGCTGGACCCGGAGGTGGTGGCCCAGCTGCTCGGCCGCAGCCGTAAGCAGGACGTGCTGGCGGCGCTGACGCCTCGCGAGCGAGAGGTTCTCGGCCTGATGGCCGAAGGCAGGACGAACTCGGCGATCGCGCGCCAGTTGAGGGTGAGCGAGGGCGCGGTGGAGAAGCACGTGAGCAACATCTTCCTGAAGCTCGGGCTGTCACCGAGTGACGGCGATCACCGACGGGTACTCGCGGTGCTGACCTACCTGAACGGCTGACGTGCGGCGCCCGCGGAGCCGGTGCGGCCGGCCGTGGCACCTGCCGCACGGCCTGAGACCAAAGGATGAGTCTGGAGCGTCGTTACCGAACGGCGCGGGGGGAGACAAAGCATGATGATTCAGGGCGTACGGACGTCTCAAAAGGGCGTCCACCATGTGAGCGGTCCAAGGAAGGCGACCCTTACGGACGTAGGGTGGGCCTTGGGACGGCTGGTGGGCCGGCCGTCTCCCGAGCGTTCTCCCGCCGACGGCGGGGAGGCCCCTTGTCTCGAGGGAGGTCCAGTTCAGTGACCAGCCAGGTCAGTAGCCCAGCCGATCAGGCCGACGGGTCAGATGGGACCCGGAAGGCCAACGAGGCTGTCGTCGGGGAACAGCGTGGCGGCCCCGGCCAGCATGGTGCGGAGAAGGAAGTACGCCGTCTGGACCGGGTGATCATCCGTTTCGCGGGTGACTCGGGCGACGGTATGCAGTTGACGGGTGACCGTTTCACGTCGGAGACGGCGTCGTTCGGCAACGACCTGTCGACCCTGCCCAACTTCCCGGCCGAGATCCGGGCCCCCGCCGGCACCCTGCCGGGTGTCTCCTCGTTCCAGCTGCACTTCGCCGACCACGACATCCTCACGCCGGGCGACGCTCCGAACGTCCTGGTGGCGATGAACCCCGCCGCGCTGAAGGCCAACATCGACGATGTGCCGCGCGGCAGCGAGATCATCGTCAACACCGACGAGTTCGCCAAGCGGGCCATGGCGAAGGTCGGCTACGAGACCTCTCCGCTGGAGGACGGTTCCCTCGACGGGTACCGGGTCCACCCGGTACCGCTCACGACGCTGACGATCGAGGCGCTCAAGGACTTCGGTCTCTCCCGCAAGGAGGCCGAGCGTTCCAAGAACATGTTCGCGCTCGGGCTGCTGAGCTGGATGTACCACCGGCCGACCGAGGGCACGGAGAAGTTCCTGCGGCAGAAGTTCGCCAGGAAGCCGGAGATCGCCGAGGCCAATGTGGCCGCGTTCCGGGCCGGGTGGAACTTCGGCGAGACCACCGAGGACTTCGCGGTCTCCTACGAGGTCGCCCCCGCCACGAAGGCGTTCCCCTCCGGCACCTACCGCAACATCTCCGGGAACCTGGCCCTGGCCTACGGTCTGATCGCCGCGTCCCGGCAGGCGGACCTGCCGCTGTACCTGGGCTCGTACCCGATCACCCCGGCCTCCGACATCCTGCACGAGCTGTCGAAGCACAAGAACTTCGGTGTACGGACCTTCCAGGCCGAGGACGAGATCGCCGGTATCGGCGCCGCGCTGGGCGCGGCCTTCGGCGGGTCGCTGGCCGTCACCACCACCTCCGGCCCCGGTGTGGCGCTGAAGTCCGAGACGATCGGGCTCGCGGTGTCGCTGGAGCTGCCGCTGCTGATCGTGGACATCCAGCGTGGCGGCCCGTCGACCGGCCTGCCGACCAAGACCGAGCAGGCGGACCTCCTCCAGGCGATGTACGGGCGCAACGGAGAGGCCCCGGTGCCGGTCGTGGCGCCGCGGACGCCGGCGGACTGCTTCGACGCGGCGCTGGAGGCGGCGCGTATCGCGCTCACCTACCGCACCCCGGTGTTCCTGCTCTCCGACGGCTACCTGGCCAATGGTTCGGAGCCGTGGCGCATCCCGGACCTGGACGAGCTGCCCGATCTGGGTGTCCGGTTCGCCACCGGCCCCAACCACACCCTGGACGACGGCACCGAGGTCTTCTGGCCGTACAAGCGCGACCCCGAGACGCTCGCCCGCCCATGGGCGCTGCCCGGTACGCCGGGCCTGGAGCACCGCATCGGCGGCATCGAGAAGCAGGACGGCACGGGCAACATCTCCTACGATCCGGCCAACCACGACTTCATGGTCCGCACCCGTCAGGCCAAGGTCGACGGCATCGACGTGCCCGACCTGGACGTCGACGACCCGAGCGGCGCCGCCCGGACCCTGGTGCTGGGGTGGGGGTCGACGTACGGGCCGATCACGGCCGCCGTACGGCGGCTGCGGGCCGCCGGCGAGTCCATCGCCCAGGCCCACCTGCGCAACCTCAACCCCTTCCCGAAGAACCTCGGGGATGTGCTGAAGCGGTACGACAAGGTCGTCGTGCCCGAAATGAACCTGGGCCAGCTCGCCACTCTCATCAGGGCGAAATATCTGGTCGACGCGCACAGCTACAACCAGGTGAACGGTATGCCGTTCAAGGCCGAGCAGCTCGCCACGGCTCTCAAGGAGGCCATCCATGACTGAGGCGCTGAAGCTGGTGCCCAAGGCCGAGGCCAAGCAGTCCATGAAGGACTTCAAGTCCGACCAGGAAGTGCGCTGGTGCCCCGGTTGTGGTGACTACGCGATCCTCGCCGCCGTGCAGGGCTTCATGCCCGAGCTCGGTCTGGCGAAGGAGAACATCGTCTTCGTCTCCGGTATCGGTTGTTCGTCCCGCTTCCCGTACTACATGAACACCTATGGGATGCACTCGATCCACGGCCGTGCGCCGGCGATCGCGACCGGCCTGGCCTCCTCCCGCACGGATCTGTCCGTCTGGGTCGTCACCGGCGACGGAGACGCGCTCTCCATCGGCGGGAACCACCTGATCCACGCCCTGCGGCGCAACGTCAACCTCAAGATCCTGCTGTTCAACAACCGGATCTACGGCCTGACCAAGGGCCAGTACTCCCCGACCTCCGAGGTCGGCAAGATCACCAAGTCGACGCCCATGGGCTCGCTCGACGCACCGTTCAACCCCGTGTCCCTCGCGATCGGTGCCGAGGCGTCCTTCGTGGCACGGACCGTCGACTCCGACCGCAAGCACCTCACGGAGGTCCTGCGACAGGCGGCCGACCACCCCGGCACGGCGCTGGTGGAGATCTACCAGAACTGCAACATCTTCAACGACGGGGCGTTCGACGCCCTGAAGGACAAGGAGAAGGCGGAGGAGGCGGTGATCCGCCTGGAGCACGGGCAGCCGATCCGCTTCGGTCCGGCCGGCGGCAAGGGTGTCGTCCGGGACCCGGCCACCGGTGATCTGCAGGTGGTCACCGTGACTCCGGAGAACGAGAGCCAGGTCGTGGTCCACGACGCGCACAGCGCGAGCCCCACCACGGCCTTCGCGCTGTCCCGGCTCGCGGACCCGGACACGCTGCACCACACACCCATCGGTGTGTTCCGCTCCGTGGCGCGCCCCGTCTACGACACCCAGATGGCCGACCAGCTCGACGCGGCCGTCGAGCAGTACGGCAAGGGTGACCTCGCCGCGCTGCTCGCGGGCAACGACACCTGGACGGTCATCGGCTGACGTCCACCGCCGGCGCCCTCGCCGGCTGCCACGGGCCCGGGTCCTCCGTCAGGAGGCCCGGGCCTCGTCGTGGACGTCCCGCGCCCGCTGGACGGCGTCGACGTTCCGCTCGGTCCACCGCGCGAGGGCCCAGACCTGTTCGGCGACCTCCCGGCCGAGCACGGTGAGCGGAGGCCGTCCGGCAGCTGTGACGCATGTGTCATGACCGTATCGCGGTACGGGCATGACAGGCCGCCCCGCACGGCGCTACCTTCGTCCGCAGGCACGTGCCGGGCGTGTGCAGGACAGGGCAGGGCGGCAGGCGGCGGAAGGGCGGCGGCCAATGGCGGCGAAGAGCGGCGGCGAGCAGCGGGCTGGGTTCCTCTACGGCGTGAGCGCCTACGGCATGTGGGGCCTCGTGCCGCTCTTCTGGCCACTGCTGAAGCCGGCCGGAGCGGTCGAGATGCTGGCCCACCGCATGGTCTGGTCCCTGGTGGTCGTCGGAGTCGCACTCCTCGCGCTGCGCCGCTGGGGGTGGATACGCGAGCTGCTGCGGCAGCCCCGCAAGGTCGGGCTGATCACCCTCGCCGCGGCGGTGATCACCGTCAACTGGGGCCTGTACATCTGGGCCGTGAACGCCGGCCAGGTGGTGGAGGCCTCGCTCGGCTACTTCATCAACCCGCTGGTCACCATCGCCATGGGCGTCCTGCTGCTGAAGGAGCGACTGCGGCCCGCGCAATGGGCGGCGGTCGGCACCGGCTTCGCGGCGGTCGTGGTCCTGGCCGTGGGATACGGCAGGCCGCCGTGGATCTCCCTGGTCCTCGCCTTCTCCTTCGCCATCTACGGCCTCGTGAAGAAGAAGGTCAACATCGGCGGCCTGGAGTCCCTGGCGGCGGAGACGGCCGTCCAGTTCCTGCCGGGGCTGGCCTACCTGCTGTGGCTGAGCTCCCAGGGCTCGGCCCACTTCGGCACGGAGGGTGCGGGCCACGCGGCGCTGCTCGCCGCGACGGGTGTGGTCACCGCCGTACCGCTGGTCTGCTTCGGCGCGGCGGCGATCAGGGTGCCGCTGTCGACGCTGGGGCTGTTGCAGTACCTGGCGCCGGTGTTCCAGTTCCTGCTCGGCGTCGTCTACTTCCACGAGGCGATGCCGCCCGAGCGGTGGGCGGGCTTCTCGCTGGTGTGGCTGGCCCTGACGATCCTGACGTGGGACGCGCTGCGGACATCACGGCGTACGAGGGTGGAGGCGGCCGCCCTGCGCCGGGCGGCGGGCCGCCCCGTGGAGGCGGACGGCGCGCCGGTGGACCTGTCGGCGGGCGTGTCGAAGGCCTAGGCCCGTAGCGCCTCCTCCACCCGGCGCATGACGCCCTGCCAGTGCGTACGGCGTCGCTCGCGCTCCTCGGCGCTCGTGAGGTGCTCCTGGTGGAAGCGGAGTACGGCCTTCCCTGGGCCGGCCCCGGAGACGGCGACCTGGACCGTCGTGCCGCCGCAGGTGAGGCGCACCCGGTCGCCGGGCCGGTAGCCGCGCACCTCGCCGGTCACCCCGTCGGCCGTCCCGTACGCCGCGCCCTTCTCCGTGGGCAGCCCTCCCCGCACGACACCGAGCCACAGCGCGACGCCGTCCGGGCTCACGATGAAGTCCCACACGGCGTCGGCCGGCAGCGGCAGCGTCTTCGACACGCCGATCTCCCAGCCTGCGTCGCGGGTCAGTCCTGTGGGCATCACGTTTCTCCTTCCGTCCGGGTACGGGCGCGGTGGGCCCGGACCTTGTGGCGGTTGCCGCACCGTTCCATCGCGCACCAGCGGCGGCGGCCGGGGCGGGAGGTGTCGACGAAGAGCAGGTAACAGTCGTGGGCGCCGCATTCGCGGATGCGGCCGGCCGCCGCGTACGGACCGGTGAACAGGTCGATCGCGTCACGGGCGATCGTCGACAGCAGCCCCGCCACGCTCGCGCCGGGCGCCCACTCCCTCCCCCCGGCCGCCGTCATGCGCATGCCCAATGGCGGCCCGTGGGCGGCGGCGTTCGCCACGGCGAGGCCGGCCGCCGGGAACGCACGCCCGTGCGCCCGAGCCGCGGTGAGCCCGTGCAGGGCGTCTCGCACTTCCCGTACCGCCGCCAGGTCCGCCGCGCCGACGGGCGGCAACCGCAGACCCGGCGGGTCGAGCCGGCTGGCCGCCACCCAGTCGAGCAGCCCGGCGGGGGTGTCGAGCACCTCGAACCGGGCGAGCGGGCCCGGACCGCCGGTGAGCAGCAACTCCAGGCACAGCGCGCCGGGATCGAAGCGGAAGGAGCCGCCATCCGGCGGGTGCAGGGTCATGCCTATTGCGGGCTCGTTCACGTAACCAATATAAGTGGTTACATGACACCACTCCAGTGGAAGCTCGTGATCGACGCGGCCGATCCCCACCCCCAGGCCGACTTCTGGGCCGAGGCCCTGGGCTATCTGGTCGAGGACAACAGCGCCCACATCGACCGGCTGATGGGCCTCGGGTACGTGACGGACGCGGACACCGTCGAAGCGCACGGCCGTCGCGCGTTCCGGGATCTGGTCGCCGTCCGGCATCCGGACGACCCGTACGACGAGCGGACCGGCACCGGCCTCGGCAGGCGGGTGCTCTTCCAGCGCGTGCCGGAGCCGAAGAGCGGGAAGAACCGCCTCCACCTCGACCTGCACGCTCCGCCCGGCCGGCGGGAGGCGGAGGTGACGCGGCTGGAGGCACTGGGCGCGACCGTACTGCGCCACGTCAAGGAGCCGGGTGGCGAATGGACCGTCATGGCCGACCCGGAGGGCAACGAGTTCTGCGTGCAGTAGGCGCGGCGCCCACCGCCGCCGCTCCGCGCCCGGGGCCGCGCCCGCACTCGCCACCGTCCCGGGGCCCGTGACCGCCCACGGAGGTCCGTGCAAGACGACGAAGGGGTTCTTGGCCGAAAGGCCGTGCAGTGGTGCTCGTTTCGCGACTACTTCGAGGGCACAACGGTCCGATATGCGAACGCTCGTGACCGGATTACGCCCTTGACGGTAGGTCAAACTCTCGTTGAACATTCAGCACGCACATCGCACCAGAAGCTTCATCAGCTCCAACGCCCCGCGCCCCCAAGGCCGCGGGGCGTCTCGCACGTTCCGTTCCCATCCCCGTACGGAATCCGGAGCCCCCACATGAACGTCTCCGCGCGCCACCACATACCCAGACGCACCGCCGCGGCCGCCGCGCTCGTCGTCGCCGGCCTCCTGGCCACCGCCGTCCCGGCAGCCACGGCAGCCCCTGCCGCACCCTCCGCCCCGGCAGCCGCAACAGCGGCCGCGGCCGCCGCGCCCGACATACCTGTCGCCAACGTCAAGGCGCACCTCACCCAGTTCCAGTCCATAGCCGGCGCCAACGGCGGCAACCGCGCCCACGGCCGCCCCGGCTACAAGGCGTCGATCGACTACGTGAAGGCCAAGCTGGACGCGGCCGGATTCACCACCACGGTCCAGCAGTTCACGTACAACGGCACCACCGGCTACAACCTCGTCGCCGACTGGCCCGGCGGCGACGCCAACCAGGTCCTCATGGCCGGTGCCCACCTCGACTCGGTCTCCTCGGGTGCCGGCATCAACGACAACGGGTCCGGCTCCGCCGCCGTGCTGGAGACCGCGCTCGCCGTCTCACGCGCCCAGCTCAAGCCCGCCAAGCACCTCCGCTTCGCGTGGTGGGGCGCCGAGGAGCTCGGCCTGGTCGGCTCCAAGTACTACGTCAACAACCTCCCCGCCACCGAGCGCGCCAAGGTCTCCGGCTACCTCAACTTCGACATGATCGGGTCGCCGAACCCCGGCTACTTCGTCTACGACGACGACCCGACGATCGAGAAGACCTTCAAGGACTACTTCGCCGGCCTCGGCGTCCCGACCGAGATCGAGACCGAGGGCGACGGCCGCTCCGACCACGCCTCGTTCAAGAACGTCGGCATCCCGGTCGGCGGCCTGTTCACCGGCGCGAGCCGTACGAAGACCAGCGCCCAGGCGCAGAAGTGGGGCGGTACGGCGGGCCAGGCCTTCGACCGCTGCTACCACTCCTCGTGCGACAACACGTCCAACATCAACGACACCGCGCTCGACCGGAACAGCGACGCCGTGGCGCACGCCATCTGGACGCTGTCCGCCGGTACGACGGAGCCGCCGACGGGCGACACGTACGAGAACACCGCCGACGTCGCCATCCCGGACAACGGCACGGCCGTGACGTCGACGGTCACCGTCTCCGGCCGCACGGGCAACGCCCCGGCGGCGCTCAAGGTGGGCGTCGACATCATCCACACGTGGCGCGGCGACCTGGTCGTCGACCTGCTGGCGCCGGACGGCACGGCGTACCGCCTCAAGAACTCCAGCGGCAACGACTCGGCCGACAACGTCCAGACCACCTACACGGTCGACGCGTCGAGCGAAGCCGCCAACGGCGCGTGGAAGCTGCGCGTCCAGGACGTGGCGGCCCAGGACACGGGTTACATCAACGCGTTCCGCCTCACGTTCTGAGCAGGCCCGTGCCCCGCTCGGAGAGCGCGAACCGCTCCGAGCGGGGCACGTCCACGCTGTCCGTTACTTCGTGCCGTTCGCCGCGTCGACCAGGGCCTCCGGGGTCACCGCGCCCACGTAGACCTTGCCGTCGTCGGTCATCAGGGCGTTGACCAGACGGGTCTTGAAGACCGTGCCGGAGCCGAACTTCCCGGTCACCTTGTCACCGAGCGCGTCCAGGAACTTCTGCGCCTCCGCGGGGACCTCGGACGGGGCGTCGGACGGGGCGTCGGACGGCACGCCGCCCGTCGGGCCGGTGAGCTGGGCGATGGAGGTCCAGCCCTCGCCGATGACGTTCAGGCCCTCCGCGCCCGGGGACTCCCCGGTTTCGCCCTTCGGCACGAAGGGCGCCACCGCCGGTCCCTCGCCCGGACCCGCACCCTCACCCGGAACCCCGGCCGGCGCCTCCGTCACCTTCGCGCCCTTCGGCGGCGTGAAGTCGAACGTCGACGCGGCCGGCTTGGCGAAGTCCACCTTCGTGAAGCCCGCGTCGATCGCGGCCTTGCCGCCACCGCTCGGGGTGAGCGTGAACTTCAGCGGTACGCCGTTGTCCGCGTCCACCGCGACCTTGATCGAACCGATCGTGGAGCCGCTCTGCTTCGGCTTGATGACGAGCTGGTACGCGTCGCGCCCGGCGATCCGCGCCGTCCCGTCCACCGTCACCGACGTCGTGTCGTCGACGGCCTTCAGCGCCTCGTCCACCATGTCCTTCGGGGTCACCGGCGGGGCCGGCAGCTCGGACTCCGAGGCCTTGCCGCCGCGCTCGGTCGAGTGGACCGCCTCCTTGGACGCGCCGTCGTACGCCCATACGTCGTTCCCGTTGCGCACCAGGCTGTACTCGCCGGAGGCGTCGTCCACGACGGTCAGCCGCTGCTTGTCCGGCCCGTCCGCCGCCACCCGCAGGGTGTGCGTGCCCGAGGCGAACTCCATCAGCTTCCCGACGCCCTCACCGCCGCCCCCGAGGTCTCCCCCGAGGCCCGACAGCGACGGAAGCCCGAGGTCCGCCGTCACCTTCACCGTGCCGGACAGCTGCTGCACGTCCGACGCGGCGATCTTCTCCACCAGTTGCTGTGCCGTGATCTCCGGCAGTTCGGGGTCCCCGGATGCCGCGAGCGCCGGGACGAGCCCGATCGTCGCCGCCGCCACCCCCGCCACCGCGACCGGGACCGCGTACCGTGCCGTCCTCCGGCGCCCGGCGCTGTCGTTCGGTGCCATGTGTGCCTACCTCCGTGGTCAGCGATCCGTCTGCCTCAACGTCCGGTATCCATCTGACCAAGGCGGCACCCCCCGGGGCGTCAGTCCCCGGGCTCAACTTCCGTACTGCTCAGGGATGACACCGACCCCGAGACGCCCAGGGCGCTTCTTTTGGATCAGGCCGGATCAGGGAGCGGGGTCTGGTGCGTGCGGACGCAAGGCGGAGCAGGGAGCCACTGCGGAGCATCGGCGACTGACGACAACGCCACAGACGCGCGTGCCAGGGCGGGCGAGCCCGGCGAAATCTGAAAGAAGCGCCCTAGCCCGCGCGGTGCACCACCAGGTCGCACAGCTCCTCCAGCGCGGCCTTCGCGTAGCAGTCCGGCAGCGGCGCCAGCGTCGCCCGCGCGTCCTGGGCGTACCGGACGGTGTCCCGCCGCGCCTGCTCCAGCGCCGGGTGGACGCGCAGCCGTCGCAGCGCCTCCGCGTGCCGGGCGTCGTCCGTCAGGTCGCCGTCCAGCAGCGCGACCAGCTCCTGGTCCTCCGCCGCGCCGCCCGAGGCCGCGCGGGCGCGCAGGTGGAGCACCGGCAGGGTGGGGATGCCCTCCCGCAGGTCGGTGCCCGGTGTCTTGCCCGACTCGTGGGAGTCGGAGGCGATGTCCAGGACGTCGTCGGCGAGCTGGAAGGCGACGCCGAGCCGCTCGCCGTACTGGGTGAGGATGTCCACGGTCCGCTCGTCGGCGCCCGACATCATCGCGCCGAAGCGCCCCGAGACGGCGATCAGCGAACCGGTCTTGCCCGCGATGACGTCCAGGTAGTGCTCGACCGGGTCGCGTCCGTCGCGCGGGCCGGCCGTCTCCAGGATCTGTCCGGTGACCAGGCGTTCGAATGCCTGCGCCTGGATGCGTACGGCCTCGGGTCCGAGGTCCGCCAGGATGTGCGAGGCGCGGGCGAAGAGGAAGTCACCCGTCAGGACGGCCACCGAGTTGCCCCATCGGGCGTTGGCGCTGTCCACCCCCCGGCGTACGTCGGCCTCGTCCATGACGTCGTCGTGGTAGAGGGTCGCGAGGTGGGTGAGCTCGGCGACGACGGCAGAGGGCACGACGCCGGGGGCGTGCGGGTCGCCGAACTGCGCGGAGAGCATCACCAGCAGCGGGCGGAAGCGCTTGCCCCCGGCCCGTACCAGGTGCTGTGCCGCCTCCGTGATGAACGGCACGTCGCTCTTGGTGGCATCGAGGAGGCCTGCCTCGACGGCCGCCAATCCGGTCTGGACATCGGCCTCAAGAGCCTGGTCCCGCACGCTCAGCCCGAACGGCCCGACTGCGGTCACGAGGGGGTCTCCTGTCTGCTGACGATCACACGGATTGTCGATGTGTCGCTGGATTCACTCAAGTCAGCGTATCCGGTCCCCTTTCGATCACCGTGGGCGCCTTCCACCCTCCCCCGGTATGTTCAAGAACAGCTCATATGATCAGATGCAGCCGTTTTGCCCGATACCACCGAGGAAGACCGTAAAGCCCGAGAAAGCCCACTGAACCCGGAGCACAACCCGGAGCACATCGACGAGACGGGTCCCGAGGCCCCATGAAGATCCGCACCTCCTTCCCCCACGAGACGACCCACGAGGACGTCCGCATCCCCCTCACGGACGGAACGAGGCTCTACGCCCGCGTGTGGCGCCCCCTCACCGACGAGCCCGTTCCGGCCCTCCTCGAGTACCTGCCGTACCGGCTGACCGACTGGACGGCTCCCCGGGACCGGCAACGGCATCCCTGGTACGCGGGCCACGGCTACGCCTCGGTACGGGTCGACGTGCGCGGACACGGCAACAGCGAAGGGGTGCCGGGCGACGTGTACTCCGAGAGCTTGATCACCGACGGCGCCGAGGTGATCGACTGGCTCGCCGCCCAGCCGTGGTGCACCGGCCGTGTCGGGATGTTCGGCATCGGCTGGGGCGGCACCACCGCGCTCCGGATCGCCGCCCTCGCACCCGAGCCGCTCCGGGCGGTCGTCACCGTCTGTTCCACCGACGACCGGTACGACACGGGCGTCCACTACCTGGGCGGCTCCCTCCTCGCCGCGGGCACGCACGCCCGGGCGGCGGCCCTCCTGGCCTTCACCGCCCGCCCGCCGGATCCCCTGTACGCCGGTGACGCCTGGCGCGACATGTGGCTGAAGCGCCTCGAGACGCTGGAGCCGCCCGTCCACACGTGGCTGGCCCACCAGGACCGCGACGAGTACTGGCGGCACGCCGGCGTCCGCGACCGCTACGGCGCCGTGCGGGCCGCGGTCCTCGCGGTGGGCGGCTGGCACGACCCGTACCGCGACAGCGTCCTCCGGCTGGTCGAGCACCTGCCGGACGACCGGGTCCGGGGGATCATCGGGCCCTGGCCGCACCAGTACCCGGACCGGGAGCGGCCGCCCGGACCGGCGATCGGGTTCCTCCAGGAGACGCTCCGCTGGTGGGACCACCACCTCAAGGACGAGCCCACCGGCGTCATGTCCGAGCCCCTCCTCCGCTCCTGGATCAGCGCCCCGCACCCGCCCACGACCGCCCCGCCCGAGCTCCCCGGCCGCTGGGTCGGCGACCCCGCCTGGCCGTCCCCGAACGTCACCCCCGTCACGTACGCCCTCCAGGGCACGCCCGTCCTGGTCCGCTCCCCGCAGCACACCGGCCTGGACGCCGGACGCCTCGTCCCGTCCGGCGACGACGCCGACCTGCCGCCCGACCAGCGCGCCGAGGACGCCCACTCGGCCTGCTTCGACTTTCCCGTCCCACCGGACGGGACACCCCTCGAGATCCTCGGCCGCCCCCGCGTCACCCTCGCCCTGCGCACCGGCGCGTCCACCGGCCGGCTCGTCGCGCGCCTCTGCGACGTCGCCCCGGACGGCACCTCCACCCTGGTCACACGCGGCGCGCTCGCCCTCACCCAGAAGCAGCACGGCGAGGAGCACGTGGACCTCGAACTGAACGGCATCGGCCACACCTTCCCACCCGGCCACCGCGTCCGCCTCGCGGTCTCCTCCGCGTACTGGCCCTGGATCTGGCCCGCCCCGCACGCCACGGGGTTCACCCTCGACCCCGACGCCGGCGCCCTCCGACTCCCGGTCCGGCGGTACACCACCGAGACCGTCGCGTTCGACGCTCCCGAACAGGCCGAACCCCTCGGCGTCACCGTCCCCACCACCCTCGACGACACCGCCACCAGGCGCCCCGGGCGCCTCATCGTCCGTGACGTCGCCAAGGGCGAGTGGCGCCTCGAGGACGACCCCCGCCAGGACGGCACGCGCGCCTACCCGGACGGCCTGGAGGTCACCGAGGAGGCTCTGGAGACCTGCACCATCAACGAACGGGACCCGCTCTCCGCCCGCACCCGCTCCGAGTGGAGGATCCGTCTGCATCGCCCCGACCTGCCCTGGAACGTCACCGTCGAGACGCGCTCGGAGATCGCGTGCGACGCCACGCACTTCCTCACCTCCAACGAGGTGATCTGCGCGGAAGGCTCCGAGGTCCTCTTCCATCACACCTGGGAGAAGCGCGTTGCCCGCCGGCCGGGCTGATCTAACGTGTCCCCCACACACGTGGAAAGCGAGGCAAGCACCGATGCCCGAGCAGAGCCCGCTCGACCTGACCGAAGGCGACCCCTTCGGCCCGCACAACCTTCCGTACGGCGTCTTCACCACCGCCGACGAGCCCGGCCGCCGCCGGCTCGGCGTCCGCATCGGCGACCACGTCCTGGACGCGGGGGCGGCCGCGCAGGCGCTGGGCTCGCCGTACGCGGCACTGCTGGCGCAGCCGAGCCTGAACCCGCTGCTCGCCGCCGGCCGCACCGCCTGGCGCGACGTCCGCCGGGCGCTCACCGCGTGGCTGACGGTTCCGGCCCACCGCCCCGCCATAGAACCGCTGCTGCACCCCCTCACCAGCGTGACGCTCCACCTGCCGTACGAGGTCGCGGACTACGTCGACTTCTACGCCTCGGAGCACCACGCCACCAACGTCGGCAAGATCTTCCGCCCGGACGGGGAGCCCCTCACCCCGAACTGGAAGCACCTGCCGATCGGCTACCACGGCCGCTCCGGCACGGTCGTCGTCTCCGGCACCGACATCGTCCGGCCCAGTGGGCAGCGCAAGGCGCCCTCGGACGCCGCCCCGGTCTTCGGCCCGTCCGTCAAGCTGGACATCGAGGCGGAGGTCGGCTTCCTCGTCGGTGCCCCCTCCGAGCTCGGCCGGCCCGTCCCCCTCGCCTCCTTCCGCGACCACGTCTTCGGCCTGACGCTGCTCAACGACTGGTCGGCGCGTGACATCCAGGCGTGGGAGTACGTTCCCCTCGGCCCCTTCCTGGGCAAGTCCTTCGCGACCTCCGTGTCCCCCTGGGTGACCCCGCTGGAGGCCCTGGACGCCGCCCGGGTGGCGCCGCCCGCCCGGGACTTCCCCCTCCTGCCCTACCTGGACGACAGCTCCGACGAGGAGCCGGGCGGCTTCGACCTCCACATCACGGTGCGCATCAACGGCGAGACGGTCTCGGAACCCCCCTTCTCGTCGATGTACTGGACGGCCGCCCAGCAGCTCGCGCACATGACCGTCAACGGCGCCTCCCTCCGTACGGGCGACCTCTTCGGCTCCGGCACGGTCAGCGGCCCGGAGGTCCACCAGCGCGGCTCGCTCCTGGAGCTCACCTGGAACGGCCAGGAGCCGCTGGAACTGTCCACCGGCAAGCGGACGTTCCTGGAGGACGGCGACGAGGTGACGCTCACCGCCTGGGCACCGGGCCCGGACGGCACGAAGGTCGGCCTCGGCGAGGTGACGGGCAGGATCGCTTCCGCACACTGAGCCGCGACGGCGTACGGCGCGGGCGGGACCACCGGAACGGCAGCCTGGGGGGCGCCCGCAGGGTCTCCGCCCCGCCCTCTCCCGGGAAGCACGAGCCGACACACGTGTGCGGGGGGGGGGGGGGGGGGACCCCCCCCCCCCCCCCCCCCCCCCCCCCCCCCCCCCCCCCCCCCCCCGCACACGCATCCGGTTCCGGTCGGCGCCGCCAGCGCCGTCAGCGAACGAAGACCCCCGCCTGCCCCGCCAGATCGAGGAAGTACTGGGGTGCCACGCCCAGTACCAGCGTCACCGCGACGCCCACACCGATCGTCGTCATCGTCAGCGGTGACGGCACGGCGACCGTCGGACCCTCGGGCTTCGGCTCACTGAAGAACATCAGCACGATGACCCGGATGTAGAAGAACGCGGCGATGGCCGACGAGATGACGCCGATCACCACCAGGGCCCCGGCGCCACCCTCCGCCGCCGCCTTGAAGACGGCGAACTTGCCGGAGAACCCGGAGGTGAGCGGGATTCCGGCGAAGGCCAGCAGGAACACCGCGAAGACAGCCGCCACGAGCGGTGAACGCCGCCCGAGACCGGCCCACTTGGAAAGGTGCGTCGCCTCGCCGCCCGCGTCGCGCACCAGGGTGACGACGGCGAAGGCGCCCACCGTCACGAACGAGTACGCGCCCAGGTAGAAGAGCACCGAGGACACACCGTCCGGCGTCGCCGCGATGACGCCGGCGAGGATGAACCCGGCGTGGGCGATCGACGAGTAGGCGAGCAGCCGCTTGATGTCGGTCTGGGTGATCGCGACGATGGCGCCGGCGAGCATCGTGACGATGGCGACGCCCCACATGACGGGCCGCCAGTCCCAGCGCAGCCCGGGCAGCACCACGTACAGCAGCCGCAGCATCGCGCCGAACGCGGCGACCTTCGTCGCGGCCGCCATGAAGCCGGTGACCGGAGTCGGGGCGCCCTGGTAGACGTCCGGGGTCCACATGTGGAACGGCACCGCGCCGACCTTGAACAGCAACCCCATCAGCACCATCGCGAAGCCGATGAGGAGCAGCACGTCGTTGCCCATGGTCTGGGCGAGCGCCGGGGTGACGGCGGTCACCGACCCGTCCACCACGTCGGCGATACGGGCGTACGACACGGAGCCCGCGTACCCGTACAGCAGGGCGATGCCGAACAGCAGGAACGCTGACGAGAAGGCGCCGAGCAGGAAGTACTTCACGGCGGCTTCCTGCGACATCAGCCGCTTGCGGCGGGCGACCGCGCACAGCAGGTAGAGCGGAAGGGAGAAGACCTCCAGCGCGATGAACAGCGTCAGCAGGTCGTTGGCCGCCGGGAAGACGAGCATCCCGCCCACGGCGAACAGGACCAGTGGGAAGACCTCGGTCGTCGTGAAACCCGCCTTGACGGCGGCCTTCTCGTGGTCGCTGCCGGGTACGGCGGCGGCCTCGGCGGCGAACGAGTCGACCCGGTGGCCGTGATGCGCCGGGTCGAGCCGGCGCTCGGCGAAGGTGAACACCGCGACCAGCGAGGCCAGCAGGATGGTGCCCTGGAGGAACAGCGCGGGCCCGTCGACCGCGATCGCGCCCATCGCGGCGATGCCGGCCTTGGTGGTGGCGTACCCACCGGCCGCCAGGGCGACGACCGCCGCGAAGGCGGCGGCCAGCGCCACGACCGTCAGGAACACCTGCGCGTAGTAGCGGGCGCGGCGCGGTACGAAGGCCTCCAGCAGGATGCCGACCACGGCGGCGCCCACCACGATCAGCGTGGGGGCAAGCTGGCCGTACTCGATGGCCGGCGCCCCGATCTTGTCGGCGGCGGCCGGTTCGGACGCCGTCGTCCACAGGCTGTGGACAGCAACTGCGGCTGTAGCGCTCACTTGGCCGCCTCCACTTCAGGTTGCGGGTCCTTCTGCTGTACGTCGGACATGGTGTGCCGCACCGCCGGGTCGACGATCTCGGTCAGCGGCTTGGGGTAGACGCCGAGGAAGAGCAGCAGGGCGATCAGCGGGGCCACCACAGCCAGCTCGCGCGCCTTGAGGTCGGGCATCGCCCGTACCTCCTCCTTCACCGGCCCCGTCATCGTCCGCTGGTAGAGCACCAGCGTGTAGAGCGCGGCCAGCACGATGCCGAACGTCGCGATGACGCCCGCCACCGGGTACCGGGCGAACGTGCCGACCAGCACCAGGAATTCGGAGACGAACGGCGCGAGACCGGGCAGCGACAGCGTGGCCAGACCGCCCACGAGGAACGTCCCGGCGAGCACCGGCGCCACCTTCTGCACACCGCCGTAGTCGGCGATGAGCCGCGACCCGCGCCGCGAGATCAGGAACCCGGCCACCAGCATCAGCGCGGCCGTCGAGATCCCGTGGTTGACCATGTAGAGGGTGGCCCCGGACTGGCCCTGGCTGGTCATGGCGAAGATGCCCATGATGATGAAGCCGAAGTGGGAGATCGACGCGTAGGCGACCAGCCGTTTGATGTCCCGCTGGCCGACCGCGAGCAGCGCCCCGTAGACGATGCTGATCAGCGCCAGCACGATGATCGCGGGTGTGGCCCACTTCGACGCCTCCGGGAAGAGCTGGAGGCAGAAGCGGAGCATCGCGAAGGTGCCGACCTTGTCGACCACCGCCGTGATGAGCACCGCCACCGGCGCGGTCGCCTCGCCCATCGCGTTGGGCAGCCAGGTGTGCAGCGGCCACAGCGGGGCCTTCACCGCGAAGGCGAAGAAGAACCCGAGGAACAGCAGCCGCTCGGTGTCGGTCGCCATCTCCAGTTCACCGCTCGCCCGTGCGGCGGCGATCTCGGTGAGGGAGAAGCTCCCCGCCACGACGTACAGGCCGATGACGGCGGCCAGCATGATGAGGCCGCCGACCAGGTTGTAGAGCAGGAACTTCACCGCGGCGTACGAGCGCTGGGTCGCCGCGGCCGCATCGCCGCCGGTGTGCGCCCGGTCCCCGAAGCCGCCGATGAGGAAGTACATCGGGATGAGCATGGCTTCGAACAGGATGTAGAAGAGGAAGACGTCGGTGGCCTCGAAGGAGAGGATCACCATCGCCTCGACCATCAGGATCAGGGCGAAGAAGCCCTGCGTCGGCCGCCACCGCTTCGACTGCGTCTCCAGGGGGTCGGCGTCGTGCCAGCCGGCCAGGATGATGAAGGGGATCAGCAGCGCGGTGAGCGCGATGAGCGCCACCCCGATGCCGTCCACGCCCAGTTCGTACCGCACGCCGAAGTCCGCGATCCATGCGTGGGACTCGGTGAGCTGGTAGCGCTCGCCGCCGGGATCGAACCGGACGGCCACCAGCGCGGCCAGGACGAGCGTGCCCAGCGAGACCAGCAGAGCCAGCCACTTGGCGGCCGTGCGGCGGGCCGCCGGAACGGCGGCGGTGAGGATCGCGCCGACGGCCGGCACGGCCGCCGTCAGCGTCAGGAGGGGAAACGACATCGTGGTCACACTCCCCTCATCAGCAGGGTCGCGGCGATCAGCACCGCCGTACCTCCGAACATCGAGACCGCGTAGGAGCGGGCGAAGCCGTTCTGCAGCTTGCGCAGCCGGCCGGACAGTCCGCCGACCGAGGCGGCGGTGCCGTTGACCACCCCGTCGACCAGGGTGTGGTCCATGTACACCAGCGAGCGCGTGAGGTGCTCGCCGCCGCGGACCAGGACGATGTGGTTGAAGTCGTCCTGGAGCAGGTCGCGCCGGGCGGCGCGGGTGAGCAGCGAGCCGCGCGGGGCGACGACCGGGACGGGCCGGCGGCCGTACTGCGCGTACGCGATGCCGACGCCTACCAGCAGGACGACCACCGTGGAGGCGGTCACCGCGCCCGCGCTGATGGGCGGGTGCCCGTGCTCGAACTCGGTGACGGGCTTGAGCCAGTTGACGAACGCGCTGTTGAGCGAGAAGAGCGCGCCCGCGAAGACCGATCCGAAGGCCAGCACGATCATCGGGATGGTCATGGACTTCGGCGACTCGTGGGGATGCGGCATCTCGCCCGGGTGGACCTCGACGCCGGGCTCCACACTGGGCGCCTTGTCCGGGTCCGGGGCGGGCTGCCAGCGCTTCTCGCCGAAGAACGTCATGAGCATCACGCGGGTCATGTAGTACGCGGTGATGCCCGCGCCCAGCAGGGCGACCCCGCCGAGGATCCAGCCCTCCGTACCGCCCTTGGCGAAGGCCGCCTCGATGATCTTGTCCTTGGACCAGAAGCCGGACAGGCCCGGGAAGCCGATGATCGCCAGGTAACCGAGCCCGAAGGTCACGAAGGTGACCGGCATGTACTTCCTGAGGCCGCCGTACTTCCTCATGTCGACCTCGTCGTTCATGCCGTGCATGACCGAACCGGCGCCGAGGAACAGCCCGGCCTTGAAGAAGCCGTGCGTCACCAGGTGCATGATCGCGAAGGCGTACCCGATCGGGCCGAGTCCGGCCGCCAGGATCATGTAGCCGATCTGCGACATCGTCGAACCGGCCAGCGCCTTCTTGATGTCGTCCTTGGCACAACCGACGATCGCACCGAACAGGAGTGTGACCGCGCCGACCACCACGACCGCGAGCTGCGCGTCCGGAGCCGCGTTGAAGATGGCGCCCGACCTGGTGATCAGGTAGACGCCCGCGGTCACCATCGTGGCGGCGTGGATCAGGGCCGAGACGGGGGTCGGGCCCTCCATCGCGTCACCGAGCCAGGACTGCAGCGGCACCTGCGCCGACTTGCCGCACGCGGCGAGCAGCAGCATCAGCCCGATGGCCGTCATCATGCCCTCGCTCGTCTCCCCCGTCGCCGCCAGCACCGGCCCGAAGGTGAACGTCCCGAAGGTGGTGAACATCAGCATGATGGCGATGGACAGGCCCATGTCGCCGACCCGGTTGACCAGGAAGGCCTTCTTCGCGGCGGTGGCCGCGCTGGGCTTGTGCTGCCAGAAGCCGATCAGGAGGTACGAGGCGAGACCGACGCCCTCCCAGCCGAAGTACAGCAGCAGGTAGTTGTCGGCGAGGACCAGCAGCAGCATCGCCGCCAGGAACAGGTTCAGGTAGCCGAAGAAGCGGCGCCTGCGCTCGTCGTGCGCCATGTACCCGATCGAGTACACGTGGATGAGCGTGCCGACACCGGTGATGAGGAGGACGAACGTCATCGACAGCTGGTCGAGCTGGAAGGCGATGTCCGCCCGGAAGCTCTCCACCGGCACCCAGCTGAACAGGTGCTGGTGCAGCGCCCGTTCCTCCGTGCCCCTGCCCAGCATGTCGAAGAAGAGCACCGCCCCGATGACGAAGGAGGCGGCGGCGAGCAGGGTGCCGAGCCAGTGCCCGGCCTTGTCCAGCCGCCGGCCGCCGCACAACAGGACGGCCGCTCCCAGCAGAGGCGCCGCCACGAGCAGCGCGATCAGATTCTCCACTTTCAGCCCCTCACAGCTTCATCAGGCTGGCGTCGTCGACCGAGGCCGAGTGGCGGGAACGGAACAGCGACACGATGATCGCGAGCCCGACCACGACCTCCGCGGCGGCGACGACCATCGTGAAGAAGGCGATGATCTGGCCGTCGAGATTGCCGTGCATACGGGAGAAGGCGACGAGCGCGAGGTTGCAGGCGTTGAGCATCAGCTCGACGCACATGAAGACGACGATCGCGTTCCGCCGGATCAGCACCCCGGCCGCGCCGATGGTGAACAACAGGGCGGCCAGGTACAGGTAGTTGACCGGATTCACTGCGCGTTCTCCTCCTCACGGTCCTGGGGGCGGGACGCCTGCGGCTCCGACGGGCCGCGCCCCAGGCGCTCCTCCGCGCGCTGCTCCAGCGCCTTGAGGTCCTCCAGCGCCTGCCTCGACACATCGCGGATCTGCCCGCGCGCCCGCAGCGTCTTGTTGACGGTGAGCTCGGAGGGCGTGCCGTCGGGCAGCAGACCGGCGATGTCCACGGCGTTGTGCCGGGCGTAGACACCGGGCGCCGGCAGCGGCGGCAGGTGCTTCCCCTCCCGTACGCGCTGCTCGGACAGTTCCCGCTGGGTGCGGGCGCGCTCGGTGCGCTCCCGGTGCGTCAGCAGCATCGCGCCGACGGTCGCGGTGATCAGGAGCGCGCCGGTGATCTCGAAGGCGAAGACGTACGTGGTGAAGATCAGCTCCGCCAGGCCCTCCACATTGCCGCCGGCGTTCGCCGTGCCGAGGCCCTCGAACGTGTCCAGCGACGCCCGGCCGATACCGGCGACCAGGAGGATGCCGAAACCGAGCCCGCAGGCGGCGGCCAGCCAGCGCTGCCCCTTGATGGTCTCCTTCAGCGAGTCGGCGGCGGTGACGCCGACGAGCATGACGACGAAGAGGAACAGCATCATGATCGCGCCGGTGTAGACGATGATCTGCACGACGCCCAGGAAGTACGCCCCGTTGGCGAGGTAGAAGACCGCCAGAATGATCATGGTGGCGGCCAGGCTCAGCGCACTGTGCACGGCCTTCTTCATCAGGATCGTGGCCAGGGCACCGACGACGGCGACGGTGCCCAGCACCCAGAACTGCACGGCCTCACCCGTGGAGGCCGTGGCGGCGAGTGCGCTCATGCGCCGATCACCTTCTTCGACGCGGGCTCGCCCTCTCCGAAGTCCGACGCGCCCTCCTGCGGCTTCTCGTCACCCTTGCTCACGGCGGCCTGCGGGACCGTGCCGGGCGCGGCCTCGGTGACCAGGCCCTTGTAGTAGTCCTGCTCGGTCATGCCGGGGAAGATGGCGTGGGGCGTGTCGACCATGCCCTCCTCCAGACCCGCGAGGAGCTGCTCCTTCGTATAGATCAGGTTCTCGCGGGAGCTGTCGGCGAGCTCGAACTCGTTCGTCATCGTCAGCGCCCGGGTCGGGCAGGCCTCGATGCACAGTCCGCACAGGATGCAGCGGGCGTAGTTGATCTGGTAGACGCGGCCGTACCGCTCGCCCGGCGAGTAGCGCTCCTCGTCCGTGTTGTCCGCGCCCTCCACATAGATGGCGTCGGCCGGACAGGCCCAGGCGCACAGCTCGCACCCGACGCACTTCTCCAGCCCGTCCGGATGCCGGTTGAGCTGGTGCCGGCCGTGGAAGCGCGGCGCCGTCGTCTTCTGCTGCTCCGGATACTGCTCGGTCAGCCGCTTCTTGAACATGGCCTTGAAGGTCACGCCGAAGCCGGCGACCGGATTCTGGAAGTTGCCCTCAGACACCGTCAGCCTCCTTTCCATCACGCTCAGTGTCCGCGCCGCCACTGACAATCAGCTCACGCTCGGAGCGCGGCCGTCGGCGGGGAACCGGCGGCAGGGTCTGTCCGGGCAGCGGCGGTACGGGGAATCCGCCGGCCATCGGGTCGAACTCGGCGGGCGGGGCGGCTGCCTCCGCCTCCTGCTTGGCCTTCTTGTCGCGGAAGATGTCGACGACGAAGGAGAGCAGCAGCACCGCGATGACCGCGCCCGCCACGTACAGCACGATCTCCTGGAAGTCGTAGTTCTCGTTGCGCAGCGCCCGCACGGTCGCGACCAGCATCAGCCAGACGACCGAGACGGGGATGAGGACCTTCCAGCCGAGCTTCATCAGCTGGTCGTAGCGGACGCGGGGCAGCGTGCCGCGCAGCCAGATGAAGAAGAACAGCAGCAGCTGGACCTTGACGACGAACCAGAGCATCGGCCACCAGCCGTGGTTCGCGCCCTCCCAGAAGGTGGAGATCGGGTACGGGGCCCGCCAGCCGCCGAGGAACAGCGTCACCGACACCGCCGAGACGGTCACCATGTTCACGTACTCCGCGAGCATGAACATCGCGAACTTGATGGAGCTGTACTCGGTGTTGAACCCGCCGACCAGGTCGCCCTCGGACTCGGGCATGTCGAAGGGGGCGCGGTTGGTCTCGCCGACCATCGTGACGATGTAGATGATGAAGGAGACCGGCAGCAGGATGATGTACCAGCGGTCCGCCTGCGCCTCGACGATCGCCGAGGTCGACATCGACCCGGAGTAGAGGAAGACGGACGCGAAGGCGGCGCCCATCGCGATCTCGTAGCTGATCATCTGCGCGCACGAGCGCAGGCCGCCGAGGAGCGGGTACGTGGAGCCGGACGACCAGCCGGCCAGCACGATGCCGTAGATGCCGACGGAGGCGACCGCGAGGATGTAGAGCATCGCGATCGGAAGGTCGGTCAGCTGCATCGTGGTGCGCTGCCCGAAGATCGAGACCTCGTTGCCGGCCGGACCGAAGGGGATCACCGCGATCGCCATGAACGCCGGGATGGCGGCGATGATCGGGGCGAGAATGTAGACGACCTTGTCGGCCCGTTTGACGACCACGTCCTCCTTGAGCATCAGCTTGACGCCGTCCGCGAGGGACTGGAGAAGGCCCCAGGGGCCGTGCCGGTTGGGGCCGATGCGCAGCTGCATCCAGGCGACGACCTTGCGCTCCCACACGATGGAGAAGAGCACGGTGATCATCAGGAAGGCGAAGCAGAAGACCGCCTTGATCGCCACGAGCCACCAGGGGTCGCGGCCGAACATGGACAGGTCTTCCGCGGCCAGGGTGTACGGGATCATGCCTCCACCTCCGTGGGGGCCGCGGAGTTCGGGGTCGTCGGGGCGAGGCGGACCAGCCGGCCGGGGACCGTGCCCATGGCGGACAGCACGCCGCCCGGGGTCGAGTTGAGCGGCAGCCACACCACCCGGTCCGGCATGTCGGTGACCTTCAGCGGCAGTTCGACGGAGCCCGCCGGGCCGGTGACCGACAGGAGGTCGCCGTCCTTGACACCCGTTTCCGCCGCCGTGGCGGCCGACAGGCGGGCCACCGAGGCGTGGCGGGTGCCCGCCAGGGCCTCGTCGCCCTCCTGGAGGAGGCCCAGGTCCAGCAGCATCCGGTGGCCGGCCAGCACCGCCTCACCCTCGCCCGCGCGGGGCAGCGGCGCGGCGGACTCCACGGGGTCGCCCGCCCTCGTCCCGTCCCACGCGCCGAGCCGGTCCATCTCGCGCCGTACGGCGTTCACGTCCGGCAGGGCGAAGTGGACGTCGAGGGTGTCGGCCAGCATGTGCAGCACCCGCGCGTCGGCCGGGGCGAGTGTGCGCGTCATGTGCTGGGGCTTCAGCGCGGCCTCGAACATCCGCACCCTGCCCTCCCAGTTGAGGAAGGTGCCGGGCTTCTCCGCCACGGCGGCGACCGGGAGGACCACGTCGGCCCGCTCGGTGACCTCACCCGGCCGCAGCTCCAGCGACACCACGAACGCCGCGTCGAGGGCCTCACGCGCGCGCCGCGGGTCCGGCAGGTCGGCGACCTCGACACCCGCCACGAGCAGGGCCCCCAGCTCGCCGGTGGCCGCGGCCTCCAGGATCTGGCCCGTGTCGCGTCCGTACCGGTGCGGCAGTTCCCGTACGCCCCAGGCGGCGGCGACCTCGTCACGCGCGCGTGGATCGGTCGCGGGCCGCCCGCCCGGCAGCAGCGACGGGATCGCGCCCGCCCACACCGCGCCGCGCTCACCGGCCCGGCGCGGAATCCACACCAGCTCCGCCCCCGTCGCGGCCGCGGCGCGCACGGCCGCGGTCAGCGCGCCCGGCACTCCCGCCGACCGCTCACCGACCAGGATGACCGCGCCGGGCTCCCGCAGCGCCCCCGAGGCGGCGGTCCCGTCCGCGTCCAGCCCCGTCCCGGAGGCGAGCGCGTCCAGCCACTCCGCCTCCGTCCCGGGCGCGGCGGGCAGCAGCGTGCCGCCCGCCTTCTCCAGTCCCCGGGTCGTGTGGGAGGCGAGGGCGAAGGTCCTCTGCCCCCTCTTGCGCCACGCCTTGCGCAGCCGCAGGAAGACGCCCGGCGCCTCCTCCTCCGCCTCCAGCCCGACGAGCAGGACCGCCGGGGCCTTCTCCAGGGAGGTGTACGTGACCCCTTGTCCGTCCAGGTCCCGGCCGCGTCCCGCGACCCGGGCGGCCAGGAAGTCGGCCTCCTCGCTGCTGTGCACCCGCGCGCGGAAGTCGATGTCGTTGGTGTCGAGGGCCACGCGCGCGAACTTGGCGTACGCGTACGCGTCCTCCACCGTCAGCCGCCCGCCGGTGAGGACCCCGGTGCGGCCCTTCACCAGTCCGCGGGCCGCCGCCTCCAGGGCCTCCGGCCAGGAGGCCGGCTCCAGCGCGCCCGTGGAGGCGCTGCGCACCAGAGGCGTCGTGAGCCGGTCACGCTGCTGCGCGTACCGGAACGCGAACCGTCCCTTGTCGCACAGCCACTCCTCGTTGACCTCCGGGTCGTTGGCCGCGAGGCGCCGCATGACCTTGCCGCGCCGGTGGTCGGTGCGGGTGGCGCAGCCGCCGGCGCAGTGCTCGCAGACGCTCGGCGAGGAGACCAGGTCGAAGGGGCGGGAGCGGAACCGGTACGCCGCCGACGTCAGCGCGCCGACGGGGCAGATCTGGATGGTGTTGCCGGAGAAGTACGACTCGAACGGGTCTCCCTCGCCGGTGCCGACCTGCTGGAGCGCGCCGCGCTCGATCAGTTCGATCATCGGGTCGCCCGCGACCTGGTTGGAGAACCGGGTGCAGCGGGCGCACAGCACGCACCGCTCGCGGTCGAGGAGGACCTGGGTGGAGATCGGGACGGGCTTCTCGTAGGTCCGCTTGCGTCCCTCGAAGCGGGAGTCGGCCTGTCCGTGCGACATGGCCTGGTTCTGCAGCGGGCACTCGCCGCCCTTGTCGCAGACGGGGCAGTCCAGCGGGTGGTTGATGAGCAGCAGCTCCATCACCCCCACCTGGGCCTTCTCGGCGACGGGCGAGGTGAGCTGCGACTTGACGACCATGCCGTCGGTGCAGGTGATGGTGCAGGACGCCATCGGCTTGCGCTGGCCCTCGACCTCGACGATGCACTGCCGGCAGGCGCCGGCCGGGTCGAGGAGGGGGTGGTCGCAGAACCGGGGGATCTCGATGCCGAGCTGCTCGGCGGCGCGGATGACCAGCGTCCCCTTGGGGACGGAGATCTCGATCCCGTCGATGGTCAGCGTGACCAGGTCTTCGGGTGGGACGGCCGCGCTGCCGCCCCCGGCGGGGCCGGATGCCATGACGGTCACGCCGTCACCTCCACGTGGTTGTCCGCCCAGGCGGTCGACTTGGCCGGGTCGAAGGGGCAGCCCTTGCCCGTGATGTGCTGCTCGTACTCCCCGCGGAAGTACTTCAGCGACGAGAAGATCGGCGAGGCGGCGCCGTCACCGAGGGCGCAGAACGACTTGCCGTTGATGTTGTCGGCGATGTCGTTCAGCTTGTCGAGGTCGCCCAGGGAGCCCTTGCCGGCCTCGATGTCGCGGAGCAACTGCACGAGCCAGTAGGTGCCTTCCCGGCAGGGGGTGCACTTGCCGCACGACTCGTGGGCGTAGAACTCGGTCCACCGGGTCACCGCCCGCACCACGCACGTCGTCTCGTCGAAGCACTGGAGCGCCTTGGTGCCGAGCATCGAGCCGGCCGCGCCGACGCCCTCGTAGTCGAGGGGCACGTCGAGGTGCTCGTCGGTGAACATCGGGGTGGACGAGCCTCCCGGCGTCCAGAACTTCAGCCGGTGGCCGGGCCGCATGCCGCCGCTCATGTCGAGCAGCTGGCGCAGGGTGATGCCGAGCGGCGCCTCGTACTGGCCGGGCGAGGCGACGTGGCCGCTGAGCGAGTAGAGCGTGAAGCCGGGGGACTTCTCGCTGCCCATCGACCGGAACCAGTCCTTGCCCCGGTTGAGGATCGCGGGAACCGAGGCGATGGACTCGACGTTGTTCACCACAGTGGGGCACGCGTACAGGCCGGCGACCGCGGGGAAGGGGGGACGCAGCCGGGGCTGGCCGCGGCGGCCTTCGAGCGAGTCGAGCAGCGCGGTCTCCTCGCCGCAGATGTACGCGCCGGCGCCCGCGTGCACGGTGAGTTCGAGGTCGAGTCCGCTGCCGAGGATGTCCCGGCCGAGGTAGCCGGCCGCGTACGCCTCGCGTACGGCCTCGTGCAGCCTGCGCAGTACGGGCACGACCTCGCCGCGCAGGTAGATGAAGGCGTGGCTGGACCGGATCGCGTAGCAGGCGATCACGATGCCCTCGATGAGGGAGTGCGGGTTGGCGAAGAGGAGCGGGATGTCCTTGCAGGTCCCGGGCTCCGACTCGTCGGCGTTGACAACGAGATAGTGCGGCTTGCCGTCTCCCTGGGGGATGAACTGCCACTTCATCCCGGTGGGGAAGCCCGCGCCGCCGCGGCCGCGGAGGCCGGAGTCCTTGACGAACGCGATGAGGTCGTCGGGCGTCATGGCGAGGGCCTTCTTGAGCCCCTCGTAGCCCTCGTGCCGCTTGTAGGTCTCCAGCGTCCACGAGTTCGGCTGGTCCCAGAACGCGGACAGGACCGGTGCGAGCAGCTTCTCGGGGCTGGTCATCTCGGGTGCCAACGTCATCACTCCCCCTCCTCGGTGACCGGGCCGGTCGGGTGCTCGGGGTCCGAGGCCGAGGTCGGCTGTGGCGCGTCGTGCGAGCTGAGGTGTCCCGATCCTGGGGTGGGCTCGTCGTGCGGGGCCTCACCTCGCGGGTGGACCACGCGTGCCCCGGGTGCGGCCTCGCCCTTGGCGAGCTTCAGGCCGATCAGCGAGGCGGGTCCCGCGCCACCGGTCGCCTCGACCGCGCCGGGGCGCTCGTCGGGGAAGCCGGCCAGGATGCGGGCGGTCTCCTTGTACGTGCACAGGGGCGCGCCGCGGGTCGGTGCGACGGGGCGGCCGGCACGGAGGTCGTCCACGAGCCGCTTGGCGGACTCGGGCGTCTGGTTGTCGAAGAACTCCCAGTTGACCATCACCACGGGTGCGAAGTCACAGGCCGCGTTGCACTCGATGTGTTCGAGGGTGACCTTGCCGTCCGGGGTGGTCTCGCTGTTGCCGACGCCGAGGTGCTGCTGGAGCTCCTCGAAGATGGCGTCGCCGCCCATGACCGCGCACAGGGTGTTGGTGCACACCCCGACCTGGTAGTCGCCGGAGGGCTTGCGCCGGTACATGGTGTAGAAGGTCGCGACGGCGGTGACCTCGGCGGTGGTCAGGTCCAGCATGTCGGCGCAGAACCGCATGCCGGTGCGGGTCACGTACCCCTCCTCCGACTGCACCAGGTGCAGCAGCGGCAGCAGGGCGGACCGGCTGTCGGGGTAGCGGGCGATGATCTCCCTGGCGTCCGCTTCGAGCCGGGCCCGTACGTCGGCGGGGTAGTCGGGGGCGGGGAGTTGCGGCATCCCCAGGCCGACCTCTTGATTGGCGGTCACCGGTCGACGCCTCCCATCACGGGGTCGATGGACGCGACGGCGACGATGACGTCGGCGACCTGGCCGCCCTCGCACATCGCCGCCATGGCCTGCAGGTTGGTGAACGACGGGTCGCGGAAGTGGACCCGGTAGGGGCGGGTGCCGCCGTCGCTCACGACGTGGACGCCCAGCTCGCCCTTGGGCGACTCGACCGCCGTGTAGGTCTGGCCGGGCGGGACCCGGAAGCCCTCGGTGACCAGCTTGAAGTGGTGGATCAGGGCCTCCATGGACGTGCCCATGATCTTCTTGATGTGGTCGAGGGAGTTGCCGAGTCCGTCCGGGCCGAGGGCAAGCTGGGCGGGCCAGGCGATCTTCTTGTCGGCGACCATCACCGGGCCCGGCTCCAGCCGGTCCAGGCACTGCTCGACGATCCGCAGCGACTGGCGCATCTCCTCCAGCCGGATGAGGAAGCGGCCGTAGGCGTCGCAGGTGTCGGAGGTCGGGACGTCGAACTCGTACGTCTCGTAGCCGCAGTACGGGTCGGTCTTGCGCAGGTCGTGCGGGAGGCCGGCGGAGCGGAGGATCGGGCCGGTGGCGCCGAGGGCCATGCAGCCGGACAGGTCCAGGTAGCCGATGTCCTGCATGCGGGCCTTGAAGATGGGGTTGCCGGTGGCGAGCTTGTCGTACTCCGGCATGTTCTTCTTCATCGTCTTCACGAACTCGCGAAGCTGGTCGATGGCGCCGGGCGGCAGGTCCTGGGCGAGGCCGCCGGGGCGGATGAAGGCGTGGTTCATGCGCAGGCCGGTGATCAGCTCGTACAGGTCCAGGATCATCTCGCGGTCCCGGAAGCCGTAGATCATGATCGTGGTGGCGCCCAGCTCCATGCCGCCGGTGGCGATGCACACCAGGTGGGAGGAGAGCCGGTTGAGCTCCATCAGCAGGACGCGGATGATCGTCGCCCGGTCGGGGATATGGTCCTCGATGCCGAGGAGCTTCTCGACGCCCAGGCAGTACGCCGCCTCGTTGAAGAAGGGCGTCAGGTAATCCATGCGCGTGACGAAGGTCGTGCCCTGCGTCCACGTGCGGTATTCGAGGTTCTTCTCGATGCCGGTGTGGAGGTAGCCGATGCCGCAGCGGGCCTCGGTGACGGTCTCGCCGTCGATCTCCAGGATGAGCCGGAGCACACCGTGGGTGGACGGGTGCTGCGGGCCCATGTTGACGACGATGCGCTCGTCGTCGGCCTTGGCCGCGGACTGGACGACCTCGTCCCAGTCGCCGCCGGTGACCGTGTAGACGGTGCCCTCGGTGGTCTCGCGGGCGCTGGCAGGTGGAGTGGTCACGAGTACGACCTCCGCTGGTCCGGAGCCGGGATCTGGGCGCCCTTGTACTCGACGGGGATGCCGCCGAGGGGGTAGTCCTTGCGCTGCGGGAAGCCCTGCCAGTCGTCCGGCATCATGATCCGGGTGAGGGCGGGGTGGCCGTCGAAGACCAGGCCGAAGAAGTCGTACGTCTCGCGCTCGTGCCAGTCGTTGGTCGGGTAGACCCCGACGAGCGAGGGGACGTGCGGATCGGTGTCCGGGGCGGTGACTTCGAGCCGGATCAGCCGGCCGTGGGTGAGCGAGCGCAGGTGGTAGACCGCGTGCAGTTCGCGGCCCTTGTCCCCGGGGTAGTGGACGCCGCTCACGCCCGTGCAGAGCTCGAAGCGCAGGGCTGGGTCGTCGCGCAGGGTGCGGGCCACGCGTACGAGGTGCTCGCGGGCGATGTGGAAGGTGATCTCGTCCCGGTCGACGACCGTCTTCTCGATGGCGTTCTCCGGGACGAGTCCCTGCTCGTCGAGGGCGCCCTCCAGCTCGTCGGCGACTTCGTCGAACCAGCCGCCGTAGGGACGGGTGGCCGGGCCCGGCAGGCGTACGGAGCGGACGAGGCCGCCGTAGCCGGAGGTGTCGCCGCCGCTGTTCGCGCCGAACATGCCGCGCTGGACGCGAACCTCCTCGCCGTGCGAGCCGCGCTGCCCGGGCAGGTTCTGCGCGCTGAGGTCCTTCTCGGGATTCGGCTGATCGCTCATCGCGCACCCCTCTTCGCTTCTCCGCCCGCGCGGAGCGGAGGCTCGCCCTTCGTCGTCGTCCGCGGCCCGGGGGCCGCCCCGCCGCCGCAGCGGCCGGTGTCGCGCGCGTCGCTCACCTCAGCAGCCCCTTCATCTCGATCGTGGGCAGCGCCTTCAGGGCCGCCTCCTCCGCCTCGCGGGCCGCTTCGCGCGCGTTGACGCCGAGCTTGGAGCTCTGGATCTTCTGGTGGAGCTTGAGGATCGCGTCCATCAACATCTCCGGACGCGGAGGGCAGCCCGGCAAATAGATGTCAACGGGAACAATGTGGTCGACGCCCTGCACAATCGCGTAATTGTTGAACATCCCACCCGACGAGGCACAAACCCCCATGGAAATGACCCACTTGGGGTTGGGCATCTGGTCGTAGACCTGGCGGAGGACGGGCGCCATCTTCTGGCTCACCCGGCCGGCCACGATCATCAGGTCGGCCTGGCGCGGGGAGCCGCGGAAGACCTCCATGCCGAAGCGGGCCAGGTCGTACCGCCCGGCACCGGTCGTCATCATCTCGATCGCGCAGCAGGCGAGGCCGAAGGTCGCGGGGAAGACGGACGCCTTGCGCACCCAGCCCGCGGCCTGTTCGACGGTCGTCAGCAGAAAACCGCTCGGCAGCTTCTCTTCGAGTCCCATTTGGTGCCCCTCAGCCCCTCAGTCCCATTCCAGGCCGCCGCGCCGCCATACATACGCGTAGGCGACGAAGACGGTGAGCACGAAGAGCAGCATCTCCACGAGCCCGAAAAGCCCCAGGGCGTCGAAGCTGACGGCCCAGGGGTAGAGGAAGACGATCTCGATGTCGAAGACGATGAAGAGCATCGCCGTCAGGTAGTACTTGATGGGGAAGCGGCCCCCTCCGGCCGGAGTGGGCGTCGGCTCGATACCGCACTCGTATGCCTGAAGCTTCGCCCGGTTGTACCTCTTTGGGCCGATAAGCGTGGCCATGACCACGGAGAAGATCGCAAACCCTGCCCCGAGGGCGCCGAGCACGAGGATGGGCGCGTAGGCATTCACGCTCCTCGCTCCTTCCAGTCGTCCTTGACCGATGGACCGCACCGGGCACCGTCTCGCCGCCTCGAAGATCGTGCATATGTGAGGCAGTTCACAAGCCCGACTGCTTCGCATCCTATGCCCGTCGATCTGTGATCTGCGACACGGGGTACGGCAACGCTCTTGTGATCTCCACCACCCGACGAAGGATCATGAATCACCGGCAGAGGTGATCTTCATACCGCCCGTGTCCAGACACTCACAAGACGTGACATTTTCGGGGGTCCTGGCAGGTCAGAAGGGCCTCGCCCTATCAAGCGATGGCGGGTACAGGCAAATTCGCCCTGGACTCCTCCGGGTTATAAAGAACCGCGCTTCACTCACGCGGGGGCCCCGCCGGTACCGAAGTGGACACGTGCGCGTTTTCACGATCTTCCGGGCATCCGCGACAGTGACCTTCCCGTGACCTGCGTCACTCCCCTTCCGGGCCGGCGAAAGCGGGCTTGGCCACCGGAGTGAAGGAGTGGTAAGCACACGGCAATTCGGGCGTTTCGCGGAAAACCCATGATCACGGCCCTGATCACCACAGTCCGCAATGTCCGTTACGGCGTCAATAAGAGCCACACGGAAGCGGATTCACCCAATCCACGCGCAACTGTGGCGCAACACACGTTTCTTGAAGGGAACCGTGAAGCCCTGATAGCGGTTGTACTCATGTCCCACACCGCTCACATACCCAGCCACCGGAAGCCCCGCCGCAGCGCTTCGAAGCTCGCGCTGCGGGCCGGAGTTGCCGGTGGCGTCCTCAGCACCATCGCGGTGGCCGGTGCTGCCGGGCCGGCGAACGCCGAGCCGGTGACCGAGACCATCGAGATGCCCACCCTCAACGCGGACCTCTCCGCGGACCTGTCGAGCGCCGTCGCCGCCTCCGCCGAGGCGACCCAGCAGATCGCGCTCGACGAGGAGCTGCAGGCCCAGGAGGACGCCGCGGCCACCAAGGCCGCGAAGGAGGCCAAGAAGGCCAAGGCCGAGGCGGAGCGCAAGGCAGAGGCCGAGGAGGCCCAGCGCAAGGCCGAGGCGAAGGCCAAGGCCGAGGCCGCCGCCGAGCGCGCCTCCCGCTCCTCCGAGCGCACCACGCTGTCCGCGTCCGCCGGTGACTCCTCCGACGACGACGGCGGCTCCTCCTACGACTCCGGCCAGGCGACCGGCTCCGCCGCGGCGATCGTGGCCTTCGCCCGCGCCCAGGTCGGCGACGCCTACGTCATGGGAAGCACCGGTCCGAACTCCTGGGACTGCTCCGGCCTCGTCCAGGCCGCGTACCGCCAGGCCGGCATCGAGCTCCCGCGCGTCTCCGGCGACCAGTCGAGCCGCGGCACTTCCGTCTCGCTGGACAACCTCCAGCCGGGCGACATCCTCTACTGGGGCAGCCGGAGCAACTCGTACCACGTGGCGATCTACGTGGGCGGTGGCATGTTCGTCGGCGCGCAGAACCCCGGCACCGGTGTCGTCGAGCGCTCGCTCGACTACGACCCGCCGTCCGGCGCGGTCCGCGTGCTCTGAGGCGTACGCACAGGGCTTGAAGGGCCGTCGCTCCCCCGCTCGGGGAGGGAGCGACGGCCCTTCGGCGTGCGCCCGCCCAGCAGGAAGTGCGCGGCGACACCCGCGAGCAGGCCCCAGAACGGCGAGCCGATCCCGGCGATCGTGACGCCCGACGCGGTGGCCAGGAACGTGATGACCGAGGCCTCCCGGTCGCGCTCGTCGGCGACGGTACGGGCCAGGCTGCCCGCGATCGAGCCGAGCAGCGCCACCCCGGCGAGCGTGGCGACCAGCGCCCTGGGCAGTCCGGTGAACAGCGCGACCAGCGTGGCGCCGAAGCAGCCGACCACCAGGTACCCGACGCCGCACGTCACCCCGGCGATCCAGCGCTTGGCCGGGTCCCGGTGCGCGTCCGGTCCGGTGCAGATCGCCGCCGTGATGGCCGCCGGGTTGATCGCGTGCGACCCGAACGGCGCGAGGAGCACCGACACCAGGCCGGTCGTCCCGCACACCACCCGGCTGTCGGGCCGGTACCCCGCCGCGTTCAGCACCGCGATGCCCGGCGCGTACTGCCCCGCGAGGGTCGCCACCAGCAGCGGCACACCGATGCCGACGAGCGCCCCGACCGAGAACTGGGGAACCGTGAAATGCGGGACCGCCAGTCCCAGTCCCGGCAAATCGACCCGGAGTCCGCCCGTCGCCCCCGCCACCGCCAGCCCGGCCACGAGCGCGCACACCACCGCGTACGTCGGCGCCAGGCGCCGCGCCAGCAGGTAGGCCAGCAGCATCGCGCCGGCCGGCAGCGGAGCCGCCCGTACCGAGGTGAAGACGGCCGTGCCGAAGGAGAACAGCGTCCCGGCGAGCATCGCCGCGACCACGCCCGCCGGGATGCGGGCCATCACGCGCGCGAACACCCCGGTCGCCGTGAGCGCCGTGGCCGCGACGCCCGCCGCCAGGAAGGCGCCGACGGCCTCGGCGTAGCCGTGCTGGGGAAGGGCGGTGACCAGGATCGCCGCGCCGGGCGTGGAGAACGCGGTGATGACCGGGGCGCGGCTCCACCAGCTGAGGCCGACGCAGGTGACGCCCGCGCCGATGGAGACGGCCCACACCCACGACGACGCTTCCGCCTCGGAGAGACCGGCCGCCGAGGCGGCGGCCAGGACCAGGGCGAGGGGCCCCGCGTACGAGACGACCATCGCCACCGTCCCGGCGGTCACGGCCGTCAGCGGAACGGCTCCACCGGTGGGTATCGGTCCACGGGCTCCACGGATCATGCGCTCATCGTGCCGTACCCGGTTCAGCGCCCGCGGAACGCGTCCACCAGGCGGGCGTAGCTGTCACCGCCGTTGCCCTCCGCGACGGCCTTCGCCATCAACTCCCGGTGCAGTTCCGGGAGCCGGCCGTCGATCCCCCGCTCCCGGCCGGCGTGCAGCAGGTGCTCGACGGCCGCAAGCTGGACGTCGATGGTGGCGTCGTCGCCCGGGTAGTGGCCGGCGTCGATCTGGCCGGCGTACCGCTCCATGAAGCCGCTCACCGTCCCCAGCCAGCGGACCGCGACCGGGGTGAAATCGCTCGCCGCCACCCCGTCCGCGCCGACCAGGGCGGTGGCGTGCAGCCAGCCGCCGAACACCGACCACATCAGCCCCAGCAGCCCCGCGTCGTACAGCGAGGCGAGCCCGGGGTCCGTGCCCAGGTCGACCGGGTCGCCGAGCACCGCCAGGGTGTCGCGGTGGGCGGCCAGCACCTCGGCCGGGCCGCCGTACAGGAACATGCTCGTGGACCGGCCCACGCCCTCCGGCGTCGTCATGATGCCGCCGTCCAGGTAGCCGATGGAGTGCCCGGCGGCCCAGGCGGCCATCTCCCGTGCCTGCTCCGGCGAACCGGACGTGAGATTGACCAGCGTGCGGCCCGCCAGCGACGTGGCCACCGGGTCCAGCAGGGCGCGGACGGCGTCGTAGTCCCAGACGCAGACCAGGACGAGATCGCTCGCGGTGACGGCCCCGGCGACCGTCTCCGCGTGGACGGCGCCGCCGGCGGCGAGGGCTTCGGCCTTGGCGGGGGTGCGGTTCCAGACGGTGGTGGGGTGGCCGGCGGCGAGGAGGGCGGCGGCGAGCGCCGAGCCCATCCGGCCCAGTCCCAGCACGGTGACTTCGGCCTTCGTGGGTGCGTTATTCATGATCACCAGGCTGGCAGCGGGCCGGGAGGGCCGACAGTGGCAGGACTGCCCAGCCCCGCAAAATTCCTGCCGGGCACCCCGTGGACGACGTACGCTCGACGGTCATGAGACCGGGACCGGGGACCGTCGCCATCGCCGTCGTACCGGACCGCGGCACGGGCATCTCGCCGTGGGAGATGTACGAACTCTCCATCGCCCTCGCGGTCTTCGGCATCCCGCACCGGGACCTGGCCGACTCCTGGTACGAGCTCCGCCTCTGCGGCTCCGCCGCGGCCCCGGCGGCCGGCCCCTTCGCACTGCGTACGGATCACGGACTCGACGCCCTCGTCGGCGCCGGCACCGTCATCGTGCCGTCCGTCCCGGAACGGGTGGTGGACGACGGCGAGGACGTCCCCGCGGAGCTCGTCGAGGCGCTGCGCGCGGCCGCCGCTTCCGGGGCGCGCATGGTGTCGCTGTGCACCGGCGCCTTCGCGCTCGCCGCCGCCGGGCTCCTCGACGGTTGCCGGGCCACCGCCCACTGGCAGCACACCGCCGAACTGGCCGCCCGCCATCCCGCCGTGATCGTCGACGACTCGGTCCTCTACACCGACGAGGGCACCGTCCTGACCAGCGCGGGCGCCACCGCGGCCCTCGACCTGTGCCTGCACCTGGTCCGCCGCGACCTCGGCGCCCGGGTCGCCAACCAGCTCGCCCGGCGGCTGGTCGTGCACGCCCACCGGGCCGGCGGCCAGGCGCAGTTCATCGACGCGCCACTGCCACCCGCCGAGGACGACGGCCTCGGCCCCGTACTCCAGTGGGCGACCGAGCACCTCGCCGAACCGCTGACCGTCGACGACCTGGCGCGCCGGGCACGGATGAGCCCGCGCAGCTTCCACCGGCGCCTGCTGGAGGCCACCGGGACGACGCCCTTGCAGTGGCTGCTCCAGCAGCGGATCGCCCACGCCCAGCTACTCCTGGAATCGACCGATCTGCCCGTCGAGCGGATAGGCGAGAGCAGCGGGCTGGGCACGGCGGCGAATCTGCGCCGGCACTTCAGCCGCTCCGTCGGGGTCTCCCCCACCGACTACCGCAAGGCGTTCAGGCCGTCGGGTCCCAAGCCGGCCGGTCCCAAGCCGACCGGTCTCAAGCCGGCGGGTCTCAAGCCGGCCGGTCTCAGGCCTTCGGGGCGACCTTCGACAGACCGTTGATGATGCGGTCCATCGCGTCGCCGCCGGTCGGGTCGGTGAGGTTCGCCAGCATCTTCAGCGTGAACTTCATCAGCAGCGGGTGGGTCAGACCACGCTGCGTCGCGATCTTCATGACCTTCGGGTTGCCGATCAGCTTCACGAAGGCGCGGCCCAGCGTGTAGTAGCCGCCGTAGGTGTCCTTGAGGATCTTCGGGTAGTTGTGCAGGGCCAGTTCGCGCTGTGCCGGGGTGGCGCGTGCGTGCGCCTGGACGATGACGTCGGCGGCGAGCTGCCCGGACTCCATGGCGTACGCGATGCCCTCGCCGTTGAACGGGTTGACCAGGCCGCCCGCGTCGCCGACCAGCAGCAGGCCGCGCGTGTAGTGCGGCTGCCGGTTGAAGGCCATGGGCAGCGCGGCACCGCGGATCGGACCGGTCATGTTCTCCGGGGTGTACCCCCAGTCCTCCGGCATCGAGGCGCACCACGCCTTCAGCACCTCGCGCCAGTCGAGCTCCTTGAAGGAGTCGGAGGTGTTGAGCACGCCGAGACCGACGTTGGACGTGCCGTCACCCATGCCGAAGATCCAGCCGTAGCCGGGCAGCAGCCGGTCCTCGCCGGGACCGCGGCGGTCCCACAGCTCCAGCCAGGACTCCAGGTAGTCGTCGTCGTGGCGGGGGGAGGTGAAGTACGTACGGACGGCCACGCCCATCGGCCGGTCCTCGCGCCGGTGCAGGCCCATGGCGAGTGACAGCCGCGTGGAGTTGCCGTCGGCGGCGACGACGAGCGGCGCGTGGAAGGTGACCGGCGTCTTGTCCTCGCCCAGCTTGGCGTGCACGCCGGTGATCCGGCCGGTGCGGTCGTCGACGACCGGGGCGCCGACGTTGCACCGCTCGTACAGCCGCGCCCCGGCCTTCTGCGCCTGCCGGGCGAGCTGCTCGTCGAAGTCGTCGCGCTTGCGGACCAGTCCGTAGTCCGGGTAGCTGGCCAGCTCCGGCCAGTCGAGCTGGAGGCGGACGCCGCCGCCGATGATGCGCAGCCCCTTGTTGCGCAGCCAGCCCGCCTCCTCGGAGATGTCGATGCCCATGGCCACGAGCTGCTTGGTCGCGCGGGGCGTCAGGCCGTCACCGCAGACCTTCTCGCGCGGGAACGCCGTCTTCTCCAGGAGCAGGACGTCCAGTCCGGCCTTGGCGAGGTAGTACGCGGTCGTCGAACCGGCCGGACCGGCCCCGACGACGATCACATCCGCGGTGTGTTCGGAGAGGGGCTGCTGCTCGGTCACGGCGGGGTCTCCCGAATACTCGAAATTGCGTACCGGACGGCACAGGACGTGTGCAGTCTATGGGGACGTACCGACCACCGACCCGAAGGGCCACCCCGATGACCGAGCTGCTCCCCGATGTTGTCCAGCCCGTTGTCCGGCTGCGTGTGCCGACGGACGAGGACGCGTACGCCTGGCACCGGGTCTTCGACGACCCGGAGGTGATGGAGTACTTCCAGGGCGGCCCCGCCGAGCTGTCCGTCTACCACGAGATCACCGCCCGGCAGCGCCGGCACGACGCCGAACTCGGCTTCTGCCTGTGGACGCTGCTGGACGAGGACGGCGAGGTCATCGGCTTCACGGGCGCGCAGCCGTGGCCGCACGGCTGGGGGCCGGTGGGTGAGACGGAGATCGGCTGGCGGCTGGCGCGGTCCGCGTGGGGCAAGGGGTACGCCACGGCCGCCGCCCGCGCCACGCTGGAGCGGCTGCGGGCCGCGGGGGTGGAGCGGGTGGTCGCCATGGTGAACACCCGCAACGAGCGGTCGATGGCGGTGACGCGGCGGCTCGGGATGACGCGGGCGGAGACGTACGCCATTCCCGGCAGCGGGGGGCAGGAGGGGTACTGCTTCCGCCTGGAGCTCTAAGCCGCCTTCGTGCCCCGGTGCAGCGCCACGACGCCACCGGTCAGGTTCCGCCACGCCACCTTGGACCAGCCGGCCTTCTGGAGGAGCCCGGCGAGCGTCGGCTGGTCGGGCCAGCTCTGGATGGACTCGGCGAGGTACACGTACGCGTCGGGGCTGGACGACACGGCACGCGCGACCGGCGGCAGCGCGCGCATCAGGTACTCCTCGTACACGGTCCGGAACGGCGCCCAGGTGGGGTGCGAGAACTCGCAGATCACGACTCGCCCGCCGGGCTTGGTCACCCGGTACAGCTCGCGCAGCGCGGCGTCCGTGTCCTGGACGTTGCGCAGCCCGAAGGAGATCGTCACCGCGTCGAAGACCCCGTCCCGGAACGGCAGCCTCGTGGCGTCGCCCGCGGTCAGCGGCAGCCACGGGTGGCGCCTCTTGCCCTCGCGCAGCATGCCGAGCGAGAAGTCGCACGGCACGACGTACGCCCCGGCCTGCGCGAACGGCAGCGACGACGTGCCGGTGCCGGCCGCCAGGTCGAGGACCTTCTGCCCGGGCCGCGCGTCGACCGCCTTGGCGACCTCCTTGCGCCACCGCCGGTCCTGGCCGAGTGAGAGCACGTCGTTGGTGAGGTCGTAGTTCGCGGCGACGTCGTCGAACATCGAGGCGACTTCGTGCGGCTGCTTGTCCAGGGATGCTCGGGTCACCCGCCCATTGTGGCAGGCGACCCCCTTCCGCCTACGCGCGCCTGTGGACCAGGCGGCCCGCCACGACGGTCGCCACGCACGTGGAGGCGCCGAGCCGTACGAGGGCGGCCCGGTCCGGTACGTCGAACACCGCGAACCGCGCGGGCCTTCCGGCGCCGAGCGCCGGCAGCAGCACCAGGGGCGTCGGCGAGAAGGACGCCGGCCCCGACAGGCTCGGCGGGCGGCCCGCCATGGCGAGCCCGGCCCGTCGCACCGCGTCCAGGGCGGCGCGGGTGCGCAGTTCACCGGCGACGGCGACCGTGCCGTGCGCCAGCAGACGCTGCACCCCGCGGCGCGCGCTGGCGCCCTGGCGTGACGGGTCGGCCCGGAAGAGGGCCCGGGCCCGTTCACCGGTGAGGGGCTCGGTGCCGAACTCGTCGGCCTCGCGCGGGTCGGGGTGGTACGTCTGCTCCAGCAGCTCGGGGCCGTACGGGTTGAGCAGCCCGGGGGTGAGGATGCCGGGCCACCGCCGCACCCGCGCCGAGGGGTGTGCGGCGGCCAGTTCCTCGTACGGGCCGACGGCGGCGATGTCCGCGCCCTCGACGAGGACAGCGGACTCGGGCGAGGCCTCGGCCACGTGGATCGTCAGCACGGCGGGCTCAGGTGGTGGGGAGCAGCTTGAGTTCCGGGTGGGCGGTGCCGCCCTGGATGGCCGTGGAGGAGATGTGGGAGGCGACACGGTCGTCGACCGGGTCGTTCGCCGGGTCGTCGTGGACGACGATGTGCTCGTACGTCGTCGTGCGCTGCGCCGGGACACGGTCGGCGGTGCGGATCATGTCGATCATCTCGCGGAGGTTGGAGCGGTGCTTCGCGCCCGCCGACGACACCACGTTCTCCTCCAGCATGATCGACCCCAGGTCGTCAGCGCCGTAGTGCAGGGTCAGCTGGCCGATCTCCTTGCCCGTGGTCAGCCACGAGCCCTGGATGTGGGCGATGTTGTCGAAGAACAGCCGGGCGATCGCGATCATCCGCAGGTACTCGAAGATCGTCGCCTGCGTGCGGCCCTTCAGGTGGTTGTTCTCCGGCTGGTACGTGTACGGGATGAACGCCCGGAAGCCGCCCGTGCGGTCCTGGACGTCCCGGATCATCCGCATGTGCTCGATGCGCTCGGCGTTGGTCTCGCCGGTGCCCATGAGCATGGTGGAGGTCGACTCGACGCCCATCCGGTGCGCGGTCTCCATGATCTCCAGCCAGCGCTCGCCCGACTCCTTCAGCGGTGCGATGGCCTTGCGGGGCCGCTCGGGGAGCAGCTCCGCGCCGGCGCCGGCGAACGAGTCGAGACCGGCGGCGTGGATGCGGGAGATCGCCTCCTCGACGGAGACGCCGGAGATGCGGGCCATGTGCTCGACCTCGGAGGCGCCGAGGGAGTGGATGACGAGCTGCGGGAAGGCCTTCTTGATCGCGGCGAAGTGCTTCTCGTAGTACTCGACGCCGTAGTCGGGGTGGTGCCCGCCCTGGAACATGATCTGCGTACCACCCAGCTCGACCGTCTCCGCGCACCGGCGCAGGATGTCGTCGAGGTCCCGGGTCCAGCCCTTGGCGGTGTCCTTCGGCGGCGCGTAGAAGGCACAGAACTTGCACGCCGTCACGCACACGTTGGTGTAGTTGATGTTCCGCTCGATGATGTACGTGGCGATGTGCTCCGTACCGGCGTACCGCCGCCGCCGCACCGCGTCCGCCGCCGCGCCCAGCGCGTGGAGGGGGGCCGACCGGTACAGGTCGAGTGCCTCCTCCGGCGTGATCCGCCCACCCTCGGCGGCACGGTCGAGGACGGCTTGCATATCGGCCTTCTCGGTCACCGGGTGTCCCTTTCGGCAGGGTTGTGGACGGACCGAACCAGCCTACGCCAGCGCTTCCGCGGCCCACCGGCGCACCCCACCCGCCCTCATGGCGTGCGGTGTTCTTCCCGCACGGGTGTCCGCCGGCCCGGCGTGCCGGCTCCGCCGCCGGGTCGTCGCCGGGGTCACGTTCGGGTTCCCGGGCCGCTCAGCCGGTCTTCCGTAGCGTTCCGCGCGGGTTGCCGGCCCCGTCCTCGTCGGACCGGTAGCCGAGGGTGCCGTCCTCGTTGAGGGTGAACGTCAGGGTGGCGGAGGCCCCCGTGCACATGCCGGGGGAACCGGGTCTGGCGGGGTCGGTGCGGTCGGTGACGCGCAGTGTCCTCGGCGCGGCCGAGGTCAGCCTGCCGATGCTGTGGCATTCCACGCGCGCCCCGAGGACGCTCAGGGACGTGGTCATCCGCACCACGTCCTGCCCCGTGGCTCCCGGGGCGAAGACGGCGGTCAGCTCCCCGTGCGGCAGGCCGCTCTCCTCGCGGGTGGGGCCCGTCCAGGTGCCGAGGAACTCCTCGGGTACGGAGGCGGGGGCGGGTGCCCCCGCGTCCGGGGCGCTTCCGCTCCCGCTCACCGACGGCTCGGGCCCGGCGGCGTCGTGATGGCCGCCCTCCTTGTCGAACAGGCCGAGGAGGGACCCGCCGCCGACCGTCACCGCCGCCAGCGCCCCGGCCACCGCCAGGGCGACCGTGCAGCTCAGGCGGCGGCCCCGGCCCGAGGCGGCCGGCTCCGAGGCCGTGGACACCGAGACGGAGAGGGGCGTACGGGGCGGGGGCACGGCGTCCACGGTCGGCACCGGGTCGATCGGCGGACCGAACACCCCAGGCACCGGTGGCGTCCGGGGCACGGGAACCCCCGCGGCCCCGGGCACCCCGTCCGCCCCCACCGCCGGGCTGCTGAACGGCACCGGTCCCGAGCCGGACGGGTCCGCCACCGCCGGCTCCAGGTCCAGCAGCCGGACCGCCGTCCGGCTCACACGCTCCACCAGGGGCCCCGGCAGCCACCCGCCCGCCACCAGCGCGGCGGCCCCGCCCGGCGCCAGCCGCCCGGCCACCTCACCGGGGGCGGGACGGACGGCCGGGTCCTTGGCCAGGCACCCGGCCACCAGGTCCCGCAGCTCACCGGTGAGGGCGTCGCCCAGCTCCGGCTCCTCGTGGACCACCTTGTAGAGGAGGGCGGCCGAGGAGTCGCCGGGGAAGGGCGCTGTGCCCGTCGCCGCGTACGCGAGGACAGCGCCCAGCGAGAAGACGTCCGCGGCGCCGCTCACCCCCGTACCGAGGATCTGCTCGGGCGCCATGTAGCCGGGCGAGCCGACCGAGACGCCGGTGGAGGTGAGCGAGGCGGTGCCGGCCGTCGCGCGGGCGATCCCGAAGTCGATGAGGCGCGGCCCGTCCAGGGCCAGCAGCACGTTCGAGGGCTTGACGTCCCGGTGGACGAGCCCGAGTCCGTGCACGGCCGCCAGTGCCTCCGCCAGCCCGGCGCCCAGCGCCCGTACCGCGTCCGCCGGCAGCGGCCCGTGGTCGGTGACGGCCTGGGCGAGCGAGGGGCCGGGGACGTACCCGGTGGCCACCCACGGGACCGGGGCCTCCGGGTCCGCGTCCAGCACCGGCGCCGTCCAGTGCCCGCCGACCCGCCGCGCCGACTCGACCTCCCGCCGGAACCGCGCCCGGAACTCCTCGTCCAGCGCGAAGTGCGGGTGCACCACCTTGACCGCGACGGTGCGGCCGCCCTCGCTGCGGGCGAGGTAGACCCGGCCCATACCGCCGGCCCCGAGCCTGCCGAGCAGCCGGTACGGACCGATGGCTGCCGGTTCGCCAACTTCCAGCGGCTGCATGCAGCTTCCCCCCGTACGTCGTCGCGTAGAGCAGCGTAGAGGGGTGGCGGAGGAACCGGTCGGCGCGTTCTGCCATCTAGCACGCCGTACAGGCCGCAAATGACCGGAAAAACCCGGAGTGCTCCATGAAACGTCCGTCCAAGGCGCTCATCGCCGCCGTCGCACTCGGCTCCCTCGCCCTGGTCACGGGGTGCTCCGGCGAAGGGGAACCGATGTCCTTCGACGACCCGAGCGCGTCGGCCCACCGTCCCGCGCCGGCCCCGGCCTCGACTCCGGCGGCGGGCAAGGCGATTCCCCGGACCCTGATGCCGGCCGGCCCCAAGGCGGAGTTCACCACCGCCAACACGCTGCCCGACGGTACGAAGATCGGCGTGACGACGCTGCACGGCGCCAAGTCGGGTTTCACGGGCAAGGTCTGGGTCTGGGCGCCCCCGCAGTACTTCGACCCGAAGTACGCGGCCAGCGGCTTCCCGGTCCTCATCGCCCTGCCCGGCGGCAACGGCTATCCGAACAATTACTGGATGGGCACCGACCTCAAGTTGCAGAGCAGCATCAGCGAGTGGTCGAAAGAGGGCAAGAGTCTGCCCTTCGTCGTGGTCATGCCGGTCCTCAACCCGGACGCCGAGCACTACTACGACGGCAGCGATATCCCGGGGCAACCGAAAATGGGCACCTGGATGACGGAGGACGTTCCCGATTTCGTCCGGGCGAATTTCCGTACGTTCGCCTCGCGGGACGGCTGGGCGTTCATGGGGTCGTCGTCCGGCGGGTTCGTGGGCCTCAAGTCGGTGCTGAAGCATCCGGACAAGTTCAAGGCCGTCATCGCCTCCGGGCCTGACCTCGTTCCCGATTCGCCGCTCTGGGCGGGACACGACAAGGAGCGGCAGGCGAACAACCCGGAGAAGCTCGCCGGACTCCTGGGCGCCGGGCCGCACTCCCCGGAACGCGAGGTGTATCTGGCGTTCCAGATCGGCAGCAGGGAATCCGGCGTGGCCGACGTCAAGTCCTTCATCAAGAAGTACACCAAGGGGCCGGTCAAGAGCCGCCTCCAGGTGATCCGGGACGGCGAGCACAACGCCAGGACCTATGTGAAGGGCATGGGCGACGGCTCGATCCAGTGGATCAGCGAGCACATGCAGGCCCCCGTCCCGAGCTCCTAGGCCCTTCGCGGACCGTCCGGCCGGGAGCCCTGGCCCAGCAGCTCGACCGTCACGTCCGCCGGGAACCCGGTCGTCGGGCCGGTCCGGCGGGCGAACTCCCGTACCCCGGCGAGCTGCTCGGCCCCGAAGCGGAAGTCCAGGGTCGTGAAGTACTTCTCCAGCAGCACCGCGTCGAACGCCTCCCACCGCGCGGCCTGCTCGGCGACCTTCGCGACCTCCTCCAGGGACACGTCCCGGGAGGCCAGGAACGCCTCGTGGACCTGGCGCACGACGCGCGGCTCGCGGGCCAGGTAGTCCTTGCGGACCGCCCACACCGCGAAGACGAACGGCAGCCCCGTCCACTCCTTCCACATCTGCCCCAGGTCGTGGACCTGGAGGCCCAGCCTCGGGGCGTCGTGCAGCGAGGCGCGCAGCGCGGCGTCCCCGATCAGGACCGCGGCCTCGGCCTCCTGCATCATCACGCCGAGGTCGGGCGGGCAGGTGTAGTAGTCGGGGGTCACCCCGTACCGCTCGGAGAGCAGCAGCTGCGCCAGGCGCACGGAGGTGCGGGAGGTGGACCCGAGCGCGACGCGCGCCCCGTCCAGGTCCTCCAGCGGCTGCTGCGAGACGATCACGCAGGACATCACGGGCCCGTCGCAGCCGACCGCGAGATCGGGGAAGGCGACGAGGTCGCCGGCGTTGCGGAGGAATTCGACGAGGGTGACCGGGGCGATGTCGAGGTCACCGCGTACGAGCTGGTCGCTGAGCTTCTCCGGGGTGTCCTTCGTGAGGCGCAGGTCCAGGAGGGTGCCGGTGCGGGCCAGGCCCCAGTAGAGGGGGAGGCAGTTCAGGAACTGGATGTGTCCGACGCGGGGCCGGCTCCGGAGCTGGTGGTGGCCGTCGGTTGAATTGTCCACATCGCGAGGCTAGCCCCGTCTCGTTCGGCGGGCCGCGCCGGGTCCGCCGTCAGCGCGGATGAACTCCGTCAAACATCCGGGTGACGTGATCTTTCCCTCTACCCATGCGCACACGCTGCGTGCTAGGCTCGACGCAAGTTGCAGTTTGGTTTCCCTTGCAGTACAGAGCCTGCGGAGCATGTAACCCGCAGGCTTTTGTAGTTTTCAGACTTGTTTGGCAGGTTCTGGAGCAGGGCAACCCTTTGGCCCATAGGAGGGCTTATGGCTACCGGAACCGTCAAGTGGTTCAACGCTGAAAAGGGCTTCGGCTTCATCGCCCAGGACGGCGGCGGCCCGGATGTCTTCGTCCACTACTCCGCGATCAACGCGTCTGGTTTCCGCTCCCTCGAGGAGAACCAGGTCGTGAACTTCGACGTCACCCAGGGCCCGAAGGGCCCGCAGGCGGAGAACGTCACCCCGGCCTAGTTGCCCGGGTCGGCGATCGCGCACGACTTTCAGTACCCGATTGAGCAGTACCCAAGGAGCCTTTTCCGTCCGGCCGCACGGCCGCACGGAAAGGGCTCCTGCCTTTTCCCGCGGTCACTCGTACAAGGTGTCGATCTCCGCCGCGTAGCGCTCCAGCACCGCTTTCCGCCGCACCTTCAGGGTCGGGGTCAGGACGCCGTCGGCCACGCTGAAATCCTTGTCGAGGATCCTGAACGCCCGGATCCGTGAGGGCCGGGACACCTGGGCGTTCGCCCGGTCGACCGCCTCCTGCACCAGGGCCCGTACGGCGGTGTCGTCCAGGCCCCGCACCGCTTCCGGGTCCACGGTGATCAGCGCGACCGGGTAGGGGCGGCGGTCGCCGGCCATGACGGCGTGCGAGACGACCGGCGCCCGCTCGATGAGCACCTGGACCTCCGCCGGGCTGAGGTTCTTGCCCGAGGACGTGATGATCAGGTCCTTCTTGCGGCCCGTGATCGTCAGGAACCCGTCCTCGTCCAGCGCCCCCAGGTCCCCCGTGTGCAGCCACCCGTCGTCCGCGACCTCCCCCGCCGCCACCATCGGACCGCGCGCCAGGATCTCCCCGTCCCCGGCGATCCGCACCTCGCACCCGTCCAGCGGCCTGCCGACGGTCCCCTGGCGCACCGCGCCGGGGTGGTTCAGCGAGATCAGCCCGGCCGACTCGGTCATGCCGTAGCCCTCGAAGACCTGGATGCCGCAGTCCCGCAGGAAGTCCAGCGTCTCCGGCGCGATGGGCGCGGCGCCGGTGAGGGCCACGCGCAGCCGCCCGCCCAGTGCCTCCCGCACCTGCGGCGGGGACGCCCCGAGCGACTGGGCCATGCTGTGCACCTTCTCGAAGAGGCGCGGCACGGACGGCAGGTGCGTGGGCTGCGCCTCCGCCAGGTCCGCGATCACGTTCTCGACGCGCCCGCCGAAGTAGCACAGCTCGCCGCCGTTGAGCAGGGTGGTGAACTGGATCATCTGGGCGAGCAGATGCGCCAGCGGCAGGTAGAGGAAGGTGCGGTCTCCGGGGCCGCCCTCGATCAGCGCGAGCGTGGCGTCCTGGACGGCGCCGAAGTTGCCGTGCGTGAGGCGGACGCCCTTGGGCGGGCCCGTGGTGCCCGAGGTGTACATGATCGACGCGCCGTCGCCGGGGCGGACGGCCGCGGCGCGGGCGAGCAGCGCGTCCGGTGAGCCCGCCGCCCCCGGGAGCGCGCCGAGCTCCACCACGTGCCGCAGCGCGGGCAGCCGCTCGCGTACCGCCGCCACCCGCTCCCCCTGCGCCGCGTCCTCCACGAGCACCACCGAGGCCCCCGAGTCGCCGAGCACCCAGGTCAGCTCCGCCTCCCCGGCCGTCGGGTAGACGGGCACCACGACCGCGCCCGCGGCGAGCACCGCCAGGTGCGCGTACGTCCACTCCACCCGGGTCTCGGACAGGATCGCGACCCGGTCCCCCGGGGCGACGCCCAGCCCGACGACGCTCCGCCCCCAGGCGCGTACGGTCGCGCGCAGTTCGTCGTACGAGGCCGAGGTCCACGTCCCGTCGTGGCGCTTGTGGCGCAGCGCGGGCAGCTCTCCGTACCGTTCGCCCGCCCATTCGGTGAAGACTGCGAGCGTCACAGGCCGTGTGTCATTCATGACCCGACGGTAGGGAGGGCGCGGGCTGTCGTGACATGACGGAAAACGTCAGCCCCGCTGACCGCGGTGCTCAACCCCGGTACGGTCCGGTTCATGGCCAAGCGGACCATCACCGTGCACCACGTACGGGCCCTGCTGCGCGGGGCACGGCGTCACGGGATCGACACCGTGCCGCTCCTCCAGGCCGCCGGCATCCCGCCGCTGCTGCTGGGCGACGACCGGGCGCGGGTCACCTCGGCGCAGTTCGCGCTGCTGTTCCGGGCGCTGTACCAGGCGACGGGCGACGAGTTCCTGGGCCTCGGGCCGGCGCCGAGCAGGCCCGGGACGTTCGCCATGATGTGCTACGCCTCGCTCGGCTGCCGCGACCTGGGGACGGCGGTGGAGCGCGGCACGGCGTTCTACCGGCTCTTCCCCGGCGGTCCGGACCTGGCGCTGACCACGGCCGGCCCGGGCGAGGCCGTCTTCGCCGTACGGGGCGACCTCCACGCACGGGACGAGGACCGGTTCCTCACCGAGTGCCTGGTGATCATCTGGCACCGGTTGTGCAGCTGGCTCGTGGGCCGCCGCATCCCGCTGCTGCGCGCCCGCTTCGCGTACGGGCCGCCCGCGCACGAGGAGGAGTACGCGGGCCTCTTCGGCTGCCCGGTCCGCTTCGGCGCGGAGACGACGGAGGCGGCGTTCCCCGCGCACTGGCTGACCGCCCCGCTGGTGCGCACCGAGGAGGACCTGGAGCGCATGTTGCGCCGCTCGCCCTTCGAGCTGCTCAGCCGCCGGGCGTACGGCACCACCGTGGCCGAGCAGGTGCACAGCGCGCTCGCCCGCGCGCTGCGGACCTCACCCCGGCTGCCGTCGCTGGGCGAGATCGCGGCGCGGCTGGCCGTGAGCCCGGCGACCCTGCGGCGCCGGCTCCAGCAGGAGGGGACCTCGTACCAGCGGCTGAAGGACACGGTCCGGCGGGACGCGGCGATCGCGGGCCTGGTGGAGGGTCACGAGCCGATCGCCGAACTGGCGGCCCGGCTGGGTTTCTCGGAGGACACGTCGTTCCACCGGGCGTTCCGGCGGTGGACGGGGACGACGCCGGGTGCGTACCGGGGCCAGCGAAGCTGAGCGTTCCGGTCAGCCCCGTACTTACTCCGGAGTCACTACGGTCTCCCCACCCCCATCGGACGTAGGGAGAGCCGCACATGCGTGTACGAACGAGGGTGCTGGCCTGCGTGGCCGCACTCGCCCTGACATCCGCCACCCCCGCCCTCGCCGCCGCCGAGGACACGACCGGCCGCCCCGGCGACCTCGTGAGCACCGAGCGTTCCGCCTTCCACCCGCTGCCCGGACAACCGACCGCCACGAAGGCCTGGAAGATCCATTACCGCTCGACGTCGGCGACCGGCGCGCCGAACGTCGTCTCCGGCACGGTCATCGTGCCGCAGGACGGCCGCACCGGACCGCGCCCGCTGATCACATACGCCGTCGGCACGGTCGGGCTCGGCGACTCGTGCGCCCCGAGCGCGGGCTTCCCCCACGGCACCACCATGGAGGCCAACCTGATCCAGCAGCTCACCTGGCGCGGCTGGGCGGTCGTGGTCACCGACTACGAGGGCCTCGGCACGCCCGGCGAGCACACGTACACGGCCGGGCGCTCGGCCGGGCACGCCATGCTGGACGCGGCCCGCGCGGCGATCCGGCTCCCGGAGGCGGGGCTCGGCACGGACACCCCGGTGGGGATCATGGGCTACTCGCAGGGCGGCCAGGCGTCGAGCTGGGCGGCCGAGCTGCACGCCTCCTACGCCCCGGAGCTGAAGGTGAAGGGCACGGCGACCGGTGGCGTACCGGCCCGGTTGGCCAAGCTCGCGCCCGTGCACGACGGGTCGTACGGCTCGGGCCTGCTGTTCATGGCGGCAGCCGGACAGGACGCGGCGTACCCCGAGCTGAAGCTCGACAGCTACCTGAACCCGGCGGGCAAGGCGCTGATCGGCTTCTTCCGGAACAACTGCGTGGCGGTCGACACGACGGTCGGCTCCTTCAAACGGATCTCCGACCTGACGGTGAGGAACCCGCTGGAGACGCCCGAGTGGCAGGCCCGGCTCGCCGAGTCGGACCTCGGCACCAGGGCGCCCGGCCATCCGGTGTACCTGTACCACGCGCTCGCCGACGAGCTGATCCCCTACGCGCTCGGCTCCGGGCTCCGCAAGGACTGGTGCGCCAGGGGCGCCACCGTGAACTGGCGGACCATCGTGGTCGGCGAGCACGTCTCGGGCGTGATCAGCGAGTCCCCGAGGGCGGCCGACTGGCTGGCGGACCGGTTCGCGGGGAAGCCGACGCCCGGGAACTGCTGAACGTACGCTCGGAGGCATGACCGAACGCAAACCGCCCGGGGTCGACTTCGAGTCATGGGTCGACAAGCAGATCCGCGAGGCGACGGAACGCGGCGACTTCCAGAACCTGTCCGGCTTCGGCAAGCCCCTGCCCGACGACACCGCTCCGTACGACGAACTGTGGTGGGTCAAGGGCAAGATGCACCGCGAGGGCATCGTCCCCGTCCTGCCGCCCGCGCTCGCCCTCCGCAAGGAGGCGGAGGACGCGCTGGAGGCGGTGGGACGGGCGGCGAGCGAGGCGGAGGTGCGCCGGATCGTCGCCGACGTCAACGAGAAGATCGCGGAAGCGGTCCGCCGCCCGCCGGCGGGCCCACCGCTGCGCCTCGCACCGTTCGACGTGGAGGAGCTGGTGCGGGACTGGCGGTCGCGCCGCACGGGTCACTAGGGGGCTTCACGCGTACCGCACCCGGTGGCGCAGGGGCGTGACGCCCTTGCCCTCGGCGGCGGGCACCGGCCACCGGGACCTTTGGCGACGGGAAAACTCGTCGCCACGGGCGTAGCGTGAATCGTGTCTCGGGGAGAACGTCCGCCCCCAGGGAGGCACCCCATGGTCACCACCGCACCGGCCTCCGCCCTCGACATCCCCCGTACACACCCGCTGCGGGCGCGGGCGGTGAACGCCGCGGAGGTCCGGGCGATGCTCACCACGCTGGACGGGCTCGCTCCGGGCGACTGGTCCCTCGGCACGGCGTGCGAGGGCTGGACCGTGCGGGATCTCACCGCCCATGTGGTGGGGCAGTACGAGGAGCTGGCCCGGCCGTGGCTGCTGGTCGGGCGGGCGTTGCTCGGCCGACGGCGGCATCCGCGGCTGATGCCCCTCGCCGCGCACAACCAGTGCCAGGTGGACGCCCGCCGCTCCGTACCGCCCCAGGACCTGGTCGGGCTGCTGTCCCGGTTCGGCCCGAGGGGCGTCCACGCGGTGGAACGCATGCCGGTCGCGGTGCGGCGGCGGATCCGCTTGAGCCCGCTCTTCCCCGAGTCGAAGGAACTGCCCGAGGACTCCATGGACTACCTGGCCAGGGTCCTGCTCAGCCGCGACACCTGGATGCACCGGGTCGACATCTGCGACACCACCGGCCGTGAACCCGTCCTGCACGAGCACGACAAGGAGGTCGTCGGCCAGGTGTTGCTGGACCTCGCCCTGGGCTGGAGCGGTCCTCCCACGTTCCTGGACCTGTCGGGACCGGCCGGTGGCCGCTGGGTGCTGGGCCGTGGAACGCCTGCCGTGGTCCTGGAGGCGGACGCCGTGACGCTGATGCGCCACCTTTCGGGCCGTCCGCCGCTGGGCGACATCGCGTGCGACGGCGACCCCGCCGCCGTGGCGGCCGTCATGGCGGCGCGGGTCGTGTTCTGAGCCGCGGTGGCGTGCGGCTGCCGAGGCGTACGGGTACGGGCTCGGGGCCCGCACCCGTACGGGCGGGGGACTCAGCGGGTCCCCACCATGTGGCCGAACCACGACGGGTCGTCCACCCCGCCCTCGTCCTCGTGCCACTGCGGAGGCGCGGAGACCACGAAGCCGGCGGACAGGTCGCCGGCGAGGGCGAAGACGTACTGGCCCTCCTCCAGCTCGATCCCGTGGTCGCGGACCACCGCGCGGCTCTCCTCGTCGGTAGCCCGCCTCACGGCCAGGCCCTGGTAGGCGGGGCGCAGCAGCATCAGTCCCACACCTGCGAAGTGGACCTCGACCCGGGTGGCCGGCGGCCTGTCCCGCGTGCTGCGCAGCAGGAGCCGACGGTGGCCCACGCTGTACTGCCACACCTTGAAGTACCGGTCCGAGCGGAAGAGCTCGCCCGTCGGTTCACTGGTCATCCGGGTGCTCACCACTTCGGCTCGGGGAAATCGGCGTGAGGGATGGCCTTGCCGGCCTCATCGTAGAAAGTGACGTTGGTCCACTCCAAGCTCCCCCGCTGCACGTAAAGGCCGATCTGGCCCATCTCCCACTCGGTGGCACGCCAGTTGTCACCGATGCCGGCCCGGTAGGCGCGCATGAACTTGTCCAGGTGGCTGTCCCCGTCGAACCCCTTGAGGGAGACGGCCACCTTGCCGTTGTTCATGAGGACGTACTTGACCTCCGACATCCACTGGGTGAACGGCTTGCCGTTGACGTTGCCCACAACCCCCGAGTACTTGGGGCCGTTGAAGTTGTAACCGCCCTCAACGGCACCGGTCAGCTCGTCCGCGTGGGCCTGGATGCCGAGAACCATCGTCTTGCAGCCGTTGGAGTTGTGCACCAGGACCGGCGTGGTCCCCGCCAGCACGTAGTACGTGTGGAGGTTCTCGACGGTGAGGTTGTAGGTCGGCGCGCGCTGGGTGTAGGGCCGGTTGGCCTTCACCTCGACGGCCCCGCCCTCGGCGTCGAGCAGGCGGGTGCCCGGAGTCAGCGCGCGCGCCTCGACCCAGCGCTTCTCGGCCGGCACCCAGAACGGGTGCTCGTGCGTGGCGGTCAGCTTTGCGTCACCACGCCCGGAGGCGAGGGTGAGCTCGTGGAAGTTCTTGACCCCCTCGTCGGTGATGAGGCGGGACACGCGGTGCGCCGAGGTGCCGCCGACGGCGGGAGCCGACGCAAGGACGGTGTCGCCGGGGCGGACGTCCTCGATGGCCTTCGTCGAGCGGTCCCCCATCAGCACCTTGGTGCCGGCGGGAAAACATTTGGCGCAGGACGGACGCTGCAGGGAGCGGAGCGTCTCGTAGGCGCCCTTGAGCAGGCGCAACTTGCTGCTGATGGTGACGTCTCGCGTCAGTTCGACGCAGGCCCACAGGTCGTGGTCGAGGCAGTTCTCCAATTCGCTGAGGCCGGTGATCGCCTTGCCGAGCTCCCAGTAGTAATCGATGTACGGCTTCGCCACCTTGGACATGGCCAGCGACGTGCAGAACGGGTCGGTCGGCGGCTTCTTGTCGCAGTAGAACGGGTCGTTCTCCTGAGGGCAACCGAGCAGTCCGCAGCGCAGCCTGCGCTGGGCCGGAGTCTCCGACATCTCGGTGCGCAGCTTCTGCCGCTCCGCCTCGGTCTCCGCCTTGAGCTTGGCGGTGGCGGTGCGCAGGGCGTCCAGGCCGGCCACCCGGGCCGCCTCGGCGTCCTTGCCGGCGGCGGTGGCCGAGTCGCGGGCCTGCTTGGCGGCGGCCCAGGCCGTCGCGGCGGAGGCGTGGGCCAGGTCGGCAGAGACAGTGGCGTCGGCCGCCGATACCGCTGCGGAGGCCGCGGACTGGCGGGCGTTCGCCGCGGCCGCCTTGGCGGTTCGCGCGGACTCCGCCGCCCGGGCCGCGGAGGCCTCGGCCTCCCTGGCGCTCTTCGCGGCGTCGGCGGCGTGGCCCCGCGCTTCCACGGCGGACGCGCCTGCCTGCTCGGCGTACTTGTCGGCGTCCGTCGACGCCTTGCGGGCCAGGGCGGCGACCCTCAGCGCATCGGCGGCGTTCTTCTGGGCGGTGGCCGCGGTGAAGGCCGCCTCGGCGATCAAGTAGTCGACGCGAGCCACATGGGTCGCGGCGAGGAGGTCCTTGCGCTGGGCTGTGTGCTGCCCGCTCACCACGAACTGGTGCAGCTGCGCGGGCGAGCCCTCCAGGGCGACCCGGGCGGCCGCCTTGACCTCGGGGCCGCCGGTGCCGCGGAGCTGGCCGGCGAGGAGGCGTTCGTCCTGGTACTGGGCCTCGTGCCGGCCCGTGGAGAGGAACGCCCGGTACGCGTCGAGCGTGCCCGTGTCGAGGGCCGCGCGGCCGGCCTCCATGACGCCACGACCGCCCTCGGACATGATCTGCGCGATCTGCACACGGTAGTCCTGCTCTCCGGCCTTGTACTGGCCGGTGGCGAGGAACGCCGAGATGCCGGCCGCGTCACCCGCGAGTGTCGCGTCGGCGGCGTCGCGAACGGACTTCAGCGGGCTGTCCGTCGAAAGCAGTTCGACCGTGCCGCGCTCGTCCTGCTGCGCCGCCTCCTTCCAGTGGATGCGGACGTACGCGTCGACATCCGTGTCGGAGCCGGCCAGCGCGGTCTGGGCGGCGGCGCGACTGAAGGGCCCCCCGTCCTCCACGGTCATCAGGGCGAGCTTGCGGCCCTTGGCGGCGACGGTCGCCGGGTCGGCGCCAGGGGCGGCGGCCTCGGCGGCGATGCGTGCGGCCTCCTCGGTCCGGGCCTTCGCCTGCTGGGCGGCGGTGGCCTGGGCGGTCTTGCGCCGCTGGTCCTCCTCCTTGGCGTCGCGGGCTCGCTGGATGGCGGCGCTGGTACGGGCGGTGAGTTCCGCCGTCTCCACCTCACGGGCCAGGGCGTAGGTCGCCTTGGCCTTGGCGACGGCGGTGGTTGCCGCGTCGGCTGCCTCCTTGGCCGCGTTTGCGTGCGCCGTCGACTTCGCGGCCGCCGTGGCTGCCTCACCGGCATGGTCGGCGGCCTCGTCGGCGGCCTTGGCCGCATTGCCGGCGTGGGTGGCGGCGGACCTCGCGGCATCGCGTGCCTCGGCAGCGGCGGCCGCGGAGCGGCGGGCCAGGCCGGCGGCGGTTGCGGCGGCGCGGTTGGCCTCCTCCGCGTGGCGACGGGCGGCCGCGGCGGCTGCCCTGGCCTCGGCGGCACGGGTGTCGCTCTGGTCGGCGTGGTTGGCGGCCTGCCCGGCCGCGTTGGCGGCGGCGAGCGCGTGACCGCCCGCGCCGGCAGCGGCCAGGGCGGCGTCGCCGGCGGCCTTGGCGGCGATGCCTGCCTGGTCGGCGGCCTCGGCACCCTCGGTGGCACTCTTGGCGGCTGCCCGGGCCTTGTCGGCGGCCTGGCGCGCGGCTGAGGCGTTCCTCGCGTCCGTGGCGGCGGCGGCCGCGGCCCCGCGTGCGTCGGCGGCGGCACGGGCGGCTCCGGCAGCGGCCGCGGCGGCACGGGCGGCGGCGTTGGCGGCCACGCGGGCGGAACTGCTGGCGGCCCGAGCGGCGTTGATGGCCTGCTGGGCCGCGGCGGCGGCCTGGCTGGCCGCGCTGGCTGCGCGGCCGGCTGCCTCCGAGGCGGCCAGCGAGCCCTTCTCCGCCTTGGCTGCCTCCTCGGCGGCCTTCAGAGCGGCGGCCTTGGCGAGCTCCGACGCCTTGACCGCGCGGGCGGACTGCTCCCTGGCGGCGGCCGTCTCCGCCGCCGCCTGGCGTCCGGCCTTGCCGGCCTCCGCCGCGAGCTGCGCGACGGTGGAGTACTCCTGGTCGCGGGCGCGGGCCACGTACTGGCCGAGGGACAGGAACTCCTGGACGTCCTCGCGGGTCCCTTCGAGGGCGACCCGGCCGGCCGCCTTGACGGCGTCCCCGCCCCCGCTCATGATCTGCGCGACTTCGACCCGCTCGTCCTGCTCCCGAGCGACGTACTGGCCCTCGGCGAGGAACTTCCTGATGTCGTCCTGCGTGCCGTTGAGGGCGGTCCGGCCTGCCGCCACCACGCCGGGGCCGCCCTCGGACATGATCTGTGCGACATGAACGCGCTCGTCCTCCGCGAGAGGCGCTTTCCAACCACCCTTGAGGAAGTCGCGCAACTGGGTCTGAGTGCCGCTCAGCGCGACCCGGGCCGCCTCCAGCGTCGCTCGGCCGCCGACACTGGCGATCTGGGCGGCGGCGACCTGCTGGTCGCGGTAGGTCAAGTCGTCGGCGCGGTCGAGGAAGGCCAGGACAGCATCGTCGTCGCCGGCGAGAACCTTCTCGGCGGCGTCCCTGACCCCGGGCCCCCCTGAACTCCAGAGGTCGACGGCCATGGCGCGGTGAGTGGCGGTCAGAGTGGCCGTATCGGCCAGGGAGTCGGCGGCTTCCGCGGCGGAGGCCGGGGCGGGACCGAGCAGCCCCGCCGCGCACACGAGGGGTAAAAGGCCGGTGGTCAGGGCGCGGAGGGCGGTACCGGCCCGCCGCGCGCTCCATCTTATTCGCGTATTGCCCTGCAACTGCACTCGAGAACTCGTTTCACTGACTGGCATCTTCTCTACCAGGCACCGGATTTCGGCGGAGGCGAGCATAACCTCACGCCCGCACGCCGACGTTCAACCGGGTTTCTGGTAACCGCCCGAAGTCGCACCACCGACAGCAGCAATCAAGCCATCCGGAGGCTGATTCAACGCCCACCATCCGGAATTTCCCATTCAGCGGCCTTCCGAGCGGGACACCTTCCCCGTCACCACCGAGGATGGACCCTGGCAGAAATCAACTTCCGTGACTCCAGGGGTGAGTGATACGTTGCATACGCCATTGACCAGGCATTTACAGCCGACGAGCTCTCCGCTTTCGGCCCCCCGTGAAAGGTTGAGCCGCGTGAAATTACGCGCCCGCAAACTCATTGTGACCGGCGTACTGGGCGTTCTCGGCGCGTTCGCCGGGGCAGTCGTCGTCGGACCTCAGGAGGATTCGGCAAAACTCGGCTACGCCGCTTCGTCGGTCGCCGCGGACGGCGATCCCATTCCCGTCGCGGTCGAGGATTTCCGCTACCCGGGGGCCGAACAGATCCTGGCGGAGAAGGGGATCAAGCTCATCCGAGGGGATGGCAACATCCTGCTCGCGGAGTGCGGTGCCGCAGCCGACCAGATAAAACTCTGGTCCCGCAAGGGCGACATCTGCTTCCAGACCAGGGGCTCCACCGGGCAGCTCTCGCTGGAGGTGCCCAACGTCTGGGCCCTGGAGACCTCGACCCACCCGATCAGCGCCGACCTCACCACCCAGGGCTCGACGCAGAGCGTCGACGTGCCCAAGGACGGCTACAAGCTCGTGGGCGAGGGCAACAAGGGAACGCCCACCACGGTCGTCGAGATCCGCGTGACGGGCTGACTCCCACCGGCACCCGCCCCGGGTGGCGTTGCACCCTCCGAGTGCCCCGGGCCGGACGCCGGCCTGACGCTCCGGACGCTGCCCGGCCGATCCGGGACCTGTACCGAGGGTCTCCGGGAAGCGGGCGCCCACGCATGTCGGCCCGGTCTTCTCTCTCACGCGCCGCAAGCCACTGCCGACCGCCGTCGTGGAGGCCGGGATCCGGCCCTCCCGGCTGAGCGGTCAGGCCCACGATCACGACGTGAGGCCTGCGGCTTTCCCACTTCTTTCACAGCAAGGATCTTCATCATCGTGTCCCGTGCACGCTCTCGTTCCGAAGTCTTCGCGGCGACGTTGACCGCCATTGCCGGTGCGTCGGTACTTGCCGGAACCCCGGCCACGGCCGCCACCGGTCCGGACGCTCTTGCCGGTACTCAGGCATCCGTGGCCCGTCTCCACATCGGCGACGGCGACAGGACCCGTTCCTGTTCCGGTGCCCTGGTCGACGGTCAGTGGGTGCTGACCGCCGCGGCCTGCTTCGCCACCGACCCCGCCAACCCCACCCAGGTCGCTCCGGGCAAGCCTGCCCTGAAGACCACGGCGAGCGTCGGGCGCAGTTCCCTTTCCGGGACCGGCGGACACGTCGCCGAAGTGGTCGAGCTGGTTCCTTCCCCCACCCGTGACCTGGTGATGGCGCGTCTGGCGACGCCGGCCACCGGCATGGCTCCTCTCGGACTGGCCGCCTCGCCGGCGGGTGAGGGTGACACGCTGCAGGCGACCGGGTTCGGCCGTACCAGGACCGAGTGGGTGCCCGGCTCGGCCCACACTGCCTCGATGAAGGTCAGCGCCCTCTCCGACACCGAGATCACCCTTGCCGGTGCCACCGCGAACGACGCCCTGTGCAAGGGCGACACGGGCGCCCCGCTGCTGCGGGAGGCCGAGGGGCGCCTGGAGCTGGTGGGCGTGGCCACCCGGTCACGGCAGGGCGGCTGTGTGGGCGAGACCGAGACCCGCACCGACGCCGTCGCCACCCGCACGGACGACGTGGCCGACTGGGTCGCCACCACCGTGGGCAGGTCGTGGTCGCAGCTGATGACGGCCACCGACTTCAACGGTGACGGCAAGGCAGACCTACTGACCATCGACGCCGCCGACGACTACCTCTACGCCCAGCCCGGCGACGGCAAGGGCAAGTTCGGCAAGAGGGCCAAGGTCAGCGAGGGCAAGTGGAGCGGGATGCGTCTGCTGGCCGCCACCGACTTCACCGGTGACGGCAAGGGCGACGTTCTCGCCGCCCACACCAACGGCAGCATCTACCTCTACCCGGGCAACGGAAAGAACGGCGTCACCGGCTCCTCCGTCGCCGGAAACGGCTGGGGCGGCATCCGCCTGCTCGCCGCCGCCGACTTCAACGGCGACAACAAGGGCGACCTGATCGCCGCCCACACCAACGGCAACCTCCTCTTCTACCCCGGCAACGGCAAGGGCTTCGGCGCCGGGACCGTGACCAGCTCCGGCTGGTCCAACATGCGCCTGCTCAACGCCGGAGACTTCAACGGCGACAACAGGGCCGACATCTACGCCGTCCACAACACCGGCGCCCTCTACATGTACGCCGGCAAGGGCAACGGCACCTTCCACGGGGCGAAGAAGACCGGCGACGGCTGGCAGAACATGCGCCTGGTCTCCGCCGCGGACTTCAACGGCGACAACAAGGACGACCTGATCGCCATCCACACCACCGGCAGCGTCTACGCCTACCCCGGCACCGGCAACAGCACCGGCGGCTTCGGCACCCCCGTCGTCACCCCCGGCCCGGTCCACTACGCCGACCTGATCCGCAACGGCACCTTCACCACCGACGTCGACGGCTGGTGGGCCACCGAACGCGCCTCCATCGCCCACGCCCAAGGCGCGCTGCTGGCCACCGTCGAGGCCGATGCCGCCGCCTCGTGGGAGGCAATCGCCGGACAGAGCGGCCTCCCCCTGCGCAAGGGCGCCACCTACACCCTCACCTTCGACGCCAAGGCGTCGGCCGCCGCGCAGATCCGCGCCATCGTCCAGCTCGGTGAGGAACCGTACACCTCCACCCTGGACCAGGTCGTCGACCTCGGCACCGGCTTCAAGCGGTACAGCTACACCTTCACCTCGACCATCGACACCACAGCCGCGTCGCTGAACTTCGAAATCGGCGGCAACCCCGTCAAGACAGCCATCACCCTCGACAACGTCTCCCTCACCACCGCGAACTGACACCGACGACCGGTGCGGGATCCGGTGCCCGCGGCCGCACCCCGGCCGCGGGCACCGCGCGTCGGCGCCACCTGCGTGAGTCGTCTCCCGGGGCGGCCGTCAGGACGACGGCGGCCGGGTCTCCAGCATGGCGACCTCGAAATCCTCCACGGACCGTACGGTCGCCCGGGCCTTGCTCGTCGCGTTGGCGCGCAGTGCGGCGACGGGGCCTCGGGACGCGGCCAGGCTGTCCGGGTCGGCGTAGACGGCGCCGACCATGCCCCGGCCTCCGGGGCGGTCCAGGAGCAGCGACCCGCCCAGGAAGCCGTTCATCGCCTGGAGTCCGGGCAGGACGTCGTTCTCGAAGGCGTCGACGAGGGTGTCCGCGTCGGACGGGGCGAACTCCAGCCGGGTCAGCCGGAAGCGGCCGGCCTCACCGACCGCCTCCGGTCGCGAGGCCACCGCCGCCTCCCAGTTGTCGACCGTCATGGTGGCCGCGAACCCCGACAGCATCCGGGCGCGCAGCTCGCCCATGCGGTCGGCGCTCGCCCGGAGCGCCTCCTCGTCCTCCCACCACGTCCCGGTCATCAGCTTGCCGACCTCACGGTCCACGAACAGACCGGCGCCGCGGAAGCCCGGCTCCTCGGCAAGCTGTTGCCTGCCCTCCGTGGTCAGGGCGCGTACGGCCTGGTCGAGCTCGGCCGGATCACCTGTCGCATAGGACGTACGTACAAACATGGCAGCCTCTCGCGCCGGACCGGATGTCCCTGTCCATGCGACGGCCGGTGGCCGGGCAAGGCAAGGCGATCCGGGCGTTCGGGTGACGGCGCCGCCCGGCGGACGCGGTGGCACGGCCGCGCTGCCCGTCCCGTCGGGCGGGACGTCAGGTCACCGGGCCCGCCGTTCACCGGCGTACAGCGCCTCTATGTCCGCCGCGAAGTCCCGCAGTATCGCCGCTCTCCTGAGCTTCAGTGACGGTGTGAGGTGGCCGCTGTCCTCCGTGAAGTCGGTGGCGAGGACACGGAAGCGGCGGATGGACTCGGCGCGCGAGACCATGCGGTTGGCCTCGTCGACGGCGCGTTGGAGGGCGGCCGTGAGGTCTTCGTCCGTCACGAGGTCGCGCAGTGGCACGCCGTCCTTCTTCTTCATGCGCCGCCAGTGCGCGAGGCCGTCCGGTTCCAGGGTGATCAGGGCGGCGACGTAGGGGCGGTCGTCGCCGACCACCATGCACTGGGAGACCAGCGGGTGGGCGCGCAGCCAGTCCTCCAGCGGGGCGGGGATGACGTTCTTGCCGCCGGAGGTGATGATGACGTCCTTCTTGCGCCCCGTGATGGTGAGGTATCCGTCCCCGTCCAGCGCGCCGATGTCGCCCGTGGCGAACCACCCGTCGGTGACCGCCGGCACCGCCTCGCCGCGTTCCGCGTCCCAGTAGCCGCCGAAGACGTGGCCGCCGCGCAGCAGGACCTCCCCGTCCTCGGCGATCCGTACCGACGTACCCGGCAGCGGCCGGCCCACCGTACCCGGCTTGGGCTTGAGCGGCGGCGTCACGGTGGACGCGGCGGTGGTCTCCGTCAGGCCGTACCCCTCGAACACGTCGATGCCCGCGCCCGCGTAGAACGAGGCCAGGCGCCGCCCCAGCGGGGAGCCGCCGCAGATGGCGTACCGTACGCGGCCGCCGATGGCCGCCCGGATACGGCGGTAGACCAGCGGGTCGTACAGGGCGCGGGCGGCCCGCAGGGTGAGTGACGGTCCGGGGCCGGTGCCGTGCTGCGCGGCCTCCACTGCCTCGCCGTACCGCCGGGCGACCGTCGCGGCCCGGTCGAAGGACGCGGCGCGGCCCATCTTCTCGGCGGTGGCTCGGCCGGTGTTGAAGACCTTTTCCAGGACGTACGGGATGGCCAGCAGGAACGTCGGCCGGAAGCCGGCCAGGTCGGCGAGCAGGTCCTCGGTGCGTATGGACGGCGCGTGGCCGAGGCGCACCCGGGCGCGGAGGCAGCCGATGGCGACCATCCGGCCGAAGACGTGGGACAGCGGCAGGAAGAGCAGGGTGGAGGCCGGGTCCTTGCTGACGGACCTGAAGACCGGGTGCAGCAGTTCGATGGCGTTGTCGACCTCGGCGAAGAAGTTGGCGTGGGTCAGGGCACAGCCCTTGGGGCGGCCGGTGGTGCCGGAGGTGTAGATCAGGGTGGCGATCGTGGCCGGGGACAGGCCGGCCCGCCGGACACTGATCACCTCGTCGGGGATCCGGTGGCCCGCCTGCCGCAGTGTGCCGATCGCGCCGTTGTCGAAGACCCACAGGTGCCGCAGTCGGGGCATCCGCTGTCGCTCGTTGCTGATGAGCCGGGCCTGTTCCATGTCCTCGACGGCGCACGCGACGGCACCGGAGTCCTGGAGGATCCAGCGGGCCTGGAAGGCGGAGGACGTCGGGTAGACGGGCACGGTGATCAGTCCGGCGGCCCACGCGGCGAAGTCGAGCAGGGTCCATTCGTACGTCGTGCGGGCCATGATGGCCAGCCGGTCGCCCGGGCGGAGGCCCTCGGCCACGAGCCCCTTCGCCACCGCCCTCACCTCGGTGGCGAATTCGGCTGCCGAGAGGTCGGACCAGGTGCCGTCGGCGGTCTTTCGGCTGAGGACCGGCTCGGCCGGCGCCTCGCGGGCGTTGTCGAAGGGGATGTCGGCGAGTGAGCCGCTCGTCACGGGCGGGACGAGGGGCGGTACGGAGACTTCGTGCGGCGGCTGGGTCGGGGCGAGCGTCACGTGCGGCTCCTTCGTCGGGCCGGGGCCGAAGACCCGGGGCGAGGGGGCGCGTTCCCGACCCGGTCCTGACCTCTGAGTAACCTTACTCAGGAGTAAATCTAGGGCCGAGCGGGGAGTCCGGACAATGGCCGAGCGTCATCTGCACGTCACCGCCACAGCACCCGGCCGTTTCCTCACCCGGAGGCCCTGTCCGCCCCAACCGGCCCTGCCGCGCCGCCGGTTGGCCGGAACAGCGGACCGCACCCGGCCGTACGACCACTCGTCGCACACGGCATGTGGGCCGGACCGGCGGACCGCACCCGGCCGTACGACCACTCGTCGCACACGGCATGTGGACGGTCGCCCGCCGCCTGGCGGAACGGGACCTCCCGCCGGCCGCCCGGGTGACGGCGCCGCTCACGGCACCCGCCCCTCTGCCCACGCGGGCACCTACCCGTCCGACGACGACCGTTTCGAGCCGCGCACCGGCGAAGGAGGCCGACGGCACTTCACCGGGACGGCGACCAGCGCTGTCCGTCCATGAGGCTGCCCAGGCCCGTCCAGGCGAAGTTCATCAGGGTCGCGGCCGCCTCCTTGGCGGAGACCCCGGGCGTCTCGTTGGCCCACTGCGCCAGTGACTCGGCCGCCCCGACCAGCGCCTGGGCCAGCCCGGCCACGTCCCGGTCGTCGAAGGCCGGGTCCTGGTGCGCGTCCCGGGCCGCCTCGCCAATCAGGTCGGTCACGAACGCCGCCATCTCGTCCCGCATGGCCGCCACTTCCGCGGCGAACGGCTCACCGTGCGTGCGTGCCTGCTGGTGCAGCACGGCCCAGCCGTCCGGGTGTTCGGCGGTGTGGGTGAAGAACGCGGTGAGCCCGGCCCACAGTTGCCGGTCGGCGGGCAGCCCCGGACCGGCGGCGTCCCGCTCGAGGGCGTCGCGGACGGAGGCGATCAGCGCGGCGGCCTCGCGGCGGATGCAGGCGGTGAAGAGTTCTTCCTTGGAGTTCAGGTACAGGTACACCAACGGCTTGGACACCCCCGCCAGTTCGGCGATCTCGTCCATCGACGCCGCCCGGTACCCCCGCTGCCCGAAGGTCTGCACGGCCGCGTCCAGCATCTGCCGCTCGCGCTCGGCCCGCGGCATGCGCTTCGCCTTCGCACCCGTGCTCTTCACGACACCCGTCCTCCTACTCCTCGGTAGTCGGTAAGCCTACGGCCCGTTGGAAGGGCGCGTGCCGCGCACATAGCCCGGCGTCACTTGCGCCCTTCGCCACCGAAAGTAAGCACATCACTCCAGTGAGTGATATCCCGGGTGGCCGACGGACTGGTTCCCTTCACACGTCGCTCTTTGCCGGACACTCCCGATCGGAGTTCTGCATGAGGCTGTTCGCTCGCCGCGCCTGCGTCGCGATGCTCCTGCTGCTTCCTCTCACCGCGACCCCCACTACCGCCCTCGCCGCCGATGACGACGACGGACCCGCGCCGCTGAGGACCACCGCGGCACCGGTCCCCGGCCAGTACATCGTCACCCTGAAGCCCGGCGCCGCGTCGGCGGCCGGGGTCACCCAGCGGCTCGGTGTCACCCCGCTCCACGAGTACACGCACGTGCTGCGCGGCTTCACGGCCAAGCTGAGCGCCTCGCAACTGACGACCGTGCGCGGCCTGCCGGACGTGCAGGCCGTGGAACAGGACGCGGTGGTCACCGCCGGTCCGCTGCGTACGAACCGCGCCCCGGCCGCCAGTTGGGGGCTGGACCGCATCGACCAGCCGTACCTCCCCCTCAACCAGCAGTTCAACGTCTACAGCTCCGGATCCGGGGCCACGGCCTACGTCCTCGACAGCGGCATCGACTACGGGCACCCGGAGTTCGGCGGCCGGGCCCGGCCCGGGTTCGACGCGATGGGCGACGGCAGGAACGGCCAGGACTGCAACGGCCACGGCACGCACGTCGCGGGCACCGTCGGCGGGGCCAACTTCGGCGTCGCCCGGCAGGCGTCCCTGGTCAGCGTGCGCGTCCTCGGCTGCGACGGCAGGGGCTCCTGGGGCGGCATGATCGCCGGGATGGACTGGGTGGCGAAGAACGCCCGGCAGCCCGCGGTCCTCAACGGCTCACTCGGCGGCCCCCGGAGCGACGCAGTCAACCAGGCGGCCACCGCCCTGTCCGACAGCGGCGTCCTGCCGGTGATCGCCGCCGGGAACGACTCCGTCGACGCGTGCAACGTCTCGCCGGCGAGCGCGACCCGGGTCCTCACCGTCGGGGCCACCGACTACCAGGACCGGGAGACCGACTTCTCCAACTACGGGCCCTGCCTGGACATGTACGCCCCCGGAGCGGCCATCGTGTCGGCCCGGCTCGGCGGCGGGAGCGTGGCGCTGAACGGCACGTCCATGGCCAGTCCCCATGTCGCGGGCGTGGCCACCCTCCTCAAGGCACGGTACCCCTCGGCCACCCCCGCGCAGGTGTACAACTGGCTCGTGGAGCAGTCGGTGAAGGACGTCCTCACGGTGAGCAAGTCCTCCCCCAACCGCCTGCTCCAGACCGGCGGGCTGTGACGGACGAGAGGGGTGGGGGGGGGGGGGGGGGGGGGGGGGGGGGGGGGGGGGGGGGGGGGGGGGGGGGGGGGGGGGGGGGGGGGGGGGGGGGGCGGGTAGATGGATAGTGGAGGGTGGG
>NZ_JBVJAH010000014.1:119268-181472 GCF_055590785.1 Streptomyces sp. NPDC041796
TCCCCCCCTCCCCGTTTCGTGTCGGGCCGTGGGGGTCGGGGAAGCGGGCGTTGCCCCCCCCCCCCCCCCCCTCCCCCTCCCCCCCACCCCTCTCGTGTCGTGCAGCGTCAGACGGTGACCGGCACGGCCACCTTCCGCTCGGCCTCGCGGACGCCGTGGTCGTCGTCGCCGCCGTCGATCGGCGACGCCGACGCCGCGTTGTAGGCGTCGAGGTCCAGGATCTTCTCGCGGGCGGCGACGACCACCGGGACGAGCGCCTGGCCGGCGACGTTCGTCGCCGTACGCATCATGTCCAGGATCGGGTCGATGGCCATCAGCAGGCCGACACCCTCCAGCGGCAGGCCCAGCGCGGAGAGGGTCAGCGTCAGCATGACCGTGGCACCGGTCAGACCGGCGGTGGCCGCGGAGCCGACGACCGAGACGAAGGCGATCATCAGGTAGTCCTGGATGCCGAGCTGGACGTCGAAGATCTGGGCGATGAAGATCGCGGCGAGCGCCGGGTAGATCGCGGCGCAGCCGTCCATCTTCGTCGTCGCGCCGAACGGTACGGCGAAGGAGGTGTACTCCTTCGGCACACCGAGGCGCTCGGTGACCTTGACCGTGACCGGCATGGTGCCGACGGAGGAGCGGGAGACGAAGGCGAGCTGGATCGCCGGCCAGGCGCCCTTGAAGAACTGGACCGGGTTGACCTTGGCGACGGTCGCCAGCAGCAGCGGGTAGACGCCGAACAGGACCAGCGCGCAGCCGATGTAGACGTCGGCGGTGAAGGTGGCGTACTTGCCGATGAGGTCCCAGCCGTAGTCGGCGATGGCGTAGCCGATGAGGCCGACGGTGCCGATCGGGGCGAGGCGGATGACCCACCACAGGGCCTTCTGCAGCAGTTCCAGCACCGACTCGCTGAGGGTGAGGATCGGCTGGGCCTTCTCGCCGAGCTTGAGGGCGGCGATACCGGCGACGGCGGCCATGAAGACGATCTGCAGGACGTTCAGTTCGGTGAAGGGCGTGATGACGTCCGTCGGGATGATGCCGGTGAGGAAGTCCAGCCAGGAGCCGGCGTTCTCGGGCTTCTCGCCGTCCTTGGGGGTGAGCCCCGTTCCGGCGCCCGGGTTGGTGACCAGGCCGATCGCGAGGCCGATGGCGACCGCGATCAGCGAGGTGATCATGAACCAGAGCAGGGTGCGGGAAGCCAGCCGGGCGGCGTTGTTGACCTTCCGCAGGTTGGTGATGGACACCAGGATCGCGAAGAAGACGAGCGGCGCGACGGCCAGCTTCAGCAGCTGGACGAAGATGTGGCCGACCTTGTCGAGCGTGGTGTGCAGCCACTGCACGTCATAGGTGCGGGTGAGCCAGCCGAGGACGACGCCGAGGACGAGACCGGCGACGATCTGGGCCCAGAAGGGCACCTTGGGTATGCGGGACGTGCGCTTCGTGGGGGTTTCGGTGCTCGCGGACGCGGACACGGACACACTCCAGTGGTACGTATCGGGGAATACGGGACGGGGGTGCGGCGCACACGCCTTCCGGCGGCGCCGCTGCATGATGCCGGGTCAGATTTCGCGGCAACAGACCGCGGACATACAGCGGCAGAGGTCGACATGCAGGCGCGCCACGAGCGGGATGCTCATGGCGTCGGCTTGGGGGCGCACTGCTGTCTTCACGCCGAACACGTTAACACTTGAACTTTGAGGACCTCAAAGCACTTCTTTGGGTCAGGCCGGCCGGAACGCCAACACCCCCGTGCGAAGCGTGGCTTCGGCACGGGGGTGCGGGAAGTGGGTGAGCTACCTCACTGGACGGCGCTGTCCTCGCGGGTCCGGTTGGCCTCCAGGCGGGCCTTGGCGCTGTCGACCTTCTCGACGATCTGCGCGGACATCGCGTCACGCTGCTTGCGCAGCAGGACGAAGCTGAGGGGCGCCGAGATCACGATCGACAGGAGCAGCACCCAGAGGAGGTTGGAGTCCCCGAGACCACGCGGCAGCACACCGACGTACACCAGACCCCACAGGGCGAGGAAGCAACCGGCGAAAACGCCGAGGCGCATGAGGGTGTACCGGATCGTGGCGCTCGTGCTGGCAGCAGCGGACACGGCGGGGCCTTCTTCCTTCGTATTCCTTCGTACGGCGTTCCTGCCCGTCTAGTGAAGCACGTGACGAATCGATCAATTCAGGGGGTGAGCGGCAGATACATGATGATGTCGTCGCGGTCGTCGCCGTCGGCGACGCGGATCGCGTCCGGGATGCGCCCGACCTCCTTGTAGCCGCACGAGCCGTAGAACCGGTCGACGCCGGTGCCGCCGCGGCAGGTGAGCCGGATCGCGTCGATGCCGTCGATGCCGCGTACCGCCGCCTCCGTCGCGGCCATGAGGTCGCGCCCGTACCCCTTGCCCTGGTGGCGGGGGTGGACCATCACGGTGTAGAGCCACACCCAGTGCTTCATCAGACGGTGCGTGTTGTACGTGATGAAGGCCGTGGCGGCGACGGCGCCGTCCTCGTCGCGGCCGACCAGGAGGCGGGTGCGGCCCTCGGCGACGGCGGTGAGGTGCCTGACCCACTCGGGGCGGATGTCGTCGGGAGTGACGGGCGGGACGAAGCCGACGGCGCCGCCCGCGTTGGAGACGTCCGTCCACAGGGTGAGGACGCCGTCGCGGAGGGCAGAGTCGATCTGCGGATCCAGCTCGAAGTTCAACGGCATGCGTTCGACGATAAACGGATCAGCGCAAGGCCCGGGCGGCGATCCGCAGGTCGGACACCAGGCCCTCGTAGACCGCTTCGCGGTCGTCGGCGCGCAGCACCGCCGAGGGGTGGATGGTGGCGACCAGGCACTCGCCGCGCTCCTCGTGGCCGGGGAACGGCAGCAGCATGCCGCGTTGCTTGGTGACCCGGAACGACGAGCCGAGCAGGGCCTTCCCCGCGGTGGCCCCGAGGGCGACGATCACCTCGGGGTCGACGAGCCGCAGCTCCGCCTCCAGCCACGGCTTGCAGGCGGTCATCTCGCGGAGGCTGGGCGACTTGTGGATACGGCGCTTGCCGCGTTCGGGGACGACCTCGAACTTGAAGTGCTTGACGGCGTTGGTGACGTACGTGTCGCCCGGCTCGATCCCGGCCTCGTCCAGCGCCCGGGTGAGCACCTTGCCGGCCGGCCCGACGAACGGCGCGCCCTGCCGGTCCTCCTGGTCACCCGGCTGCTCGCCGACCAGCAGGACCCGCCCGTGGGCGTTCCCGGCGCCGAACACCGTGCGGGTCGCGTCCCGGTGCAACGGGCACCCCCGGCACCCGGCGGCAGCCTCGCGCAGCGCCTCGATGCCGGCTGCCTCGGGTACGAAGGGCTCGGCGGTGTACGCGTCCTCGGGGGCCTTGGTACCAGCCATGGCCCCCGGGTACCCGCGGGGTGGCGGGTCGGAACCGGTCAGACCCGCATGGGCTGGGGCGACTCGCGGCGGTCGGCGTCCGGGCCCGGGTACTCGCGGATGATCTCGTAGCGGGTGTTGCGCTCCACCGGGCGGAAGCCCGCGTCGCGGATCAGCTCCAGCAGGTCGTCACGGCCCAGCTTGTTCGGCGTGCCGTAGTTGTCCGCGTCATGCGTGATCTTGTACTCGACGACCGACCCGTCCATGTCGTCCGCGCCGTGCTGGAGCGCGAGCTGGGCGGTCTGGACGCCGTGCATCACCCAGAAGACCTTGACGTGCTGGACGTTGTCGAACAGCAGCCGCGAGACCGCGAAGGTCTTCAGCGCCTCGGCGCCCGTCGCCATCGTCGTCCGCGCCTGGAGCCGGTTGCGGATCTTGCCGTCCTGCATGTCCACGAAGTCGTGCTGGTAGCGCAGCGGGATGAAGACCTGGAAGCCGCCGGTCTCGTCCTGGAGCTCCCGCAGCCGCAGCACGTGGTCCACGCGGTGGCGCGGCTCCTCGATGTGCCCGTACAGCATCGTGCAGGGGGTCTTCAGACCCTTCTCGTGCGCGAGGCGGTGGATGCGGGACCAGTCCTCCCAGTGGGTGCGGTGGTCCACGATGTGCTGGCGGACCTCCCAGTCGAAGATCTCCGCGCCGCCGCCGGTCAGCGACTCCAGTCCCGCCTCGATCAGCTCGTCGAGGATCTCGGAGGCCGACAGCCCGGAGATCGTCTCGAAGTGGTGGATCTCGGTGGCGGTGAAGGCCTTGAGGGAGACGTTCGGCAGGGCCTTCTTCAGCTCGCTCAGTGAACGCGGGTAGTAGCGCCACGGCAGGTTGGGGTGGAGCCCGTTGACGATGTGCAGCTCGGTGAGGTTCTCGTTCTCCATCGCCTTCGCGAGGCGGACGGCCTCCTCGATGCGCATGGTGTACGCGTCCTTCTCGCCCGGCTTGCGCTGGAACGAGCAGTAGGCGCACGACGCCGTGCACACGTTCGTCATGTTGAGGTGCCGGTTGACGTTGAAGTGGACGACGTCACCGTTCTTGCGCGTCCGCACCTCGTGGGCGAGACCGCCGAGCCAGGCCAGGTCGTCCGACTCGTAGAGGGCGATGCCGTCCTCGCGGGTCAGCCGCTCCCCGGACCGGACCTTCTCCTCCAGCTCGCGCTTGAGCCCCGCGTCCATGACGCCTCCCATACGTGTGTCAATCGGGCTCCCCCACCGTACTCCCCCGTACTTCGCAGGCGGGGGGACCCCCGTGGACGCTCCGCGTCAGCCTTCCTCCGGCAGGTCGCCGACCCGGTTCTCCCACTTGGTGGAGAGCACGATGGTCGTCCGGGTGCGGGACACGCCCTTCGTGCCGGACAGCCGGCGGATGGTCTTCTCCAGGCCGTCCACGTCGCTCGCCCGCACCTTGAGCATGAACGAGTCGTCGCCGGCGATGAACCAGCAGTCCTCGATCTCGGCCAGGTCCCGCAGCCGGCGCGCCACGTCCTCGTGGTCGGCGGCGTCGGAGAGGGAGATGCCGATCAGCGCCGTGACGCCGAGGCCGAGGGAGGCGGAGTCGACGGTGGCGCGGTAGCCGGTGATGACGCCGGCCGCTTCCAGGCGGTTGATGCGGTCGGTGACGGAGGGCCCGGAGAGCCCGACGAGCCGGCCGAGCTCGGCGTACGAGGCCCTGCCGTTCTCGCGAAGGGCCTGGATGAGCTGCCTATCCACGGCGTCCATATACCTGAAGCCTTCCATTGTTCAGCAACACAGCACGTTTAATTGTAGAATCAAAGGCGCACAGAGCCAATGCCCTGTGAATCTTTCAGATGATCAAAGACGATCCGTCAGGAGATGACACTCATCGTGTACACGATCGAGATGGCCCACGCCCACATGCGCGCGCTGCAGGAGCTGGCCAACCGCTCGCGTGCCCACCAGCCGGCCGCCGCGTACCGGGTCGACCGCGGGTCCGCGCCCCGCGCGCGCCGCGCCGGGAAGCGCTAGTCCGCACGCGCACCCCCACCCAGTTCCCCCTTCCAGCGGCGGTACAGCCGGTGCGGCACACCCGCCGCGTCCAGCACCCGCCCCGCGACGAAGTCCACCAGGTCCTGGATGTGCGTCGCGCCTGCGTAGAACGCCGGAGAGGCGGGCAGCACGACCGCGCCCGCCTCGTCCAGCGCCACCAGGTGCTTGAGCGTCTGGCCGTTCAGCGGGGTCTCCCGCACCGCGACCACCAGCGTGCGCCGCTCCTTCAGCGTCACGCTCGCCACCCGCTGCAACAGGTCCTTCGACAGGCCGAGCGCCACCCCCGCCACGCACGCGGTGGACGCGGGCACGATCAGCATCCCCTTGACGGGGTACGACCCCGACGACGGCCCCGCGGCGAGGTCGCCCGCCGCCCAGTGCCGTACGTCCGACACGTCCACCCGGTACACGCCCGGCTTCCCGTCCGCGCCCCGCGACAGCCACTCGGTGAGATCCTCGCGCCAGTGCGCGTCCCGGAAGGCGATCCCGGTCTCGTCGAGCAGCGTCAGCCGCGACGCCCGGGACACCACCAGATCGACGCTCTCCCCGGCAGCGAGCAGCCCGCGCAGCACGGCGGCTGCGTACGGGGTCCCTGACGCCCCCGACACCCCGACGACCCACGGACGACGCTGCGTTTCTCCCGGTTCCACGACGCTGAGCCTATCCGGCCGGTCCGATACCGGACCGGCCGGTACGGAACCGAGCAAGGTGCCCCGGACGTTTCCGGGGGGAGACACGCGACACCACAGGGGGCCGCCATGGCGGATACGACAAGGGGCGACGTCACCGGCCGGACGACCGGCGCCGGCCGGGTCGGGGCGGCCGCCGCGCTGATGGCCGCGTGGGTGGCCCTGCTGTGGCTGCTGGAGGCCGTGGACCTGGTCACCGGCCACGCGCTCGACACGTACGGCATCTCCCCGCGCGAGGTCGTCGAGCTGCGCGACCTCGTCCCGGCGGCGTTCCTGCACTTCGGCTTCGGACACGTGGCGGCGAACACCGTGCCGCTGCTGGTGTTCGGCTTCCTCGCCGCGCTCGGCGGCATCCGCCGCTTCCTCGCCGTGGCCGCGCTGATCGTGGTCGTCGACGGCCTGGGCGTGTGGCTGGTCTCCCCCGCCCACAGCGTCACGGCGGGCGCGTCGGGCCTGATCTTCGGACTGTTCGGCTACCTGCTGGTGCGCGGCTTCGTGGACCGCAAGCCGATGGACATCCTGGTGGGCCTGCTGATCGGCGCCGTCTGGGGGAGCACCATCCTGCTCGGCATATCGCCCACCCAGTCGGGCGTCAGCTGGCAGGGCCACTTGTTCGGGCTGCTCGCGGGCGTGGCGGCGGCCTTCGTCTTCCGCCGCCGCCCGCGCACGGCGCCCCCGCTCAGAGCGTGAGGCCGCGCACCAGCAGGTCGGTCAGCGCGCACACGAAGAGCGCGACGCCGATGAAGCCGTTCGTCGTGAAGAACGCCCGGTTGAGCCGTGACAGGTCGTGCGGGCGCACGATGCTGTGCTCGTAGAGGAAGGCGACGGCGACGACCACCAGCCCGGCCCAGAAGAACACCCCCGCGTCGGTGGCCAGGGCGTACCAGACCAGCAGCGCGGTGGTGACGACGTGGCAGGCGCGGGCGCCGTGGAGGGCCGCCGGGATACCGAAGCGCGCGGGGACGGACTTCACCCCGTGGGCACGGTCGGCCTGGACGTCCTGGCAGGCGAAGATCAGGTCGAAGCCGCCGATCCAGACGCCCACGGCGAGCCCCAGGATCACCGCGTCCCAGGACCAGGCCCCGGTGACCGCGAGCCACGCGCCGACCGGTCCGATGGCCTGGGCGAGCCCCAGGATGGCGTGCGGGAAGTTCGTGAACCGCTTGCCGTACGGATAGACCACCATCGGTACGACGGCGAGGGGCGCGAGCACCAGGCACAGCGGATTCAGCAGGGCGGCAGCCCCGAGGAACGCCACCAGGGCCACCAGCGCCCCGGTCCAGGCGGTGCGGACGGACACCGCGCCGGTGACCAGCTCGCGGCCGGCCGTGCGCGGGTTACGGGCGTCGATCTCGCGGTCGATGATCCGGTTGCAGGCCATCGCGAAGGTGCGCAGGCCCACCATCGCGACGGTGACCAGGAGCAGCTCCATCCAGTGGACGGTCCTGTCGTCCTGGTACATCGCGGTGAGCGAGGCGATGTAGGCGAAGGGCAGCGCGAAGACCGAGTGCTCGATGAGCACCAGGCGCAGGAAGGCCTTCACCTTCCCGGCCGGCTGCGGCACGGCGGACGCGGACGCCGAGGCCGACGCGGTCACAGCCCGTACTCCTTCCAGCGGCGGTCGACCAGCGCCGCCGTCGCGGGATCGGACTCGACCATGTCCGGCCAGCCGCCGTCGCGGGTGTAGCCCTCCTCGGGCCACTTCCTCGTGGCGTCGATGCCCGCCTTGCCGCCCCAGAACTGCTGGTACGACGCGTGGTCCAGATGGTCGACCGGCCCCTCCACGACCGTGAGGTCGCGGGCGTAGTCGGTGTTGCCCAGCGCCCGCCAGGACACCTCGTGCATGTTGCGGACGTCGCAGTCGGCGTCGACGATCACGATCAGCTTGGTCAGCGACATCATGTGGGCGCCCCAGATGGCGTGCATGACCTTCTGGGCGTGCTTGGGGTACTTCTTGTCGATCGAGACGATCGCGCAGTTGTGGAAGCCGCCCGACTCCGGCAGGTGGTAGTCCACGATGTCCGGGACGATGATCTTGAGCAGAGGGAGGAAGAAGCGTTCCGTCGCGCGGCCCAGCGGCCCGTCCTCCGTCGGGGGGCGCCCCACGACGATCGACTGGAGCAGCGGCCGCCTGCGCATCGTCACACAGTCGATGGTCAGCGCCGGGAACGGCTCCTGCGGGGTGTAGAAGCCCGTGTGGTCGCCGAACGGCCCCTCGGGGAGCATCTCGCCCGGCTCCAGCCAGCCCTCCAGGACGACCTCGGCCTGCGCGGGGACCTGGAGCGGCACGGTCTTGCAGTCGACCATCTCGATCCGCTTGCCCTGGAGGAAGCCGGCGAACAGGTACTCGTCGATGTCCTCCGGCAGCGGCGCGGTCGACGCGTACGTCACGGCCGGCGGCGCCCCGAACGCGATCGCGACCGGCAGCCGCTCCCCGCGGCGGGCGGCCACCTGGTAGTGGTTGCGGCTGTCCTTGTGGATCTGCCAGTGCATGCCGATGGTGCGCTTGTCGTGGCGCTGGAGCCGGTACAGGCCGAGGTTGCGGATGCCGTTCTCGGGGTGCTTGGTGTGCGTCAGCCCCAGGTTGAAGAAGGAGCCGCCGTCCTTGGGCCAGGTGAAGAGGGCCGGGAGCCTGTCGAGGTCGACGTCCTCGCCGCGCAGGACGACCTCCTGCACCGGCGCGTCCTTGACCTTCTTCGGCGGTACGTGGGTCATCGCGCCCAGCTTGCCGAAGGCCTCGCGCACCCCGACGAAGCCGTGCGGAAGCTCCGGCTTGAGCAGCCCGCCGATCTTCGCGCTGATCTCGTCGTACGACTTCAGGCCCAGGGCCTTCAGCAGCCTGCGGTCCGTCCCGAAGACGTTCATCGCCAGCGGCATCGCGGACCCACGGACGTTCTCGAAGAGGAGAGCCGGGCCGCCGGACTTCTGGACCCGGTCGACGATCTCTCCGACCTCCAGATACGGGTCGACTTCGGCCTTGATGCGCTTGAGGTCGCCTTCGCGCTCCAGCGCCCTGAGCAGCGAGCGAAGATCGTCGTAAGCCATGGGGCCCAGTATCCGTCACCGGCTACGCTGGGCGTGTCACCGGGGCTGACCAGACGCGGCCCGCCAATGCTTCCAGGGGGCTGTCCCACATGCTCAGGGCACTGCTGTACATCCTGCCGCTGGCGCTGACGATCTACGCCTTCATCGACTGCCTGAACACCCCCGAGGACGAGGCCAGGCACCTCCCCAAAGTGGCCTGGATCTTCATCATCCTGCTGTTCTGGATCGTCGGCCCGATCGTCTGGTTCGCCGCCGGCAAGCTGCGTCACGCCCCGGGGGGCGGGCGCACTCCCTCCGAGTGGCACCGGAACCACCGCACCGAGTGGGTCGCTCCTGACGACAACCCCGAGTTCCTGAAGTCGCTGCGCGAGGAGAACCAGAAGGACGAGTCGCTCCTGAAGGACTGGGAGGCCGACCTGCGCCGCCGCGAGGACGAGCTGAAGAAGAAGGACCGGGACGAGCAGCAGGACGGCGGCGACGGCGGCACCGAGAAGTCCTGACCCGTTTCGCGGAAGTCCTGGCCCGTTTCCCGCGGGAAGGGCCCGGCGGCGGGGAAGGTACCCGCCATGGACCATCAGCAGCAGGCACGGCGGTGGCTGGAGACGGCCGTCGCCGAGGCGCGCGCGGGGCTCGCCGAGGGCGGGATCCCCGTCGGGGCCGCCCTGTACGGGGCGGACGGCACGCTCCTCGGGCGGGGGCGCAACCGCCGGGTACAGGACGGTGATCCCTCCACGCACGCCGAGACGGCCGCGTTCCGGGCGGCCGGGCGTCAGCGGTCGTACCGGGGGACGACCATGGTGACCACGCTGTCGCCCTGCTGGTACTGCAGCGGGCTCGTGCGGCAGTTCGGGATCCCGCGGGTCGTGATCGGCGAGGCGCGGACGTTCCACGGGGGCCACGACTGGCTGGCCGGGCACGGCGTGGAGGTCGTCCTGCTCGACGACCCGGAGTGCGTCGCCCTGATGCGCGGCTTCATCGAGGAACACCCGGCGCTCTGGAACGAGGACATCGGCGATGAGTGAGCGACGACGGATCCCCACGATCGATCTGGCGCCATGGCTGTCCGGCGACCCCGACGCCCGCGCGGAGACCGCGCGCACCGTCGACCGGGCACTGCGCACGGCCGGGTTCCTGCTGGTGACCGGCCACGGCGTCGAGCCGGAGCTGCGGGCGGCGATCCGCCGGGAGGCGCGCCGGTTCTTCCACCTGGACGCCCGGGCCAAGGAGCCGTACGCCGTGAGGGTCGGCGGGCGCGGCTGGCTCGGGCCGGGCGCGGAGACCAACGCGTACGCGGAGGGCACGCAGAGCCCGCCGGACCTCAAGGAGTCGCTGTCGTTCGCGTCCCACGAGCCGACCGGCGACCCGGCGGTGGACGCGGAGTGGTTCCTGCCCAACACGTGGCCGGCCGAGGTGCCGGGGCTGAGGCCGCTGGTGGAGGAGTACCTGGCGCGGATGCGGGAGCTGTCCGACCGGCTGCTGGAACTGCTGGGCGTGGCGCTCGGCGAGGGTGATGACTTCTTCACCCGGCACACCGCTCATCCCACCTGGGGCTTCAACATCAACTGGTATCCGGGGCGGGACGTGCTCGGCGAGCCGGAGCCGGGCCAGTTCCGGATCGGGCCGCACACCGACTTCGGGACGGTGACCGTGCTCGACCGGCAGGCGGGCAGGGGCGGGCTCCAGGTGTTCACGGACGAGGGCGGCTGGGAGGACGCCCCGTACGACCCGGACGCCTTCACCATCAACATCGGCGACCTGATGGCCTTCTGGACCGGTGGACGCTGGCGCTCGGGCCGCCACCGGGTGCTGCCGCCGCCCGCCGACGCCCCCACCGAGGAACTGGTGTCGCTGGTGTACTTCTACGAGTGCGATCCCGGTACGGACGTCCGGGGCACCGACTCGCACACGTATCTGCGCGGGCAGCTGGACGCCATCACGACTGAATGACGGTTCCGCCGACTCCTCACGCGGTCAACGGTTCGAAAGTAACCTTGACTTGACGCTGAGTCACGGGGGGTGGCGGTGGACAGAGAGCTGTACGGCCGCGAGGCGGTCCTGGACACGTACGGTCTGGCCGCCCGGCTGACCGGACTGACTCCGTACAGCTTCGCCCCCGCCGGGTACGAGCACGGGGACGATCCACCCGTCACCGTCTTCACCGGCGGCCGGGGCATGGGAAAGACGGCGCTGCTCAAGCAGGTGCGCAACGCCTACCGGGGCGGCACCCCGCTCGCGCTGCTGGACTGCGCGCACATCGAGCCGCCCCTCGACCACGGGCCCGGCTGGAACCCGCTGACGGGCGCGCTCGCGGAGCTGGCCGTCCAGTTGTCGCCGAGGATCCTCACGGCCAAGCCGGTGGAGTTCCCGAGGCTCGCCCTGGGCCTGGCGGCGGTCGCGGTCACCGGCTGGTCGCAGGAGGACGACGACCGGGCGCGACGCGACCTCCAGCGCCTCGGCCCGGTCCTGGCCACCGTGGACGAGGCCAAGGGCGCGGCGGGTACGTGGGTCTCCAAGGTGCTGGCCAAGCTGGCCGCCACGGCCGCCGAGTCGACGTCACCGCTCGCGGGGCTGCTGGCCGAGGCGACGGTGGAGACGGTCCTGGAGGAGGTGTTCGGCCGCTACCAGCGCAAGTCCAAGTCCTGGTACGGCGCGTACCGCAACGCGGGCGGGCGGGGCGAGCTGGGGCTGCACCAGCTCGCGGTCGACTTCGAGCGGGGCGGGCGCCGCCAGGAGGAGGCCGAGGCGTTCCTGGTGGGCGCGCTGGTGGAGGACGTGCGCCAGGCCTACGTGGGCCTCACCCGGCGCGGGACCCGGCGCGGCCGCCCGGTCGTGCTGCTGGACAACGCCCACCTCCCGCTCGGCCGGCGCCTGGTCGAGCCGATCCTCAGGGACCGCAGCGCCGGGAGCCGCGATCAGTTCGTCATCGTCGCCTCGTCCCGTGACGCGGACCACGAGGGGCTGCGCCGGGCGACCCGCAAGCGCCTGCCGGAGGTCGCGCACAAGGCGGGCTGGGAGCGGGGCGCGGACATCACGTCGGGCGTCCTCGCCGTGGAGCTGACCCCGCTGAGCGCGGCGCACACCAGGTCCATGTTCGACCGGTACGACCCGGCGGGGTCCACCCCGGCCGACCTGTCGCGGGCGGTCCACCGCCTGACGGGCGGCCGGCCGCTGGCGGTGGCGCTGCTCGGGCGGACGGCCGGCGGGGTGCCGGCGGCCGGGCGCGGCGGGCTCACGCCGGGTGCGCTGCTGGACCTGACGGTGGAGGTGCGCGAGGACACCGCCGCCGTACCGGTCGCGGACACCCTGCTGGGCGAGCTGCTGCCGCCCGGGCTGCGGCCGGACGTCGCCGCGGTGCTGGCCGCCGCCCACGACGAGGAGTCGGCCCGCCTGCTGGCCCGCACTCGGCTGCGCGGCGCGTCGGCGGAGGGCGACGTGGCGTTGCTGGTGCGGGACGCGCTGCGGGCGGACGGCTGGCCGGAGAGCGGCGGGCACTTCGTGGCCGACCCGCTGCTGCGGGCCCTGCTGCTGCACCGGCTGCGGTTCCACGACGGCGACGCGCCCGAGCACGCCGCGTGGCGCGCCGTCCACGAGACGCTGCACCGCCACTACGGGCCCGAACCCACGCCGTACCGGCTGCGGCAGGAGCTGGCGCTCGGCCGCACCGAGGAGGCGGTGACCGAGCTGCGGCTGACGTTCCCCGGCCCGGACGTCCTGGGCTGGCTGGACCGGCTGCGGGTCGTCGCCTCCGCCCCGTACCCCCGCGCGCACCGGCACACCGGCCCCGATCCGCGGCGCGCGGTGGCGCTCGGCGAGGACCCGGGCGGCCCGCTGCCGGACGGGCTGGACGGGGACGCGACGGCGCTGCACCTGGGGATGCGGCGGCTGCTGCACGCGGTGTGGCTGCTGACCGACCCGCTGGCGCTGCCGGACGACGACGTGGTGGACAAGCTGGTGCACGAGCTGCGCCAGCTTTCCGGCCGGCACCTGACCGGCACCAGCCCGCTGTGGGACGCGGCCACCCACTGGCCGAGGGACATCCGTGCCTGGCGGGGCCTCACGGTCCCCCCGGGCCGGGAGGACGGAGTCTGACGTGCCCAATCCACTGCGCTACCGGGTCTTCTACACCACCCGGCAGAAGGTCGTGACCAGCGTGCTGGTGCTGGCGCTGCTGGCCTGGGGCACGGTCTACGCCGTCGGCCGGCTGACCACTCCGGAGGACCGCTCCTGCGCCCCGGGGGTCGCCCGCCCGGTGGGCGGTGACGAGTGCGTCGGGGTGTCCGGTGACGGCTACGCCTTCGAGGTTCCGGCCCTGAAGGACGTCGCCTCGGCGATCGCCGAGGAGAACAAGCGCCTGAAGGCGGGCGAGTACGCCACCGTGGCGCTGCTGCTCCCGCTGACGTCCACGAGCCCGTCGATGCGGATCAAGGTCCTGCACGAGGTGCAGGGCGCGTTCGCCCAGCAGTACGAGGCCAACAACAAGTCCAACAACCAGGTCCCCAAGATCCGGCTCGTCCTCGCCAACACCGGCAACGGCAACGCCCACTGGCGCCCGGCCGTGGACGCCCTGAAGGCGATGACCGGTGCGCCCCACCACCTGCGCGCGGTGTCCGGCATAGCGACCAGCAGCACGCCCGTGCGGCAGGCGGTGAGCGAGCTGACCCGGTCGGGCATCGCGGTCGTCGGCACCACCATCACCGCCGACGACCTCACCAACGGTCCCGGCAGGAAGCCGTTCCCGGGTCTCGCGCGGGTCTCCCCCACCAACAGCGACGAGGCCGAGGCGCTCTCCCACTTCGGCAGGGTGAACGCGGCGAAGGCGATCCTCGTCCACGACGCCCGTGACGGCGACCACTACACGGACACCCTGAAGGCCGCCTTCTCGAAACTGCTGGCGAAGTCCCCGTACCAGCCGCAGCTGTTCACCTCGCCGAAGGACCCGACCCACGAGGGTCCCACCGCCAACACCTTCCGGCAGATCGCCCACCTGCTGTGCACCACCCGCGCTGACACCGTGTTCTTCGCCGGACGGCACACACAGCTACGGCAGTTCATCAACGCGCTGGGCACGCGCGGCTGCACGCACCGGCCGTTCACCGTGCTGACCGGCGACGAGGGCTCCTACCTGGGCGCGGACCCCCAGCTCGACCGGAGCGCGCTCGGCAAGGGGCTGACCGTCCGCTACGCGGCGCTGGCCCACCCCGACGCGTGGCAGGAGGCGCCGGGCAGGACGCTGCCGAAGGCGGGCGGGTCGGCGGCGGCGTACGAGCGGTTCCGCTCGATGATGGACGCGGTGCGTGCGGAGAAGGTGGGGCCGATCGAACTGTCCGACGGGCAGGCGATCATCGCGTACGACGCGATGGCCACAGCCGTGCACGCGATCCGGCAGGCGACGGTCGAGGGCCGGCTGCCGGCCCGGGAGGACGTGGGGCTGCAATGGCCGCAGGTCACCGGGGACCTGCGGGTGAGGGGCGCGAGCGGCTGGATCTGCCTGGACAATCACGGCAATCCGTACAACAAGGCGGTGCCGGTGGTGGAGCTCACGGGGGACAAGCCCCGGTTCGTGCAGATCGCCTGGCCGAAGGGGAAGCCCCCGACCGGCGAGTGCATGCCTCCCCGCACCCAGTAGCGCCCGTGGCCCGCGGGGCCGCTACGTCGCGCCGAAGTCCCGGGCCTCGTACTGGTCGCGCAGTTCCTGCCGGCGCTCCCGGGACCAGGCCGCCCAGTCCGCCGGGCGGCCGTCCAGGGAATCGGCGAGGTACAGGAAGTGGTCGTGCCAGCCGGCCAGGCAGTCCAGCCGGAACTCGTCCGTCCCACGGAACTCGTTGGTGAACCGCAGCGCGCTCGCCCCCGGCCCACCGCCCGGCTCCAGGTGGAACCGCATCCGGCCGTGCACCTCGACCGTGTACTCCACGATCCGTTCCAGGTCCCACGCGGTGACCGTCCCGGACACGACGGTCGGGGGCTCCGTGTTGAGCCAGCGCAGGGTGATCTCGCCGCCGAGCCTGCTCTGCAGGATGTCCGTCTCGGCCAGCCACCCCCGCAGCCCGCCGGGGGTGGTCAGGGCGAGCCAGACGCGCTCCTCGGGGTGGGGCAGGGGGACCACGAACCGCAGGGTGTGGGTGTCGCCGTGGCTCTCGCTGATACCGGGAGGGATCTGATCGGCCATGTATCCAGCGTCGCGCGGTCCCGTGACGAGCGCTACCTCAGGCCCCCGGGCCTCACACGCCCGCGTACGAGTGGAGGCTGTTCACGAACATGTTGACGCCGTAGTAGTTGAAGAGCCAGCAGGCGAAGGCGATCAGCGCCACGTACGCCGCCTTGCGGCCCTTCCAGCCGGCCGTCGCCCGCGCGTGCAGGTACGCGGCGTAGGCGACCCACGTGATGAAGGACCAGACCTCCTTGGCGTCCCAGCCCCAGTAGCGGCCCCACGCGTCACCGGCCCAGATCGCGCCCGCGATGATCGTGAACGTCCACAGCGGGAAGACCGCCGCGTTGACCCGGTAGGCGAACTTGTCCAGGCTCGCGGCCGCCGGCAGCCGCTCCAGCACGGAGCGGGCGAAAGCGCTCGGCGTGCCGCCGTTCGCGAGCGTGTTCTCGTAGGAGTCCCGGAACAGGTAGAGCAGCGTGCCGACGGCACCCAGGTAGAACACCGCGCCGCAGAAGATCGCGGTCGAGACGTGGATCCACAGCCAGTACGAGTGCAGGGCCGGGACGAGCTGGTCGCTCTCCGTGTACAGCCAGGTCACGGCCACGCCCAGGTCCAGCAGGACTGTGGTGACCAGCGGGAGGCCCATCCAGCGGACGTTCTTCTTCGCGACCAGGAGGCCCAGGTACGCGCCGACCACCACGGTGGAGAAGGTGATCGAGAACTCGTACATGTTGCCCCAGGGCGCCCGCTGCACGGACAGGGCGCGGGCGACCACACCGGCGGCCTCGACGAGGAAGGCGAGGGTGGTCAGGGACACTGCGATGCGCCCGTACAGGTCTCCCTTCTCGTCGCCGCCGGCCGCGCCGGGACCGTCCGGCACGTCGCGGGTCCCGGCCGTGGAGCGGGTGACGACCTTCGGCCGGTCGAGGACGGCGGTGCCGCCCTGCTGCCCGGCACGCACCTGGGCCTGCGCCCGTGCGGCGGCGGGGGTCAGGGCCGCCGCCGTACGGCCGACCTTGCTCCGGCTGCCGAGGACCCACTCGGCGATGTGCGCGAGGAAGGCCAGGGTGTAGACGGCCATCGCGGAGTAGACGAGCACATTGCTCATCTCCGCCAGGCTCTCGTTGGTCGCGGCGGCGAGATTCACTTCTCAGCCCCTTCATCGGCTGGTTCAGGCGCGGTCGGCGCCTGCGCGTTCAGGGTCATGGCCAGGTCGGCCAGCTCCTCGGGGAGCTTCGCGGACTCGCTCCGCCCCAGCCCCGCCATCTCGACGACGGTCACGCCGTCGTCCCCCGGTACGGCCCGCACCCACACCCGGCGGCGCTGGATGAACAGCGAGCCGGCCAGCCCGGCGATCGCGGCGATCGCTCCGGCGAGGGCGAGGCCGTTGCCGGGCTGCTGGGAGATCTGGAAGCTGGCCCACTCCTTGATCTCCTTCTCGAAGGTGATCGAGCCCGCCCCGTCCGGAAGGGTCATGGTGTCGCCGGGCGCCAGCGTCTGCTTGAAGATGTCACCGTTCTCGTCCTTGAACGGCTTCATCTTGCTGGTGTCGAGCTGGTAGACGTTCTGCGGCAGGCCACCGTCGACGCGCAGGTCGCCGAGGTACGCGCTGAGGTTCAGCGCGGGCTGGGCGAGCCCGGGGAACCGGCTGAACATCTGGCCGCTGCCCTTGCCCGCGTACGTCGGCACGAAGAAGGCGGGGAAGCCGAGCTGGGCCTTCTTGCCGGTCTTGTCCCGGTAGCCGTCCATCACCTTGATCACGCCGGTGGAGGTGATGTTGTTGTCGATGGGCAGGAGCGGCACGGCGCCCTGGAACACCGTGCGGCCCTGGCGGTCCTTGACGGTGACGACGGGCGCGTACCCGTGGGCGATCAAGTAGACCTTCGAGCCGTCGATCTCCAGCGGCTCGTTGACCCGGATGACGCTCCGCTTCCGTACGCCGTCGCCCTTCGCGTACGTGACGTCCGCCTCGAAGGTGCGGGGCGTGCCGCGCTGCGGACCGCCGGTCTCGTACGTACCGGTGAACTGGTTCAGCTTGAAACTGAACGGCTCCAGCTCGTCGGTGGAGAACAGCGACCCGGATTTGAAGTCGTCGTACTGGGTGAGCGTGTTGGAGAAGCCGCCGCCCTCGATGATCAGCTTGCCGCCCTCGGACTTGAACAGCTGTCCCACCGCGAACGCCACCAGCATCACGATCAGCGCGATGTGGAAGACGAGGTTGCCGACCTCGCGCAGGTACCCCTTCTCGGCGGCGACGGCGTCACCGGCCGTATGGGCCCGGAAGCGCCGCTTCTTGAGCAGCGCCAGCGCCGCCTCGCGCACCTCCTCGGGCGCGGCCTCGGTGCGCCAGGTGGTGTACGCGGGCAGGCGGGTGAGCCGCCTGGGGGCGGCCGGCGGGCGCCCGCGCAGCTGCCCCGTGAACTGCCAGGTGCGCGGGACGATGCAGCCGATGAGTGAGACGAACAGCAGGATGTAGATCGCGGAGAACCACACCGAGCTGTAGACGTCGAACAACTGGAGGCGGTCGTAGATCGGCGCGAGGACGTCGTGCTGCTCCTTGAAGGAGCGGACCTTCATGTCGTCGACGCTGTTCTGCGGGATCAGCGAGCCGGGGATCGCACCGAGGGAGAGCAGGAAGAGCAGGATCAGCGCGACCCGCATGGACGTCAGCTGGCGCCAGAACCAGCGGATCCAGCCGAGGACGCCGAGCGCCGGGCCGCCGGTGAGGTCTTCCTTGGGGGCGGTCGAAAGCTGCGCGCCGGCCTCCGCCATGTCCCGCTCGGTCGTTTCAGTCTTGCTCATGGATCTAGATCCCCACCTGGAAGCCTGCGGACCACCCTTGCATCTGCTGCACCAGGCTGTCCCACGCACCTGTGAGCAGCAGCAGACCGGTCAGGATCATCATGCCGCCACCGATCCGCATCACCCACGCATAGTGCCGCTTGACCCAGGAGAAGGCACCGAGCGCCTTGCGGAAGGCGATCGCGGCGAGCACGAACGGCACCCCGAGGCCGAGGCAGTACGCCACGGTCAGCAGCGCCCCGCGCCCCGCGCTGGCCTCGTTGGCGGCGAGGGCCTGGACGGAGGCGAGCGTCGGTCCGATGCACGGCGTCCAGCCGATGCCGAAGAGCGCGCCCAGCAGCGGCGCCCCGGCCAGCCCGGACACCGGACGCTTGTGGAAACGGAACTCGCGCTGGGTGAACCAGGGCATGAGCCCCAGGAAGAAGATCCCCATCAGGACCATCAGGACGCCGAGGACGGTGGTGAGCGTCTCGCGGTGTGCCTGGAGGGTCCAGCCGAAGTAGCCGAAGAGGGCGCCGCCGGAGACGAACACGGCGGAGAAGCCGACGACGAAGAGGGCGGCCCCGGCGGCCATCCGGCCGCGCCGGGCCTCGGCGAGGTCGGTGCCGGTGACGCCGGTCACGTACGAGAGGTAGCCGGGGACGAGCGGCAGGACGCAGGGGCTGAAGAACGAGACCAGTCCGCCGAGCACGGCGACGGGCAGGGCCAGCAGGAGGGCACCGCTGAAGACCGTCTCGTTGCGGCCCAGCTCCTCGGCGGCGAGGAGGATCACAGGATCACGCCCGTCACTTCTCGGCCAGCAGCGGGTCGATCATCTTGCGGAGCTGGGTGTCGTCCAGCGCCCTGAGCGAGCGCGAGGCGATCTTCCCGTCGCGGTCGAGCAAGACGGTGGAGGGGATGCCCTGCGGGTTGAGGGTGCCCTTGGGGAAGCCGTAGAGGACGAGCTCGCCGTCCGGGTCGTAGAGGCTCGGGTAGGGGACCTCGTAGTCCTTCTCGAAGGCGAGGGCGGACTGCTTGTTGTGGTCGCGGGTGTTGATGCCGACGAACTCCACGCCCTTGGCTTTGAGCTCGCCCGCGACCTTGGCGAAGTGCTTGGCCTCCGCGCGGCACGGGCCGCACCAGGAGCCCCAGACGTTCAGCACGACGACCTTGCCCTTGAGGTCGGCGACGTCCAACTGCTTGCCGTCCAGGGTCTGACCCGCGATCTTGCCGGGTGCCCTGCGCTCGTCCTTGGCGACGGTGTCGACACCGCCGGTGTTGGTGACGAAGTTGGTGTTGCCGCCACCGCCGGACTTCCCGTTGGAGTCGCCGGTGCACGCGGTCAGCGTGAGCGCGGCGGCCAGGGCGCCGACGGCCAGGAGGGTGCCTCGGGGGGCGCGGCTGAAGCTCATGTGAAAAGTTTCGCATGTGCCTTTCGGGGATCTTGCGCGCCCCCCTGGCTGTCCGTGAAGCCCGATGTCAGGCGGACTTAAGGAAGCTGTTCCAGCCGCCCGTCGGCGATTGGCCCACCTCGAGCGTACGGAGCTTGTCGAGGATCTTCGGGTCCTGGACGTCGAGCCAGTCGACGAACTGCTTGAAGGACACCAGCCGCACGTCCTTCTTCCCGGCCATGCCCTTCAGCGCCTCTTCGACGGCGTCCATGTAGATGCCGCCGTTCCACTGCTCGAAGTGGTTGCCGATGTAGAAGGGCGCGCGATTCGACTCGTAGGCGCGGGTGAATCCGGCGAGGTAGGCCTCGGTGGCCTGCTTCTTCCATTCGGGATAGCGCGAGGGCATGCCCTTGGTCGTGTTCTGCGACTGGTTGGCGAGGATGTTGTAGTCCATGGACAGGACCTCGAAGGAACGCCCGGGGAAGGGGATCTGCTGGAGCGGCAGGTCCCACAGGCCCTGGCGCTTGACGGGCCACTTCTGGTGGCCGCCGGGTGAGCTGGCGTCGTAGCGCCAGCCGAGCTTCTTGGCGGTGGGCAGGAGGTTGTCCTGGCCGAGGAGGCAGGGGGTGCGGGCGCCGATGAGCTCCTTGCGGTAGTCGAAGGGCAGCGGATCGAGGTCGGTCCAGCCGCTGTTGGTCTTCCACTCCGTGACGAATTTCACGGCCTGGTCGATTTCGTTCTGCCAATCGGCCGGGGTCCACTTCTCGACCGAGCCGGAGCCGGCACAGAAGTGGCCGTTGAAGTGGGTGCCTATCTCGTGTCCGTCGAGCCAGGCCTGCCGGACGTACTTCAGTGTCTGCTTGATGTGGTCGTCGGTGAGGTAACCGATGTCCGAGGCGCCGGTGCGGTTGTTCGGCGGGCGGTAGAGGGTCTTCTTCGATTCGGGCAGGAGGTAGAGCCCGGAGAGGAAGAAGGTCATCGCCGCGTCGTGGTTCTTGGCGAGTTCCAGAAAGCGCGGGAAGAGGCCGTTGCCGACCTCGCCGGCGCCGTCCCAGGAGAAGATCACGAACTGCGGCGGGGTCTGCCCGGGCTCCAGCGGAACGGGCTTGTCGGGCTGGTTCGGCTGCTTTCCCGTGTCGGCGGTGGAACCGTCGCCTATGGGACGACCCTCTACCTTGCCGGGGGCCGCATCTTTCCGGCCGCCCTCACCGGGCTGGTTCCCGGGCTTGTCCGAGCCGCCGCCGAACCCGCAGCCGCCGACCCCGATCGCGGCCGCGGCTCCGACTCCGGCTCCCAGCAGGCCCCTTCGACTGATCCCGCGCATATCGTCCCCATCCGCGCTCGCTCGTTGCCGGACATACCTTCCAAACCGGCAATGTGTGAGAGGGGCGGAAGAAGAGGACGGTTCCCGCGATTACCACATAATCTGCTGTGTAACGGGATGGTTACCCGCTTGTGCGTCCGCCGGGGCGACCACGCGCCCCGGCGGATCGGGTGCCGGGCCCGGTTCAGGCGCCGAAGGCCTTGGACTTGCCCTTGACGGGCTTGGCACCGGCCAGCAGGTGCGGCGGGACGAGGTCACGGGCGGGCTCGCTGTAACCGACCGAGACGATCCTGTCGCCGCGGTAGGTGAACGTGGTCAGGGACGCGAGCGTGCACTGCCGGCGGCGCGGGTCGTGCCACAACCGCCGCCGCTCCACGAAGCTCCGGACGATCCAGATCGGCAGCTGGTGACTGACGCAGACCGCCTCGTGCCCGCGCGCCGCGTCACGCGCCGCGTTCAGGGCGCCCATCATCCGGACGACCTGGTCGATGTAGGGCTCGCCCCACGACGGCCGGAACGGGTTGGTCAGGTGCCGCCAGTTGGCGGGCCGGCGCAGCGCGCCGTCACCGACCCCGAACGTCTTGCCCTCGAAGACGTTGCCCGCCTCGATCAGCCGCTCGTCGGTGGCGAGGTCCAGCCCGTGCGACTTGGCGATCGGCTGGGCGGTCTCCTGCGCGCGCTCCAGCGGCGACGCGACGACATGGGTGACGTCCCGGCCCGCCAGGTGCTCGGCCACCCGGTCGGCCATCTGCCGGCCGAGCTCGGACAAGTGGTAGCCCGCCCGCCGCCCGTAGAGGACCCCGTCGGGATTGTGCACCTCGCCGTGGCGCATCAGGTGGACGACGGTGATGTCGTCCTTGCCGGTGGTGCTCATGCCGTGGCCTCCGCGGCGGCGCGCGCGGCGGCGGGCAGCGCGTCGGCGATCCGCTCCACCGCGCGCTCGTCGTGCGCGGTGGACACGAACCACGACTCGAAGGCGGACGGCGGCAGGTAGACGCCCTGCGCCAGCATGGAGTGGAAGAACGCGGTGAAGCGGAACGACTCCTGCTTCTTCGCGTCGTCGTAGTTCACGACCTCGGCGTCGGTGAAGAAGACGGAGAACATGTTGCTCGCCGTCTGGAGGCGGTGCGCCACGCCCTCCTTGGTGAGCGCCCGGGTCACCAGCCCCTGGATCTCGCGCGAGACGGCGTCGACCTTCTCGTACGCGGCGTCGTCCAGCAGCCGTAGCTGCGCGAGGCCGGCGGCCGTGGCGACCGGGTTGCCGGACAGGGTGCCCGCCTGGTAGACCGGGCCGGCCGGGGCCAGGTGCGCCATGACGTCGGCGCGGCCACCGAACGCGGCGGCCGGGAAGCCGCCACCCATCACCTTGCCGAAGGTCATCAGGTCGGGCGCGACGCCGTCGACGCCGTACCAGCCCGCCTTCGACGTACGGAAGCCGGTCATGACCTCGTCGGAGATGTACAGCGCCCCGTTCTGGGCGCACAGGTCCTTCAGCCCCTGGTTGAAGCCGTCGCGCGGCGGGACGACGCCCATGTTGCCGGGCGACGCCTCGGTGATCACGCAGGCGATCTCGCCGGGGTGGGCCGCGAAGGCCTGGCGCACGGCCTCGAGGTCGTTGTACGGCAGGACGATCGTGTCGCCCGCCTGGGCGCCGGTGACGCCCGGCGTGTCGGGCAGACCGAAGGTGGCGAGGCCGGAGCCGGCGGCGGCCAGCAGCGCGTCCACGTGCCCGTGGTAGCAGCCGGCGAACTTCACGACCTTGGCGCGGCCGGTGAAACCACGGGCCAGCCGGATCGCCGACATGGTGGCCTCGGTGCCGGACGACACCAGCCGGACCTGCTCCACAGGGGCGATCCGGGCGACGATCTCCTCGGCGAGCGCGACCTCGCCCTCACCCGGCGTTCCGAAGGAGGTGCCGCGGGAGACCGCCTCCTGGACGGCGGCGATCACCTCGGGGTGCGCGTGGCCGAGGATCATCGGCCCCCACGAGCAGACGAGATCGACGTACTCGCGCCCGTCCGCGTCGGTGAGGTACGGACCGGCACCGGACACCATGAACCGGGGCGTACCACCCACGGCCCGGAAGGCACGTACGGGAGAGTTCACGCCGCCGGGCGTCACGAGGGACGCGCGGTCGAAAAGCGTCTGTGAGACTGGGGCTTCGTATGAATACGGCACGTTGGTCCTGACCTGCGAGAACGAGTTGACGGCAGCAATGCTCGGGCATGGCGTCCGGGGCGGGGCAGTGAGCCCTCCTTGAACGGTCCGCCTGTCCGCGACGTTGTTTACGACGAGGCGCCGGACCTCCGGGTCTGCGAAACTGGGGCGTCATAGGGAATGCTCACGGAATCCATGGTGTCAGAGGCCAGGACGTTCTTGCGGACAGGTGTTTCACCGCACGTTCGTGGGGGAGGTCACTGTCACGATGATCGGGTTGCGCGGCGGGGGCTGTGTTACCTAAAAAGCAGTCGGGTGGAGATATGCATCGCGGTGGCGGACTGGGCGAGGGGACCGACGACCTGGGTCCTGAGCCTGCCCGGCGGGGGAAGCACCGGCGCGAGCAGGACAGAGCCTCCTTGGGGCCGATCGGGAGCGGTGGTGGCCGGGGCATGGGGGTGACCTACAAGTACTTCGGCGCTCCCAATGGCGCGACCGCCGCCCGCGTACCGATCTCGATGCGGCCCGAGGAACTGGGCGGCGACGAGCTGGGCATGGGTGGCATGTTCACCAAGATCAAGCCGGAGACCATAGCCGCCATGGTGCTGACCGGTATCCAGGGGATGCCGCTGCACAAGGTGCCGCCCCTGGAGCTGGTCGTGCTGCACCCCGACTACGCGGTGGTGAAGCTGCCGATGACGGTGGTCGACCCGCTGCGCGGCATCGGCGAGGAGTCGGTGGGCGCGGCGGCGTTCATCTGGTCGACCGTGCCGGACCGCGGCGGCCCGCGGGACGCGTTCAACGTGTACCAGCTGCTCCACGAGTGGCAGGACTTCTCGGTACGGCTGCACGAGGCCGGCCACCAGCCGTACTGCCTGGTCTGGCCCTGAGCCGGGGCCTCGCCCCGCGGCGCAGGCCGTCAGGGTCCCCGGTGCTGTTCCGGGCGTCGTTCCAGGGCGCCGTTGCCGGGCGTCGTTGTCGGGCGCCGCGTTGCCAGGCGCCGTTGACGGGCGTCGTTCCAGGGCGCCGTTGCCGGGCGCCGGGGGACCGTTGCCCACCCGTCGCTGTCAGAGCCCCGCCCTACAGTGCCGGTATGGGAAGTGACGTGTCGCCGGTGCGCATCGAGGCGTGGTCGGAGCGGGACCTCGACCTGCTCCGCGCCGTCAACGCGCCGGAGCTGATGGGGCACCTGGGAGGCCCCGAGACCGAGGAGCAGCTGGTCAAGCGCCACCAGCGGTATGTGGACCTCAGCACCGACCGGACGGGGGCCGGGCGGATGTTCCGGATCGTGCTGGAGCCGGAGGAGGTCCCGGTGGGAGTGATCGGCTTCTGGGAGCAGACCTGGGACGGGATACGGGTGTACGAGACGGGCTGGACGGTGCTGGGCGGCTTCCAGGGGCGGGGCGTCGCGACGGCGGCGACGGCGGCCGTGGTGGAGCGGGCCCGGGCGGCGCGCAAGCACCGGTATCTGCACGCCTTCCCGTCCGTGGACAACGCCGCGTCGAACGCGGTGTGCCGGAAGGCCGGTTTCCGGCTGCTCGGCGAGCGCGACTTCGAGTACCCGCCGGGGAATCCGCTCCGCACCAACGACTGGCGGCTGGACCTGAAAGCCTCCGGCGCGAGGGGCCGGCTCCTAGGCTGATCAACCACGAGGCGCTGTCCCACCGCCCACCGGAGGTCGTCCCATGCTGCTTGCCCACATCAGTGACCTGCACCTCGACGGCACGGAGCGCGCGACGGAGCGCGCGACCCGTGTCGTCGCCCACCTGAACGGCCTGTCGCAGCGGCCGGACGCGGTGCTGGTCACCGGTGACATCGCGGACCACGGCGCACCCGAGGAGTACGCGGAGGCGGCACGGCTGCTCGGCACCCTGGACGCACCCGTCCTCACCTGCCCCGGCAACCACGACGACCGCGCCACGTACCGCAAGGTGCTGCTGGGCGGGGACGGGCCAGGAGGCACCGGGCCGGTCAACGAGGTGCACCTGGTGGCCGGGCACGCGCTGCTGCTGTGCGACTCGACGATCCCCGGCGAGGACGAGGGGCTGCTCGACGACGAGACGCTCGACTGGCTGGCGTGCACGCTGGACGACCTCGGCGACACCCCGGCGATCCCCGCGTTCCACCACCCGCCGGTCCTCCTGCACCATCCGTACGTCGACTCGCTGAACCTCACGAACGCGGACCGGCTGGCCGCCGTGCTGGAGGGGCGGACCAACGTCCCGGCCGTCCTGACCGGTCACGCCCACACGCCCGCGGCCACCACCTTCGCCGGCCGCCCGTTGCTGGTCGCCCCGGGCGTCGTCTCGACCCTGCGCCTTCCGTGGGAGAGCGGCGAGGGCGTGACGGACCGGACGGCTCCGCCCGGGGTGGCGTTCCACGTGGTGACGGGCGACGGGCGGGTGACGACGCACTTCAGGGTCGTGGCGCAGGGCTGACCGGCCCGAGGTGCGCCGGCCCGGCCCGGGGAAATGGCCTGGCCGGTCCCACACGCCCGGTGGCATGCTGACGGCGTGAACGGACCGGAGATCCACATCAGCTTCGCGCCCGGCCTGGGCCTGTTCGTCGCCGCCCCGCGCCGGGCCGGCCGCTCCGTCGTGGTCACCGACGGGGCGTCGACGCTCGGCCATGTCGTCGAGTCGCTCGGCGTACCGCTCACGGAGGCGGGCCTGTTGCTGGTGGACGGGCGGCCGGTCACGCCCGCGCACATCCCGGCCGTCGGCGAGCACGTCCAGGTGCTCGGCGTCCAGCGCCCGCAGCCGGTGCCCGGCGCGCCGCTCCGGTTCCTGCTCGATGTCCATCTGGGCACGCTGGCGCGCCGGTTGCGGCTGCTGGGCGTGGACGCGGCGTACGAGAGCGAGGACATCGGTGACGCGGCGCTGGCCACGTGGTCGGCGAAGGAGCGTCGTGTGATGCTCTCGCGCGACCGTGGGCTGCTGCGGCGCCGCGAGCTGTGGGCCGGGGCGTACGTCTACAGCGACCGGCCGGACGACCAGCTGCGGGACGTGCTGGAGCGGTTCGCCCCGCCGCTCGCCCCGTGGACGCGGTGCACCGCCTGCAACGGGCCGCTCACGGACGCCGACAAGGACGCGGTGCGGGGCCGGCTGGAGCAGGGCACGCAGCGGACGTACGACGTCTTCGCCCAGTGCACCGCGTGCGACCGGGTCTACTGGCGCGGTGCGCACCACGCCCGCCTGGAGGCGATCGTGGAGAACGCCCTGCGCGAATTCGGCGGCGCGGCCGCCTAGACCGAGGGAGCCGGCGCGCGCAGGCGCGCCGGCCCGGCACGGCGCCGAGCTCGGCGCGTACGCCGCGGTGGGTCTACGGAGACGGCTGTTCCCACGGGTCTTCGGCCGTCAGGTACCGCTGCACGGTCGGCGCGAGCCAGGCGACCACTTCGTCGCGCGTCATCTCGACGGCCGGAGGCAGTCGCAGCACGTAGCGGGCCAGCGCCATGCCCAGGATCTGCGAGGCGGCGAGGGCGGCGCGGCGCGGGGCGTCGGCGGGGTCGGGGGAGACACCGGCCGCGATGGGGCCGAGCTGCGTCCGGAACACGCTGCGCATGCGCTCGGCGCCGGCGTCGTTGGTGACCCCCACCCGCAGCACGCCGGTCAGCACGTCGTCCTGCTCCCAGCGGTCGAGAAAGTGCGAGACGAGGACCGCGCCAATGTGCCGGGCGGGCAGCGCCCCGACGTCGGGCAGGCGCAGGTCGATCTCGGAGGCGGCGGCGAACAGCCCCTCCTTGCTGCCGTAGTACCGCATGACCATCGACGGGTCGATCCCCGCGTCGCGGGCGATGGAGCGGATGGTGGCGCGCTCGTACCCGTCGGCGGCGAAACGCTCCCGGGCCGCCTCCAGGATGGCGGCGCGGGTGGTGTCGGAGCGGCGGGTCGGCGTCATGCCAACAACTGTAGGCCAACAACCGTTGACACGCCAGTCGCGCCCGGTCTACCGTTGCCAACAAGCGTTGACCAACAGTCGTTGACCAACACTCGTTGACCCCATTCGGGGGCACCCAGGAGGCAGCCATGAACGGCACGGCCGGCACGGAGATCGACGTCATCGTCGTGGGCGCGGGTCCCACAGGACTGCTGCTCGCCGGCGACCTCGCCACCGCAGGCCTGAAGGTCACCGTCGTCGAGCGGCGACCCCACGGGATCAGCAACATGACGCGGGCGTTCGGCGTGCACGCCCGGACTCTCGAACTGCTCGACGCCCGGGGCCTGGCGGACGAGCTGGTCAAGACGGGCACCCCCATCGCCCGGCTCCGGTTGTTCCGCAGGCTGTCCTTCGACCTGTCCGGGCTGCAGTCCCGCTTCCCCTTCCTGCTCGTCACCCCGCAGTACGAGGTCGAGCGCCTCCTGGAGCGCCGGGCCGTGGCCGCCGGCGCCGAGTTCCGGTACGGCACGGAGCTGCGCGCCCTGCGCCAGGACGCCGACACGGTGACCGCCGAGGTCCTGACCACGGACGGGGCGACGGCCACTCTGCGGGCCCGCCATCTCGTCGGCGCCGACGGCCACCGCAGCGCCGTGCGCCGCGAACTGGGCCTGCCGTTCCCGGGCCGCTCGGTGATCCGCTCCATCGTGCTCGCGGACGTCCGTCTCACCGAAGAACCCGAAGAAGCGGTCATGGCCAACAGCAACAACGGGGAGACGTTCTCCTTCATCGCGCCCTTCGGCGACGGCTGGTACCGCGTCATGGGCTGGAACCGCCACCGCCAGGTCCCCGACAGCGCGCCCGTCGACCTCGAAGAGGTGCGCGAGATCGCCCGGCTCACCCTCGGCTCGGACCTCGGAATGCACGACGCCCGCTGGATCTCCCGATTCCACAGCGACGAGCGCCAGGTCCCCGCATACCGCACGGGCCGCGTCTTCCTTGCCGGGGACGCGGCACACATCCACTCCCCGGCCGGCGGCCAGGGCCTGAACACCGGCCTCCAGGACGCCGCGAACCTCTCCTGGAAGCTCGTCTCCGTCCTGCGCGGGGAAGCCCCCGACCCCGAGGCGCTCCTGGACAGCTACCACTCCGAGCGGCACCCGGTCGGCGCGATGGTGCTGCGCAGCAGCGGCGCCATCGTCCGCCTCGCCATGGCCCACACCCCCGCCCAGCGCGCCGTCCGCGCCCTCGGCGCCGGCTTCCTGAACGCGGTCCGCCCGGCGGCCACCAAGGCGATGGGCATGATCAGCGGCATCGGTATCGCGTACGGCGCCGAGCGGGGCGCCCACCGTCTGACGGGCCGACGCGCCCCGGACCTGGCGCTCACCGAAGGGCGGCTGTACGAGCTGCTCCGCGCGGGGGAGTTCGTCCTCGTCGCGCCGCAGGGCACCGCCCCTCAGGGCCCCCACGCCCCCGTGCCGGGTCGCGTCATACGGGCGAGCTGGGCGAACAGCGCCCGCCACGACACTCTCCTGGTCCGCCCCGACGGTTACATCGCCTGGGCCGCGAACTGAGGGTCCTGGCCCTCTTCCCACCGAATCAGGGATGTCGCGCCGCCCTCGCCGGGGGTCATTCCAGCACGTGCCGCAAGTACGCCTGGGGGTCGGCGAGATAGCGGCGCCAGTGGTCGACGAGGGCCAGGTCCCGCCACGCCACCCGCCGCAGACCGTGGTCGCCGACCTCGACGATATCCGCGCCCGGCAGGGCGGTCAGCAGCGGGGAGTGGGTGGCGCAGACGACCTGGCCGCCCTTCTTGACCAACTGGTCGATGTGTCCCAGCAGTTCGAGGCAGGAGCCGAAGGAAAGCGCTGCCTCGGGCTCGTCCAGCACGTAGAGGCCGGGCTGGAGGAACTTCCCGCGGAACGCCGCGAGGAAGCCCTCGCCGTGGCTCACGTACTCCGGTGCGAACCCTTCCCGGTCCAGCGCGTCCAGTGCCGTCTCGGCCCGCAGGAAGAACCCCTTGCGAGCGGCCCGGCTCCCGAGCATGCGACGCCCCTGCGGTGCCGCCTCGAACCGGATCCGCTCCCCCAGTACGGACTTGCCGCGCTGCGTGGCGTACCGCCAGTCGTGCGAGCCGCCCCAGGAGTCCAGCCCGAAGCCCTCCGCCAGGGCCTCGACCAGCGTCGACTTGCCCGAGCCGTTCTCCCCGACCAGGAAGGTCACCGGCGCGGTGAACCGCAGCCCCTCCTCCATCAGCTCCCGCACACACGGCACCGACCAGGGCCACTCGCCCTCGTCGTAGGCGGCCACATGGGCGTACGCACGTTCGACGATCACGCCCCGAGTGTCACCTCCGCCGCCACCATGGGGCAAACGGCGTCAGAAGACGTACGGATCACCGGTGGCGAGGACCAGCACCCGGTGGTCGTTGTCGGCGGGGTTCCGGTCGGTCGCGCCGCCGTTCCACGCGGTGGCCACACGAGCCGTCAGCTCCTGAGGCACGCCGCTCGCCCGCAGGCTCAGCACCGTCTGCTGCCGCGTTCCGTCGGCCCGCAATGGTCCGGTGGAGCACAGCACCTCCCGGTCGCCGCCCCACACGCAGCCGCCCGGCAGTGGGTGCCCGGCGGCCAGCGGCGCCGAGAAGGCCAGCCGCACGGTCGTGTCGTCGAGCGCCGACGGCCCGCGGTTCTCACTCAGCAGCACGATGTCGAGCCGCCCGTCCCAGAGGGAGACATGGCCGTGGTGCGACACGTCCGCCTCCGGGGCCACCGTGTCCGGGACCACCGCCGTCTCCACGGCCACCGCCTCCGGAGCCGCCGTCCCCGCGGCACCGCCGCCCACGCCCACCACCGCCGCAACGGCGACGGACGTCACCAGCAGACCCCTGCGCATCGCAAACATGCCTTGAACATACCGATATGACCGAATCCCGTAGGCCTCCCCCGCCGCTCGGACGGGATCTTCCCGGCCACCTATGCTGACCGCGTACCGGCTGTTCGATCACCCGCGCGAGGAGTACCGCCATGACCGCCGCCGCCACCCCCGCCGGCTCGCCCGACCTGCCCGTCGCCGTCGTGACCGGCGCGAGCAGCGGCATCGGCGCCGCCACGGCACGGCAGCTCGCCACGACCGGCCACCACGTCGTCCTCACCGCCCGCCGCAAGGACCGCGTCGAGGCCCTCGCCGCCGAACTCACCGCCGCGGGCCACCGGGCGACGGCGTACGCGCTCGACGTCACCGACCGCGCGGCCGTCGACGCCTTCGCCGCCGGCCTGGAGCGCTGTGACGTCCTCGTCAACAACGCGGGCGGCGCCCTCGGCGCGGACCCCGTCGCCACCGGTGACCCCGCCGACTGGCGCCAGATGTACGAGGTCAACGTCATCGGGACGCTGCACATGACCCAGGCCCTGCTCCCCGCCCTCACCGCGAGCGGCGCGGGCACGGTGGTCGTCGTCTCCTCCACCGCCGGCCACGCCACCTACGAGGGCGGTGCGGGTTACGTGGCCGCCAAGAACGGCGCCCGCGTCATCGCCGAGACGCTCCGCCTCGAAATCGTCGGCACCCCGGTCCGCGTCATCGAGATCGCGCCCGGCATGGTCAGGACGGACGAGTTCGCCACCACCCGCTTCCGCGGCGACACCGAGAAGGCCGCCAAGGTATACGCGGGCGTCCCCAACCCCCTGTCCGCCGACGACGTCGCCGACACCATCACCTGGGCGGTCACCCGCCCCGCCCACGTCAACATCGACCTCCTGGTCGTCCGCCCCCGCGCCCAGGCCTCCAACACCAAGGTCCACCGGGAGTTGTGACCTCCGCGACACGGTGAACGGCCACCGCGACAGCGCGGACGGCCCCGACAACACCGTGAACGGCCTCCGCGACAGCGCGGACGGCCCCACGACTGCGGACGACCTCCGCGACAGGCCGCGGACGCCCCCCGCACACGTGAGAGGCCTCGCGACAGGCCGCGGACGCCCCCCGCACACGTGAAAGGCCTCGCGACAGGCCGCGGACGCCCCCCCCGCACACGTGAAGGGCCCCGGCGCCAACCCGCCGGGGCCCTCCGCCTTCCCACCGTCCGCGTCAGCCCTTGACGCAGATCACCTGCTTCAGCTTCGCCACGACCTCCACCAGGTCGCGCTGCTGGTCGATGACCTTCTCAATCGGCTTGTACGCACCCGGGATCTCGTCCACGACGCCGGAGTCCTTCCGGCACTCCACGCCCCGCGTCTGCTCCTCCAGGTCCCGTGTCGAGAAGCGCCGCTTCGCGGCGCTGCGGCTCATCTTCCGGCCCGCGCCGTGCGAGGCGGAGTTGAAGGACGCCGCGTTGCCGAGGCCCTTGACGATGTACGAGCCGGTGCCCATCGACCCCGGGATGATGCCGAAGTCGCCGGAGCCCGCCCGGATCGCGCCCTTCCGCGTGACCAGCAGGTCCATCCCGTCGTACCGCTCCTCCGCCACATAGTTGTGGTGGCAGGAGATGACCTGGTCGAAGGTCACCTTGGCCTTCTTGAACTCCTTGCGGACCACGTCCTGGTAGAGGCCCATCATGATCGCGCGGTTGTACTTGGCGTACTCCTGCGCCCAGAAGAGGTCGTTCCGGTACGCCGCCATCTGCGGGGTGTCCGCGACGAAGACGGCGAGGTCACGGTCGACCAGCCCCTGGTTGTGCGGCAGCTTCTGCGCCTGGCCGATGTGGTACTCGGCCAGCTCCTTGCCGATGTTCCGGGAGCCGGAATGCAGCATCAGCCAGACCGAACCGGACTCGTCGAGACAGAATTCAATGAAGTGGTTACCGGATCCGAGCGAACCCATCTGCTTCGCCGCCCGGTCACGACGGAACCTGACCGCTTCCGCCACGCCGTCGAACCGCGACCAGAAGTCGTCCCAGCCCGACGTCGGGAAGCCGTGCAGCCGGCCGGGGTCGACCATGCCGTCGTGCATACCGCGCCCGACGGGAATGGCCTGCTCGATCTTCGAGCGCAGCCTCGACAGGTCACCGGGCAGGTCGTTCGCCGTCAGCGAGGTCTTCACCGCCGACATCCCGCAGCCGATGTCCACCCCGACCGCCGCCGGGCAGACCGCCCCGCGCATCGCGATCACCGATCCGACCGTCGCACCCTTGCCGTAGTGCACGTCCGGCATCACGGCCAGGCCCTTGATCCACGGCAGGGTGGCGACGTTGTGCAACTGCCGCATCGCCCCGTCCTCCACCGTCGAAGGATCGGTCCACATCCGGATCGGGACGTTCGCCCCGGGCACCTCTACATACGACATGATTCCTCAATTCCCCCGAAAAGTCCGAAAGCGCAAAAACCGGCTCCAAGGTCCGCGAAAGAGACAGCGGACCGGCATCGACGGCGGCGCGTGCGATACACATTGTGTTCATCGACCGACGACCGGCGGCAACCCGTTTTCCCCGCACCGGCCGTACCGATCGGCACCAGAGCGAAAGGAGCCCGGGACCGTGCAGCGAAGGGCGTACGTACCCGGTGTGGCCGCACTCCTCGCGGCGCTCACCGTCGGCGTCACCGGCCTGACCGGATGCAGCGCCGGCTCCGGACCGGACGGTGCCGCCACCGACTCCAAGGCGGGCGACACCGCGGACACCACCGTCCAGCCGGGCAAGTACCGCACGCTCCTCGAACCCTGCGGCTCCATCCAGCGCTCCACGCTCAAGGACCTCCTGCCCGGCGCCGCCCAACTGCCCGAGGAGCAGCGTGAGCGGGTCTACCGCGGCACCGCCGCCGTCACCTACGACACGGACCGCCGCGCCGGCTGCAGCTGGAAGACCGACGGCCCCGACGCCTCCCACCAGCTGACCGTCGACTTCGAGCGCGTCGTCTCCTACGACCCCACCGTCAGCGACGACGACCGTGCCCAGCAGGTGTACGCGGGCAAGGAAGCCGCCGCCGGGCTCCCCGCCCAGACCACCGCCCCCGCCGACGGCAAGGCGCAGCAGGCCCCGCCCGCGACCGGCTCCACCGGCCCCTCCGCGAACCCCGCCGCGAAGTCCCCCGCGGGCCCCACCCCGGCCGCCACCGGCAGCCCCACCGCCCCCGAGGGCCTGGAGCCGCGCGTCCTGGCCGACCTCGCGGACGCGGCGTTCCTCGACGACGTCCTGACCCGCGCCGGTTCGACCGCGCAGCACCGCACCGTGAGCGTGGTGTTCCGCACATCGAACGTCATCGTGACCATCCGGTACGGCGAGCAGCCCGCCCGTGTCACCGAGGTGCCGGACAGCAAGGAACTGCAGGAAAAGGCCCAGGGTCTGGCCCGGAACCTCGCCGAGAGGCTGGAGGAGTAGCCTCCCCCGCACGGCGCCCCGAGGCCCCCGGCGCCCACCCGCCCACCACCACCCAAGGCCCCCGTGGACGTCCCGACTCGGGCTACCGTGTCGGAACCGTAGACCGTAGGACCGCCGGACCGTACGACAAGCGACTGAAGGAACCATGCACCGATCAGCCCCGCGACTCACCCGCATACTCGCCTGCGCAGCCGTACCGGTGATGCTCGTCGTCGCCGGCTGCTCGTCGGACTCCGACAGCAAGAGCGGCAAGAGCGACGCGAACGCGCAGTCGCCGTCCGCCGCCTCCTCGCCGCAGACCGCCGTGAAGCCCACGCCGAGCGTCGCTCCCGCGAAGTACACCAAGCTGCCCGAGGCCTGCAAGGCGATCACCGGGAAGACGATCGAGGACCTGGTGCCGGAGGTGAAGAACGAGAAGGGCACGCCCGGCAAGTCCAGCGACACCGCGAGCCGCGGCAGCTGCGCCTGGAACGGCCTCGACGACAACGGCGTCAAGGGCTCGCAGTACCGCTGGCTCGACATCTCCCTCCTGCGGTACGACTCCGACCCGTCGCTGGGCAGCGGCGAGCAGCGCGCGCAGGCGAACTACACCAAGGAGGTCGCCAAGGTGAAGGCGACCGAAGGTGCCACCAGCGTCAAGACCTCGCCCGCCGGGGGCGTCGGCAACGAGTCGACGGCCATCAGCTACGGCCTGAAGAAGACCGACGAGGACTTCAAGTACGCGGCGATCGTGACCCGCACGGAGAACGTCCTCATCACCGTCTCCTACAACGGCGCCGGTTACGCGGGTGCCAAGACCCCGACCCCGTCGGACCTGATGGAGGACGCGGTCAAGGCCTCCAAGGAGGCGGTTGCCGCCGTCGCGGCGGCCAACAAGTAGCCCTCCACGAACGCTTTGCGGAGCCCGGCCCTCCCCCGAGGTCCGGGCTCCGCACACGTGTGCCAGGCTGTGCCCGCTCAGATTCATCAAGGGGAGGGGATCGCGGGTGGCCGCGATGCAGCTGACACGGACACACCGAATACTCATCGGCGTCGTCATCACCGGTGCGGTGATCATCGCCGCCATCGGTTTCGCCGGTTCGTACGCGGCGGTGCGCGAGCTGGCGGAGAAGAAGGGCTTCGGCGACTTCTCGCTGGTCTTCCCCATCGGCATCGACGCCGGCATCTGTGTCCTGCTCGCCCTCGACCTGCTGCTGACCTGGCTGCGCATCCCCTTCCCGCTGCTGCGCCAGACGGCGTGGCTGCTGACCGCCGCGACGATCGCCTTCAACGGCGCGGCCTCCTGGCCCGACCCGCTCGGCGTCGGCATGCACGCCGTCATCCCGATCCTCTTCGTGGTGGCGGTCGAGGCCGCGCGGCACGCCATCGGCCGGATCGCCGACATCACGGCCGACAAGCACATGGAGGGCGTACGCCTCACCCGGTGGCTGCTCTCGCCGGTGCCCACCTTCCGGCTGTGGCGCCGGATGAAGCTGTGGGAGCTGCGCTCCTACGAGCAGGTCATCAAGCTCGAACAGGACCGGCTCATCTACCAGGCCCGCCTCCAGGCCCGCTTCGGCCGCGCCTGGCGCCGCAAGGCGCCGGTGGAGGCCCTGATGCCGCTGCGGCTGGCGAAGTACGGCGTGCCGCTCGCCGAGACGGCGCCGGCGGGCCTGGCGGCGGCGGGCATCGAACCGGTACTGCTGCCGCCGAACCCCCTCCCGCCGGGGAAGGCGACGCCCGAGCTGGAGCTGCTCCAGCACATGACCCCCGACGAGCAGGACCAGCCCCGGGCCCAGGACCATCCGCAGCCGCAGCACCTCTCCCGGCCACAACCGCAGCCCGAGCCCCGGCCCGAGCTCCAGCCCGAACCTCAGCCGGAACCACAGCCGGAGCCGGAACCGGAAACACAGCCCGAGCCCGAGCCTCCCGCCAACCACGTGAGCCCCTGGTTCGCCGCCGCCCAGCTTCCGCAGGACGCCTACGAGCGCGGTTACGCCCCCGCCTACGTCGACGACCAGGAGCCCGTCCCCGTCGCCCCGGGTCCCGACACCGGTGAGGAGCCGCTGCCCGCCGAGCTCGCCGGCCCGGACGCCGAGGAGTTCAGCCGCCTCGTGTACCCGGTGTTCAAGCAGTTCGTCGACGAGAACAGCGGCTGGCCGAGCGTGGAGGCCCTGGACATCCACTTGGCCGACGCCCATGGCATCCGCCACCCGTTGAGCGCCGTCCTGCTGCGCCGCCTGCTGCCCGAGTTCAAGCACCGTTACCAGGCGCAGCTGGCCGCCGACCACATCGCGTAGCCGACGGTCGCGGGGCTCACCGCTTCGCCCGGACCTTCGCCGTCTCCCCGTACACGGCGAGGGCCGCGCCGAGCACCGCGATCACGGCGTACCCGGCCGTGGGGATCTCCCACCACTTGTGGAGCATGCCCCAGGGCCCGTCCCCGAAGGTCCGTCCCGCGACACCCAGAACGCCCTGGATGCCGGTGACCCATCCGATGACCGCCACGATTTCCTTCATGGCTCCACGGTCGCGTGCCCGATGGCCGGACGCGTCCTGCGCCGGACCGAGACCCGGGTCATCCGAAGGATGCAGAAACGCCCGGAGGGCCCTCACCCGCGGGTGAGGGCCCTCCGGCAGTCCTCCGGTGTCGCGACGCCTAGGCGCCGAGCAGCTTGCGCACCCGGTCGGCGCCCACCGCCAGCAGCAGCGTGGGCAGCCGCGGCCCGGTGTCCCGGCTGACCAGGAGCCGGTAGAGCAGGGCGAAGAAGGTGCGCTGGGCGACCTTCAGCTCCGGCGTCGGCTTCGCCTCCGGGTCGAGCCCGGCCATCACCTTCGGCACGCCGTAGACGAGGGTGGTGAGCCCGTCGAGCGACCAGTGGCTGTCCAGGCCCTCCAGCAGCAGGCGCAGCGACTCCCGCCCCTCCTCGTCCAGCGAACCGAGCAGCTCGGTGTCGGGCTCGGCACGGACGATGGTGCGCTGGTCGGCCGGGACGTGCGTGGAGATCCAGTTCTCCGCGCGGTCCAGCCGCGGCCGCGCCTCGTCGAGCGAGGCCAGCGGGTTGGCCGGGTCCAGCTCGCTGAGGATGCGCAGCGTCTGCTCGTCATGCCCGGCGGTGATGTCCACGACCGAGGCGAGCGTCCGATACGGCAGCGGGCGCGGCGTCCGCGGCAGCTCACCGGCCGCCGTGCGCACCGCGCGGGAGTGGGCGGCGGCGTCGGCCGGCAGCACGCTGCCGTCGGCGACCTTCGCCTCCAGCTTGTCCCACTCGTCGTACAGCCGCTGGATCTCCTGGTCGAAGGCGATCTTGAAGGCCTGGTTGGGCTTGCGGCGCGCGTACAGCCAGCGCAGCAGCGGTGCCTCCATGATCTGCAGCGCGTCTGCCGGGGTCGGCACACCGCCCTTGGAGGACGACATCTTCGCCATGCCGGAGATGCCGACGAACGCGTACATGGGGCCGATCGGCTGGACGCCGTCGAAGACCTCACGCACGATCTGCCCGCCCACCACGAACGACGACCCGGGCGAGGAGTGGTCGACACCGCTGGGCTCGAAGATCACGCCCTCGAACGCCCACCGCATCGGCCAGTCGACCTTCCAGACCAGCTTGCCGCGGTTGAACTCGCTCAGCTTCACCGTCTCGGCGAAGCCGCAGACGCAGCTGTAGGTCATCTCGGTCGACTCGTCGTCGTACGAGACGACCGTCGTCAGGTCCTTGCCGCACTGCCCGCAGTACGGCTTGTAGGGGAAGTAGCCCCCGGCGCCGCCGGAGCCGTCGTCCTCACCGGCCGCGCCGGAGCCCTCCTCGGCGACCAGCTCGGCCTCGTCGACCGGCTTCTGCTGCTGCTTCTTCGGCTTGCCGGTCGCCTTGTCCTTCGTCCGGTACCGGTCGAGGATCGCGTCGATCGCGCCCCGGTGCCGCATCGCGTGCAGGATCTGCTCGCGGTACGCACCGGAGGTGTACTGCTCGGTCTGGCTGATGCCGTCGTACTCGACACCCAGCTCGGCCAGCGACTCGATCATCCCGGCCTTGAAGTGCTCCGCCCAGTTCGGATGCGCGGAGCCGGCGGGGGCGGGGACCGAGGTCAGCGGCTTGCCGATGTGCTGCTCCCACGAGCCGTCCACGCCGGGGATGCCCACCGGCACCTTGCGGTACCGGTCGTAGTCGTCCCAGGAGATCAGGTGACGGACCTCGTGCCCCCGCCGCCGGATCTCGTCGGCGACCAGGTGCGGGGTCATGACCTCGCGGAGGTTGCCCAGGTGGATGGGGCCCGACGGGGACAGACCGGAGGCGACCACGACCGGTTTCCCAGGCGCACGTCGCTCCGATTCGGCGATGACCTCGTCCGCGAAACGGGAGACCCAGTCGGTCTCGGTGCTGCTCTGAGCCACGATCGGCACGTCCTTGATTCCTCGGTCTTCTCGAAGGCTGGCGTAAGACATTCTCCCAGACGGAACAACATCCCCCGAGGTTGTCCACAGGCCGGGCAAAGCCACGACAAAGAGCTTGCGGACCCATGGGACACTTGACAACCGGAATAGGCATTCACCACCACGACAGGAACGGAAGCTCATGGCCTCGGTCCCTTCCCTCGCTTCGACCGTGCAGCAGCGCCTCGCGGACGCCCTTACGGCAGCCCTGCCGGAGGCCGGCTCCGCCGACCCGCTGCTGCGACGAAGCGACCGGGCCGACTTCCAGGCCAACGGCATCCTCGCCCTGGCGAAGAAGCTCAAGGGCAACCCGCGCGAGCTTGCGACCAAGGTCGTCGGGGCCATCGGCGCCAATGACGTCCTCAAGGACATCGAGGTCTCCGGCCCCGGCTTCCTCAACATCACCATCACCGACAAGGCGATCCTCGACACCCTCGCAGCCCGCGCCGCCGACGAGCGCCTCGGCGTCCCGTACGCCCCGAGCGCCGGCACGACCGTCATCGACTACGCCCAGCCGAACGTGGCGAAGGAAATGCACGTCGGGCACCTGCGCTCCGCCGTCATCGGCGACGCCATGGTCAAGATCATGGAGTTCGCCGGCGAGAAGGTGATCCGCCGCCACCACATCGGCGACTGGGGCACCCAGTTCGGCATGCTCATCCAGTACCTGATCGAGCACCCGCACGAGCTGGACCACAAGGACGCGGACGTCTCCGGCGAGGAGGCGATGTCCAACCTCAACCGCCTCTACAAGGCCGCCCGTGCCCTGTTCGACTCCGACGAGGAGTTCAAGGCCCGCTCCCGCGACCGTGTGGTCGCCCTCCAGTCCGGCGACGAGGAGACCCTCGCCCTGTGGCAGCGGTTCGTCGACGAGTCGAAGATCTACTTCTACTCGGTCTTCAACAAGCTGGACATGGAGATCAACGACCCGGACGTGGTCGGCGAGTCCGGTTACAACGACATGCTCGACGAGACCTGCCGCCTCCTGGAGGAGTCCGGCGTCGCGGTCCGCTCCGAGGGCGCCCTGTGCGTGTTCTTCGACGACGTCAAGGGCCCCGACGGCAACCCCGTCCCCCTGATCGTCAAGAAGTCCAACGGCGGCTACGGCTACGCGGCCACCGACCTGTCCGCCATCCGTGACCGCGTCCAGAACCTCGGCGCGGACACCCTGGTGTACGTCGTGGACGCCCGCCAGTCGCTGCACTTCAAGATGGTCTTCGAGACCGCCCGCCGCGCCGGCTGGCTGAACGACCAGGTGCATGCCGTCCAGCTCGCGTTCGGCACGGTCCTCGGCAAGGACGGCAAGCCGTTCAAGACCCGTGAGGGCGAGACGGTCCGGCTGGTCGACCTGCTGGACGAGGCGATCGACCGGGCGGCGGCCGTGGTCCGCGAGAAGGCCCAGGACCTGACCGAGGACGAGATCGCCGAGCGTGCCGCCCAGGTCGGCATCGGCGCGATCAAGTACGCGGACCTGTCCACCTCCGCGTCCCGGGACTACAAGTTCGACCTGGACCAGATGGTGTCGCTCAACGGCGACACGTCCGTCTACCTCCAGTACGCGTACGCCCGGATCAAGTCGATCATCCGCAAGGCCGGCGACTCCAAGCCCGCCGCCCACCCGGACCTCGCCCTGGCCCCGGCCGAGCGCGCCCTGGGCCTGCACCTGGACCAGTTCGCCGAGACCCTTGCCGAGGTCGCGTCCTCGTACGAGCCGCACAAGCTGGCCGCGTACCTGTACCAGCTGGCGTCCCACTACACGACGTTCTACTCGGAGTGCCCGGTCCTCAAGGCGGACACCCCGGAGCAGGTCGAGAACCGCCTGTTCCTGTGCGAGCTGACGGCCCGCACCCTCCACCAGGGCATGGCCCTGCTCGGCATCCGCACCCCCGAGCGCCTCTGACCCGAGCCATGACCGGTCGCCGCACCCCACGGATGCGGCGACCGGAACAGCCCCGTCCTCAGCCTTCGTCCGGCACGTGCGGGACCCACCCGCTGCCGCCGAGGGGATAGTCGAAGGCCGGACGGCCGCCGATGGCGCTCGTGGCGAACGGCCGCCCGTGGTCGTCGACCTTCAGCGTCCCCCGACGGCTCCCGCTGCTCCACTCCAGCTCCAGGTACCAGCGCACGGAGTGCCCGGCCGTGTGCGCGGTGACCCGCAGCATCTGGGGATCGCTCGCCGACACCTTGTACGGGAAGTCCCCCGCCGGGATCTCCCTGTCCCCCTGCCGCCCGGCGACGGGCACGGTGTGCGGACGCGCCACGTCCAGGTTGATGTCGAGGCTCTTCGGCGTCATCTCGCCGCCGCACCCCACACCCATGGTGTACGCGTTCCAGGGCAGCGGCGCGCTCTTCTCCACCACCCGTACGTGCAGCGCGTGGAGCACCACCGTGTCCTCGCCGCTGCCCTGCACGGCGAGCTCCATCAGCATGTCCCCGCCGGGCGCCCCGCCCAGGGCGGTCACCCAGCCCCGCGCGTCCTGTTCCGAGGGCGGCGGCGGAACCTGCGCGGGCGGCCGGTCCACCACGTACACCTGACCGCACGGATCGGGCCAGACATAGGGCCGTACGTCGACGGTCAGCGGTACGGCCCGGTCGCGCGGCCGGTCCGGTACCGCCGCCCCGGGGGCCGGGGCCCCGGACGGCGCGGCGGACGGCGGGGTGCCGCCGGCGGTCGGGGTGGGCGCGCCGGCCGGGACGGAAGCGGACGGCGAGGGTGCCGTGGACGTGCTCGGGCGCGGGCCCGGGTGCGGGGAGCCGGACGGGCCGGCGGCACCGGAGGCCGCGGCGCGCCCGGCGGGGCCCGCCGTGGTGTCGGCGCCCTGCGGGTGCCCGGAGTTCAGGGTCACGGCGAGCGCGGTGGTGGCGGTCAGCACGACGACGGCCGCCGCGGCGGCCACGAGCCTGCCCCGCCGCCGGGAGCGGTGCGGGCCGGACACCGCCGGGGACGCCGGCGCGAGCACGGCGACGGGTTCGTCACCCGGATCACCCGAAGAACCGTCCAGGTCCCTCGAACCCCGCCCGTCCTCACCCGAAGAACCGTCCAGGTCCCTCGAACCGCGCCCGTCCTCACCCGAAGAACCGTCCACGCCCCCCGAACCGCGCCCGTCCTCCGAAGCGTCAGCAGCGGCCGTCACAGGCTCGTTCACGCCCTCCCGCCCGGCGGCCGGGGGCTCCTCCGTTCCGGGGGCGGTGCCGTCCCGCCGCTCGGGGGGCGACGCCTCCGCGGCCGCCCCCTGCGCCGGGGCGCGCCCGCGCCGCCGGGCGTCGTCCGCGACGATCCATCGCCGGTGCAGCGCCACCATCTCGTCGCGGGACGCCCCGCACAGCCGCGCGAGCCGTTCCACGGGGGCGAACTCGGTCGGTACGGCGTCCCCGTTGCAGTAGCGGTGCAGCGTCGACGTGCTCATGTGCGCCCGCTTGGCGAGCGCGCCGTAACTGAGCCCGGAGCGCTCCTTCAGCCCGCGCAACGCCTCCGCGAAGCCTTCCGTCTCGGTCCCCACCCCAGCCGTCCCTCCACCGCACCATCCCGGAACAGCGTTCCAGGCACTCAACGAACCCGCAGGTCAAAGCCGTTCCAGCGTTCCAGCGTTCCCCATTGTCCCGTGCCGATTGCCCGTGGATCACACCGCCCGGCACGGTGTGTCCAGCACCACCGGAGAGGGGGACAGCGATGCGGCCCCACCGCCGCCTCCACCTCGTCGACGCCTGCGCGACCGGCGTACTGATCGCCTGCACGGCCGTCGTCCTCGTACTGATCAACCGTCACTGACCACCACCCACGGGGGAGAACGAACCACCATGCGCACCTTCCGGACCCGCACCACCGCCGCCGCCGCGACCGCCCTCCTGGCCGCGCTGTCGCTCACCGCCTGCCAGAACGACGACCCCACGGCCGCGGCCGGCCCCACGTCGTCCGCCGCACCGGCGACCCCGGCCCCCGACGCGACGCCCCCCGGCCGGACTGCCGGCGGCACGTCCGCCGAGCCGGACACCGGCAACCCGGGCCACGCCAAGGGCACCGCGAAGCCCACCGCCGCCACGACCGGCTCCACCGGCACCGGCCAGGGCAGCGGCGGATCGGCGGGGGCGTCCGACGACGGCCCCGTCACCGAGCCCTGCGGAACCGACGTCAAGGTCACCTACACCGCCGTGAGCCGCCCCCTGAACCATGGGCTGCTCACCCTGACCAACACCGGCTCCACGCCGTGCGACGCCTACCACGCGCCACTGCTCCGCTTCGACGACTCACAGGCCGCCACCGGCGTCAACGACGGCAGCAAGCCGCAGGCCGTGGTCACCGTGGGCCCCGGCGAATCGGCCTACGCCTCCATCACCCTGGCCGCGGCCGACGGAAGCGGCAGCGAGGGCCGGACCGCCCGCAAGCTCGCCGTACACTTCGCCCCGCGCAGCGGCGAGGGCTCGACGGACGCGGCCCCGGCCGTGGTGACGCTTCCCACGGGCACGTACACCGACAGCTCCGCGAAGGTGACGTACTGGCAGAGCTCCATGGACGACGCGCTCATGTACTGACCTGTGTCACTCACCATCCGGTAAGTACCTCACCAAATAGTCGGTACTTGTGGGTGGTTCAGGGGCGGACAAGGATCGAGGCATCCCACCGGCAAACCCCTCCCCAAGGAGCCGTGCCATGCCCGCGTCCACGTCCGCCCCCACCGCCCCCGTCACCGCCCCGGTCTCCGTTCTCGGCCTCGGCATGATGGGCACCGCCCTCGCCACCGCCCTCCTCGGAGCCGGGCACCCGGTCACCGTCTGGAACCGTTCGCCCGCCAGGAGCGCCCCCCTCGTCGCCCAGGGCGCCCTCGCCGCCGAGACACCCGCCGACGCGGTGACCGCGAGCCCCTTGGTCGTGCTGTGCCTCCTCACCAACGACAACGTCAAAGAGGTCCTCGACACCCTGGGGGACACCGTCTGCGGCCGTACCCTGGTCAACCTCACCAACGGCACCCCGGCCCAGGCCCGGGAGCTGGCCGCGTGGGCCGCCGAACACGGCGCCCAGTACATCGACGGCGGCATCATGGCCGTACCGCACATGATCGCGGGCCCGCACGCGTACGTCTTCTACAGCGGGGACGAGCAGGCCTTCCAGACCCACCGGGCCACCCTCGCCGCCCTCGGCGGCACCACGTGGACCGGCACGGACCCCGGCCTGGCGGCGCTGTACGACCTCGGCCTGCTCACCGGCATGTACGGCATGGTCATCGGCGTCCTCCAGGCCTTCGCCCTCGTCCGCACCGAGAACATCCCGGCCACCGAGTTCGCCGAGCCGCTCGTCGCCTGGATCCAGGCCATGCTCACCGGCGCCCCCGAGTGGGCCAGGGCCATCGACTCCGGCGAGCACCTCACCGACGTCTCCAGCATCGCCGTCAACCAGGCGGCGTTCCCCAACTTCCTCACCACCTACCGCGACCAGGGCATCAGCGGTGAACTCTTCGAACCCTTCCAGGCCCTCCTGGACCGTGCACTGGCGGACGGCCACGCCGCCGACGGACTGTCCCGCCTCGCGGACCTGCTCCGAAAGAAGTGAGCCACCTGTGACCCACCTGCCCCCATGCGCCCCCGTTGCGCCCACCGCCGGGGGCACCGGCCGGGACAGGATGCCAGCGCTGACCCGGCCGGCAGGAGGAACGGATGCACGGCAAGACCCGCTTCGAGGACATCTACGACCGCCCCGACCCGCGCGCCTACTTCACCCGGCTGGCGCCACTGTCGTACGAGATCCCCCACCACGCCCAGGCCGTGTTCCGCCGCACCGTCGCCGAACGGGCGGAACCCGGCCTCACCGTCCTCGACCTGTGCTGCTCGTACGGCGTGAACGCCGCCCTGCTCAACCACGACCTGACCCTCGCCGAGCTGTACGCCCACTACACCGGCCCCGGCGCCCGGCGCCTGACGACCGCGGAACTCATCGAACGCGACAAGGAGTTCTACGCCGCCAGGCGACGGCCCGACGCCGTCCGCGTCCTCGGCGTCGACATCGCCGGGAACGCCCTCGACTACGCCCACGCGGTCGGCCTCCTCGACGCCGTCCACGCCGACAACCTCGAAGAGCACGCCCCCACCCCCGCACTGGCCACCGCGATGGCCGACGTGGGACTCATCACCCTCACCGGCGGGGGCAGTTACCTCAGCCGCCGCACCTTCGCCGCACTGCTCGAATGCGCCCGGCACCCGGTCTGGGTGACCGCGTTCGTGCTGCGCACGGTGCCGTACGCGCCCATCGCCGCCTGCCTCGCCGGCTTCGGCCTCACCACCCGCACCGACGCCGAACGCACCTACCCACAACGCCGCTTCACGAGCCTTCAGGAACGGCGTGCCGCGATCTCCGCCCTACGCCTCGCGGGTCTGGACCCCACGGGCAGGGAAGCGGACAACCGCTACCACGCCGCCCTGTACGAATCGCGTCCCTGAGGATTGTCAGTGGCGGCACCTATGGTCGTTCCATGGTCATCAACCCGAACGCGCTGGGCCTGGACCTGCCGCCCGGCACCCCGCGCGTCCAGCCCTCGCTCTGGTACGCGGACGAACCCGCCACGCCCGACACCTGGGCACGCCTCCTGCCCGCCCGGGAAGCCGCAGGCATGCAGCCCGTGCTGCTCACCGAGACCCAGTATTTCCACACCACCCAGGTGGCCGACCCCGACGACCACGACCCGGCCACGACACTGGCCGACCTCTGGGCCGAGCTCGCGCAGGAGGAAGAGGACGCCGACACCGTTGCGCCCTTCTCCGCCACCTGGCCCGGCCTGGCCCCGCCCGGCGAGGGCGGCACCGACCCGGACGACACCGCCGCCCGCGTCACGGCCGAACTGACCGGCGACGACGACTGGTTGAAGGGAGCCCGCGGCGCCCTGGTCCCGGCCCGCCGCAGCGCCGACATCCCGGCCGTCCTCGGCTGGGGCGGCGCCACCAACCACACCGACGCCGTCCGGCTCTCCGCCGTGCTCCGCTCCTGGGAGGACCGGTTCGGCATACGGGTCGTGGGCCTGGGCCCCGATCTCCTCACCGTCTCCGTCGCCGCGCCGCCCCGCACGATGCCCGACGCCCTCGCCGTGGCGGCCGAGCACTACGCCTTCTGCCCGGACAACGTCTGGGACGGGTACGAAACACTCCACGCCTACGCCGCCGAGGAGGTACTCGACCGCCACGAGTGGACGTTCTGGTGGGACTAGGACCTAGGACCTTCCGAGCCGCTGGGCGACCTCGGTCGCCCAGTAGGTGAGGATCATGTGGGCGCCCGCCCGCCTGATGCCCGTCAGGGACTCCAGGATCGCCTTGTCGCGCTCGATCCAGCCCTTCTCGGCGGCGGCCTCGATCATCGCGTACTCACCGCTGATCTGGTACGCCGCGACCGGCACGTCCACCGCGTCGGCGACCTTCGCCAGCACATCCAGATAAGGCCCGGCCGGCTTGACCATCACCATGTCGGCGCCCTCTTCCAGATCGAGCGCCAGCTCCCGCATCGACTCGCGCACATTGGCCGCGTCCTGCTGGTACGTCTTCCGGTCGCCCTTCAGTGACGACCCGACCGCCTCACGGAACGGCCCGTAGAACGCAGACGCGTACTTCACCGAGTAGGCGAGCACCGCCACGTCCTCCTTGCCGATGGTGTCCAGGGCGTCCCGGACCACCCCGACCTGGCCGTCCATCATCCCGCTGGGCCCCACCACATGGACGCCCGCGTCCGCCTGGACCTGCGCCATCTCGGCGTACCGCTCCAGGGTCGCGTCATTGTCGACGCGCCCCTCCGCGTCGAGAACCCCGCAATGCCCGTGATCGGTGTACTCGTCGAGACAGAGGTCCGACATGATCACCAGATCGTCCCCGACCTCGGCCCGCACGTCGCGAATGGCGACCTGAAGGATCCCGTCAGGATCGGTGCCGGCGGTCCCGAGCGCGTCCTTCTTGGCGTCCTCCGGCACGCCGAAGAGCATGATCCCGGACACCCCGGCCTCGACCGCCTCCACGGCGGCCTTCCGCAGCGTGTCCCGCGTGTGCTGCACGACCCCGGGCATCGCCGAGATCGGCACCGGCTCGCTCACGCCCTCGCGCACGAACGCGGGCAGGATCAGATCGGCCGGATGCAGCCGCGTCTCCGCGACCATCCGCCGCATCACGGGAGTCGTCCGCAGCCGCCGCGGCCGCGAACCGGGGAAGGATCCGTACGAAGTCATACGCCCACGCTACGCCCGCCTCACCCGTGCTCTTGCCGACAGCGTGCCGGAAGGCCCCGCCCGGCACCCGCGCCACCAGAAGCCGTGCGGGGTCACCGGACGGGCGTCACGGCGACGCCCCCGCACAAGGGCGACGCCCCCGCACATGGGCAGCGCCCCGCACAAGGGCGCCGCCCCGACCGTCAGGTCGTACGCCTCCGCCGCGCACCCGGGCGCCGCTCGCTCGGCCGGGTGACCGGGTCGCCGGCCTCCACGGCCGCGGCCCGGCGCCGGAGCCCGAACTCGGCCAGCGCCTCGGCCAGCTTGTGCACGGACGGCTCCGGCGACAGCACGTCCACCCGCAGCCCGTGCTCCTCCGCCGTCTTGGCGGTCGCCGGACCGATGCACGCGATCACCGTCACGTTGTGCGGCTTGCCGGCGATGCCGACCAGGTTCCGCACCGTGCTCGACGACGTGAACAGCACCGCGTCGAACCCACCGCCCTTGATCGCCTCCCGCGTCTCGGCCGGCGGCGGCGAGGCGCGCACGGTCCGGTAGGCGGTGACGTCGTCCACCTCCCACCCGAGCTCGATCAGCCCGGCGACCAGCGTCTCCGTGGCGATGTCGGCCCGCGGCAGGAAGACGCGGTCGATCGGGTCGAAGACCGGGTCGTACGGCGGCCAGTCCTCCAGCAGCCCGGCCGCCGACTGCTCGCCGCTCGGCACCAGGTCCGGCTTCACACCGAACTCGACCAACGACGCGGCGGTCTGCTCGCCGACCGCCGCGACCTTGATCCCGGCGAAGGCACGGGCGTCGAGCCCGTACTCCTCGAACTTCTCCCGCACCGCCTTCACCGCGTTGACCGACGTGAAGGCGATCCACTCGTACCGCCCGGTCACGAGCCCCTTGACCGCGCGCTCCATCTGCTGCGGCGTACGCGGCGGCTCGACGGCGATGGTCGGGACCTCGCTCGGCACGGCGCCGTAGGACCGAAGCTGGTCGGAGAGCGACGCCGCCTGCTCCTTGGTGCGCGGCACGAGGACCTTCCAGCCGAACAGCGGCTTGGACTCGAACCACGCGAGCTGGTCGCGCTGGGCGGCGGCGCTGCGCTCACCGACCACGGCTATGACGGGCTGGTGCCCCTCGGGCGAGGGCAGCACCTTCGCCTGCTTGAGCACCTGCGCGATCGAGCCGAGCGTCGCCGTCCACGTCCGCTGCCGGGTGGTCGTACCGGCCACCGTCACGGTCAGCGGGGTGTCGGGCTTACGGCCCGCCGACACCAGTTCACCGGCCGCGGCCGCCACGGAGTCGAGCGTCGTCGACACGACCACCGTGCCGTCCGAGGCGCCCACCTCCGTCCAGCAGCGCTCGCTCGCGGTCCGCGCGTCCACGAAGCGCACGTCGGCGCCCTCCGCGTCCCGCAGCGGCACACCGGCGTACGCCGGCACACCCACGGCCGCGGCGACACCGGGCACGACCTCGAAGGGAATGCCCTCCGCGGCGCAGGCGAGCATCTCGGCACCCGCGTTGCCGTCGAGCCCCGGGTCACCGCTCACCGCACGGACGACCCGCTTGCCGCCCCGCGCGGCCTCCATGACAAGATTGGTCGCATCCCTCAACACGGGGACCCCGGCGGGCATTGACGCGTCGTCAACGACCGTCAGCTCAGGCGTGCTCACGCCCGCCCGCGCATGGCCGCGTACGACGTCGAGCACATCCGGCTCGGCGATCAGTACGTCAGCGCCTGACAGGGCCTCGACGGCGCGCAGGGTCAGCAGCCCCGGATCACCGGGTCCGGCGCCCAGGAAGGTGACGTGCCCGCACGCGGAGAACGCGGAGGAAGCCTTGGATGCAGTGATGGGGCTCAAAGTGCTCGCTCCCCCATAAGACCGGCCGCACCCTTCGCCAGCATCTCGGACGCGAGTTCGCGACCGAGCGCGACAGCGTCGCCGTGCGACGTGGGTACGGGACCGGTGGTGGACAACTGCACCAGCGTGGAGCCGTCGGTCGTGCCGACGACGCCCCGCAGGCGCATCTCATGAACAACCTGCGCATCGGCCTGGGGGTCCTCCCACTCGAGCGGAGCCGAGAGTGGGGGAAGGTCGGCCAACGCACCCACGGGTGCGGAGCAGCCGGCCTCCAGGGCGGCGAGCAGGGACCGCTCGGCGGTCACGGCGGCCCGGGTGTGCGGGTCGTCGAGCTCGGCGAGCGCGGCGGCGAGGTCGGTGTTCGCCGCCGTGCACTCGATCGCCAGCGCGCCCTGGCCGGGCGCGGGCAGAACGGTGTCGACCGACAGGAAGTCGGTGACCTCCTCACTACGCCCGATGCGGTTGAGCCCGGCCGCGGCGAGTACCACCGCGTCCAGCTCCCCGTTGCGTACGTAGCCGATGCGCGTGTCGATATTCCCCCGAATGGCGACGCACTCGATCTCCATGCCGTGGGCCCGCGCGTACGCGTTGAGCTGCGCCATGCGCCGCGGCGAACCGGTACCCACGCGGGCACCGGCCGGAAGCTGCTCGAACCGGAGGCCGTCGCGGGCGACCAGCACGTCACGCGGGTCCTCGCGCCGCGGGATCGCCGCGAGCACCAGGTCGTCGGGCTGGGCGGTCGGCAGGTCCTTCAGCGAGTGCACCGCGAAGTCGACCTCACCGGCGAGCAGCGCGTCGCGCAGCGCGGTGACGAAGACGCCGGTGCCGCCGATCTGCGCGAGGTTCTCGCGGGAGGTGTCGCCGTAGGTGGTGATCTCCACGAGCTCCACGGGGCGCCCGGTCAGCTGCCGCACCGCGTCCGCGACATGGCCGGACTGGGCCATGGCGAGCTTGCTGCGCCTGGTCCCGAGTCTCAATGCCCTCTCGGTCATACTCGCCCTCTATTCGGGTCGTTCATGTCGGCCCGGCTGACGGAGGCGACCGTCTCCGGGTCGAGGTCGAAGAGTGTGCGCAGCGCGTCCGCGTACCCGGCGCCGCCGGGCTCGCTGGCGAGCTGCTTGACCCGCACGGTCGGCGCGTGGAGGAGCTTGTCCACCACACGGCGCACGGTCTGGGTGATCTCGGCGCGCTGCTTGTCGTCCAGGCCGGGCAGCCGCCCCTCCAGCCGGGCCATCTCCCCCGCGACGACGTCGGCGGCCATGGTGCGCAGCGCGACGACGGTGGGGGTGATGTGCGCGGCGCGCTGGGCGGCGCCGAAGGCGGCGACCTCGTCGGCGACGATGCCGCGCACCTGGTCCACGTCGGCGGCCATCGGCGCGTCGGCGGAGGCGTCGGCGAGCGACTCGATGTCGACGAGCCGGATGCCCGCCAGCCGGTGCACGGCGGCGTCGATGTCGCGGGGCATGGCGAGGTCGAGCAGCGCGAGCGGCGCGGTACGCCCCGCGGTCGCGCTCTCCACGGCCGCCCCGGTCAGCACCAGCCCGGTGGCCCCCGTGCAGGACACGACCACGTCGGCACGTGTCAGTTCGTCGCTCACGGCGGTCATGGCCACCGCACGCGCGGCCACCCCCGTACCCCCGGGCTCGGTCAGGATCTGTACGAGCCGTTCGGCACGCTCCACCGTCCGGTTGGCGATGACGATCTCGCCGACCCCGGCGCGCGCGAGCGTGGCGGCGGCCAGCGAGGACATCGACCCGGCGCCGATGACGAGCGCCCGCTTGCCCTCGGCCCAGGCGGCGACGTCGCCACCGGCGGCCAGTTGCTCCAGCCCGAAGGTGACGAGCGACTGACCGGCCCGGTCGATGCCGGTCTCGCTGTGGGCCCGCTTGCCGACCCGCAGGGCCTGCTGGAACAGGTCGTTCAGCAGCCGCCCGGCGGTGTGCAGCTCCTGCCCGAGCGCGAGGGCGTCCTTGATCTGGCCGAGGATCTGGCCCTCGCCGACGACCATGGAGTCCAGCCCGCACGCCACCGAGAAGAGGTGGTGGACGGCCCGGTCCTCGTAGTGCACGTACAGGTAGGGCGTGAGCTCCTCCAGCCCGACCCCGCTGTGCTGGGCGAGGAGGGTGGACAGCTCGGCGACGCCCGCGTGGAACTTGTCCACGTCGGCGTACAGCTCGATGCGGTTGCAGGTGGCCAGGACGGTGGCCTCGGCGGCCGGTTCGGCGGCGAGGGTGTCGTGGAGCAGCTTGCCGCGCGTGTCGGAGTCGAGGGAGGCCCGCTCCAGCACGCTGACGGGGGCGCTGCGGTGGCTGAGACCGACGACGAGGAGGCTCATGCCGGCATCACGGCGGGCATGTCCCCGTCAGGTCCCTTCCGGCCCTCGGCGGGCGTGGCGGCGGCCGCGTCGCGGACGACCGGAGGCAGGACCGCCTCGCCGCCCGTCTCCTCGCCGGCCTTGCGCTGCTCGTGGAAGGCGAGGATCTGCAGCTCGATGGAGAGGTCGACCTTCCGTACGTCCACGCCGTCGGGCACGGACAGTACGGTCGGCGCGAAGTTCAGGATGGAGGTCACCCCGGCGGCGACCAGCCGGTCACAGACCTGCTGCGCGGCGCCGGCGGGCGTGGCGATGACGCCGATCGAGACGCCGTTCTCGGCGACGATCTTCTCGAGGTCGTCGATGAACTGGACCGGCATGCCCGCGACCGGCCTGCCCACCATCGAGGGGTCGGCGTCGATCAGGGCGGCGACGCGGAACCCACGGGACGCGAACCCGCCGTAGTTGGCGAGGGCGGCGCCGAGGTTACCGATACCGACCATGACGATCGGCCAGTCCTGGGTCAGCCCCAGCTCACGGGAGATCTGGTAGACGAGGTACTCGACGTCGTAACCGACGCCACGGGTGCCGTACGAGCCGAGGTACGAGAAGTCCTTGCGCAGCTTCGCGGAATTGACCCCCGCCGCCGCCGCGAGCTCCTCGGAGGAGACCGTGGGTACGGAGCGCTCCGACAGTGCGGTGAGCGCCCGCAGATACAGCGGAAGCCTGGCGACGGTGGCCTCGGGGATTCCTCGGCTACGGGTCGCCGGTCGGTGTGTTCGGCCAGTTGCCACGGTGCTCCTGCGGGATGAGCGGGGCTGCAGGCGGCCATACGTACCAAGACCGCCCCGTCGACAGCAGGCTATGTCTTTGTGAACGCGTGCACAAAGATGGTGTCCATTTTGTCCGCGCAAAGTGACCGGGCTCACGCGAATCGTTCGCGCCATCCCGGAACCGAGGGGAACCTCAGTCCGTTCGCGAGCCGCAGGGGACAAAGCCGTACACACTCCTCATGACCACGCCCCCGAAGCGCAACAAAACGCACACGATGGTAACCGTCTTTCCCAGTCACCCACCGCCCTCAGCCCCGCGGCGCACAGCCGTGGCAGGCCCGCCGAACCCCTGCGGGGCGGCCCGCCACGACCCCTCCTCGCCCGGCGTACGACCGGGGTGAGCCCGGCGGGGCCACGCCCCCACCCGCCGGCAGCCCGCCGCGCCGCGCACGGCACCGCACCACGCCGCACCGCACCACGCCGCGCCGCACCACGCCGCGCCGCGCCGCACGAGCGTCACGCCTCCAGCGCGCGCCGCAGACGACCGGCGTCGACCTTCCAGAACGTGTGCTGCTCGCCGTCCACGAGGACGACCGGGATCTGCTCCCAGTACGCCCGGTGCAGTTCCTCGTCCTGGAGGATGTCCTTCTCCTCCCACACCGCGCCCGTCTCCGCACACACCTGCTGGATCACCACCCGCGCGTCGTCGCACAGGTGGCACCCGGGCTTCCCGATCAGGGTCACCGTCCGCGGACCGGCCTTCTTCTTCGTACGTCCGAACATGCACCCATTCTCCGCCCGCGTCACACCTGCGCCCCACAGAGTTCACGCCATGGCATCCCCACGAGTCGGGAAGGACCGAACACAGTGGCTATGCTCACGACATGGCCGCACTGGGATGGCTCACTCCTCATAGGCGTTCCGCCACCGCGCGCAGCGTGCTGGCGGGCGAAGCGTCGGCCGAGGCCGCCCGCAAGACCTCGCAGCCGGCGCCCGAACCCCTGTTCCCCGTGCCCGGCGACGAGCACGCCGCCGCCTTCTTCGACCTCGACAACACGGTGATGCAGGGCGCCGCGATCTTCCACTTCGGCCGCGGGCTGTACAAGCGGAAGTTCTTCCAGCGCCGGGAGCTCGCCCGATTCGCCTGGCAGCAGGCCTGGTTCCGGCTCGCCGGCGTCGAGGACCCCGAGCACATGCAGGACGCCCGCGACAGCGCGCTGTCCATCGTCAAGGGCCACCGCGTCTCCGAACTGATGACCATCGGCGAGGAGATCTACGACGAGTACATGGCCGACCGCATCTGGCCCGGCACCCGCGCCCTGGCCCAGGCCCACCTGGACGCCGGCCAGAGGGTCTGGCTGGTCACCGCCGCGCCCGTCGAGACAGCGACCATCATCGCCCGCCGCCTGGGCCTGACGGGGGCGCTCGGCACGGTCGCCGAATCCGTCGACGGCGTCTACACCGGCAAACTCGTCGGCGAGCCCCTGCACGGCCCAGCCAAGGCCGAGGCGGTCCGGGCCCTGGCCGCCGCCGAGGGCCTGGACCTGTCGCGCTGTGCGGCGTACAGCGACAGCCACAACGACATCCCCATGCTGTCCCTGGTGGGCCACCCCTACGCCATCAACCCGGACACCAAGCTGCGCCGGTACGCGCGCGAGCGCGAGTGGCGGCTGCGCGACTACCGCACGGGCCGCAAGGCGGCCAAGGTGGGCATCCCGGCCGCCGCGGGCGTCGGCGCCATCGCCGGCGGTACGGCCGCCGCCGTGGCCCTCCACCGCCGCCGCCGCTGACGGCCGCGCCCGGCACCCCGCCGCGCCCGCCTCGCTCCCTCTTCCCCTGCGGCCGCCCTCGGCCGCCCTCCGCCCGCGGCCAATCCGAGCCTCTTACCCCCCTCGGACCCGTGCCAGTCGCCCCGTACGCACTCGGGCACAAGAGATCCCGCACCCAAGCACTTATCGAAGTAATCCGATCAATAACTGGTCACGAAGTGCGACTTGATCAGCCGCGTAGACGCAAGAGAAGCGACTGAATCGATGATTTGAGCAACTCGGCGTAGCGCTCCCTGCACTAAGCGTTATTCTCCTCAGACGCATACGAGACCCCCACCCGTCGCTACGACGGGTGAAAGGTTCCGTACTGCACGTGATGGAAGCTCTGCCTCTGGGAGTCCCGTGTACCCACACGTCGGGGTTGACGCCTCGGGCCTGGCTACGCTCCGCGCGACGGTCATCGACCATCTGCGCGGCTTCGTCCCCACCGCGTACGCCGTCCCGGCCTTCGCCTCACCGGCACTCGCCGGTCCTTGCTATGCCCTCGCCGACGGCGGTGCAGCCGTCGGGAGACGCGGCGGCCGGGGCGGTTCGGGCACCTCGACCACCGCCCGCCGACCCACCGCCGACAGCGACAGCGCACGCATGATGGAACTGGTCGAGCGCGCCCAGGCCGGCGAGGCCGACGCCTTCGGCCGCCTGTACGACCAGTACAGCGACACCGTCTACCGCTACATCTACTACCGCGTCGGCGGGAAGGCGACGGCCGAGGACCTGACCAGTGAGACGTTCCTGCGCGCCCTGCGCCGGATCTCCACCTTCACCTGGCAGGGGCGCGATTTCGGCGCCTGGCTGGTCACCATCGCTCGCAACCTGGTCGCCGACCACTTCAAGTCGAGCCGATTCCGACTGGAAGTGACCACCGGCGAAATGCTCGACGCCAACGAGGTCGAGCGCAGCCCGGAGGACTCGGTCCTGGAGTCCCTCTCCAACGCCGCCCTCCTGGAGGCGGTCCGCAAGCTGAACCCGCAGCAGCAGGAGTGCGTGACCCTGCGCTTCCTCCAGGGCCTGTCCGTCGCGGAGACCGCCCGCGTCATGGGCAAGAACGAAGGTGCGATCAAGACCCTCCAGTACCGGGCGGTCCGCACCCTGGCCCGTCTGCTGCCCGAAGACGCCCGCTGACCCCGTACCCCAACTCACCGTCGGTGACGCCTCGATGACGCGCTGGTCCGATCATCTTTCGTGCGTAACCCAAGTGCCGAGCCGCTCGTTGTTCGGGATGCAGGCTCCCTGTGGTCACACCCTGACCCCAGCCACTCACTCGTTCGTGTGGATGTGCTCAAGGTGTGCAACCTTCCGGAACCCCCGGGGAGTCGACCGTGATGACGAGAGGAGGTGCCGCCAGTGATCGCGAACGTATCGGCGCACCGGCGGGCGAACGCCTTCGCCCAGGCCCTGGAAGAGCAGGCGGCCGAGCAGCCCGAGGCATCGGTCGAACCGACCGAGCAGGGTCGGCTGTTGGCCCTGGCGAACGGTCTCGCCGAGCTGCGAAAGCCGGAGTTGGACCCCGAAGTGAAGGTGGTGCAGCGAGCCCAGCTCGTCGCCGCCATGGAAGCGATGTTCGCCGAAGGGAGCGCATCCGCGGGCCCTACGGTGCCGGAGCAGCGGGCGGCGACCGGGCGGGGTGCCCACCGGGCCACCGCGCTCCGGAAGTTGCGGCCCCGTTCGCGCTGGTCGAAGGGGCTCGCCGCCGGCGGCCTCACGGTCGGAGTGGCGGCGGGCGCGTTCAGCGGGGTGGCCGCTGCCAGTTCCGACGCCCTCCCCGGTGACTCGCTCTATGGGCTCAAGCGGGGTATGGAAGACCTCAAGCTCGGTATGGCGGACGACGACGCCGACCGGGGCGAGATCTACCTCGACCAGGCCTCCACCCGGCTCAACGAGGCCCGTCGCCTGATCGAGCGCGACCGGTCCGGGGCTCTGGACCATGAGTCCCTGGGTGAGATTCGGCGAGCGCTCAACGGCATGAAGCACGACGCCACCGAAGGCCACCGGCTGCTCCGCCTGGCGTACGAGAAGGGCGGCACCATCGCCCCGATGGCCACGCTCAATTCGTTCGCCCGCAACCACCGGGAGGCCTGGAACGGCCTGCGCGACCGGCTGCCCGTCCAGCTCACCGACGTACGGGACGAGGTGAGCGACGTCTTCGCCGCCATAGACGAAGAGGTCGGGCCTCTCCAGTCCCAGCTGCCGCAACCCCCGGAGCGGAGCGACAGCAGGGGATCCGGCCGGCCGGGCGCCACCGAGGAATCCTCCGGCTCCCGACCGTCCCGCCAGGCCCCGTCCACCCCGGAGTCCCGGCCCTCGGGCAGCAGCAGCAAGCCCGGCCCCTCCGGTTCCGGGTCCGGCGCGGCGAAGGACGACGGCCTGCTCGGCGGCAACACGGGCGGCCTGCTCGAACCGGACCCGACCACGCCGCCCCCGGCCACGGGCAGCGGCAGCGGCGGCGGCAGTAGTCAGCCCTCCGCGCCGCCGGCCCCGGACGTCACGATCCCGCCGATCCTCCCCGGCATCATCCCGGGCCTGGGCATCGACGAGGAAGACGCGAGGTAGCGGACAGACCGATGGGTGGGTGGCCTCCCCGAGGAGGGCACCCACCCATCAGCCGTTCGTCGGAAGAACCAGATTCGTCAGAAGAACACCGACCGCCGCTGCACCAGCAGCTTGTACAGCGTGTGTTGAATCTGTTCCCGCACCTGGTCCGTCAGGTTGAACATCAGCATGGGGTCCTCCGCCGCCTCCGGCGGGAAGTGGTCCGTCGGGATCGGCTCACCGAACTGGATCGTCCACTTCGTCGGCAGCGGCACCGCGCCCAGCGGCCCCAGCCAGGGGAACGTCGGGGTGACGGGGAAGTACGGAATGCCCAGCACCCGCGCGAGGGTCTTCACATTGCCGATCATGGGGTAGATCTCCTCCGCCCCCACGATCGAGCACGGCACGATCGGCGCACCCGCCCGCAGCGCGGTCGACACGAAACCGCCGCGGCCGAACCGCTGGAGCTTGTAGCGCTCGCTGAAGGGCTTCCCGATGCCCTTGAAGCCCTCCGGCATCACCCCGACGACCTCGCCGCGCTGGAGCAGCCGCTCCGCGTCCTCCGCGCACGCCAGTGTGTGCCCCGCCTTGCGGGCCAGCTCGTTGACGACTGGCAGCATGAAGACGAGGTCCGCGGCGAGCAGCCGCAGATGCCGCCCGGCCGGGTGATTGTCGTGCACGGCGACCTGCATCATCAGCCCGTCCAGCGGCAGCACCCCCGAATGGTTCGCCACCACCAGCGCCCCGCCCTCGGACGAGATGTTCTCGATGCCCTTCACCTCGACGCGGAAGTACTTCTCGTACAGCGGTCGCAGCAGTGACATCAGGACCTGGTCGGTGAGCTCCTCGTCGTACCCGAACTCGTCGACCTCGTACTCGCCGGTGACGCGCCGCCTCAGGAACGCCAGGCCGCCCGCCAGCCGCCGCTCCCAGTGGCCGGCGCCCCTGCCGGCCGGGGCGCCCTCTCCGGCATCCGCCCCGTAAGCGTCCGGCGCGGACGGCGCGTCCGGGGCGGGCGCCGCGGGCGCCGCCTCGGACGGCTGCGGCCCCGGTCCTGGCAGCGGGCTCACCGCGCCCTCACCGTTCCGTCGCCGTCCACCGCCGCCCAGTAGGGATCGCCGGCGCCCCGGTCGTGGGGCGGTCCCGTTCGCGCGTGACCGGTCGTCGTCGAACGGAATGACCTTGGCGTCCGCCATCGTTGAATCGCGCTCCCTCATCCGGCGCTGTGAGTCGTCTTCGCACCGCCGCCACCCAGGAACGGCAGCTGCGACGCGGCGATCCGGTCGACCGCCCCCGCGAGGGCCTCCGGCGGCAGTAGGCCGGGGCCGCGGCTGCGCGCGAAGTCCGCGAAGGTCTCCGCGGTCGTGTACTTCGGCTCGAACCCGAGCGTCTCGCGCATCTGCGCGGTGCTGACCACCCGTCCGTGCATCAGCAGCCGGATCTGTTCGGGTGAGAAGTCGGTCACACCGAGCGTGCGCAGCGCCGAACCGATCCATGTGACCGCCGGCATCAGCACCGGAACCGTCGGCCGCCCCAGCCGCCGCGAGCACTGCGAGAGCGTCAGCACCCCGTCACCGGCCAGGTTGAACGTGCCGCTGTTGAGCGTGCCGCGCCGCGGCTCGTGGGAGGCGATCCGCAGGACCTCGATGACGTCGTCCTCGTGGACGAACTGCAGCCGCGGGTCGTAGCCGAACACCGTGGGCAGGACGGGCAGTGAGAGGTACTCGGCGAGCGGGGAGTCCGCCGTGGGCCCGAGGATGTTGGCGAACCGCAGCACGCACACCGCCACATCGGGCCGTCGGCGCGCGAAGCCCCGCACATAGCCCTCCACCTCGACGGCGTCCTTCGCGAAGCCTCCGCTCGGCAGGGACTTCGGCGGGGTGGTCTCCATGAAGACGGCCGGGTCGCGGGGCGCGGATCCGTACACGTTCGTACTGGACTTCACGACCAGCCGGCTGACCGTCGGCGACTTCTGGCACGCGCCGAGCAGCTGCATGGTGCCGATGACGTTGGTCTCCTTGACCACCGTCCGGCCCCCGGCGCCCAGCGGTGTCCCGGTGACATCCATATGGACCACCGTGTCGACCCCGTACTCCGCCAGGACCCGCCCTATGGCGGGCTGGCGGATGTCCGCCCGGACGAACTCCGCGGCACCCAACTGGTGCGCGGGTGGCACGGCGTCCACGCCGATCACCCGCTCCACATCGGGGTCCCGCTGAATCCGGCGGACGAACCTGCCGCCGAGCTGCCGGGCCACGCCGGTGACGAGCACGACCTTTCCCAAGATCAGCGCCTTCCGTTCGGTCCTCGTCCATGCGCCACCGTAGCGGGTGAATGGTGCGCTGTGATGACCGCCGCACCCCCGGAGGTACCTCGTCGGACGCCGCGCCAAACACCGCGGCCCTCCCACCGGAACCGGTGGGAGGGCCGCGATGGCGCACGTACAGCCGTCGCTTACTTCTTGTTGCGACGCTGAACGCGGGTGCGCTTGAGCAGCTTGCGGTGCTTCTTCTTGGCCATCCGCTTGCGCCGCTTCTTGATAACAGAGCCCACGACTACCCTCGCTCACTTCTCGGAACACCCCCGCATGAGCGGGGATCTCGGTGCGGGGCGTCTGGGCCCACACGACCTACGTCGGCCTAGCCTACCGGCCAGAGCGCCGAGCTTGTAATCCGAGGGGTACGTGGGACCCCCACGATCGACCGCTAGGCGGTCTCCACCCCCACAAAGGACTCACGGAGGTACTCGTGAACCGCTTGCTCCGGAACCCGGAATGACCTTCCCACCCGGATCGCCGGCAGATGACCGCTGTGCACCAAGCGGTACACGGTCATCTTCGACACTCGCATCACCGAGGCGACTTCCGCCACGGTCAGGAACTTGACCTCGTTGAGAGGCCTCTCGCCAGCAGCAGCCATGACCCACCTGTACCTTCCGCCCACAACGCCCACCGGCTTCCCCTCCGGTGACTCTTCGTCGCGGTGCGCTCACTCACCAGACTAGGGGCGGGTGATACGAGTGGGGAAGAGGAGCTACCACCGGCCGCCTACTGTGACAGACACGCTCGATTGAGTACATAGCGAGTAAGCGGTCGGTAGTAATCGGACCGCACAGCGTCATCGATCGGGACCGCCACGGACACGCGCCCCTCCGCCTCCCCGACGAACAGCGCGGGGTCGTCCGTGTCGGCCAGGCCGACAGCCTCAATACCCAGCTGACCTGCTCCGCAGACCCATCCGTGGTCTCCGACGACAAGCTCCGGAAGCGGTCCTCCGGCCTCCGCGAGACCCTCCAGAGCGGCCCTGACGGGGAGTGGTGAATGGGTGTGTGCGCCGGGCTCACAACCGGCGCCTTCACTCCCTGGTTCCCGCACCAACGCGACTCCCCGTACGTAGTCAAGGCTGTACGTACGTACGCCGAACCGGGTCGTTATGTCGACACATCGCCCCCTCGCGGGTGTGAGAACGAGACATCCGGCCGCCGACAAAGCGTCTGCGAGCCCGGCGTAGAAACCGAGCAGTCGGTGCGGATGGCCGGTCCCGAGCAGCACCGGCGCCCGCCTGCGGGCCGCCTCCCCGAGCCGCGCGGCGAAGGCGCCGAGCGCGCTCAGCGTCCGCTCCGGGTCGATGACATCAGGTCCGGACCGGTACGCGGGGTCGCCGGAGACCCCGCACTTGTCGGCCATCAGCCGCAAAAGGTCCCGTTCGTCCCACGGCCACCGCGGATCCAGACCGAGCGTCACCCGAGGGTCCCGGGCCGCGAAGAGGCGATAGCTCCGCAGGCTGTCCTCCCGCGAGGTGGCCACCGGGCCGGCCAGCCTGGCCGCCAATAAATGCGCGCGCAGCGCACCGGTACTCAACACCCTGCCGATGCTGCCGCAGCCCGCCCGAAACGGCGCCAGAACAGCCGCAGCACCCCACAGTTGGCGTAACCGGGCGGTGGGCACGACCGGTGGGCACTACCGCGCCGGAGGGGCGACCGCTGCACGGACGGACCCGCCGTCCACGACCCCCTCCCGACCGACCGGCCGACCCCTACGGCAGCAGCCCCCGCAGCGGGAACACCGCCCGCCGCGCCGCCAGCACCGCCTGGTCCAGCCGGTCCGCCGGGTCGTACCCCTCGTCCCAGCCCCGCCACGCCACCGGCCACCGGCCGTCGGTCATCCGCCCCGGCGCCAGTTGCCGCGTCCGCGCGTACACCTCGTCCCGCCACGACGAGGGGATCACCGACTCGGGCTCCACCGGAGCGTCCGCCGCGATCCCCACCAGATGCGTCCAGGACCGCGGTACGACGTCCACGACCGCGTACCCGCCGCCTCCGAGCGCGACCCACCGCCCCTCGGCGTACTCGTGCGCCAGCTCGTGGCACGCCACCTGGACCGCCCGCTGGGCGTCCAGCGACACCGCCAAGTGGGCCAGGGGGTCCTCGAAGTGCGTGTCCGCCCCGTGCTGCGTCACCAGCACCTGGGGCCGGAAGTCCGCCAGCAGCTCGGGCACCACCGAGTGGAACGCCCGCAGCCAGCCCTCGTCCCCCGTACCGGCCGGCAGCGCCACGTTCGCCGCGCCGCCCTCGGCGGGCCCCGCCGCGCCCGTCTCCTCCGGCCACCCGGTCCCCGGGAACAGCGTGCGCGGGTGCTCGTGCAGCGAGACGGTCAGCACCCTCGGGTCCTCCCAGAACGCCGCCTGGACGCCGTCCCCGTGGTGCACGTCCACGTCCACGTACGCCACCCGCTCGGCGCCCAGCTCCAGCAGCCGGGCGATCGCCAGCGACGCGTCGTTGTAGATGCAGAAGCCCGCCGCGGACCCGGGCATCGCGTGGTGCAGCCCGCCCGCGAAGTTCACCGCGTGGGCGGCCTCCCCGCGCCACACCGCCTCGGCCGCGCCCACCGACTGACCCGCGATCAGCGCCGACGCCTCGTGCATCCCGGCGAACGCCGGGTCGTCCATGGTCCCCAGCCCGTAACCCTGATCCGCCGCCCCCGGGTCCGCCGAGGCCGCCCGTACGGCCCCCACGTAGTCCTCGCGGTGCACAAGCCGCAGCGTCGAGTCCCCGGCCGGCTTGGCGGCCACCACGTCCACCTGACGGTCCAGCCCGTACGCCCGCACCAACCCCATGGTCAGCGCGAGCCGCACCGGATCCATCGGGTGCCCGGCCCCGAAGTCGTACCCGGTAAGTGCGTCATCCCACATCAACAGTGCGCGGCCGCTCATGCCCGCCACCGTATCGGTCCGGTTCAACACCGAACCAACGGGCATACCGCAGCGTCACCAGCACCAACACCAGCGGCACCAGCATCGCCCCGCGATAGCTCCACGCGTCCCCCAGCGCCCCCACCAACGGCGACCCGACCAGGAAGCCCAGATAGTTGAAGACGTTCAGCCGTGCCACCTCCGCGTCCCCACGCGCCGCCGCGAACGTCTGCGGCACCAGCACGCTCAAGCCGAACCCCAGCACGGTGAAGCCCGCCACGCCCGCCCACGCCCCCGTCGCCCCGGCCACCACCCCGAACCCGACCGCCGCCAGCACCGCACCACCCCGCACCACGGCCACCGCCCCGAACCTCCGCACCCCGAGGTCCCCGAGCGCCCGCCCCAACAGGGTCGTGACCATATAGGCGTTGTACGGAACCGTCGCCAGCTCCTCCGACCCGCCCAACACGTCCGTCAGGTACTTCGCGCTCCAGTTCGCCACCGTCGAGTCACCGATGTACGCGAACGTCATCACCAGGCACAGAGGCACCAGGACACCCACCGGACGCCCCGCCGGGCCTTGGGCACGCCGCTCACCGTCCCCGTACCACCCGCTCACCGCCAACACCGCCGGCAGCGCCACCACGACGACGGAGAGGTACGAAAGGCCCAACGCCACCCCCCAGTGCACCGCCGCCCACGCCAGCGACGCCCCGACGATCCCGCCCAGGCTGTAAGCGGCGTGGAACCCGAGCATGATGCTGCGCCCGTATGCGCACTGAAGGCTCACTCCGAGCATGTTCATCGACGCGTCCAGCGCCCCGACCGCCAGCCCGAATACCCCCAGGGCCACACCCAGGTGCCACAGCCGCTCTCCCGCCCCCACGCCCAGGAGTGACAGCAGCACGACGGGCTGCGCCCACCGGAGCACCAGGCTCGGCGCCACCCGCCGCACCAGCTTCCCCGCCGCCACACTCCCCACACCGGCGAGGACGGGGACGGCCGCGAGGAAGACCGGCAGCAGGGCGTCGGACATCCCGTACCGGTCCTGAATGGCGGGGATACGCGTCACCAGCAGCGCGAAGGTCACCCCCTGGACGAAGAAGGAGACCGCCAGTGAGCCCCGCCCACGCCGCAACCGCGCATCCGTCATGGCGGCACAGCGTAAGGCGCTCCCCTACTCATGGGTAGATCACTCACGCGAGGAGCCCGGGCAACTCCCGCATGTCGTCGAAGCAGGCGTTCACCCCGGCCAGCTTGTCGGCCGGGGTCATGGCCGTGAAGCCGTACACATCCATCCCGGCCGCCAGGGCCGCCCGTACCCCGAGGGGACTGTCCTCGATGACGACACACCGCTCGGGCGCGACGCCCATCCGCTCGGCCGCATACAGGAACAGGTCCGGCGCCGGCTTGCCCCGTCCCACGTCCTGCGCACTGAAGACGCTGCCTTCCCGGAACCACCGGTCCAGCCCGGTCTTCCGGTGCCCCACCCGGATCCGCTCATGGCTGCCGGAGGAGGCAACGCAGTACGTCACCTCTTCGGCGGCCAGCTTCTCCAGCATCTCCGGCACCCCGGCGACCACCTCCAGCTCCCGCTCGAAGGCGGCGAACACCCGCCCGTGGAAGGTGTCGTCGAAGTCCTCGGGCAGCCGCTGCCCGGTCCTCTCCAGGACCAGATCATGCACTCGGTGCATGGCCGCCCCCATGTAGTCCCGCAGGGAGTCCTCGTACGAGGTGGGGTGCCCCAGCTCCGTCAGGTAGCCGGCCAGGAGGGTGTTGGAAAGCGGCTCGCTGTCGACGAGGACGCCGTCATTGTCGAAGATGACCAATTCATAGCGCATAACCCGACTGTAAACGCAAAAATGCCTCAGTCCCCGGACACTAAGGTCCGGGGACTGAGGCTAAAAATTGTTCGGCGGCGTCCTACTCTCCCACAGGGTCCCCCCTGCAGTACCATCGGCGCTGAAAGGCTTAGCTTCCGGGTTCGGAATGTAACCGGGCG